>OZ244152.1:3045751-3690168 GCA_965216125.1 Candidatus Multivorans sp. | reverse complement strand
CGACGCGCTCCGTTTCGAGGTCGGCCGGCGCCTCAAGCTGGGCACTGAGACCGTCGTGGACGCCGCCCACGGAGCTCACGGCGATCATCAGACCACCGAGAGCCACGGCAGCGCTCACGCCGGCGCCGCGGTCGAGCCCTCCTGGGTCACGCCGCCGACGGCCGGCGGCCTCGTCTACATCACGGCTCTTTCGGGCAACGCGATCTACGAGGTCGACACCGGCAAGTGGAGTGTCTCGCGACGCCTGGACACGCCGGTGGCCGGCCCCTATAACGCGGCTGTAACACCCGATGAGGGCCTGCTGGTCGTCACCTACAAGAAGAGCGATTCGATCGGCTTCTGGGATCTGGAAACGGGCAGCGAAGTGGCTCGCGTCGACACGACACGACGGATCCCGCATGGCGTGGCGATCACCTCGGACGGCCGTTTCAGCCTGGTCACGGTCGAGGGAATCGGCGGCGAACCGGGAGTCGTCGAGGTCTACGACAACGGCGCGTTCCGGCGCGTCGCCCAGGTCGAGATCGGCAAGCAGGCCGGGGGCATCGCGCTCTGGGAACCGAATTGAGCCCGCCTGAAGCCGATTCCCCGGTCGCCGGCCAGGCCGCGGCCGGCCTCCGCCGCGACTTCCTGCGCGGCCTCGCCGCTGTCGACCGGCGGCTCCGCCTGCGGCGCGCCCTCGCGGCGCTCGTTTGGCTGGCCCCCGCGTCCTGCCTCTGGCTGCTCTCGACCTGGCTGCTGCGCGTGGCGGCCGGCGGCGACGGCAGCGTCGCTGCGTTGTGGCCGTCGTGGGCGGGCGGCATCGTCCTCCTCGCCCTGCTGCTCCGTGAGGCCGCCTCTCTGGGCCGCGATCTTCCCGCCGCGGCTCGGGCCGTGGACCGGGCGGGCGATCTGCACGACACGGTCGCCACCGCCCTGGAGATGCAGAAGCGCCTGGACACCCGCCCCGGCGACCGGCGCCACGCGAAGAACGACGCCGAGGCCGTCTGGCCGCTGCCCTGGATTGCGCTCGTCCTCGAACGCGGAGTCACGGGCCTGGAACGCACCGGACCGCGGCAGACGGCGCCCCGCCTCGTCCCCCGGGGCGCCGCGGCCTCGGCGATCCTGAGCGCGGTCCTGCTGGCGCCCATCGCCCTGCCGACCTCCGTGGTCGGCGAGGCGCTGGCCGCTGCGATGAGCGGCGACGGCGCCGACTCAGCCGCTCGCGGCCTCGAAGCGGCAGCGCTGCTGGAAGAAGAACCCGGTCGCCAGCCCGGCGTCCCGGAGTTCGATGTGCGGCTTGGCGATCTGCCCTTCCTGACCCTCCGGGTGCGCGAGCCGGATTCCTCCGACGATGCCAGGAGAGGGGCCGGAGACGGCTCCGAGGGCGCCGAGGGCGCCGAGGGAAGTCTCGGCGACGACGCGGAGGCAGAGGGCACCGAAGGCAGCGCGGAGGGCGCCGAGGCCGCGGCAGGCGATCTTGCGGGCGAAGCGAACCCCGAGACCGGCGCCGACCTCATGCGGGAACTGGACACCGGCGAGAGAGCCGGAGAGGACGAGCTGAGCGCGCCCGGAACGCCCGGCGAAGGCGAGGGCGCCGAGGCCGGAGCCGAAGCGGCAGCCGGTGAGGGCGCCGGCGGCCAACCGACGGAAGACGGTGAAGGCTCCGGCAACGAGAGCGGAACGGCGGCGGCGGTCAGCGAAGAACCCGGCGCCAGCAACGCCGAGGCCGACGGCGGCACGGCCGGTGTCGGCACCGGACCGCAGGACGAGATGGTCGACCCCTTCGGGGACCTCCTGACCTCTGCCCTCAGCCTCGAGCAGGCGCTGGAGACCGCCCTGCTCGAGTCGCCCGAGGACACCTTCCGCCGGCCCCTGACCACGACCAGCGCGACCCAGTTCCGGGCCGCGGAGGTGGCGATGCGCGGCGCCAGCGCCGCCGCCGGCGTCGGCGCCAACCCCACCGCCGCAACCGGCGATCTGCCGCCGCCCCGGCATCCGATCGCCTGGCGCCACCGCGTTTCCGTGCGGCGCTACCTCGAGTCCCTAGAGGACGATTCCCGGGAGGACAGGGATTGAACGACACCGCCGAACCCCGGACCGCGGCCGATCTGGCGCTGCAGTTGACCGAGTTCGCCGAACAATGCGGCCAACTGCGCAGCGAGATCGGCAACGTGATCGTCGGCCAGGAGGAGGTGGTCGACGGCGTGATCATCGGTCTGCTCGCCGACGGCCACGTCCTGCTCGAGGGCATTCCCGGCCTCGGCAAGACGCGGCTGGTGCGCACCCTGGCCGACGCCCTTCATGTCGAGTTCTCCCGCATCCAGTTCACACCGGATCTGATGCCCGCCGACATCGTCGGCACCCACGTCCTGCGCGAAGACGAGACGGGAGGCCGGCGGCTCGTGTTCGAGCCCGGACCGATCTTCGCGAATCTATTGCTCGCGGACGAGATCAACCGCGCCACCCCGAAGACCCAGTCGGCCCTGCTCGAGGCGATGCAGGAGACGACGGTCACCGTCGGCGGCGTAACGAACCTCCTTGGGCCGCCCTTCTTCGTCCTCGCCACCCAGAACCCGCTGGAAATGGAGGGGACGTACCCGTTGCCCGAAGCGCAGCTCGACCGCTTCCTGTTCAAGTTGCGGATGACGTACCCGGGGATCGAGGAACTGCACACCATTCTCGACCGCACGACATCTGGGCACACGCCGACGGCGGCCGCGCTGTGGACGGCCGAACAGGTCATTGCGATGCGGCGGGCCGTCCGCCTCGCCCCGATCGCGCGTCCGGTCCAGGACTACGCGATCCGGCTCGGCATGGCGACCCGGCCCGAAGGAGACCGTCCCGCCGAGGCGGTTCGCCGCTACGTGCGTATCGGCGCCAGCCCGCGCGGCGTCCAGGCGATGGTCCTCGGCGCCAAGGTCCACGCCCTGATCCGCGGCCGCGCCCACGTCGCCCGGGAGGACATCCGCGCCGTTGCCCTGCCCGCTCTGCGCCACCGGGTCCTGCTGAACTTCGAGGGCGAGGCCGAGCGTATCGACCTGGACGATGTGCTCCAGGATCTGGTCGACAACGTGCCCGAGGGCTGAGAAGGCTCTACCCGCCCGCCGTGGCCGACCATTCCGCCTTCGCCTTCGAGCCGACCTTCCTCGCCCGGCTGGAGCGCCTGCGGCTGCTGACGCGCCGCGTACCCGCGGGCGGCTTCAAGGGGGAGCACCGCGCCACCCACCTCGGCTCCGGAATCGAGTTCGCGGACTACCGCCCCTACGTCGAGGGTGACGACGTGCGCCACCTCGACTGGCGCGCGTACCTCCGGTTCGACCGCCTGCTGCTGCGGATGTTCGAGGAGCACGGCGATCTCGCCGTCTACATCCTGCTCGACTGCAGCCGCTCCATGGCGCCCACGCCGGGCGCCGCCGGCCGCCGCAAGTTCGACGCCGCGCGCCGGATCGCCGCCGCCCTGACCTACATCGCCCTCTCCACCCTCGATCGGGTCACGCTGGCGCCCTACTCGAGCCACGCGCACCAGGTGCTCGGACCGCTTCACGGCTCGCGACAGGTATGGCGCGCGCTCGACTTTCTCGCCAATCTCGACACGGGCGGCGACACCCGTCTCGACCACGCGGTACGCCAGGTGTTCGCCGCCGGCCGCAGGCGCGGTCTGGTGATTCTGATCTCGGATCTGCTCTCGGACACCACGGAAGGCGGTCTCGACCTGCTGTTGCCGCTGCGCCACGATGTCGCGGTCCTCCAGATCACCGATCACCAGGATCTCGAAGCACCGCTCGACCGCGACACGACGCTGGTCGACAGCGAGACCGGCGACACGATCCGCGTGCATGGCGCCCCCACCCTCCTCCACCGGCTGGAGAACGAGGCCGACGCCCACCGGGACGAGATCCGCACCCGCTGCACTGCCCGTGGCTGGTCCTTCATCCAGGCGCCGGTCGAGATGCGCTTCGAGGAGCTGGCCCTCGGCGCCCTGCGCCGCGGTCTGCTGAGCCGAGGACGCTAGAGCCTTGCACGGCACAACGACTCACAACTCCGAGCCTGGGAACGTGGGCATCCTGCCCGCATCCGGCGCGCAGCGCCGGCTCGGTTGGCCCTAGCCATGCCCGTCTGGCTGCCTCTCGTGCTTGCCGCTCTGGCGGTGCTCGTGATCTACCTGATCAAGCCCACCGCACAGAGCCTCTCGGTCTCGTCCACATTGCTCTGGCGGCGGCTGCTGGCGGCCCGGCGGCGACGGCGCGACCGCCTGCGCTGGCTGCTCTCGCTGCTTCTCGCCATGACCGTGGCCGGCTGTCTGGCTCTGGCAGCGGGCCAGGCCCCCTGGCTGCAGCCTGGAGGCGGCGACCTGATTGCCCTCGCCTTCGACTCCTCCCCCACCATGCGCGCCGCCCTGCCGGGCGGGACGGGGACCCGGACGGAACTGGCTGTCGCCGAGGCGCGCCGGGTCATAGCCGAAGCCGACGCCGGCAGCCGCTTCACGCTGGGCGCCGACCCGACTCCGCTCACGCCCGCGGAGGCCCTGCTCGCCCTGTCCGGATCCTTCCAGCCCGAGGACGCGGAAGCTGGTCCCGAACCGGCTATTCCCGCCGCGAACATGGTCTACCTCTTCACCGACGGTGTCTCTGACTGGAGGCCGATCACGGACCCCGCCACCGCGACCCATACGGTGTCCGTCCTCGCCCCGGCCAGAAACGCCGGCATCGTCCTCTTCGTGACCCGCCCGACGCCCAGCCACGAAGCGCAACCGGAGGCGCTGCTCGAAGTCCTGGCGACGGATTCCGCGGACTCCTCCGATCCGGTGCCGATCGAATTGACGGTCTCGGATTCCGAGACGATTCGCATCCAGCGACAGCTCGAACTGCCTCCCGGCAACCGCTTCACCGCCCTGATCGACATCGCCGGCTTTGCCCCCGGCCCGGTGACGGCCCGTCTCCAGACGCCCGGCGACGTCTTCCCGCTGGACGACCGGGCCACGTTGATCGACGCACGGACGACCGGTTCCGCCTCCGGGGTGCGGGCGAACAGCCAGCGGCACCTGTTCGTTCACACCCGTAGTCGAGCCTCGTTCAGCGATTCGGCCGCCGCGCGCGCTTTCGAGGCGGACCCTTCGGTCGAGGTCGTGGCAGTACACACCGACACCGACGAGACGGCCGGCGAAGCCGACCCGCAGCCACCGACTGCAGCATCCGGCACGACGGTCACAGCCGACATCGCCGTCTTCCACCGCACCGCACCGGCGAGCCTCCCGGCGCTGCCCCGCCTGTTCCTCGACCCACCGGAAGCGCTTGCGGCCGGAGGACTCTCGGCCGCCGAAGCCGCACCTCGAGCCCTGCATCGAATCGACCGCGTCGTCGTCGACCACCCGATCCTGGCCGGCGTCTCGCTGCTCGGTCTGCCGGCGACGATCGCCGCGCGCGAACTCGACCCCCGCTGCAGGCCCCTCGCCACGGCCGGCAACCTGACCGCAATCGCCGTCTGCGACCCGGCCGACCCGGCTTCGCCTCCGATCTCCTCCTCCCCCGACCCAGCGCTGCCGGACCTCACGGCACGCTCCGTCGTCATCGCCTTCGACCTCGACCTCTCCCCCCTGGCTCAGCGCCCCGACCTCGCCGCCCTGCTCCAGAACGCCGCCGATTGGCTCACCGGGCACAGCGTCGACGCCGGCACCGAACCGGCCCTCGGCCTCCAGGAAGAATGGGCGACCCGCATCAACGACTCCGACCTCGAACCCGTAGCCCCCGATCGTCTCGCCGAGCTCACCCAAGACACCCGCCGCCCCTGGTCCTGGCGCACCCTCGCCCTGGCCGGCCTCCTCCTCGCCTCCATCGAAGCGGTCACCTTCTTCCGCGGCCTCACCGTATGACTCGCATGACCACATCCCGGCCTGCGATTCGCCCGACGACAACGTCGAGCCTGTTCCGGTCTGGGGGACAGGGTCCCAGGGGGCTCGGAACGAGCGACGGCCGGCGCCATCACAAGCAGCAACGCCCAACCGGAGCGAGTGGAGTGAAGCGAACGCCAACCCTTCATCCCACTCAGAAGCGTGAGCGACCCCTGGGACCCTGTCCCCCAGACTGGAGCAGGCGGGTGCCTTGCCGCCGGAACAGGCGGGTGCTTCACCCATGACCTTGGTCGAACCGTTCTGGTTGCTCGCGGCGCTGCCGCTCGCGGTGCTGCTGTGGTCCCAGCGAAGCGATCGGCCCGACCGTCAGCGGCGGCGGCTCCTCTGGATGCGTGGATCGCTGCTGGCGCTGGCCACACTCGCGCTCGCGGAACCCGTCGTCACCTGGAGGAGCCGTGATCTCGATGTCGCCGTGCTGGTCGATGTCTCCGCCAGCGTCGAACCGGCGAGCCTGAACCGCGCGCTTCAGGCGATCGACCGCGGCATCGACCCGGAGGGGCCGGTGCGGTTGTTCGCGTACGCCGACCGCGCTGCTGCCGCCGCCGACGCGGAGGACCTGCGACGTCTGGAGGTTGCCGACTCCAGCACCGCCGCGGCCGGCAACGCCACGCTCGACCGTGGCAGCACGCGGCCGGAGGCTGCCCTTCGCCAGACCGCGGCCGCGCTCCGGGGCGATCGCGTCCGCCGCATTCTGCTCCTTTCGGACGGCCAGAACCTGGACGGCATCGCTGCCCGAAGCGCGGCCCGGTATCCAGAGCTCCGCATCGACACGGCGGTTCTCGACCGGGTTGCGCCACCGGTGTGGATCGAGTCGGTCGCGACAGACGACGACGAGCGCCCGTTGCGCGCCGGCGAGCCCCGCAACTGGGTCTTTCGCCTCGGCAGCCGTGCGTCCCTGCCCGAAGCCCCCCTGACCCTGCGCGGCGGCGGCGGCGAAGAGCTGCACCGCGTCCCGCTCGCCCCCGGAGTCACTGAAATCGAGCTCGAGTGGACCTTTGCCGAGCCGGGACTCCAGACGTTCGAAGTCGTCGTCGGCAGCGGCGACGGTGAGGCTTCGACCGAGGGCGCCGTCTGGCGCGGCAGTCTCCGCGTGGCGCCAAAGCACCGCGTCCTGCTCCTGGCGCCAGCCGATCACTCGGGCGATCTGGAGCGGCTGCTCGAAGGTCAGGGACTGCAGACAACCCGGTCCACACCGGAACGCACCCCGCTCAACCCGGCCGCCCTGCTTCGGTACGACGCCGTCCTGCTGAGCAACGTCGCGGCCGACAGCCTCCCCGGACCGGCCCAGCAGGCGCTTGGGCAATGGGTCGAGGAGGAGGGCGGCGGCCTGCTGTTCGTGGCCGGCGAGGCGACCTTCGGCGAGGAGGGATACCGGGACTCACCGCTCGAGCGCGTGCTGCCGCTCGACTTCGAGATCGAGGAAGAGCGCAGCGAGGTCGCACTGATGATCGCGCTCGACAAGTCCTACAGCATGAAGGGTCCGAAGATGGAGCTGGCCAAGGAGGCCGCCAAGGCCGCCCTCGGCATGCTGAACGAGCAGCACCGCTTCGGTCTGGTCGCCTTCGACTGGCACACCCACGAGATCGTCCCTCTGCAGTTCGTGCGCGAACAGGACCGGCTCTCGGAGCGCGTCGACCGCATCGAGGCCAGCGCCCAGACCAACTTCTATCCTGCACTCGAGGCCTGCCTGGATCAGCTCTC
The DNA here is from genome assembly GCA_965216125.1 of Candidatus Multivorans sp. Classification (GTDB taxonomy): domain Bacteria; phylum Acidobacteriota; class Thermoanaerobaculia; order Multivoradales; family Multivoraceae; genus Multivorans. The sequence continues at coordinate 3,682,580 of OZ244152.1, read as the reverse complement.
GGAAGTCCAGTCCGAGGTCAAGCACGTGATCCTGGTCTCGGACGGCCGCACCTACCCGGACGAGTACGAGCGCCTGGTGCTCCGCATGCGGCAGGAAGAAATCACCGTCTCCACCGTCGCCATCGGCGTCGAATCCGACCGCGAGCTGCTCGCGGACATCGCCGACTGGGGCGACGGCAACGCCTACACGATCGAGGATCCCTCGTCCGTGCAGAGCATCCTGATCGACGAGACGATGAACCAACTCCCCGACTCGGCCCGGGAAGAGGAGATCCGTGTCGAGCAGCGCGGCCAGTCCGAAGCGCTCGCGGGAGTCGACATCGCTGCCGCGCCTCAGCTCTACGGTCGCATTGCCGCGGTGGCCAAGGACAGCGCGGAGGTCATTCTCGGCGCCGGAGAGTCCGACCCGATCCTGGCCAGCCGCTACGTCGGCCTCGGCAAGACCTGGATGTTCACCTCCGATCTCCAGCCCCGCTGGGCGAGCGACTGGCTGCGGTGGCCCGAGCTGCCCCGTCTCGTCGCCCAGGTCGTCCGCGACGCCGCCGACCGGCGCGCCAGCGCCGAGTGGGAACTGCGCCTCGGCCGCCGGGACGAGAACGTCGAAGCGGAACTCAGCGTCATCGAAGACGCCGGGCGTTTCGCCAGCGACCTCTCTCCCCGACTCGTCGTGCTGCGCGGCGAGCGCCGCCTCGAGGCGCCGATGCAGCGTACCGGCCCGGGCCTCTACCGTCTGTCGCCCGAACAGGGCCTGCAACTCGCGCCAAGCCTCGAGCCCTACCGCGTCGAAGTCCACACCGGAGCACCGGGCGCCGAGGCCAGCGTCGGACCCGGCCGCACGATCTTCTTCCCCGCCCGCGACGAACTGCGCCCCGGCGCCCCCGACATCGCCGCCCTCGCCGAACTCGCCGCCGAAACCTCTGGCCTGTTCCACGAGACCGTAGCCGGCGCCGTCGCCGCCATTGCCGCCCCCGGCGCCTCCACCGCAATCCGCCGCTTCGAGCTGTGGTCGCTTCTGGTCGCCGCGGCCACGCTCCTCTTCCTGGCCGAGCTCCTTCTCCGCCGCCGCCGGCGGCACGTGGCGACAACTACCGCCACTCCAGCCCGAACCGAGAACCGGTCAGCGGCCTAGGGCGCGGCAGGCGAGTGCTACCGGGACCGCGACGCGGCCCACACCAGCGCGCCGGCGAGGCCCGAGTCGGCGCCGAGCGCCGTGGGCTCGACGCGTACATCGTCAATCGGAAACACCCGAACGCGCTCGGCGATCTCCCGCCGGACACCGTCGAACAGCACGTCGCCGAGGCCGGCGACGCCGCCGCCGAGCAGCACGAGCTCCGGATGGAGCGCCACGACGACGTTGGCCGCCGCGACGCCGACCAGGCCGGCGATCCGCTCCAGTTCTCGCATCACGGCCTCGTCGCCGGCTCTTGCCGCCTCGCCCATCGTCTCGGCCGTGACCCGCCCAGCATCGCCGCCGGTCCGCTCGAAGAGGAGCGGCGCCTGACCGGAGTACAGGAGCCGGACACCGGCCGCGGCGATGGCCGGACCGCTCGCCACCGCTTCGAGGCAACCCCGGTTGCCGCAGCCGCACAGCGGTCCGTTGGGGTCGACGGTCTGGTGACCGAGTTCTCCCGCCGAACCGAGCGGTCCCAGACGCAGCTTGCCGTCCACGACGACGCCGCCGCCGATTCCGGTGCCGAGCGCAAACAGCGCCATCGTCGAGGCGCCGCGGCCGGCGCCGAGCGTGAACTCGCCCAGCGTCGCCGCGCGGACATCGTTCAGCAGGTGGACGCGGGTCCCCAGCCGCGCGCCAAGAACGTCGGCGACCGGCACGTCCCGCCACTGGGTCGGTAGGTTTGGCAGGAAGCGTGTGATGCCGGCGTCGAGGTCCACCCATCCGGGGCAGCCGACGCCAACCGCGACGGGCCGTTCGCCGACCTCCTGCCCCAGTTCGAGGAGGCCTTCGGCAATCCGGTCAAGCACCGGCTCCCACCCGTCATAGCCGCCGCCTTCGAGGTTCCTCCGGGCAACCAGGCGGTAATCACCCGCCGCCGGGTCGACGGACCCCAGCGCCAGTCCGATGTGGGACCCGCCCAGATCGACCGCAGCGTAGAGCCGTTCAGCGGTCATCGGGCACCCACCGGATGCGGGCAGGATGCCCGCGTTCCATCCGCGCGCCCGATGACGGGCGCACGGAGTGGTTCACGGGTGGCGCGGGTCGCGCCACCCGGGTTCCCAGGCGCCCGCCCCTCCAGTCTTGCCTCGGCGCCGTTACTGGCCGCCGCCGGCCGCCGGCGTCACCGCGGCCGGGGTGTCCTCGGTCTCGGTGACCTGTGCGTCACCCCGATCCTCCGAGTAGTCGATGAAACCGATCATCATCTCGTCGGTGGTGGGACCGCCGAAGCGGATGGCGCGGCTCGTGTCGAGTTCCAGGTCGGTGACCTCGTTCCGCGCCTCCGTGTTGAGGTAGGTCATCAGCACGTCGACGCGGGTTCCGGCCGGAAGCTGCTTCGGCTCCTTGTAGGTGTAGTTCGCCTGCCAGTTCCAGTCGTAGACCGGAACGTTGAGCAGGACCTCCTCGGTGCCGTCGGGGTAGTACGCGGTGTACTTCGCGTCCAGGCCGCGCAGATGGGAGTGCGGCAGGTAGCCGTAGATCGTGGTCGGGTGCTCGAAGACCTTGGAGGCGCCGATCACCCAGTTTTCATGGCCGGGCGGGATCTCGAAGTCGCTGTTGCCGACGCCTTCCCACTTGGCGATGCGGTCGATCTTCGCGTCCTTGGGATGGAACTTGAAGGCCATCTGGGAGCGGTCCCAGACGCCGGTGTCCACGCCCGGCTCCTTGTTGTAGTGCATCGAGAAGTAGAGCTGGCTGCCCGGCACCAGCAGGCGGCCGGCACCGTCAGGAAGGTGGAAAGGCTCGGTGCCGGGAGCGATGCCGCCGATCAGGCCCGCAGCTCCGGGCGTCTCGGTCTCGGCGGCAATTCGGGAACCGACGACGTGGTGAACCACGCCGCTGCCGGGCCGGAACTCGATGGCCTTGATCCAGCGCGGTTCGGCCAACATCTCATCCGTGATCATCTCGGCCTTGAGGCTGATGTTCAGGTCCCTCACGTCGTCGTCGACCCAGAACGGCTCGGCCAGATCGAGCACCAGATCCGGTTCCCCGATCAGCCATCCGCTCGGCCACTCGATCGGCGCCGGCGCGTTCACCGGATCGCCGCGGCGGGCGCCCGTGCTGGCCCAACTGAGGATCGTGTCGATCTCTTCCCCGCTCAGAATCCGCTCGTTCGTGAACTGCCCGTGGGTCTCCTCGCTCGCGAACCAGGGCGGCATCCGCTTCGCCTCCACCTGACGGGCGATGCTCCGGGCCCAGGGCCGAGCCTCCTCGAAGGTGACGAGCGCCATCGGCGCAATCATGCCGCCGTAGGCGACGCCCTCGGGCCGGTGGCAACCCTGGCAGGAGCGCTGCAGGATCGGCTCGACGTCCTCATGGAACGTAACCGCGTCGTTCGAGCGGTCGACTTCGTTGGGGCCGGCGGCGAATGCCGGAGCGGCAGCGACAAGCAGCACGGCGACAAGAGCGCAGAAGCGCCAACGGTTGGGAATCACGAGGTTGGAGATCACGAGCATCCTCCCGGGTCCAAGGTTGCTGGTTGGTGGTTCAGAATCCCCTGGAATGTACCACGTCCGGTCGGGCCGGTTCAAACCGGAGCGCTACTCCGCGGTCGGCAGCACGGTCTCCAGACGGTCGATCGCATGAACCGGCGCGCCTTCGCCCTTCATCAGCGGGGCAACAGCCCGCAGCACAAGCCGCTGACGGGCCAGCCGGCCCTGGCCGGCGAAGGCGGCGGACTCCACCCGCAGGCTGAAGTGGCTGCCCTCGCCCGTCACCTCGACCCGGGCGCCCGGCAGCGCCGCCGCCACCGCCTCCCGGATGCGCTCCGCCGTCTCCTGCGGCGACGGCTGATGCGCAATCTCCATTCCAGGCGACGTTCCGTTCCCGCGCCGGACGTTCAACCGGCGGCGCGGGCGGCCGGGATGTCGACATCCAGGCGCTGGCCGTGCTCGCTGTCGACCACCGTGATCGAGGCGCCCTGGGCGCGCGCCGCCGTTTCCTGATCGAGCAGGAAGTACAGATCCCCGACCTGCACCCGGACCTCCGATCCCGTCGCCGGGCCGAAGCCGAGGAAGGGCTGAAACTTCGCGTCGATGCCGAAGTGAAGCTCCGCCTCCTGCTGCTGCTGGGCGTCGCGGAGGATCTGCTCAGCATCGGCGCTGATCGAGATCGCGACCTGATCCGCCGTCAACGCGGGACGCTCCATGCCCAGCGCGTCGTGGAGCTCGCCGCTGTCGTACATCTCCTTGACGATGTCGCAGCCGCCCAGGAACTCGCCGCCGACATAGAGCTGGGGGATCGTCGGCCAGTCGGAGAACTCCTTGACGCCGTCGCGGACCTCCCCGTCCGACAGCACGTCAAAGGTCTGGTACTCCGGGAGGAGGCGATTCAGCACCTGCACGACTTGAGCCGAAAACCCGCACTGCGGAGCGACCGGGTTGCCCTTCATGAACAGGACACACGGAGAGGAGTCGACGATGCCCTGAAGGCGGGCCTGGAGTTCGGAGGAGAGCGACATGCTGCTGGACCTCTCGGAAGGAGACTGAGGCCGGGAAGGATGCCGCCGACACTACCAGCCCGAACGGGCATTGAGGAACGGCGCGCCGCCGCGCCGAACCGAACCTCCCGGCGACGCCAGGACTCGGCCCTGGAGATCGAGGACCCTACTGATCCTCCGACTCCGCGCCGAAGGCGGTGCTCTTGAACTCTCCTCCCTCGGCCCATCTCTCCCAGATGGGCCTGTTGTCGGTCGCGTTGACAAGCCACCGGTCGCCGTACTTCTTGACCATGTAGAACATCTCCATGAGGGCCTGACGGCGCGGCCGGAAGTCGACGAAGATGCCCCGAACCACCGCGGTATCGCCGAGCCACTCGACGTACATCGACTTGGTGTCGTTCCCCAGCGGAGAACCGATCCGCCCGATCTGGTCGAAGATGTTCCGGTACATCACGACCCAGTCCGCCTTCGTCTGGCCGGAGTAGTCGCTGAAGTCGTCGGCCCAGTAGCTCAGGTGCTCCTCGACCTGCTCCCAGCTCGTGGCTTCCTTCTGCGCGTCGAACATCCTGTTGACGACCTCGAGTACCGCCGCCTCGTCTTCCGGCGTCGGCGTCCATGCGTCCGCGACGACCGCGCCTGTCGGACTGTCCGAAGCCTCCGTGACCTGGTCCACCGCGATTTCGAATACCGCGAGGTGCGCCTCGTCCTTGACGTACATCCGCGACCCGGCGACCGTCATATGGGTGAAGACGGGAGTGTCGGCGACCTCCCATGAGGCAAGCTCCCGGTACTCGGAGGGATCCGCCGCGAGCACCTTGATGTCGCCATTGTCGGTTGAGACGAGGATCCGGTCGTCACCGACGACAACGAAGGACGCGTACCGCGCCGCCTGAGGCGGACCCTGCCAGCACTGCTCGCCGGTCCGGATGTCGACGCAGACCATCGTTCCGAGCCTCTTGTGCGAACGGAAGTAGACGTAGTCGCCGATCAGCACCGGCGAGTCCATGTACAGCTCGTGCCGCTTCGTCGCCCAGACGCTGTTGACGTCCCATAGCTCGTCGCTGCCGCTCGGCTCGAAATCGAGCAGCGCGTTTCCCCAGTGGTAGCCACCGATCAGAACCTTGCCGTCGTATAGGACCGGGGTCGGGATGTTCTGCTCCATGAAGATCCGCATTTCCTTCTTCCACAGCGTCTTGCCGTCGCTGGCGCGAATCCCGACCACGTGGTTCTGGGTCGTGGTAACGATCTGCCGGACCCCCTCGATCGTGAACGCCATCGGCGAGGCGTAGCCCGGCGGCAAGTACTCGGTGCGCCATACCTCTTCACCGGTGTGGCGGTTGTAGGCCACCAGCTCTCCCAGGCTCTCGAGCGACGGATCCGGCCAGGTCTGACCGATCGGCACGATGAGGAGATCGCCCTCGACCAGGGGCGAAGCGCTGGTGCCGCACTCGGGGTACGGCTGCTTGTAGATGTCGTCGTAGCTCTTGTCCCAGCGCACGTCGCCCTGCTCCGCGTCGATGGCGTGCAGCCTCTCCGTGACGCCGAAGGTGTAGAGCGTGTCCCCGACCGCGGTCAGCGTGGACTTGGGGCCGGGGCCCCATGCCGAAGCGTGATTCACCTCCACGTAGGGAACCGGGTACCCGTAGCGCCAGATCTCCTCGCCCGTCTCCGGGTCGAGCGCCAGAACGACTTCATCCTCGCCCTGTCGCACATGAATGTACAGCCGGCCCTGGTGGAGGATCGGCGCCGACTGCCCGAGCCCGACCTCCACCTTCCAGACCTGGTGCAGCGCCGCCGGCAGCGGACCCTGAAGCGCCGCGGCAAGCCTCTCGTTGCCGGCCACGGGCGCATATCCGTCTCTGGCCGGGCCACGCCACTGCGGCCAGTCACCCTCCGTGGCAAGGGCCGGTGCGCACCACAGGGCCGCCAGCAGCGCCAGGCACAAGAAGGGTTTCCATTGCCCATGCCTCGACGGACTCCAACCTGAAGTTCCGGTTGTTCGAACGACGTTCCTTGTAAGCATCACAATGATCTCCTAGAAGTGGAAGCTCAGCCGCAGCATCAGCCGGCGCGGATACTGGTAGATGGTAGGAACGAGATTGCCGTCCCTGAACGCAGTGCTCTGCCAGTAGTCCCAGCCGTCGTCGTTCAGGGCATTCAGGACCTGCAGGTCGATACCGAGCGAGACGTCATTCCCGAGCGAGAAGTCGCGCCCGATCCCGAGGTCCAGGAGCTTGTTGCCCGGCATCCGCCGACCATCTTCACGCGGGGTCAACCCGACATCGACTCTCCCCTGGGCCAATTGCACCCGCTGGAACAGCGCATACGGCCGCCCGTCCTGGACCTTCAACACGCCCGTTCCCCGGAGCTTCCAGGGCAGGTCGACCTGCCCCTGGGCGGCGAAGACCCAAGTCCGGTCCGCCTGCAGCAACCCTTCCGCGTTGATATGGAGGTTCGGATCCGCGCCCTCCAGACCGCCGAAGATGGGCTCGGCCTGGCGCTGGTCGCGGTGCCGTGAAGTCCGCCCCTCCGACTTCGACCAGCCAAGCGACATGTTGAGCCCCCATCTGCCGACCTTCCGCTTGGTCAGGCTGACGAAGATCCCCTGGTAGTCCTGGTAGTACCTCGCATCGGGCGGCGCGTTCGCACCCGGTCCCGGGCTGTTGCCCTTGCGGCGTGTCGGCTCCTCGATGACGCTGTAGAGCGTCATCGTCTCGCCCGTCTCCGGATTGACAAAGGGCACCTCCTCGTAGACGCCGTCGTCGAGAATCTGCCAGCCGATCAGGTTCTTCCCCTCCTTGATGACGACCTCGGCGCCGAGCGTGAGGGTTTCGCTGAGTTGCTGCTCATAGCCGAGCGCGTACTGGTCGTACTCGGGCGCCTTCATGTTCGGGTCCGGTTCGATGAGGCTTTCGTCAGAAACGCTGCGGTAGACGTAGAACGGTCCGTTCCGGTAGTAGCTGAAGGCGTACACGGAAGGCGGCCGGTCGGGATGGGGGCCGTTCCACATCGAGGTGGTGTTCGCCTCGAAGTACTTGCCGTAGGACGCGCGCAGCACGCCCTGCCGTTCGCCTTCGCCGACCTGGTGGGCAATCCCCAAGCGCGGCGAGATGTTCTCCCAGTCGACGAGGTCGTCGTAGGCGGGGTAGAACTCGCCGCTGGTCACCGCGTTCCCCTTGCCCCCGCCGTGCGACAGAAGCACCTCGTACGGTGGAATGCCGCCGTTGTCCTTGTCGTAGCGCACACCCAGGTTCAGCGTCGTCTTCCCGCCCAGGTTCCACGAGTCGTCCACGAACAGCCCGAGCGACGTCGAGTCGCTGCCGTAGTAGTGCTGCTGCCGGGTGTAGCGCCAGTAGAAGCTCTCGGCGAACTTGGCGTAGTAGAGACCGCCCGAACCGGGGTAGAGCTGGGGCGTCTTGGTCGTGGCGTCCGTGAACTGGACACCGAACTTGAACTCGTGACTACCCGCCAGGTCGTCCGCGAAGTGGGTCAGCTTGGCGCTTGAACGCAGCATCTTGGGGCCGTAGTCGTACGGATATCGCGGCCCGCCGACGGTGGTGGGGACCGGCTGCGTGTAGTCCACGAAGGGCGGGTTCGTGCTGCCGGTGACCGAGGCCACGCGGTCGTAGTTGTCGAACTCCGCTAAGTTGACTTCGAAGAAGGTCCGGTTCGAGAACACGGACTGCCAGCCGATCCGCCAGGCAGGCCGGTTACCGAACTCATGCGTCCGCGCGTCCTGGGAAAGGAAGGGATCCGAAGCTTGCTGCCAGTCGTAGTCCTCGTACTGGGCGCCCAGCGTCAAGGTGTTCGACGGGTTGAAGGTCCAGTCGAGCTTCAGGCTGTAGCGCTCCCAGAGGTCCGGCCGGACGAACTCCCGAATCGAGCCCGGCTCCCCGAGTGCGTCCTCCTTGTACTCGAGCGACAGGAAGTACCACAGCTTGTCCGGGATGAACGCGCCGCCCAGCGCCAGAGTGTAGTTGTTGAACTTGTCCCGATAGAAGCCGGTCTCCTCGCCGGTCAGTCCGGGGGACGTCGGGCCCTCGGCGGTCATCGAGTCGAACTGGCCGTAGTAGTTCAGGCGGCCGTCGAACTCGTTCGTGCCGGACTTCGTGACCACGTTGATCGCCGCGCCGGACATGCCGCCGTACTCCGCCGGCGCCGCTACGCCGAGCACCTGGATCTCGGAGATCGTGTCCGGGTTGATCCACCACCAGACGCCGCCATAGTCGTGCATGGAGGAGTTGAGCCCGTCCATGTTCCAGGCGTTCGCCACCGGGCTGCTGCCGTAGGCAATGTAGCGCCAGTCGCCGTAGGTCTGGTCCCGCCCCTGCATCGTGACGCCCTTGGCCATGCCCGCGTAGTCCTGGAAGCTGCGCTTCGTCGGCAGGTCGTCGATGAAGTCCTCGGTCAGGTGGGTGCTGATCACGTTGCTCGTCACGTCCAGGATCGGGCGTTCCGAGGTCACCGTGATCTCCTCCGTGGTCGCGGCGAGATGGAGCACCATGTGCACCGTGCTGGTCTGGGAGATCGAGATGCGGACATCCTCGACGGTCTCGTCCTCGAAGCCGTCGAGTCTTCCGGTGACCGAGATCGCGCCCGGATTGAGCGCGCTAACAAGGAAGTCGCCGTTCACGCCCGTCGTCGTCGAGCGGTCGCCCCGCACCAGCGGCCCGTCGACTTCGATCATCACGCCCGGCAGCGGGTCGCCGTTCGCGTCGCGGACCTCGCCGCGGACCGTGCCGAGGTTCTGGGCAACGGCCGGCGCCGCCATCATCACCAGAAGCAGAGAAACAAACACCGCCAGACGCATCTTCGACATGGTCACCTCCGGTCTTCTGTCGAGGACAAACAACGATACTCTGACTGATCGAACGGTGTTAGATCTAGAGCAAAACCTTAGAGAACCTTAACGTTTATGAGCACCCGTCTCCCAGCCCATTCCCGCGTCAGGACCAGTCGCCCTCCCAAGGCCTCCGATCGGCTGGCTTTATTCGTCATCACGTTGGCGTTCTGTGCGCCGGCAATCGGTCAGGTCGATGCCGATCTCACCGAGCGCCCCTCGATCGGCGCACTCGCGATCGACCAGCCGATCATCGTCGACGGTCAACTCGACGAGCCCGCCTGGGGACGGGCCGAGGCCGGCACGGGTTTTCGGCAGCGTGAGCCCCGCGAAGGAGCGCCGGGTACCGAACGGACGGAGTTCTCCATCGCCTATACGCCCACGACGCTCTACGTGGCGCTGCGCGCGTTCGATCGGGCGCCCGGGAAGATCATCGCCAAGGAGATGGAGCGCGACGCGGAGCTCGCCGCCGACGACTCCTTCGTTCTGGTGTTTGACACGTTCCTCGACGGCCGCAACTCCTTCGCCTTCGCCACCAACCCGAACGGCGCTCGTCACGATGCACTGATCACCGACGAAGGACGCGACGTGAACAAGGAGTGGGACGGCGTGTGGTCGGTCAAGGCTCGACGAACGACCGATGGTTGGACGGCAGAGATGGCCATTCCTTTCGCGACCCTGCGCTTCGATCCGGCTCTCGACCGCTGGGGTCTGAACGTGCAGCGACTCATTCGCCGCAAGAGCGAGGAGGTGAACTGGGCGTATCTGCCGCGTTCCGCGATGCCGATCACCACCTCGGGCGTGTCCCACGCCGCGGCGTACCGGGTTTCCCTGGCCGGCACCCTGACCGGGCTCGCCGGGCTTCGGCGTTCGCGCAGCCTCGACGTCAAGCCCTACTTCATCGGTTCTGCCTCCGAAGAGCCTCCGAACGGCACGTCGACGACCGACATCGACGGCGGACTCGACATCAAGTTGGGGCTCACCAAGTCGGTGGCTCTCGATCTCACCTACAACACCGACTTCGCGGAGGTCGAGGTCGACGATCTGCAGGTCAACCTGACCCGGTTCTCCCTCTTCTTTCCCGAGAAACGGGACTTCTTTCTCGAGAACGCGGGCATATTCGAGTTCGGCCCCCCCCAGAGAGTGCCGTGGCTGCCCGCCCTGATGAAGGCCTTCTTCTCGCGCCGCATCGGGCTTGACGGCGGCGAGACGGTGCCGATCGAGGCGGGGGGCCGCCTGACCGGCCGGCTCGGCGAATGGAACTTCGGCGTCCTCGGCGTCGGCACGGGAGCGACCGACCTCCGGGGCCGCCACGCGGCGCAAACCGGATTTGCCGTCGCCCGGGTGAAGCGCAACATCGGTGAGCGCTCCAGCGTGGGCGCCGTCTTCACGCAGCGCGATCCCGCCACAGGAGGGGCGGAGAACCTCTACGGCCTCGACTTCGAGTTCAAACCGACGCAACTCCTCCAGTTCAACGGCTACTGGAGCCGCAGCGAGCGGCCGGGCATCGAAGGCGACGATGCTGCCTTCGGCGCCGGTCTCGGATACCAGGGTTCCACCCTCACGACGTCACTGGACTTCATCGAGTCGCAGCAGAACTTCGATCCGGGCGTGGGGTTTCTGCTGCGCGAGAACTTCCGCCTCCTCAACCCGCGCCTTATCTGGCAGCCGCGGATCGAACGCGGTGGTATCCGCTCCTGGTACGCCGAGGGCGCGCACCGCCGTTTCGAGCGCTCGAGTGACGGACGTCTGGAGAGCGAGGAGACTGTCGTGTATCCCCTCGGCATGGTCCTCAAGACCAATGACTTCCTTGAGTTCGGCGCCATGCGCACCAGGGAGCGGCTGTTTGCGCCGTTCGAGATCTTCCCTGGCGTGGTGATCCCGCCGGGTGTGTTCGAGTTCGACGGCTGGGAACTCCTGATGCTGACCGATGCATCACGATCGGTGACCTGGAGGAGCTTCAACAACTGGGGCGAGTTCTACGAGGGCGACTGGACTTCCCTGCGACAGACGGTCGGTCTTCGCCTGTCACGCCTCGTTCGCACCTCCACCACCTGGACGCACCACAATGTCGAGCTGCCGCAGGGCGCGTTCGAGATCAACCTCTGGAGCCAGGGCGTCGACCTGTCGTTCACGCCCGATCTGCGACTGAACATGATCGCCCAGTACAACGACGCCGCCGAGGATCTCGGCGTGAACCTGCGCTTTCACTGGATCTATCGACCCGGCGCCGACATCTTCCTCGTCTACAACGAGAACTGGACGGCGCCGTCGCTCTCGGAGCGACGCACGCAGGGCCGACAGCTCATCCTCAAGGCGACCTGGCTCTGGCAGCGGTGACGCCGCCGCACGTTGGCCGCACATCCGGTCATCCCGACGGCCGGTCCTGGATCTCCCGACCGGACCGCACCGCCTCCATCGCCTCACCGGTGCGACCGAGGCGACTGAGAATGTCGGCCAGCACGAAGTAGCCGAGGGCGCCGGCCTGGTGCGTTTCGTCCTGCTCAAGACCCGCGCGCACCAACTCCTCGGCCCGTTCGAGATCGCCGCCCTGGTCCATCAGCAGCTTCGCCAGCAGGTAGTGACCCTCGATGAACTCCGGGTTCGCGTCCACGGCGGCCTGCCACAGCTCCTCCTGCTCTACCTCGTCTCCCTCCCGGCCCAGCAGCCGGCCGAGATTGAACAGCGTCTTGTGGTGCCACGGCATCCGGGCCAGCGCTTCCTCGTAGCGCTCGACCGCGCTCGCGGTGTCGCCGCGCTCCTCGTAGAGCACGGCCAGGTTGAAGTGCGGCTGCACTGGGCGGTCGTTCGCCTGAATGGCGCGTTCGAAGGCGCCCTCGGCCTCGTCGACCCGTCCCGCAAGCGTGAGCAGTTCGCCGTGCTGGTTGTGGACCAGTGCCGGGGCGTGCTCGTAGCGGGCCGCGGACTCGGCGACTTCCAGGGCCTCTGCCGGGCGGCCCAGATCGACCAGGATTTCGGTGGAAGCGATCGCCGCCTTGCTGTCGTGCGGCGCCAGGCCGCGAAGCCGCTCGAAACCGATCAGAGCGTCCTCCGGTCTGTCGAGCCACATGTACGAATCGGCCAGACCCAGCAGCGATGCCTGGTGATCCGGGTTGCGGGCCAGCGCGGTCCGGAAGTACTCGATCGCGGCCGGATAGTCGCCCTCGCGCAGGTGGAGGTTGCCGAGCATCTGCTGGGCATCGACCACTCCGGGATCCAGTTCGATGGCCTCCAGCAGCCGCTCACGGGCGGCCGCCGTCTCGCCCTTTCCGATGTCGTTCTGAGCGAGCATGATCGCCCGGTGGACCGCGATCTTGTCCTTGGGATCGGCGAGACCGGAGAGGTCCTCGGGCGTCTCCGCGCGGCTGCCGCTGCCAGCCAGGTACCCAAGCGCCTGGAGCTGCGCCAGAGTTTCCTGATCCAGGTCCGGCCGCGCCGATTCGCCGGCGCCGGTCCCCTCGAACCCGCTGAGCATCAGAAGCAGCCGATCGCGGAGTTCCCGCGCCTCGACGCGGGCGCCACGCACGATGTTCTCCATCTCGTCTGGATCGTCGGTCAGGCGATAGAGCTCGGGTTCCGGCGCGTCGATGAACTTCATCGCACCGGTGTGAATGGCGCGCAGGGGCGCCCAGTCATAGTGGTACAGCGAGTAGTAGGACTCGCTGTAGGCGACCCGGTCGCCGTCGGCCCGACCAAGCAGGAGCGGGACCAGGCTGCGCCCGCTCTGCCGCGAATCAACCGGCGGCGACGGCAGCCCGAGCGCGTCCAGAATCGTGGGGCGCAGATCGACATGGCTCACCGCCGCGTCCACTCTCCGGCCGCCGAGACGGCCTTCCGGCAGCCGCATGATCAGCGGCACCCGGACGGTGCTTTCGTACACGAAGAAGCCGTGGAAGAACTCGCCGTGGTCGCCGAGACCCTCGCCGTGATCGCCCGTGACCACCAGGAGAGTCCGGTCGAGCAGTTTCCTGCCCTCGAGCATCTCGCGCAGCCTGCCGACCAGACTGTCCGCATAGGCGACCTCCGCGTCGTAGGGCCGCTTCGGATAGCGCGACGCGAACGGCTCCGGCGCCTCGTAGGGATCGTGCGGCTCGAAGAGATGAAGCCACAGGAAGAAGGGAGAACCCGCTACCTCGTCGAGCCAGGTCTCCGCCTGGTCGATCGTCTCCGTCCCCTCGCGCTGAACGGAGGCGATGTTCAGCGTGCCCATGTCCTGGACCCGGAAGTCGTCGTAGTAGCGGTCGAAGCCCCGGTCGATCCCCCATCGACCGTCGAGGACAAAGGCGCTGACGAAGCCTCCGGTGCGCCTGCCGGCGGCGGCCAGGTCTTCCGCCAGCGTGGGCAGCCGCTCGTCGAGTGCGTAACCGACGTTCTCCCGCACGCCATGGATCGGCGGGTAGGCGCCGGTCATGATCGAACTGTGCGCGGGCAGCGTGAAGGGAACCGTCGTAGCCGCCTTCTCGAAGAGAATCCCCTCGCCGGCCAGGCGGTCGAGATGCGGCGTCTCGATATCCCCGTAGCCGTAGCACCCGAGCCGGTCGGCGCGCAGAGTGTCGATCGTGATCAGGACGACGTTCCAGTCCCTCGGCGCCAGATCGCCCACCGCCTCACTCCATGCCGCTTCGGTGGACGGCGGGGCCGGAGCTTCGGCCGGGGGCGCTACGGAAGCCCCTTCCCGCCGGCACGCGAACGAGAGCGCGATCGAAACCACGATGATCACGCTGAAGAAAAATCGACTCTCCCGCAACGTCCACCTTCGCTGTGTTTTCTTGACCACTCTGCGTTTTCTTGACCGCGCTGTGTCTTCTTGACCCTGAAGGGACCGCTCTGTATGCTGCACGCCAATCCTAACGGTTGTCGCAAGCGTCCTGCGTTGCCAACGAAGGCCTTATCCACACGTCTCCCGCAAAGGACTGCAGGCCCCCACTCGGCTGCTTGCCGCATTTGTAAATTTCTTAGGTTTTCCTAAGAAAGATTGAGAGACGAGGTTCCGCAACAGGGAGAAACAGAATGTTGTCTATCCAGCCTGCCCGAAAAACCCCGATCCTGGCGCTCAGCGTGCTTACGGTGGGCGTTGCCTTCCTGGCCTGCGCTCCGGCCGAAGAAGAGGCGGAAGCCCCAGCCGAGGAACCGGCCGTGCGGGAAGTGCCGGCGCCGGTCGGAGAGATCGTCGTCATCAAGGGAGACGCCCGTGAGTTCCACGAACTCACACCCGGCAACACGGCCCTCATGACGGCGTCGGACGTCGGCGACCCCAACGCGATGGGCTCGGTGGCTGGAAGCACGAGCACCGCGCACGTCATCGCGCACTGGGAGAACTACCTGCTGGAGAACTGGACGTACACCTACGACGAGTACATCTACGGCCTCGAGGGCGGAATCCTGACGATCGAGACAGAGGACGCGGTGTTCGAGATCGGCCCGGGCGACGGTCTGTGGATTCCCAAGGGGACCGTGGCAAAAAGGCTACAGGCCGGCGAGAGGGCAACGAACGTCGTCGGCGTCTACCCCGTCGACTGGACACCCGCCGACGAGAACTGGTCCATGGAGGGCGAACCGGCGCCGGTGTCCTTCGTCGCGGCCGCTGATCGCCAAATCGTCCACTTCGGGCCGGGTATCAGCACCGGCTCCGATGTCGGGCCCGCAAGCGCGCCAGGTGTGGTGGCCGTCGCCGACACCCTGCATTGCGCGCTCACGGTGCTGGACAACTTCGATACCCAGGAACAGCGCCCGATGCCGTTCGACGAGTACCTCTACAACCTCGACGGCCACCTCACGATCCTCTCCGGCGAGAACAGCCACGAGGTCGGTCCCGGCGACGCCATCTGGCTGCCGAAGGGCGCCATGGTGCAGTACAAGTCCGAGCAGTCGACGCTCATGGCGATGATCTATCCCGCCAACTGGCAGGAGCAGATGGCCGCGGCGCAAGCGGCCGCGGAGGCCGAAGAAGCCGAGGAAGCCGAGTAGCGACACCATCCACCGAACCGCGAACACACGACGAAAAGGCGGCTGAGGGGGAAACGTGCCTAGAATGAGCGCCGCGCGCAGGGCCGCTGCCCGCTTCCCAATACCTTTGGCAAGGAGCTGAGATGAGGAACCGCCTTCAGTCCTGTTCATTCCTGCTCGCCTTGACGCTGGCCGCCACCTCGCTGCCGGCCGAGGAGTGGCCGTCCTGGCGCGGTCCGCACCAGAACGGCTATTCGCCCCAGACCGGTCTGATCGACACCTGGCGCCCGGAGGGCGAGAACCTGATCTGGCGCCAGGACTTCACCGCCCGTTCGACGCCGGTCGTCATGGGAGGGCGGGTGTTCGTCAACGGACGGGCCGGCTCGGAAATCCACGAGCAGGCCGTCATCGCCGCATTCGACGCCGGGACCGGCGAGCCGCTCTGGGAACGCCGGTACAACCTGTACCTGACCACGGTCGCTTTGAACCGGGTCGGCTGGGCTTCCCTGACCGGCGATCCGGAGACCGGCTACACCTACGCCCAGTTGGTCAGCGGTCTCTTCCTCTGCCATGACCGCGACGGCAATCTGGTCTGGTCGCGCTCCCTCAAGGAAGAGCATGGCCGCTTCGAGGGCTACGGCGGCAGGACCGCCTCTCCGGTGATCGACGAGGACCTGATCATCGTCAACATGAACAACGGCAGTTGGGGGAACCAGGGCCCACCCCGCCACCGCTACTACGCGTTCGACAAGCGCACCGGCGCAGTGCGGTGGATGTCCACGCCGGGGGGCACGATCCACGACCGGAACACCCAGTCGGTCCCGATCGTGACCGTGATCAACGGTCAGAGACTCTTGATCACCGGCAACGCGGACGGGCACATCTACGCCCTCCACGCGCGCACCGGCAAGAAGGTGTGGGAGTTCAACCTTTCGAAACGCGGCATCAACTCCTCGCCCGTGGTCGACGACCAGGGCAGAGTGTTCATCTCGCACAGCGAGGAGAACGTCGACGAAGGCGCGCTCGGGCGCGTCATCGCGATCGACGGCACCGGCAGCGGCGACATCACGACGACCCACGAGCTGTGGCGGTGGAACCGGAACAAGGCGGGTTTTCCGTCGCCGGCGCTTCACGACGGCCGTCTCTACATCGTGAACAACTCCGGGAACATGGCCGCGGTCGATACGGAAACTGGGGAAGTCCACTGGGAACTCAGCATCGGAACGGTCGGCAAGGCATCGCCGGTGTGGGCCGACGGCAAGATCTATGCCGGTGAGACGAACGGCCATTTCGCGATCATCCAACCGGGAGACACGAGCGCCGAGATCCTGAGCCGGCACCAACTGAAGGTCCCGGACGGCCGATACGCGGAGCTGTACGGCTCCGCGGCGATCGCCTACGGACGGATCTACTTCACGACCGAGGAGGGCGTCTACTGCCTCGGCGACAAGGACGCGCCGTTCGAGGTCACGGCTTCTCCACTTCCCAGCCGGGGAGACGAAGGCGAACCGGAGGGACCGCCGGCGACCCTGCTCGTCGTTCCCGCCGAGATCAGGGCCAATCCCGGCGAGAGTCACGACTTCGAGGTGTTCGCCTACGACGCCCTGGGCCGGCCGTTGGGCGCCGTCGAAGCCGACTGGTCGCTCAAGGGGCTCGAGGCGGAGCTTGCCGACAACAGCATTCGCTTCGCCGACGACTCGAGTTTTCAAGCCGGCGCCCTGGTGGCGACCAGCGGCGACCTCACTGCCGAAGCCCGCATCCGCGTCTTTCCGCCCCTTCCCTGGACCGAGGATTTTTCCGGCGGCAAGCGTGGCTACTGGATCGGCGGCGGCCGCTACGATGTCGCCGAGGAGGACGGCAACAGCATCCTGGTCAAGCCGGTCGCGGAGCGGGGATTGTTGCGCTCGCCAGTTCTTCTCGGCCCGCCTTCGCTGGGGAACTACACGATCCAGGCTGACGTGCGCAACTCCCAGAAGGGACGGCGCCGCTCCGATTCGGGCTTGATCAACAGCGGCTACATCCTCGACATGATGGGCATCCACCAGCGCCTCCAGATCCGCTCCTGGTCAGCCGAGCTACGGGTCGAGAACAAGGTCGACTACGAGTTCGAGATGGATCGCTGGTACACGATGAAGCTGCAGGTGGAAACAGGCGAAGACACGGCCACGATCCGCGGCAAGGTGTGGCCCCGCGACACCGAAGAGCCCGACGACTGGACTGTCACGGCAGAGGATCCCCACCCGATCCGAAACGGCTCTCCCGGCATTCTCGGCTACTCGCCGTCGGTCGTGTCCTACGACAACGTCCTGATCACCGGCAACTGAGCGCCTGCAGTTCGAAGGCTTGGACAGCTAGGAGAGAACGAGACTGAATCCACTGAACTCGAGGAGGGGAGCATGAACAAGGCGTGCGTGGCAGCAGCGTTTCTGATCTCGACCGGCGCCGCTGCGGCGCTGGCGGAAGACCCGCCGGCCATGTTCGGCTTGACCCCTTCGCGCAACATGGTGTCCTCCGAGACCGGCGTCCCGACGGACTGGGACATCCTGTCCGGCAGGAACGTCAAGTGGAAGCAGAAGCTCGGTTCCCAGACCTACGCCGGCCCGATCATCTACGACGGCAAGGTCTTCGTCGGCACGAACAACGAGGGTGAGCGCAGACCGGGCATCGTCGGCGACAAGGGCATCCTGATCGCCTTCCGCGAGAGCGACGGCGAGCTTCTCTGGCAGGCCACTCACGACAAGCTCCCCGCCGGACGGGTGAACGACTGGCCGCTTCAGGGCATCTGCTCGACGCCCTACATCGAGGGCGACCTCGCCTACTACGTCACCAACCGGGCGGAGTTCGTCGCCGTCGATGTCGACGGCTTCGCGGACGGCAACGACGGCCTCCAGAACGAGCAGTACAGCGACGAACTCGACGCGGACATCGTGTGGTCCTTCGACATGATCGCGGAGCTGGACGTCTTCCCCCACAATCTCGCCGCCGGTTCGCCCCTGGTGGTCGGCGATGTCGTCGTCGCGACCACGGGCCAGGGCGTCGACGAAGGTCACATCAACATCCCGTCGCCGCTGGGACCGAGCTTCGTCGCCTTGAACAAGTACACGGGCGAACTGGTGTGGGAGAGCGCTCACCCGCGCGAGAAGATCCTCCACGGGACCTGGTCCAACCCGGCAGCCGGTGTCGCCGGCGGACGCGAACAGCTCGTCGTTCCGGGCGGTGAGGGCGTGGTCTACTCGTTCGCGCCGGACACCGGCGAGCTGATCTGGACCTTCGATGCGAACCCGAAGGAGTCGGTGTGGGAGCTCGGCGGCAAGGGCACCCGCAACAACATCATCTCGACGCCGGTCTTCCACGACGACGTCGTCTACATCGGCGTCGGCCAGGATCCGGAGCATGGAGAGGGGCCCGGGCACTTCTTCAAGATCGATGCCTCCGGAACCGGCGAGATCACGGAGACGGCCGAGGTCTGGCATGTCGGCGGCGAGAACTTCCACCGCACGATGTCCACGGCCTCCGTTCACGAGGGGTTGGTCTACATCGCGGACCTCTCGGGGCACGTCTACTGCTTCGACGAGGAGACCGGCGAGCTCCTGTGGATGCACCACACCTATGCGGCGATCTGGGGTTCGACCTTCGTTGTCGACGGCAAGATCTACATCGGCGACGAGGACGGCGAAGTCGCCATCCTCGCTACCGGTCGTGAGGAGAACCTGATCAACGAGGTGTTCATGGAGGGCGCGGTCTACACGACCCCCCTCGCCAAGGACGGCGTGCTCTACGTGGCGACCCGCTCGGAGCTGTACGCGATCGAAGAAGGGGCACAGTTGGAGGCAGGGGAGTAGCGCCAAACGCGGCTTCCTTTGCGGTACGCTCCCGGATCGCAGTACGAGGGAGCGCGCGATGGAACGGAAGATCCGCATGGGCATGGTCGGCGGCGGCCAGGGCGCTTTCATCGGCGCCGTTCACCGCATGGCGGCCGGTCTCGACGGGCTGATCGAGCTCGTCTGCGGCGCCTTCAGTTCGGACCCGGAACGTTCGCGGGCCTCCGGCGCCGATCTCTTCCTGCCGCCCGACCGGTGCTACGGCGCCTACCAGGAGATGATGGACCGCGAGGCCGGTCTGGACCCGTCCGAGAGGATGGACTTCGTCTCCATCGTCACGCCGAACCACATGCACTTTCCGGTCGCCCGGGCGGCGCTCGAAGCCGGCTTCCACGTGATGAGCGACAAGCCGATGACGAAGTCGGCGGCCGAGGCCGAGGCCCTGGTCGCAGCAGTCGAACGGACCGGCCTCGTCTTCGGCCTGACCCACAACTACACCGGCTATCCGATGGTCAAGGAGGCCCGGCACCGGGTCCGTAGCGGTCAGTTCGGCAGGGTGCGAAAGATCGTCGTCGAGTATCCGCAGGGCTGGCTCGCCACCGAACTCGAAGCGGAAGGCCAGAAGCAGGCGGACTGGCGCACGGACCCCGAGCGCGCCGGCATCAGTTGCTGCATCGGCGACATCGGAACCCACGCCGAGAACCTCGCCGAGGCGATCACGGGGCTCCGGATCGAATCCCTGTGCGCCGACCTGACCACGTTCGTCGACGGCCGGCCGCTGGAGGACGACGGCAACGTGCTGCTCCGCTTCGAGGGCGGCGCCCGCGGCGTCCTCTACGCCTCGCAGATCTCGATCGACGAGGAGAACGCGCTGGCGATCCGGGTCTACGGCGAAATCGGGGGTCTCGAGTGGCGCCAGGAAGAGCCCAATACGCTGATCCTCAAGTGGCTCGACCGGCCCCGCGAGGTCCTGCGGACGTCCGGCCAGGGCCTGTGCGACGACGCCGCGGCGCACACCAGGCTGCCGGCCGGCCACCCCGAGGGCTTCCTCGAGGCCTTCGCCAACCTGTACCGCAACTTCGCCCAGACCCTCGACTGCCGCCGGCGCGGGGTCGAACCCGGCCCGACCATGCTCGACTTCCCCACCGTCCACGACGGCCTGCGCGGGATGCAGTTCATCGAGACCGTGGTCGCAAGCAGCGAGAGCGATCAGAAGTGGCTCAGGATGCCGGCCTGACCGTGGCGCCGAACACCAACTGAAACGGAAGCAGCAACCCGTAGGAGACGCACCGTGGCCCGACCCGTAACCCTCTTCACCGGCCAGTGGGCCGATCTGCCGGTCGCAGACCTGTGCCCGCTGGCGCGCGACCTCGGCTACGACGGCGTGGAACTCGCCTGCTGGGGCGACCACGTCGAGGTCGACCGCTGCGACGACGCTTACGCGGCGTCCCGGCGCGAGCTTCTCGAGCAGCACGGACTCGAACTGCACGCGATCAGCAACCACCTGGTCGGCCAGGCCGTCTGCGACCGCATCGACGCGCGCCACCAGGCGATCCTGCCGCCGCACGTCTGGGGCGACGGCGATCCCGAAGACGTCCGCAAGCGTGCCGCCGACGAGATGATCCGCACCGGCGAAGCGGCGAAGGCCCTCGGTCTTGCGGTCGTGAACGGCTTCGTGGGGAGCTCGATCTGGCACCTGCTCTACTCGTTTCCGCCGGTGCCGCCGGCGATGATCGACGACGGGTTCGCCGACTTCGCCGCCCGCTGGACGCCGATCCTCGACGCCTACCAGGAGCTCGGGGTGCGCTTCGGCCTGGAGGTGCACCCGACTGAGATCGCCTTCGACACGGTCACCGCCGAGCGCGCCATCGAGGCGGTCGGCGGCCACCCGGCGTTCGGCTTCAACTACGACCCCAGCCATCTCGGCTATCAGGGCGTCGACTACGTGGACTTCATCCGCCGGTTTGGCGACCGCATCTTCCACGTCCACATCAAGGACGCCTGGTGGTCCGACGGACCCAAGCCCTGCGGCGTGTTCGGCGGTCACACGAACTTCGGCGACCACCGCCGGTTCTGGGACTTCCGCTCGCCCGGCCGCGGCTCGGTCGACTTCGAGGAGATCATCAGGGCGCTGAACGACATCGGCTACGGGGGCCCGCTCTCCGTCGAGTGGGAGGACTCCGGGATGGACCGCGAACACGGCGCCGCCGAAGCGGCCGACTTCGTCAGAGCGCTCGACTTCGCACCCTCGGCGATCGCCTTCGACGCCGCGTTCGAGGACAACTGACGCAGTCGGCCCGAGGAGGAGCTCCCAGTTCGATGACCCCCTTCTGCCCCGAAACCGAGCCGTTCTTCCCGGAGATCCCGAAGGCGATTCCGTTCCACGGGCCGGACAGCCGCGACCCGCTCGCGTTCAAGCACTACGACCGCACCCGCAAGGTCGGCCGCGCCACGATGGAGCGGCAACTCAAGTTCGCGGTCGCCTACTGGCACACCTTCAAGGGCGGCGGCCAGGATCCCTTCGGGCCGGATCCGGTGTACGACCGCCCCTGGAACCACGCACCGACGCCGATCGAAGTCGCCAAGCGGACGCTGGACGCCGCGTTCGAGTTCTTCACCAAGCTCGGCGTGCGCTACTACTGCTTCCACGACCGGGACATCGCGCCCGAGGGCCGCTCCGTTGCCGAGAGCAACGAGTACCTGGAGGAGATCGTCCAACTCGCGCGGATCAGGCAGCGCGAGACCGGCGTCAAGCTGCTCTGGGGCACCGCGAACCTGTTCGGCCACCCCCGCTACACCCACGGCGCGGCGACCAACCCCGACCCCCGGGTCTTCGCCCACGCGGCAGCCCAGGTCCGGCGCGCGATCAACGCCACGATCGAACTCGGCGGCGCCGGCTACGTGTTCTGGGGCGGCCGTGAGGGCTACACGTCCCTGATCAACACGGACATGCGCCGCGAGCGCGAGCAACTGGCCGCCTTCCTCCGGCTCGCCGTCGACTACGCGCGGCGTAAGGGCTTCAAGGGCAAGTTCTTCCTGGAGCCCAAGGCGAAGGAACCGTCGGTCCACCAGTACGACTTCGACTGCGCGCACTGCCTGAACTTCCTGCGCGAGTTCGACCTGATGGACGATCTTCTACTCAACGTCGAGGCGAATCACGCCACGCTCGCCACCCACTCCTTCGAGCACGAGCTGGCGACCGCGGCTGGCGTCGGCATGCTCGGCAGCGTCGACATCAACCGCGGCCTGGAAGGCGTCGGCTGGGACACGGACAACTTCGCCATGAGCCTGCGCGATTGCGTCCTGGCCCTGCTCATCATCCGCGGTCAGGGCGGCCTGCGTTGGGGCGGCCTGAACTTCGACGCCAAGGTGCGACGCGGATCCTTCGACACGGTCGACCTGTTCTACGCCCACATCGCGTCGATGGACGTGTTCGCGAAGGCGCTGCTGATCGTCGAACGGATCAAGCGTGACGGCGTGCTGGGACTGGCCGGCAAGCGCATCCGGCAGCGCTACGCCGGCTACCGCCGCGGCCTGGGACGCAAGGTCATGGCCGGCGAGACGACTCTCGAGGAACTCGAGGACTGGGCCGGCAGGCTTGGCGAACCGCCCAGGACGAGCGGCCGGCAGGAAGAGCTCGAGAGCATCCTCAACGACTACCTGTACAGCACCCACATCGAGTGAGTTCCGGTCCCCTGTACCTCGGGATCGACGTCGGCACCCAGAGCCTGACCGCGATCCTGGTCGAGGCGCCGCCGCCGGATGGCGAAGGCGAAGACCGGGCGCGCCGCATCGCCGCCCGCACCGGCGTCCACTACGACTCGGAACTGCCGGCCTACGGCACCGTCAACGGCCAGCTCCCCAACGAGAATCCGGCGATCGGGCGGGTACCGCCGTGCATGTGGCTCGAGGCCCTCGACCTGGCACTGGAACGACTGGGCGCCGACGCATGCCGGAGGATTCACGGCGTGTCGGTATCCGGGCAGCAGCACGGCTCCGTGTACCTCCGGGCGGACGCCGACGAGGCGCTCCGGTCCCTTTCGCCCGAGCGACGTCTGGCGCAACAGGTCGAACCGCTGCTCTCGCGTGCCGAGGCGCCGATCTGGACGGACTCCTCCACCGGGCGGGAATGCGAAGAGATTCGCTGCGTACTCGGCGGCCCCGCGGCAACCGCAGAACTCACCGGCAGCGACACGTTCGAGCGCTTCACGGGCCCTCAGATCTGCCGCTTCGCGCTGACCGACCCCGAGGCATGGAGCCGCACGGCTCAGGTCTGCCTGGTCAGTTCTTTCGTGACCTCGGTCCTGGCTGGCCGGCTGACCGCGATCGACCACGGCGACGGCTCTGGAATGAACCTGCTCCACATCCGGCAGCGGGAATGGTCAGCCGAGGCGATGGCGGCCACTGCCGACGGCCTCGAGCGCCGCCTTCTCCCGTCTCAACCGCCCTGGACTGTCGTCGGCTCCATCGCCCCCTACTTCACATCCCGCTACGGTCTCCCCCCGGACGCCCAGGTGGTCATCGGCTGCGGCGACAACCCCTGCTCCCTGGTCGGCGTCGGCACGAGAGAACCGGGCGAAGCGGTGCTGAGCCTCGGCACGAGCGACACCTACTTCTGCCTGCTGGCCGATGTCGCCGTCGATCCGGACCAGTGCGGCCACGTGTTCATCGCGCCGAGCGGACATCCGATGAGCCTGATCTGTTTCCGCAACGGATCGCTCGCGCGCGAGGCGGTGCGGGACCGCTACGGCCTCGACTGGCAAGGCTTCGAGGACGCACTGCGGGCAACGCCGCCGGGCAACGACGGCATGATGATGCTGCCCTGGTTCGAACCGGAGATCGTCCCGCGCGTGGCGTCGCCGCGCGTCATCAGGCTGGGCGGCCTCGCAGACGCGCCCGAGCAGGCGGCACGAAACTGCCGCGCCGTCGTCGAGGGACAGCTCCTGTCGATGCGGCTCAACTCGGAGTGGATGGCAACCCGGCCGAGCCGCATCGTGGCCACTGGCGGCGGCGCCCGCAACCGCGAGCTGCTCCAGGTCGCCGCCGACGTGATGGGTTGCCCCGTCGAGGGACAGGAGGTGAGCGACGGCGCCGCCCTGGGCGCCGCTCTGCGTGCCACCGGCCGCAGACCGTACCCTCTACCGCCGGCAGGCGAACCGGGGCCATCCGCCGCGCCGCGCCCCGAAGCGGTCGCCATCTACGACCGGATGCTGCACCGGTACTCCGAAGCCCAGCGCCGCGCCCTCGACGGCGGGCAGTTCGAGTAACCGGCTCTACCGCAACGCCCCGTAGAGCTCCCTGACCTTCACCCGCACGCGGTCGCCGTTGTCCGGCCCCAGCCGCAAGAGGAGCTTCTGGGCAGGGCTCAACCCCTCGAGCCCGGGATCGACGTACTCGAAGCTGATGACCCGTAACCGAAGCTCCGGCAGAGCGTCCGGGATCGGCGTCGCCAGCAGCCTCGTTACCGCCATTTCCAGCGTGTCGCCGAACTCGTTCGGGTACCCGAGCTCGTCGTGTGCCACCTCGAACAGCGGCTCCAGGCGCTCATAGGCGCGGGCGGCGCCGGCGACATCGATCGAATCGAAGACCTCGACCGCCAGGTCGTAGCGGCCAAAACTCGTCTCGGCCGGGTAGAAGCGCTGACCCCGCCGCACGACGCTGAAGCCCTCCTCCGGCCGTAGCGGCTCCAGACTGGACTGCGGCGGCTCATCGTAGGCAACGGCGCCGACCACCCGCACGAAGTTCATCGCCAGTTCCTCCGGAACCAGCCATGCCAGCCACTGAGCGTGCTGCGACAGGCCGCCGACGACGTCCCGCACCAGGGAGTCGCTCGCGGACAGGGGCGGGGGCGCCGGCAGTTCCGGGGCCGGTGGGTCGGCGGCCACGGGCGCCGCGTCCGGTTCAACGGCCGCCGGTTCTTCAACCGCAGCCGCGGCGTTCGGATCGACGGGATCTTCTGAGCGGCTGCTGAACCACCACCAGATCACCGCGCCGCCGCCAAGCAGGATCAGGCCGGCGATCACGATGACGGCCATGGTCCCGGAGCGCGGCGGCGGCGGCCCCTCGGGCGAGTCGTCAAAGTACGGGTCCGCGCTATCCGGTTCGTCCGCAGGCGGCTCGCGGCTCAGGCTCGCGGGCAGATCGAAGACCGGATCGCTTCGATCCGGCTCGTTCCCAACGGAACCGAAATCACCGGTCGGGGCCTTCCCTGGCGGTTTCTCGTCCATAGCTACAGTCTAACCCTGCACGGCCCGCGGACCATTCCCGGGCCCCGGCAGCCGCCGGCACGATCGCTCTGGATCAGGCCGCCAGCGCGCGGTTCGGCCGGATTCCCCGGAGTACGTCGATGCCCTCGGTCAGACCGTCGATGGTCAGCTCGAACATCGGGTACACCTGCCGGATCAGATGGATGGTCGGGGCATTCCAAATCCGCCGCGGCTCCGGATTGAGCCAGATCGACTTCGGGCAGCGGTCGCGGAACTTGCGCAGCCAGTCGAGACCGGTGACCTGGTTGCTGTGGTAGTAGTCGATCGCGCCGCCGGTGTGGGTCAACTCGTAGGGACTCATCCAGGCATCGCCGACGAGGCACACGGACCAGGTGTGGTCGAGGCGCTTGAGGATCCGGGAAGTGGGTTCACCCTTCCAGCGGCTGATGTCGGTGTAGAGGTTCTCGTACACGCAGTTGTGGAAGAACTTGAACTCGAACTTCTTGAAGTGGTTCGCCTTGTGGGCGGCGGAGAACAGCCGCTCGCAGAGCAGCGTGTGCGGATCCATCGACCCGCCCACGTCGATCAGCAGCAGCAGCTTGATCCGGTTGCGCTTTGGCGGACGGAACACGAGGTCGATCTCGCCGGCGTTGCGGGCGCTGCTGTCGATCGTCTCGTCGATGTCCAGTTCTTCGGGGCCCTCGTCCTTGTCGAGCTTGCGCAGGCGGCGCAACGCCAGCCCGATCTGCCGGGTGTCGAGGATGCGGTCGGAGCGCAGATTGCGGAAACGCCGGTCGGTAGCCACCTGGACCGCGGACCGGCCGCCGCCAGAGCCACCGATGCGAACTCCGGTGGGGTGCTCGCCGCCGTGGCCGAAGGGAGACATGCCGCCCGTTCCGATCCAGCGATTGCCGCCGTCGTGGCGCTCCTTCTG
This sequence comes from Candidatus Multivorans sp., assembly GCA_965216125.1. Taxonomy (GTDB): domain Bacteria; phylum Acidobacteriota; class Thermoanaerobaculia; order Multivoradales; family Multivoraceae; genus Multivorans. The sequence goes on along the minus strand of OZ244152.1, from coordinate 3,656,223 downwards.
CTCATCGAGCAGATCCTTGAAGCGCTCGCGCAGCTCATCGAGATCGAGCGCCTGCAGCTTCGCGCGCTCCTCGTCGGTGAGCTCCCGCGGCAGCTTGGGATTGGACAGCCACTCCAGCAGCTCGTCACTGATGTCGAAGTGGTTCTCGACCCCCATGAAGAAGGAGGCGAAGGCGCGATCGTAGTTGTCGAAGTCCGCCTCCCGCTTGACCATCAGGCAGCGGGCCAGGTTGTAGAAGACGTGCAGGTCGGCGCGGCTGTAACCGATCGACAGCGCCCTCATCAGGGACAGCCACTCCGTGATCGTCACCTTCAGGCCGTAGCCTCTCAAGTGGTAGAAGAAATCGACGAACATGGCTGGGGCTGCGTTCGAGTGAGCTCGGGTTGCGGTGTGGTGCTGCGGTCTGACCCTAGTTCACCCGGCCGCGGCGGTGCGCCGCCATGACGGCCTCCAGGTCGTTCTCCCGCTTCATCAGCACGCCCAGGAAGGGTAGCTCACTCTCGATCACGTCCGTGCTCACGCCGCCCCGGCGCAGCGCGGCGATCCAGTCGATCAGCTCGCTGGTGGACGGCTTCTTGCGGATCTCGGGAAGATCGCGCAACCAATAGAACCGCAGCAGGATCTGCTGCAGCAGCTCAGCCTCCACGTCCGGGTGATGCACCCGGATGATGCTCTCCATCTCGACCTTGTCCGGGAACGCGATGTAGTGGAACACGCAGCGGCGCAGGAAGGCGTCCGGCAGTTCCTTCTCGTTGTTCGAGGTGATCACCACGATCGGCCGGAACCTGGCGCTGTGGCGCTTACCCGTTTCGTTGACGAAGAACGTCATCCGGTCCAGCTCATGCAGCAGGTCGTTCGGAAACTCCATGTCCGCCTTGTCGATCTCGTCGATCAGCAGCACGACCCGCTGGTCGGTGAGGAAGGACTGGCCGAGGGGGCCGTACTTGATGTACTGCGAGATGTCCGTGATGTCCTTGTCGCCGAAGCGGGCGTCGTTGAGCCGCTGCACCGTGTCGTAGACGTAGAGACCCTCCTGGGCCTTGCTCGTCGATTTGATGTTCCAGGTCAGGAGCTCCATGACCAGGTTCTCGGCGATCGCCTCGGCGAGCACCGTCTTGCCGGTTCCGGGCTCGCCGCGGATCAGAAGCGGCTTCTCGAGCGCTGCCGCCACGTTGACCGAGTCCCGGAGTTCGGGTGCGGCGAGGTAGGTGTCCGTGCCTGTGAAGCTATGGAAAGACATGCTGACTCTCTCTTATCCTCCGGCGTTGCCGGCTGCATCTAAACTGATTTGCGTGATTTGCGGGCGGCGGGCAGTGTAACAGACCGACCGTTCGGTAGAGAACCGGCCGTAGACTGGCCACTGGGCTGAACCATCGGGAGATCGTGATGAGCCAACTGCAGGAATTCGACCGCCTGATCCACGAAGCGACCTCGATTGTCGCGTTTACGGGCGCGGGCATCAGCACCGAGTCGGGCATCCCCGACTTCCGCAGCCCGGGCGGCATCTGGACGAAGTACAAGCCGATCGATTTCGGCGAGTTCGTCGCCTCCGAGGAGGCGCGACGCGAGTCGTGGCGGCGCAAGATCGGCAGCGACCGCACCATGTCCAGGGCCAGGCCGAACCGCGGCCACCTTGCGCTCGCCGAACTCCGCCGCCTGGGCAAGCTCCGGGCCGTGATCACCCAGAACGTGGACGGTCTGCACCAGGAATCCGGCATTCCCGACGACGAGGTGATCGAGTTGCACGGCAACGCAACCTACGCCGCCTGCCTCGAGTGCCGGCAGCGCTACGAACTCGATCCCATCGTGGCCGCGTTCCGCGAGCGGGAGGAACTGCCGGTCTGCTCACGGCAGAACCTGGCCGGCGAGACCTGCGGCGGCATCATCAAGACGGCCACGATCTCGTTCGGCCAGGCGATGCCCGAGGTCGCCATGCGACGCGCCCACGAAGCAACCCTGGCCGCCGATCTCTTCCTGGCGATCGGCAGCTCCCTGGTGGTCTACCCGGCCGCGGGCTTCCCCGCTCTCGCGAAGCAGGCGGGCGCCAGGCTGGTCATCCTGAACCGCGAAGCAACGGACATCGACGGGATTGCCGACCTCGTGCTCCACGCGGAGATCGGCCCGACGCTGGGCGCGATCACCGGCGTTACCGAACCGAACTAGTGTCATGTCACACGTCCTATGTCGTATGAATCGTAGTAGGCTCCTTGCCGTTCGACAACGGCAAGGAGTCTGGCATGAAGCGGTATGTGGTGGAGTTGGAGGAGCAGGAGCGCGAGGCGTTGGCGACGACTACGCGCAAGGGTTCGCATCGGTCGCAGAAGGTGATCAACGCCTTGATTCTGCTCAACTGCGACGAGGGCGAGTTCAACGGGCGTCGGCCGACCGGCGAGACGATCGCCGGGGTCTTGCGGATCAGTGCGCGCAAGGTGGATCGTGTGAAGAGGCGGTTTGTGGAGGACGGTCTGGAGGCGGCGCTCGGCAGTCGGCAGGGGCGTCGTCCGAAGTACCTGCGCAAGGCGGATGGCGAGTTCGAGGCGCGGCTGGTCGCGCTCAGTTGCGGAGAGCCGCCCGAAGGGCATTCGCAGTGGTCTCTGCGTCTGTTGGCGGACCGTGCGGTGGAGCTCGGCTATATCGACAGCGTCTCGCACGAGACGGTGCGGCGGGTGCTAAAAAAAACGCTCTCAAACCGTGGCGCCGCGTCGGCTGGGTGATTCCGCCGCAATGCAACGCCGACTTCGCGGCGAACATGGAGCGGGTGCTCGACGTCTATCGGCGTCCGCACGACGCGAGCTTCCCGGTGGTGTGCATGGACGAGACGCCGCGGCAGTTGATCGCCGAGACACGGGCGCCCATCCCGCCGGCCCCTGGACGGGAGGTCCGCGAAGACTACGAGTACCGACGCTGCGGCGCCTGCAACGTGTTCATGGCGACCGAACCGCTGGCCGGGCGGCGTCTGACCAAGGTCACCGAGCGCAGGACCAAGACCGACTGGGCGCGTTTCCTGGAAGACATCGCCGGGCAGTATCCCGACGCCACCCGAATCACGCTGGTGATGGACAACCTCAACACCCACCGCCCCGGCGCGCTCTACGAGACCTTCGACCCGGCCCGGGCCAAGGCGCTGTGGGACCGCTTCGAGTTCGTCTATACCCCCAAGCACGGCAGTTGGCTGAACGTCGCCGAGGTCGAACTCAGCGTGATGATCCGACAGTGCCTCAACCGCCGCATCGACTCCATCGACACCCTACGCGCCGAAGTCGGCGCCTGGCAGGCCGCCAGAGACCGGATCCAAGCCAAGGTCAACTGGCACTTCACCACCGACGACGCTCGCGTCAAACTCAAGCGCCTCTATCCGACTTTTGACGAGTGACACGGCACTAGTGGACCGGGAAACCAGTCCACTAGTCGCCGTAACAGGCCACTGACTGGAGCCGGTCCGGGGGGATGTTCGGAGCCGAAGACGTACGGCAGAGCAAATATCTGATATTTGTCAGAGCAGATACTTGACATCTGCGTATCTTTCACTCATACTGGCTGGCCGTCGGACCTGAAGGCAGCCCAACGACGTTTCGCAGATCAACCAAATGGAGGATACGAACCCATGACCCGCAGCCTGATTCACTACACTCCCTTCCGCCGCCCCCTGATGGGGGCCTTCGGACCGATTTTCGGCAAGGCGATGATCGACGACTTCATCCGAAAGGGGGATCCAGAGGGGGACGCGCGCGCGCGCGCTAGGGAAAACCTAGGCGGGACAAGGGATTCCGCCGTTTCGGCGGCCTAGAAACGTCCGCGGGTGGGTAGGTGGGCGTCCGCGGGTGGGTAGGTCGGTTCGGCAAAAGCGTCCGCGGGTGGGTAGGTCAGTCGAGGTCGCGGCGCTCGGGAATGAAGATCCGCAGGTCGCGGGGGTCGTGGTCAAGGTCAATCACGCCGCGGTCCGCCAGGCCCTCAAACGCGCGATCCGCGTCTGCTTGTCGTGTTCGTACGGTGCTCCGGTTCACTGGATCGTCGCCGAATATCAGGAGGCGGCGAGCGGCCGGGGGGTATCCCGGCAGGAAGTGTCCGGGCCGGGGACGGGCGCCACGGATCAGGCGGCGATCCCATTCATGGACCAGCCCGAGGTAAGCACGAAACTCCGGCGCAGAACTGACGCCGAGGCGACGCGCCGTCAACCGATCGAAGCGGGCACCGGCACCGGCGCCCGCGATGGGTGGCAACTGGACCTGTAGGAGTGCGTGATCGTCCAGGCGGGCGCCCTGGCCCGGAATCGCCCGCCAGAGGACGGGCGCCCACTCAAGGCGGGCATCGGGGGTGCTGAAGAAGCCCAGGGCGTTGATTGCCCTCATGGCGTTCCGTAGCTTCGGTAAGTCGCGGCCGCGCTGCCAGCCATGCGGCCACAGGGCCTCAGCAAGCTCTCGAACGGTGAGCGGAACGTCCACCATGCGGCCGCGCCTTGCTGCCGGCGGCGCCCAAGCCAAGGCCTCGACGAACAGACGTAGGTCAAGCGGGGTGCCCCTACCGGGCATCATGCTCACGCCGCCCAGGCTGTCGAAGACGGTCAACCAGGGCGCGGGTCCGCCGCGCGGACTCGGATGCGGATTGAGGTTCGGAAGGACGAGCTGTCGCTCGGCCTTGGTGGGATCGGGCAGGACGTCCGGCAACCGGTCGCGATCCTCGGGGGCGTCTAGCACGCGGACGCGCGGCGGTGTCGGCAACATGGCGACGGAGCGACGATCGGGGCTCAGTGTCTCGCGGGCGGCCGCCAGGATGCTGAGGGGTTCGCCGTCAACTTCGACGGTTGAGGGCAGCCGTTCGAGCAGTGCGATCAGCTCACGTTCGCCGACGCCAAGGGCGGCGCGAAGGCGCGTCGAAACAACATCGTCGGGTTCACCGCCGGTCATGTTCTGGAAGTCCTGGACGAAGTCGCGGAGGAAGACGGAGGGGGGTTCCTTGAGCTGGTTCCGGCGCCCGGCGAAGTTGGCCGCGGCTTCGACCTGGTCTAGGTGGTAGTACAGCTCGCGGAGTTCGTCTCCATGCACGTGGTCGGCGTCCGGGGCGACCAGGTCAAGGACTGCCTGAGCGTGGCGCCGGAGGAAGGTTCCGGCCTGAGTCGGATGCTTCTCGGCCCAGGCGCCGGCGGCGCGCGATCGCGCGGTTGCGGACTTCCGCGAGGGCTTGGAGGGGGTCGCCTGTGCAGCCTGTGCGTCAGCGCGCGGAGCGCGCGGCTGGTTAGGGGGCTGAGTCCGTTTTCGGCCCTTGCGGCGCTTCTGCGGCCTCTGAGAGCCTCGGGAGGAGGTCGAAACGGGGCCCTCCTGGCCCCGATCGGCGTCCGGAGCCTCCGTTTCGAGGTCTGTTCGGTCCGTTTCCCTGGGGGTCACGGGCGGATTGCACTCGTTCGCGGGCCGGAATTCGAGGCCTGCGGCCTCCAGCACGTCGCGGGCGACCGCGGCGGCGCGCTCGGTGGGAGGCTCGATGCGGCCGTCCGGGCGGATCCAATTGAGGATCGCCTTGGCGGTGTCCGGAGCGACGGTACCGGCCTCGACGGCGGCTTCGAGCCGTTCGGCGTAGGGGTGGTCGCTCACTGGTAGCGCTGGAGGATCCAGTCTGCGGCTTCTTCACCAAGGGCCTGGAGCGTGGTGTCGTGGGCCGCTGCGGTGACTTTCAGGCTGCGCGCGGTTTCGGGATCGAGCCAGACGAGCCAGCCGCGTTTGTTACGCCTCGACGGAGGCCGCTTGGCCTGTTCCTGGGGAGCTGCCTTCACCGACCGCATGGCGGTTCCAATGGATAGCTCTCTTGTGCTCATGACATTGCCTCCGTGTAGAGGGCCTCGAGTTCGGCCGCGGCCGGTGATCGAGGTTCGGTTTCTCCTGCCGTCCTGCCGACCATGAATGCCTTCGAGTGAGCGACTCTGGCGCCGAGACGGGTCTGGGCAACTTCCGCGCCGAGGTCGCGCACTGCACCTGCGGCCTGGGCCGTCCAGGGGCCACGCGGCGGGCAGGCGTTCAGAACCACCAGGGCACGGGTGCCGGCCGCGGCGACCACCTCGAGCGTCGCGGGAAGCGCCGCTAGGTCCACCACTGCGGGACGGGCGGGAATCAACACCAGGTCGGCGAGTCGCGCCGCTTCGGCCGCGCCGGCGGCCTCTCGGGCCGGCCCGTCGATCACCACCAGGTCAGCGTCGCGTTGGACGGCACGGATGGTCTGGGCGAGGCGTGAGGCGTGGGCCGGCAGCACCTGGGGGGACTCTCCGCCGCGGAGCTGGCCCCAGACCACCGCGGAACGCTGCGAGTCGAGGTCGAGCACCGCCGCGCCGCCTCCGGCCTGCTCGTGGGCTACGGCTAGGCCCAGGGCGACACACGTTTTGCCGCTGCCGCCCTTCTGGGACAAGACTGCGATGACAGCAACCATAGTCACATGTTACTACATGTGCATGAAGCGATGGACACCCCGGTCACGCGGGGCGGTTGCGGCACTCGTCGGCCTGCTCCGTTACCAGTGCTGTCGTGAGAAACATGGTCACATGGTAACATAGCGCGGAGCCAAGGGCACCACGAGGCCGCGGCCGCCTTCGGGCTGGACGCGGAGCACGGCCCGGATTCGGCCGAAGCGGCCGACCGTGGCTCGACCTGGCGTCAGGTTCTGAGACTCCGGATCCGGATCTCCGCCGGCGCTAGCGTCGCCTCTCTGTGGGCTCCGGGAACCGCTAGCCGAGAAGCCGGAGCAGCGCCAGGACGGCGGCCAACTGGCCGGCCAGGAGAGCTGCGGCGACGCCGTAGAGCGGCCGAGACCTCCATGCTCCATCCGTAGGAGTGGCGAGCCCGCGCCGAAGGACCAGCAGCAGGGAAGACGGCTGCTACGGTCTCTGCTTGGCCGAAGGAACCAGGAGGAGGATCGACAATGCCTGACCGCCCACTGTCATCTGTACGCAGCCCTCGCCGCTGGATCGCTCCCGCCGTGCTCGCTGCGCTTGCTGCGTTCCTAGTTGTCGCCCTGTCCCCCGCACAACCCGACGTGAACACGGAGTGCTGCCCCTGTGCCCGCGAGGCGGCGTACGTAGCCGACCTAGACACGATTTTGGAGCGTTTCGACCGGCAGAATGCCCCGGTACGTGAGTTCCTTCGCCGCGGCGACGTTGAACCCGGCCCCGAACCTGAACGGATACAAACAACCCGCCGCGGTCGTCGTGACGCCTTTCTCGCTTTGATCAAGTGCCTGGAATGAAAGAAGCGGACCACGTGATCAACGTTCGCGCGGATGGGGGTCGCCCTTGGCCGTCCCCTTACTTCCCCCCAAAGTACGCCTTCACTGCTCCGCGGCCGGCCTCCTGGGCCTTGGCGTAGCGGACCACCATGCCGGGGTCCTTCCAGCGGCCGGCGATCGCCACGGCCGCGGTGCTTGCTCCGCGCTCGATGAGGGACTGCGCGCTGCCGACCCGGCAACTGTGTCCGGAGGCTCCGTCGACGCCGACCGCGGCGGCGCGCTTGCGCATGATCGCCCGGACCGCGCTGGTCGTCAGCGGCGCGCGTCCGGACACGGCCCCGGACCTGGTCACCCGGCGAAAGACCGGCCCTTCGTAGCGGCCGCTCGAGCTCCACGCCGCGGCCGCGGCGCGGAGCCAGTTGTCGAGCGCCGTCATCGTCGCCGGCGTGAGGTACGCGACCGCTCCCTCCGCCTCCTGGTCGGTCTTCGATCGGCGGATGGCCAGGCGGCCGCTGCCGTCGCCTTCGCGCTCGACGTCGCCGGTGGCGATCACCGCGAGCTCCGAGGCCCTGAGCAGCGCGTCGCTCATCGTGCGCAGGAGCGCCGCGTCGCGCAGTCCGGCGGTTGTCCCCTCGGCCGCGGCCGCCGCGGCCGCGGCTAGCGCGTCCTCGCGGCGGAGACCCGCGACCTGGCCCCGGCCTTCGCCGGCGTTGTGGCGGACGGCGCCGGCAAGCGCCTGGCGCGCGAGCGATCCCCTGGGATCAGGCTGGCCTTGCGCCCTGGCGCCGGCCCCGATCGCGGCCGCGGCCTGCTTGATCGTCGCCGGGGCCTTCCCCTGGTCCATCAGGGCGGCGACGTAGGCCGCGACCGTGGCATCCGTCACCGGTCGGCCGTCCAGCCAGGCCGCGAAGCGCCCGAGCGCCGCCCGGTAGGCCTTCGCGGTGTTGGGCGCGATCGAGGCTTCGAGCGCGGCGCCGATGCGCTTCACGTCGCCGGCGGAGAGTCCGTCTGCGGCGGCGCGTTCGAGCTGGTTCATGGGGAGTTACGGTGCGGTTTAGGCGAAAGGCTCAACTCTCGACAAACGGAATTATACGACGCGATGGCGTGAAGTAGAATCGCGGCCGCCATGATGAAGGAGTACAGGGGCCAGGTCGTCCACGTGTACCGGCCACCGGCAAGGGTCAAACGCTTGCTCGGGGACGAGACGATGACTTTGCCGGCGTCGCCGGCGAAGGTCAGTGTGTGCCTCGACCATGGTGAGACGCTACGGGGTCTCCCCGAGCCGGGCGGCGCGCGCCTGATGCGGGGCGATCGGATCACCCTCCACGCGGACCTGACGCGGGGAGGCACCATCGGACCGCTTCAGAAGGACGACAACTGACGATGCCCCTGGATGGACGGCAGGTCGATCGCCCTGCCCCCTAAGGTACGCGGCGCTGATTCGAGTCGCTGACCGAGGCGAAAGCTGCGGCCCTACCCACCATTACTGTCGCCTTATCCTCGACGCGATCAAGGATGTCGAGGCGTTCTGCCGCCGGGGATGGCCGCCTGCGCCGCGACCTCTGCGTCGAGCCACAACCAGCGCAGCTGCTCGAGCTGCTCCAGCGGGAGCGCGTTCGCGACCGGGTTGCCGAGCAGCCGCAGCCAGACCAGTCCCGACACGTCGCCCAGCGGCGACAAGTCGGCAACGGCGTTGCCCGAGAGGTCGAGCCGATGCAGCCGGTCGAGCCCCGTCAGCGGCCAGAGGTCCGCGATCTGGTTCTCCGCCAGCCCCAGGTTCGCCAGCCCTGTCAGCCCCGACAGCGCCTGCACGTCGGTGATCTGGTTGCGGTCCAGCAGCAACACCTGCAGGCCGGTCAGCTCCGCCAGCGGCCAGAGGTCCGCGACCGCGTTGTCCATCAGGTTCAGCCGCGTGAGCGCCGGCAGATACGTCAGCGGCCAGAGGTCCGCGATCTGGTTGCCGGACAGGTCCAGCACCTGCAGGTTGGTCAGCCCCGCCAGCGCGGTGACGTCCGTCAGGTTCCGCGACGACGGGTCGAGCCGCCCCGTCCCCACGCCGCCGGACGCCGCGGCCGGCAGCCGCACCAGCGGCTCGGGGATCGCGGCGCCGGCCGGCAGCTGGGTCTCGGCCTGGGGATCGGACGCCCCGGTCAGCTCCGCCAGCGGCCCGAGGCCCGCGACCGCGTTGTCCATCAGGTTCAGCCGCGTGATCGCCGGCAGATACGTCAGCGGCCAGAGGTCCGCGATCTGGTTGCCGGACAGGTCCAGTACCTGCAGGCCGGTCAGGCTCGCCAGCGGGCGCAGGTCCGCGATCTGGTTGCCGGACAGGTACAGCACCTGCAGGTTGGTCAGCCCCGCCAGCGGCCAGAGGTCCGTGACCGCGTTGTTGCGCAGATCCAGTTCGCGCAGACCGGTCAGGCCCGCCAGCGCGGTGACGTCCGTCAGGTTCCGCGACGACAGGTCGAGCCGCCCCGTCCCCACGCCGCCGGACGCCGCGGCCGGCAGCCGCACCAGCGGCTCGGGATCGGACGCCGCGGTCACGTTGCGCACGGGCTCGTCCGTCAGCGGCGCGACCGGCAGGCCCGCCGCGTCGCGGGTCGGGTGCATCGCGTCCATCAGATAGCTCAGCGTCACCGTGTCGTCCGGCCGCACCGGGCGCGCCAGCGCCAGCGAAACCAGGTCGCCGTCCACCGACACCGCCGTCACCGGGATGGCCTCCTCACCGCCCGGCACCGCCATCAGCACCACGAAGTCCCGCGGCGACGGCGTCGAGCCCCCATCGAGCGCCCCCAGGTAGTCCACCGTCAGCACCGTCCCCGACACCGACAGGGTCGCCGCCGGCGCCGTGTCCACGAACTCGATCGTTTCGTACGGCCCCCATGTGCCCTTGCGCACGCCCGGCGGCAGCGGGCCGAAGTCGATCCGCAGGCCCTCGCCGGGCTCGTCCTGCTGGTCCAGCACCGCGCGCAGGATGAAGTCCGCCTGCCTCTCGTTCGGCCCGAACGTCACGCTCGCCGGGAGCCCCTCGTAGTCCGCCGCCGTCGCGCCGCCCCGGTGCGTCACCTCCAGCGGAATCGTCACCGGCCGCAGCGGGTTCCTGTTCAGGCTCAGCGTGAACCGAAATCTCACGCCCTCGCGCACCCTGGGTACGACGCTGGTACTCGTGCCGAAGTTCACCACGACCGACCGCAGCTGGCCGTCGTCGGCCAGCGCCACGGACGCCGAGGCCGGGCTGCCCGCCGACACTCCCGCCGGGAGCGGCCCGAACCCGATCGACACGCTCTCGCCGCCGTCATCGGCCGAGTCGTCGGTCGCGGTCACGGTGAACGTGCGCGAGGTCTGGCTGGCCCCGAACGTCACGTTCGCCGGAATGCCGGAGTAGTCCGCCGCCGTCGCGCCGCCGCCGTTGGCCTTCGTCAGCGGCACTGTCACCGAGCGGCCGGGCGCCGTGTCCAGTTCCACGCGCACCGCCGCGCCGGAACCGTCTTCCGTCGCCGTGTAGGTCGCCGCCCCGAACGACACCGTCACCGGCTCGACCCCGTCGTTGTCCTCCAGCGCCACCGTCGCCGTGATCGGCCCGTCGCCGATCGACACCCGGCCGTTGGGGGGATTTCCGAACCACAGCGCCACGCTCTCGCCGTCGTCGTCGACCGAGTCGTCGGTCGCCCTCACCGTGATCGTCTTGGTCCGCTCGCCCACGGCGAACCTCACCACCGCCGGGATCGATCCGTGGTCCGCGGCCGTGGCGCCGCCGCCGTAGCGCAGCGTCAGCCGCACGTCGAGCGGTGTGGCCTCCACCGGCGCGTCCAGGTGGATCGACACCCGGGCGGCGGCGCCGCCCTCGGCGGCCGTGTAGGCTTCGGCCCCGAACCACACGTTCCAATGGTCCACGCCGTCGTCGTCCTCAATGTGCACCGTCCGGGTCGGCGGGCGGTGGCTGGCCGTGCTGGCGCGGATCCCCGCCGGGAGCGGCCCGAAGCCGATCCGCAGCGACTCGCCGTCGTCGTTGTCGTCGTCGTCGGTCGTCCACAGCGTGAACTGTTTCCGCCTCTCCCGGAACCGGAACGTCACGCTCGCGGGCACGCCCGAGTAGTCGGCCGCCGTGGCGCCGCCCCGGTGCGTCCGCGTCAGCGGGATCGTCACCGTCGCCCGCGCCGGCTCGCTCAGGTACACGGACACCCTCGTGACGTTGCCCTCTTCCACCGTCAGGTCGGCGGCGCCGTCGAAGAACACCTCGGTCACCGGGCCGTCGTCGTCGGCCAGCGCCACGGTCGCCGTCGGGCGGGCGCCTGCCACGAACCCGTCCGGGAGCGTCCCGAAACCGATCCGCACGCTCTCGCCGTCGTCGTCGACCGAGTCGTCGGTCGCCGTCACCGTGAACGTGAGCTGCGTCTGCCCGGCCTGGAACGTCACGCTCGGCGGCACGCCCGAGTAGTCCCCCGGCGTGGCGCCGCCTTGGCGGGACGGCGTCAGCGGAATCGTCACCGGCGCCGCCGGCGCCGGGCTCAGCTCCACCGCCACCGTCGCCGGGGCGCCGCCCTCCGAGGCCGTGTGGGAGGAGGCCCCGAAGAACACCGCCGTCTGGCCGGGCGGCAAGGTGCTGGCGTAGCTCAGCCGCACGGCCACCTCGGTGCCGAGGTCGGACCCACGATCGATGTGGGCGGCCAAGTCGAAGTAGCGTAGCAGCGAAACGTCCGACAGGGGCGTGGACGGGGTTTGACCGACCTTTGCCCGGAAGAACCACAAGTTTTGGGTGCCGCTCTGAAACACGCCCTCGGCCAGCGGCGCGTCCAGCTCGCCACCGTAGGTCTGCACGTGCACCGTCAGCCCGTCCCCGTCGGCGGGCAGGTTCGGCGTCGTCGCGAAATACAGGTCCTGGGTGCCGGCGGCGGTCAACAGCGAGACCGTGTAGTCGACGCCGAGGTGCCGGAAGGTGGCGCCGCCGAGGCTGCCGTAGGCCTCGCGGCCGGGCCGGGCCTCGTATCCCACCCCTACCACGTAGACCTCACCCAACTCCTCTTCCAGGCGATGCCCCACGGTCAGCGTGGTGCACCAGACCGTCGCGGCGTCGGCGGGACAGGCGGCGGCGACCGGCGCGACCGGCAGCGTCGCGGCGCTGATCCGCTGCTCCGCGTTGCTGCCGTCGTCGGTGAAGTTCGCCCGAACCTCGATTTCCTGGCCATAGTCGGCCGAGGTCAGCGTGTAGTTGCTGCTCGTGGCGCCTGGGATGTCCACTTCCGCGCGGCGCCACCGGTAGGTGTAGCTGACTCCGGTCAGGCCGTCGGCGTCATCGATGTCGCCCGGCGCCGCCTCCAGCGTCATCCCCACCTGCGCCGTCCCCGAGATCTCCGGATTGCCGGTGGCCGCGGTGTTGCCCGCCGCATCGGTCGTCCCGGTCCCCGAGGGCGACCAGCCGCTGTCGCCCTCGGCGTTGGTGGCGCGCACCTGCACCCGGTATGCCGTGCCGGCATCCAGGCCCGTAAGGAACACGTTCCCTCCGGTGCCGAACGGGAGCTCGCCCTGGGGACCGTTGGTCCAGGTCGACTCCGTGGTCTTCTGGTAGCGCAGGTCGTAGCTGTCGATGTCGGGACCGGTGTTCGCCGGCGCCTGCCAGTCCACCTCGAGTTTGTCGGACGATCCCGAGACCGTCGTCACCGTGGGCGCCAACGGCTGCTCCGGGGGCTCGGTCACGTCCGTGACGCTGATCGTCACCGTGACGGTGGCGGTGCCGCCTTTGGTGTCGTCGGCCTTGACGACGACGGTGTAGCTGGACTTGGCCTCGTGGTTGTAGGTCACGCCCGTCTTGGTGCGGATATGGCCGCCGACATCGGAGATCGTGACGATGTCGAAGGAGGCCGCGTCGGCGCCTTCGAGGGTGTAGGTCAGCGGGTCGCTGTCGTCGTCGGTGGCGGTCAGCACGCCGCCGACGCCCTGGCCCGCGGCCGTGTTCTCGGCCACGCTGCGCGCCGCCGTGGACGAGGGGAACGTCGGGGCGCTGTTGGTGACCACGGCCGCGGCCACCGCGAAGAGCTCCGAGAGGCCGTAGAAGGGACGGGTCTGGGAGGAAGCGAAGGCACCGGCACCGTTGAGGGGGCTGTTGGCGCTGCCGGAGGCATTGGGCCGGCCGACCCTCGCAATGCTGTCGCCGAGATAGTCAACCTCACTCCCGGAAGCGACAAACCTAGTGCCGTCGTGGTCGCAGCCGGTCCAGGGGTAGTTGCCCTGCTGGGAGGTATCGGGGCCGTCGGTGCCGGACTCGTTCTTGTCGGCGGCCTCCTCGTCCCAGGACCCGTCGTAGAAATCCGCGTAGTCGTCGGCGGCCTTGGCGCCGTTGAGCCAGTAGATCGGCACGCCCTGATCGGACGTCGTGTAGCGGGTGCGGGTATTGACGCGGGCATCGTGATTGCTGGTGCAGCCGACCGCCTGGAAACCCGCGCTGTATCCCTGGATGGCGGTGTGGCCGGCCGCGGCGGCGTCCTTGACGTGGGTGTTGTAGTTGCTGATGCCGCTGGCAGTGGCGTCGCGCGTGGTGGAGGAGAGGAACAGCAGCCGGAACTTGGCGCCGAGAGCCAGGCCGGTGGGGACGAGGCCCGAGTTGGAGGGCATCGGGGTCGGGATGGCGGTCCCGTTCACGCTGATCTGGAAACTCTCTCCACTGCTGCTGGTGACGCTGTTGAAGCGGCGGGCATTCTCGATTGCCCACCCCACCCTGGTGCCGCCGTCCTGCGCGTTCGACCCGGTGACGCCGAGAACGAAGTCCAACCCTGCGTTTGCGGTGCCCTCGAAAACGACGAAATAGTCGGTGCTCGCGTCGAGCGTGGCGCCGGCGGGCGCGGTGAACGTGTTCACGGCGTTGTCCGTGTAGCTGGCCGGGGACGTCAGGGTGTGCTGCAGGGTATCCAGCGTGCCGTTGGAGGCCGCGGTGTAGATGTGGACGGTGAATGCCTCCCCGGCCTCCAGGCTTGGACGGGTGACATAGACCCCGACCGAAGCCAGGCTGTAGCCGCCGGGATTCGGCCCGGTGTCGAACCCCTGGGAGTGGGTCTTGTCCTCGTCGCCAGTTGCCACGCCGGCAGCAATGGCAGGGTCTACGCTCCGCCCGGTGTTGCTGACGAGCACGTTGGCGGCCGCGGTGGTGGCGCCGGAGACACCGGAGGCGTCGCCGGTGCCGATGGAGTTGATGGCGGAGACGCGGTAGTGGCGGGTGTTGCCGGCGGCGAGGCCGGTGTGGGAGTAGGTGGTGTCGGTGGAGGCGGTGTCGGCGGCGAGGTCGGACCAGGTGCTGGTGCCGTTGGCGGAGACCTCGACCTTGTACCCGGAGATGGCCTCGCCCCCGTTGTCGGCGGGGGCGGTCCAGGACAGGTCGACCTGGGTCTCGCCTTTCGCGTTGGCGGTGAGGTCGGTCGGCGGGTCGGGCGCGTCGGCGGACTCTGTCAGCGTCAGGGGGACGCTGTCTAAGGCGCTCCAGCTCAGCCCGGTACTGTTCCATCTTCTGAACTGGGCCGACTTGCTGTCGGCGTCCTCGAAGGCGAAGGCCGTGCCGTCGACGTTCAGCGTCAGGCCCTGCGTGGCGGTTGTAAGGTCCGTGTCAAAATCGATCTCCAGGTTTCCGTTCGACCGGAGAAAGATGAAATAGACCGCATAGTCCGTGCTGTCGTGCGTGAAGTCATCGTCATTAAGTTGGTTGCTGCAGAAACTAGTCGCAACGGAGTTGCTGCAGCCGTGCGTGCTGGAGCCAAGATCCCTTACGGTCAGCGTGGCCGACCAGACCGTGGTCTGCGCCTGGGCCTGCAGCGGCAGGGCAACGAGCGCGGCGAAGGCCGCGAGGAGCACGCCCGCCGCGTAGCAGGCCACGGAACCTGCAGGCGCCAGCGCCGGCCAAAGGCGGGCAGGGCGGTCGTGTTGGCGGTGCGGGGTCTCGCCCGCGCTGGGCGGGGAGGATTTAGGCGGCCGGTGTGGGGCTGGAGGGGACCCGGTATGCCCTAAACCGGAGTTGGATGTGGCTCTTGACTCTTGGCTGAGGATAGCCAAGTCAAGGCGCTCGCTGGATATCAAGGCTGTTTTCAAGCAGTCCATAACTGTTTCTTCACTCCGTTGCCGTTGCGACCGGGAACCGGCTCAGGCTGAAATGTAAACACCTGCTGTTCCACTGAACGCCAGGCCCTTGACACGCCAGGACATCTGATCTGGCGGGCGAGGACGGCGCCGCTGCGCCTTCAGTCCGGGACCGTGTAGCGCTGGACCCAGCGCCAGAGGGTCGTGTGGTCCGCCTGCAGGCCGCGCTGGCGGAGCCGCGCGGCGAGCTCGCGGAACGGGAGTGAGGACCGCAGATACCCGCGCACGGCGCACATAATCAACCCAGGATCGCTTTGTCGCGACTTGAAGAGCGCGCCGGGCGATTGCCTGCTTCATGAACGCTGCCAGCGGCCAAAACGCATCATGACTTGAGGCTAGGCCGAAGTTCTGAGGCTCCTGGGGCCTCCTCGTCGTCGAGAGGCGTTGCAGTGCTTGGGTTCTCGGGTGTTGGGGCCGCCCCTGTTTTCTGCCATGTGTAGCCATGTATTGATCTCGTGACGTGTAGACATTCTGAATGGTTTCGTCTACAATGAGAAGCCATGTACATCGAACGGGTACCCAACCGAAACTCACCACCCGCCGTCCTGCTGAGAGAGTCCTACCGACTGGACGGAAAGGTCAAGAAACGCACTCTCGCCAACCTCTCCAAGTGGCCCGACGAACTCGTCGAAGGACTCAGAATCCTGCTCAAGGGAGGAGTCGCCCTGCCTTCGCTCGAGGCCGCCTTCGAGATCCTGCGCGCCAGACCGCACGGCCATGTCGCCGCCGTCCTCGGCGCGGCCCGAAGCCTCGGCATCGAACGACTCCTCGACCGACGGCCCTCGCGCGAACGGGCGCTGGCGCTGGCCATGATCGCGGCCCGCATCCTCGAGCCGCGATCCAAGCTCGCCACCGCCCGCGGACTCGCAAGCGAGACCATGAGCCACACCCTCGGCGAGGAACTCGGCGTGCAGGAGGCCTCGGCCGACGAACTCTACGGCGCCATGGACTGGCTGCTCGAAAGACAGCCGCGCATCGAGCGGACTCTTGCCCGGCGGCATCTGGAAGACGGCTCGCTGGTGCTTTACGACGTGACCTCGGTCTACTTTGAGGGCAGGAAGTGCACGCTGGCCAGGCACGGCTACTCCAGGGACAAGAAGAGAGGCAAGGTCCAGATCGTCTTCGGCCTGCTCTGCAGCCGGGACGGATGCCCGGTCGCGGTCGAGGTATTCGAGGGCAACACGGCCGATCCGACGACCCTGAACGCCCAGGTGCAGAAGCTCCGCGACCGCTTCTCGCTGGAGAGGATCGTGATGGTCTCAGACCGGGGCCTGATCACCGACGCGCGCATCCGCGAGGACCTCGACCCCGCGGGCCTGTCCTGGATCAGCGCCCTGCGCGCGCCGGCGATCAGGACGCTGGCCCAGGAAGGCCACCTGCAACTGTCGCTCTTCGACCAGCGGAAGATGGCCGAGATCAGCGTCCCGGAGCTGTACCCCAAGGAGCGCCTCGTGGTGTGCCGGAACCCGCTTCTGGCGGAGGAACGCGGCCGCAAGCGCCAGGAGCTTCTCGAATCCACCGAGCGCAAGCTCGACGCCGTCGTTGCGGCGACGCGGCGCAAGAAGAACCCCCTGCGCGGCAAGGACGCCATCGCCGTGCGCGCGGACCGCGCCCTGGGCGCCTACAAGGTCGGCAAGCACTTCGAGGTCGAGATCGAAGAGGACGGCTTCCAATACCGCCGCAACGAGGCGCGCATCGCCGAGGAAGCCGCTCTCGACGGCTTCTACGTCATCCGCACCAACGTCCCCGAAGACGAACTGCCGGCAGCCGATGCGGTCCGCGCCTACAAGAGCCTCAGCCGCGTCGAACGCGCCTTCCGCGCCTACAAGAGCGTCGACCTCAAAGTGCGCCCCGTCCACCATCGCCTGGCCTCGAGGGTACGCGCCCACGTCTTCCTCTGCATGCTCGCCTACTACGTCGAGTGGCACATGCGCCGGACCCTGGCGCCCCTCCTCTTCGACGACCAACGCCGCGACGACCAACGCGAGTCGCCCGTCGATCCCGCGCGCAGGTCGCACGAGGCAATGACCAAGGCCAACTCCCGGAGGACCCCCGACGGACTCCCCGTCCACAGCTTCCAGACCTTGCTCGCCGACATGGCCACGCTGACCCGAAACCGCGTGCGGATGCACGGCAAGGCCGACTCCACCGCCGACGTCCTCGCACGGCCCACTCCACTCCAGAACGAAGCCTTCAAACTACTCGGCATCCGCCCCTGAAGCCGACGTACCCAGTACAAGACACCGCCGAACAACTGAAAACGCCCACCACTACAGGCGATTTCACGACTTGAAGCTCAGAACTTCGGGCTAGGGTTTTCAACCCCTTCCCGTCACTGCCAAGATTGGTAGTTCCGAGGGAATATGTGGAGACCGTGGAGGAGGCCGGCAACCGGCCCGCCCAACGAGGGCGCCGGCCGCGCCGCGGTTACCCGAACTCGGCGATCGACAGCACCAACCGCACCAGGTCCACCTGCCGGGAGATCGGCAGTTTCTGGTAGCTCTGCTTCAGGTGCCAGTAGATGGCGCCTTCCGTGAGACCCGTGGCCGTGGCCATGTCGCGCACGCTCTTGCCGTCGGCCAACCAGACCGCCACCTGACTCTCGGCCGGCGTCAGCTCCAGCGTCCTGGCGACCACGTCGGGATCGAGACGAGGATGGCGCCCCGGCTCGACAATCAGGACCAGCGCCGCTACGTGCCGCGCGCCGTAGTCCGGTTGCGGGACCCCCACGGGTTTGACGTGCACCACCAACGGGGGCAGTCCGGACACGCGGCCTAGCAGCATTGATCCACTGATCGCAACAGCGCCGGAAGTCGGCAGCGCGTCAGCCACCAGCCGATCCAGACGGAGCTGGTCGTCCGGATCGAGGGCGCAGAGCGCCCCGTCGTTGTCCGACAACCCCTCACCGTGTCGGAAGAGGCTCCGGGCACGGTCATTCACCGCCAGGATCCGCCCGCGCCGGTCCAGGTGGAGGACGCCGATCCGAGCGTTCTCGAGCAGGGCGGTCACGGTCGTGTCCCCTGCCTGGGCGCGGACCAGCGCCTGCCGGACGCGGATGAATTGACGGATGTGGGGCGTGAGCCGCCTGACCAGTGCGATCTGCGACGACCCCCAGCCATCCGAGGCGACGGGATCGCCGAGGCCCCACGTCATATGGGAGCGATCCGGCCCGTCCAGGCGCACGTTCAAGCCCTGCTGATACGTGGCCCGGCGCAAGGCCTCGTTGTAGGCACGCGAGGTCTTCAGCTCCTCGGCCGTGTACAGGTCTTTGATCGGCACCAGGTGGCCGTCGGGCAGTTGCCGCAGGCGCGGTACGCGTTCGTCGATGGGATGGTAGACGTCGAGGTACTCACGCTCCAGATCGGGGCGGCGCTGCCCGCGGGAGTAGAGCCCGACGAAGAGGACCCGGATGTCGTCCTGCGGGCCTTCTCCGACCATGAGGGCATTGCCCGCGATGCCGCAGGCCTCGTCAAGCAGCGCCGAGGTGGCCGGCCAGCGGGTATCGTCGAGCATGGCGTCGTACAACGACGCCAGGACGCGCTCGAACGCGGGCGGAGCGCTCATGGCCCGCAGCACACACTGGTCACGGGGCGAGGACCTTCTCGCCTTGCTCGCGCAACCCGCCCTGCGGCCCCAGCCGTACCTGAGCGTTCGACAGCGCGAACGTCCTGCCGCCGTGGCGTCCGCCGTCGTACCGGGTGGCGTCACGGCCGACGTGACGGACAACGGCACGTGGTTCAGGCACGACACCGAGCGGCTGGTCGGGATCGTTCCCCATCTCGCGGGTAACGAGTGCAGCGAGTACGCGATGCATGGTGGCGTCCTCCACGTCAGCGGCTCCAATCGAACCCGCGGCGGCCGCGGCCGCCGCGGGCGATCTGGCGGATCCGGAGCCGGGTTACTGCTCGGTCAATGCTCGCATGATGGTGGCGTTGTCGGCTTCGAGCTGCCTGTACGCCGTCGCCAGTTCCTCGTACTTGCTGACGAGCTCCTGATAGCTCGTCAGCAAACCGTCGACGCGACCGTTCAACTCGTCGACGGACGCGCTCAGCTGCGCGACGGATGCGGAGTGCTCCTCGTCTAGCCGCTTCAAGGACTCGGCGAGCAAGCGTTCGAGTTCCGTCATCGGTCACTCCTAGTTCAGTTCGCGGAGCGTCTGCCGGCGCTCCTCGATCTGCTGGTCGATGAGGATCAACATGTCGATGTTCTCCTTGATCTGGCGGTGCTGCCACTGCCCGATCACCCAGACGCTCGACCAGGTGCCCATGCAGACTCCGATGGTGATCACCAGGGTCCGGAGCCAGAGCGCTCCGAGCGCCCGTCCGATCGTCCGTCCGGCGTGACGCTGGATAGCGCTCGCGGTTCGCGTCAACTCGTGCTCGGCATTTCGCGTCAACGTCTCGCCAAGCTCGCGCTGCTGCCCTTTCGCTGTGTCCTCGATCTGCTGACGGTGGTTCCGAAGCGCCTCCTGGTCCTGCGCCGTCTTCTCGTTCAAGGCGGCCGCGAAGCTGGGCGGCCTGGAAGTCTTGCTCATAGAGGGTTCCTTTCAGCCGCAACCGCTGCCCGGTCGGGTGGGCGACGGTGAGGTAGTTCTTGCCCTGGCGCGGGACCTCGAAGCCGGCGTCTTCGAGGGCGACGACCACGCCGGCCCGGTCGTTGATGAGGCCTGCGGCGACCCGTTGGCGGAGGTAGCCGTCGATGGCGTCGCGGTCGGCGACGGCGTCCGGAAACCGGCCGGGCCGGGTGGTGCGGGCGCGGTCCGGATCATCCGGCCGCGCCCAGTTGTGGTCGTGGTTCAGCGCCCGCTCGAGCGCGCCGTAGGTCTGCTCCCAGCCGGGCGGGGCGATGTTGTGGCTCTTGCCGGTCTCGAGTTCGACGCGGGCGGCCAGGACATGCACGTGCGCGCCGCCGTCGTCGTCGCGGTGGAGCACGGCCGACCAGGCGTAACGGTCTGGTTCGAGGCCGGCCCAGGAGACGCGCTCGAAGTGATCGAGCGCCTGCTCGATCTGGTCGTTGGTCGGGCGGTCCTCGGGCGCCCAGGCGAGGACGGCACTCCGGTAGCGGTGCTTGAAGTCGAGGGAGTCGGCGACCTGGGCGACCTGGCGCGGATCGCCGCGCAGGACCGTGACCTCCTCCCGCTTCTTGCCGGCGTGATCGCGGTCGGCGAGAAGGTAGTCGGCCGCGGCCGCCGCGCTGCCCTGGCCGTGCTTGGCGAACGTGATCAGCACGGGCCTGCCTCGTCGCGCGGCGGCAGGCCCGGATCGCGCGTCAGCACGAGCTCGCGGACCTCGCGATCGAGGGCGACCAGGTGAGCGATCACCTGGGCCGCATCGGCGGCGCCGCGGTAGCGGTTCGCCCACCGCGCGATCTGGTTCAGGTTGACGCCGATGCGGGCAACCTGCCGGGTGCGCGCGCGCACCGCCGCGGAGTCCTCCGCGGTCCATGTGCGGGTGCGGCGCATCGCCGCCCGCATCAACTTCGAGAGCGTCGTGCCGGCGCTCTCGGCCTTGGCCCGCCACTCCTCCAACTCGGCCGCGGTGACGCGGCAGTGCGCGATCGCTGTGCGATGCGGCGTGGAGGAGGGGCGGGACGCCATGCCTGGAGGGGGGTTCGAAGGGGGGGCCGCAGGCCCTCCCTCGCTAGCCACACGGGCGAAGCGAGCGCAGCGAGCGTAGCACGTGGGGTCTGCTATCCTTCTGAGTCTGACTCCGTCAAACCAACCCACGCGCGCGCGACTCGCGGTCTGGTAACATCTGACTCCGTGATTGAAGCCAAGACAGAGGCCGAGTTCGCGGCGGCGCTTGATCAGGCGATCGCCACCGGCGTACCCGTCCAGGTGCCGGCCGAAGTCGCCCGGCGCTTCGGACTGGACGCGCATGACCCGGACTCGGCCGAGGCGGCCGACGTCGCCGGCCGGCCGTGGATCGAGGCAGTCTCAGAACCTGAGACTCGGCGACCGGAGGATACGATCCGCCGATGACCTTCGACACCCTCGCCGCGGCCCGCGACCTCGAACAGGCCGGCCTCGACTCCGCTCACGCGGAAGCGATCACGA
This sequence comes from Candidatus Multivorans sp., assembly GCA_965216125.1. Classification (GTDB taxonomy): domain Bacteria; phylum Acidobacteriota; class Thermoanaerobaculia; order Multivoradales; family Multivoraceae; genus Multivorans. The sequence continues at coordinate 3,634,850 of OZ244152.1, read as the reverse complement.
AGACCATCCGTGGCGCCTTCGCTGAGGAAGTGGCGACAAAAGCGGACTTGGCCGCGCTCGAACTACGGCTCACTTGGCGCATCCTGGGCGGCGTGGGCGCGCTGCTAGCAGTCGCTTTCGCCGTCGCCCGGCTCCTCTTCGCTTCGTGACGAGGTCCTGAGCGCATCCCCTTCCTCGCGCCTCGCCGTCACCCTCGTGACCGCGGTCCCGCGCAGCGCAGCTGTCGCCTCTGTGGGTGTCGGATCCGAGTCTTGAAAGTCGAGAATTGGACCGCCGCGGCGCCGGAGGCGCTGCCGGGATCCGGATCCGAAAGGGGGATCCAGAGGGGGACGCGTTCTCGCCGGCCCTGGCCCGCTTCACGGGCCACGACGGCGCCGAGTCCGCCGCGATGACCTGGTCACCCGCCGCGGACCTCACACAGACCGAGGACGCCTACACTCTGACCGTCGACCTCCCCGGCCTGGCCAAGAGCGACATCGAGTTGACGGTCGAGGATCAGATCCTCACCATCTCCGGCGAGCCGCGTATCGAACGTGAGGGAGTGAGCGTGGACCGCATCGAGCGTGTCCACGGCCGCTTCGCCCGGCGCTTCAACCTTCCTTCCGATGCCGATGCTTCGGCAGTCACTGCCGAGTTCGAGAACGGCGTGCTGAATATCGCCATCACCAAGGTCGAGGAAGCCAAGGCGCGGAAGATCGAGATCGCCTGACCTACGCCGCGCCTATCTGCTCGACCGAGTACACTAATCGCGCGATCGGCCACAACGGGCCCCGCTCCGGCGGGGCCCGTCCTGTTTCCCGTGCATGGCGGACTGCTACAATCGGGGCCCGCGCCCGAAGCTGCGGCCCGTGTCCTCCCTCCAGCACCATGACTGAGACGAACGATTCAGCGCTCGCTCAGGTGCCGGCGGAGGGCGAGGCGCCCCTTGAGCCGCCGCAGCCAACAGGTCAAGACGAGGGGCCCATGGACCAAGTAGAAGCAACGGCCGAGCCAAACGACAACGTGGAACTCCAAGTCGAGATGTCGGCCGACACGGAACAGGACGAAGCCGGAACCGGCGCCGAACCGGACGAGGCCGAAAGTGTCGCCGAACCGGAAGAGGCCTTAGCGGACACCGAAGTCCAGGCTGCGGCCGAAGCCGAGCAGGAACCCGAGCCGGAGGCGGGGACTGAACCTCCGACCGAGGCCGCGCCCGCTGCAACCGACGAGACGGATGCCGAGCCCGAGGCGACCACCGAGACGGAGGCCAAGCCCGAGGAGGCCCCGGAAGTCGAGCTGACGGCCGCCGCCCTCCCCTTCGCCGCCGCGCTCGAGGCGAAGAACCCGGTCGAGGGCAAGGTGATCGGCTGGAACAAGGGCGGCTTCCACATCCTCTCGGAAGGGGTCACAACCTTCTGCCCGCGATCGCTGATGGAACTCGGCAACCGGCCCAAGCCTCCGGCTCAATACGTGAACAACACGTACGTCTTCCACGTTCTCGAGATCAAGGAGGCCGGCCGCCGGATCGTGCTCACCAGGCGACCGGCCATCCGCGAGGAGCGCAAGCGCGCGTTGGATGAGATCCGCGCCAAGCAGGAGTCCCGCGAGCCGATCAGCGGCCAAGTGACCTCGGTAACCGATTTCGGCGCCTTCGTCGATCTCGTCGGAGGCCTCGGCGGTCTCGTCCACCGCACCCAGATCTCTCGAACCCGGTCGGGCGAACCCGGCGATCTGTTGAAGGTCGGCCAGCAGGTAGAAGCCGTCGTGACCAAGATCGAGAAGAAGAACGGCAAGCGCAGCTCCCGCATCTCGCTGTCCATGAAGGCGCTCGAGGCGGATCCGTGGAAGGAGACGGCGAAGAACTTCACCGCCGGCGAGCAGTTCAAGGGCAAGGTGGTGCGGCACAGCGAGTTCGGCTTGTTCGTCGAGCTGGCTCCCGGTCTCGACGGTCTGGTCCACACCTCCCAACTCCCGATCGGCAAGCAGATGAGCGCGCCCGAGTTCGCTGAAGGCGAGGAGATCGAGGGCTGGATCGTCGAGGTGACGCCCAAGCGGCGCCGGATCGCGCTGTCCCTGCGCGAGGTGCCGGCGAACGACCCCTGGCAGAACCTCGGCGAGCAGTACGTGGAGGGCGCCGAGGTCGAGGGTCGGGTCGAGCAGGTGTCGCGCTTCGGCATCTTCGTCGAACTCGAACCCGGCCTTACCGGTCTGCTGCCGATGTCCGCGATTACCCTGCCCGACGGCAACCAGGCGCACCGCGCCTACCCGCCCGGTCGCCAACTCAAGGTCATCATCGAGAGCATCGACCGCAAGCGCCGGCGTCTGGGGCTGGCGCCACCGGGATCGCAACTCGTCGGCACGAAGGCGGACTACAAGCACTACCGCAAACGCCAGCCGGATTCGAAGAGCCTGAACGTGATGGCCGCCGCCTTCGCCAAACTCCAGCAGCCCAAGTGAATCCGTGTCCGACGACCTGATCTACCGAGTGACGTTTGTGAGCCAGGGCGAGGTCTACGAGGTCTACTCCCGCTCGGTCTCCCAGGGCGGTCTGCTCGGCTTTGTCGAGATCGGCGAGCTCGTGTTCGGCGAGAAGACCCAGGTGGTCGTCGATCCCTCGGAAGAACGGCTGCAGCGCGAGTTCAGCGGCGTCCACCGCACCTATCTGCCAATGCACTCGGTGCTCCGCATCGACCAGGTCACGAAGCAAGGTCCGGGCCGCATCCGCGATCTCGAACGGCACGAGAGCCGGAAAGTCACGCCATTCCCCATCCCGATCTACACCCCAGGTGGAGAGTCTCAATGACCCGTCGTCTCGCCCTCTGTTCGCTTCAGATCCTGATTCTGGCCGCGGCCGCGCCCTCCGTGTACGCCCAGGAAACGGCAGCCGGCGGCGTTCGCGTCGCCGTGATCAACGTCGAACTCGTGGTCGCCGAAGCGCGCGAGGGCAAGGAACTCGGGGCGTTTCTGCAGCAGATCCAGACCCAGGCCCGGGCCGCACTCGAAGCGAATGCCAACCAGGAGCAGAGCCTGCGCCAGAGCGCGGCCGGCAAGGGGCCCGACGAACTTCGCAGCATCCAGCACCGGCTCGAGGATCTGCAGCGGGAGTCGCAGCGCCTGGCCGCCGATGCCCAGCGCCGCGCGTCGAAGCGCGAAGAGGAGACGCTGCAGCAGATCAACGAGCGGCTGCGCCCGATCGTCCAGCAGTTGATCAACGAGGGCGGCTACGACCTGATCCTGAACGCCAGCGTCGGCGGCGTGCTCCACGCCAGCGAGCGGACCGACTTGACCCCGCGGGTCATCGACCTGCTTCAGGCGCAGGAAGAAGCGGAGGCGGCCTCAAGCCAGGAGCCGTAGAACGCTCCGGCGCGCCCGGTGAGACGACCTCCAGCAGCCGTCAGGGCGCGGGCGGCCGGCTGCTGTAGCGCTCGTACGACCGGCTGTGCCGATTCGCCAGGTCGACGTCCCGGCCCCGAACGATCACGTGGCGCACCGCCGTCCGGACTTCCAGCGGATCGCCGTCGGTGACGATCAAGTTGGCCCACTTGCCCTCGTCGATCGAACCCAGGCGGTCGTCGAGACCGAGAATCTCCGCCGCGCCCAGAGTCAGGGCTCGCAGCGCGGCGTCCGGGTCGAGACCGAAAGCGACGGCCGTGGCCACCTCGTAGGGCAGGACCCGGGCGCTCGACGAGTCGAAGGTCCCGAAGGCGATCGAGACGCCGGCCCGGTGGAGGTCGCCGGGCGACGTGAAGGGGCCGTCGTAGGCATCGTCGTCCTGCACCGGCAGGGCCTGGACGGTTCCAAGGATCACCGGGATGCCTTTCTCGGCGAGCAGTTCGGCTTCCTTCGCGGCGTCGCGTCCCGAAGCCAGCACCAGACGCAGGTCGTGCTCCTCGGCAAACGCCGCGGCATCCCTGATTGCCCGCGCCCGGTCGGCAACGACGATCAGGGGCAACTCGCCCCGCGCGACCTTCGCCACGGCTTCCAGGGCGTGGTTCTGCTCCACCGCCGCTCCGGATCCCGCGGCGGACCGGGCATGGTCGTACTGGCGGGCCGCGTCGATCCAGTCCGCAAGTTCGTTGAGCGTGCGGTCGTAGTCCTTCTTCGCCTCGGAGAACTTCTTCTCCCGCACGCTGAAGGTCGAGAAGTCGAACTCGCGGGTCTCGAGGCTGGGCCATTCGAGCACCAGACCGACGCTGGGCTCGACCACCATCTCCTCCACTGTCCAGCCGTCGAGCAGGATCGCCGACGCCTGACCCGCCCAGGGGCCGCCGCCGGGCGCCGCAACCACATGCGTGATGCCGTTCGCCCGGGTCACCGGGATGATCTCGCTCGCGGGGTGGATCGCCTCCAACGCCCGCAGGTGAGGCGTGTCGCCCAGTTCGCTGTTGTCCTGCGTGGCCGCGATCGAGCCGATCTCGACCAGGCCGACCGAGGTGAATGCGTTGAACAGGCCGGGGTAGACGTGCAACCCGGCGGCGGCGATGACCTCGGCGTCCACGGGCGTCGCGATGTCGGCGCCCGCCGCCTCGATCAGACCGTCCCGCACGACCACCGTACCGACATAGGACGGTCCCGAAACCGGATGCACCGTTCCGCCCTCGATCGCCAGCGTCTGTGCCGCTGCCGTCGCCGGGACCAGTGCCGCGGCCAGGGTCAGCAGCCCGGCGGTGACCGATCGCAACGACGCTCGGATCGTCCTCGTCCCGCTGCCCCTCACGGCGCTTCTCCGCCGTCTTCGTCGTCGGACTCCATCAGTGCCTGTTCCAGCGCGGCCAGGTGTCCCTGCCGAACCCGGTCCAGCTCGCGGTCGAAGTAGACCTTGCCGTCGACCAGCGTCGTCTGGACCACCGCGTACGAACTCAATGGATGCCGGTCGTAGATGACGAGATCCGCGTCCTTGCCGACCTCGATCGAACCGACGCGGTCGTCGATCCGAAGCTGTTTCGCCGGGTTGATCGTGACCAGGGCGAGCGCCTGTTCGTCGCTCAAGCCCCCCCACTTGACCGCCTTGGCCGCCTCGTGGTTCAGGTGGCGCATCTCCTCCGCATCGTCCGAGTTGATCGACACGAGGACGCCGCGGTCGGTCATCAGGGCGGCGTTGTACGGGATCGCCTCGTAGGCCTCGACCTTGTACGCCCACCAGTCGGAGAAAGTCGAAGCCCCGGCCCCGTGGGCTGCGATCTCGTCCGCGACCCGGTAGCCCTCCAGCACGTGCTGCAAGGTGGCGATCCGGAACCCGAACTCTTCCGCCAGACGCAGCAACTGCAGGATCTCGTCGGCGCGGTAACTGTGGGCGTGGACCAGTCGGCGTCCTTCCAGGATCTCGACCAGCGCCTCGAGCTCCAGGTCGCGAGCCGGCGGCCGGCTGCGCTCGCCGGCGGCTTCCGTCTCGCGGTGACGCGCCCACGCTGCCTGATACTCGGCGGCCTCCGTGAACGCCTGCCGGATCACGTCCAGCACGCCCATCCGGGTCGCCGGATAGCGTCGTGGACCCTGCCCGAAGGACCGCGACCGCTTCGGATTCTCACCCAGCGCGAACTTGATGCCCGGCGGCGCGCCGTCGAAGCGCATGCCGTCTGCGTCCTGCCCCCAGCGCAGCTTGAGCACCTGGTTCTGGCCACCGATCGGGTTCGCGCTGCCGTGCAGGACGTTGACCGTCGTCACGCCGCCAGCGAGAGCACGGTAGATCCCGATGTCGGTCGGATCGACCACGTCGGCGACCCGCACCATGGACGTAACCGCCAGACTGCCCTCGTTGATCCCGCCCTCGGCGGCGATGTGGGAGTGCGCGTCGATGATGCCGGGCGTTACGTAACGGCCCGCGGCGTCGATCACGTGAGCGTCGCGCGGCGGCCTCACGCGCCTGCCGACCGCGGCGATCCGGCCGTCGCGCACCACGACGGTGCCGTTCTCGATCGTCTCCCCGGCCATGGTCAGGACCGTCCCGCCGACGATCGCGAGCACGTCGTCCTGCCGGTACGGTCCGGTCATCGGCACCGCCGAGTCGCCGGCGACCGCCTCGTACCTTTCCGCGACTTCGGCCAGCCGCAGCGGCGCCGGCGCTTCCTGTGCCTCCGCCGTCTCCTCAGCTCCCTCCGTCTCGGAGACGTCCTCGCCCTCGTCGCCTTCAGCGCCCTCCTCGCCTTCTTCGCCTTCAGCAACTCCGGCGTCGTCGCCGTCAGAGGCGGCGTACCGCCGGCCGTCGACGAACACCGCCGCGACCCGCACCGACTCCTGCCACGGGTAGCCGTCGGCCAGCACCAGGTCGGCCGCCAACCCTTCGGCCACGGTGCCGATCCGATCCTCGAGGCCATAGGTCGCGGCCGCGTCGCGGGTCAGCGCCGTGAGCGCGCGCCCCGGTTCCAACCCTCCTTCGATCGCGCGACGCACCCCGGCGAAGAACTCGTCCGGGCCCTTGACGCCGCCCGACGAGAAAGCGAACTGCGCGCCCGCCTCGGCCAACTCGACCGGGGTCGACGGCGCCAACCGTTCGTGGAGAATCTGCCGGAGCGGCCGGTCGGCGTCCGTATCCCGATCGCGCTCCGGCAGCGCCTCCGGCCAGTCGACGTCGACCAGCACCGGAACGCCGGCAGCCGCGAGCTCCCCGGCGAGCCGGTAGGCTTCCTGGCCGCCGTAGATGATCGAGTCCAGGCCGAACTCCTCGCCCAGACGGAGCGCCCGCTCGATCTCCGCGGCGCTCGAACCCGGCAACAGAATGCGCTCGTTCCCCGCCGCGGTCGCTGCCAGGGGCGCCAGTGTGCGATCGAAGTCGGGGCGCCGCCAGCCCGCCGGATCCGCCTCGTAGGCGGCGACCGCGGCCGCATAGTGGCCCGCGTCCAGCAGCACCTGCCGCAGGTAGGCGATCTTGCCCATCAGGGCCCCCGGATAGGCGCCGAAACCGCCGCCGGTATCGAACGAAACCATCTGCGCGAGCTCAGGAGCGACGACCTGATGTTCGGGATCCGCCCCCGGCTCACCGAATCGCACCATGGACAGCCGTCCCGGGAACAGGCCCTGGCCGGCTCGCGCCGCGACCGACGTGAACCCCGCCTTGCGCCAGGCCTCGACCGCCTCCGCGTCAAGCGCCAGGTCGTCCGCGGCCCGCTTCCAGGGAGTCGTCTGCGGGCGGTCCTCCGGCCCACGCGGCAGCGGGCTGTTGGCATCCGGCCGCCGCCGCGGACCGCCGGGAGCGGGTCCGCCCGCCGCGGGGCCGCCGCCGGAACGGCCCGGCTGCGGCAGACTGCCCATGGCATCGATCAGCCCCGGAAACACCGTCAGGCCCTCGCCGTCGATGACCCTGGCGTGCGCCGGGATCGCCGCATCCGCGGCCACTGCCGTGATCGTTCCGTTCTCGATCACGACCGTCGCCCGCTCGACTACCGTGCCGTCGCCGACCTCGACCCGAGCGTTCTCGATCGCATAGAACGGCGGTGGCTCGGGAGGCGGTCCGGAGACCAGCGGCGCGGACGCCAGCACCAGCGCCGCGGCAAAGCCAAGCACCGGCCTGCCCGTTCGGTTCCTCATAGGACGCGGCAGCCTAGCAGCAGGGCGGACTACCGCTACAACCCGTTGCGCGGACACCACGCGGCGAGCGTGCAGCTCGCGCAGTCGGGCCGGCGCGCCGAACAGACGCGGCGGCCGTGCCAGATGATCGCGTGGCCGGCGAAGATCCACTTGTCCCGCGGCAACCGGTTCATCAGGTCCCGCTCCACCCGGACCGGATCCGTCTCGCGGGCGATGCCCAGGCGGCGGGCAAGTCGACCGATGTGGGTGTCGACGACGACGCCGACCGGCTTCTTGAACCAGGTTCCGAGCACGACGTTGGCTGTCTTCCGCGCCACGCCCGGGAGCGTGACGAGTTCCTCCATCGTGTCCGGCACCTCGCCGCCGAACTCCTCCGTGATCTTGCGCGCGGCGCCCAACACGCTCTTCGTCTTGTTGCGGAAGAAGCCGGTGCTGCGGATCTCCTGTTCGAACACCGCCGGATCGGCGGCCGCGAAGTCCAAAGCAGACCGGTAGCGCTCGAACAGGGTTGCCGTGACCTGGTTCACGCGCACGTCGGTCGACTGCGCCGAGAGGATCGTCGCGATCAGGAGCTGCAGGGCGTTTTCGTGCCGGAGTTCGCAGTCCGCGTCCGGATAGAGGCGCTCCAGCTCGGCGAGGACCTTCCCCAGCGCGGACTCCGGAATCTGCTCGAAGGGGCCTTCAGGCTCGGGCATCGGCCTACGGCCGAAGCAGGTCGAGCACCGCCAGGGTCATCGCCTCGACGCCCGCGCGGATCGCCGGTTCCGGCTCGATGCGGAAGAACGGCGAGTGGTGCGACGGCACCGGCGGTCCGCCCGCCGCCTCTGCCTCCAGGTCGGCTTGCGGCGTGCCTCCCACATCGAAGTACGTGCCCGGCACCTTGTGCTCCGTACCCACGAAGTACGCGAAGTCCTCCGCGCCCATGCCTGAGGGCGGCTCGCGGTGGAACACGTCCTCGCCCATGCCGCGCCCGATCGCTGCGCGCACCCTGGCGGCCAGTTCCGAGTTGTTCACCGTCACCGGCGTCGACTCCTTCGTGCGCACCACCTTCGGCAGCAGCGAGCTCGGCAGCCCGGCCGCCCTGCCGACGCCCTCGGCGATCCGCTCGATCGCCGACAGCAACAGCTCCCGCGTCTCCTCGCTGTTCGCCCGCACCGTGAGCTGCAGTTCGACCCGGTCGGGGATCACGTTGTGCTTGAAGCCGCCGTGGATCGCCCCCACCGTAACCACGCCCGGCTCGAGCGGATTCAGTTCCCGGCTCACGATGCCCTGCAGCGCCACCACGAGTTGCGCCGCGATGTAGATCGGATCCTTGCCGCGGTGCGGCGACGCACCGTGCGCACCGACGCCGAACACCGTGATGTCGACACTGTCCGACGACGATGCGAGCAGGCCGGGCGGCACGTCGATCTTCCCCGCCGGCTTGCCCGCCGCGACGTGGAATGCCAGCGCGTAGTCCGGCACGCCGAAGCGCTCGTAGAGGCCGTCCTCGATCATCTCGCGGGCGCCCATGATCCGCTCCTCGGCCGGCTGCCCGACGAACATCACCGTCCCCGACCACTGGTCGCGCGTCGCCGCCAGCCGCCGCGCCGCACCGACCATCGAGGTGATGTGGACATCGTGGCCGCACGCGTGCATCACCGGGACCTCCTCGCCGGAGAGATCGACCTGGGTGACCGTCGAGGCATACGGCAGTTCCGACTTCTCCGCGACCGGCAGGCCGTCCATGTCAGCGCGGACCAGGACCAGCGGACCGTCGCCGTTCTCCATCATGCCGACGATCCCGGTGCGGCCGATCCCCTCCGTGACTTCAACTCCCGACTTGCGCAGTTCCGCAGCCAGCCGCGCCGCCGTCTTGTGCTCCAGAAAGGAGAGTTCGGGGTTGCGATGGAAGTGCTCGAAGAGCGACTTCAGCTCGGTCGCGTAGTCCTCGGCGATCGCGTCGGTGAGATCCTGGGCCGAACTGCCCGCCTGACCGGCCAGGAGGGCAGGAAGAAAGAGGGAAGCAACGAGCGTAGAACGAGAGACACGCATGAAACGACGCCTACGATACCCCCATCAACCCCATCGTTCCCGTGGCGCGCCCGGGAATGTGCGAGATCGTCCTGCAAGCGAACGGGCCCAAAGGGGAATCAAGCCAGCGGGCTACTCTCCACCGCTTCCTCGATCATGGCCAGGAAGTCCTCGTCCAGGCCGCCGGTCCTGGCCAGGATTCTGCCCTGATCGTCCAGGAGTATGTAGGTGGGATAGGAGCCCACGTCAAGCGTCCGGGTGACTTCGGCGCCCATCCCAACATGCCAGTTCGACCAGGGCATCGGCTCTTGCTCCAGGAACTCCGTGACGGTCTCCAGTTCCGCGTCCACGCTAATCGCCAGCAGCGCGAACCGATCGGCCGGCAGATCGGCGACCAGTTCCCTGAGTTTGGGCAGCGCGGCTATGCACGGCTTGCACCAGGTGGCCCAGAAGTCGACGAGCACGACCCGGCCCCTGTAATCCGACAAGCCTTCCTCGGCACCATCGAGCATGCTGCCCGTCAACTCCGGCGGGGTTGTCCCCACGGTCGCGAGCTGGATGGCGTCGATCAGCCCCGCCTCAGCGTCCGTGAAAGTCGTCCCCGCGGCAAACGTGGCCCCGAGAAACTCCTCGTCCTCCACGCCGGCGCTCAGCCCCTTCGCGATGTCGAGGGCGTCCTGGCGTCGGGCTGCGCGCTCCTCCGGCAACAGTCCGAACACGTTGACGGACTCCCGTAGTCCAGCCGCCACGTAGTACCGCCCTGCCGCTCGGAGCACCGCATCTTCGGCGTCGGACGCCAACTCCTCGAAGAACGTCTCGACCAGGGGCCGGGTGGGCTTCCCGTCCTCTCCGAAGTGCCGGACCATTTCCAGTCTGCTCAGCACGAACTGCCATTCCTCGTAGTCGGGAGCGTGCTGTAGCAGGGCCTTCGCTCCCTTGTAGGCGTGCTCGTCGCCCCCTGCCCTGAGGCTCGCCTGGTTGACGAGGAACTCGGCGGCTTCGATCGTCTTCTCGTGCTCGCCGCCTGCTTCCAGAATCGCCGTTGCCGCGGCAGTGGCTCGGCCGATGTCCGGTTGTTCACGAGCAAGTTCCTCAAGATTCGCCTCGGAAACCTCGCTTGTACTGAGCTCCTGGAAGCGTTTGGTCCACTCGCGCTGCTCGTGGAAGAACTCCTCCACAACCTCCCAGTCGGGACCAACCTCCGCAACCAACGCGGCGAACTCCTCCGGCGCGCTCGGTGAATCCGGGTCTGTCGAGCGTTCGCACGCTCCGATCGATAGCAGAAGGATCGCCAGCGCCACCAACAAGACGGCGGATCTGCCCCGCCGACCAAGCTCCATGTCGTTACAGGTCGTCATCTACCAGCCTCCCATTCTTCGCTTGCCGTCAGAAGCGGCGCCCGCTCCTGGTCGGCGTTCATCGGCTACATCGATGCGTTGGACTTACTCTTACAACCGAGAACCGCGCGAAATGTTCCGGCGGTCCACTAATTCTCAAAGCCGATCGGTTCGATGTTGCAGATCGAGTAAGCAAGCGGCGGACGGCGGCCCCACGCCGGTTCCACGGTGATGGAGCGCCAGTCCTCGATCACCGCTTCGAGCGATGCGACATCGTCCGGCCGCTCGCCCGAAAGGTCGTTCTGCTCCCTGACGTCCTGGGAAAGGTCGTAGAGGAATCCCCCGGGCTCGTCCTGGTTGGGCTTGATCAGTTTCAGGTCGCCGCTCCTTGCCGCGACCGTCGGGTAGTTCCGCCACACGAAGCGCTCGCGCCCCAGGGCCTCGGCCGAACCGTCCAGGAGCGGCATCAGGTCGTGCCCGTCCAACTCGAGGTCCGCCGGCGCCGCGGCGCCGGCCGCCGCCAGTGCCGTCGGCAGAATGTCGAGCGTCGAGACCGGCGATTCGACCCGGGTCCCGGCCGCGACCTCGGCCGGCCAGCGCACCAGGAAGGGTACCCGTACCCCACCCTCGTAGTACGTCAGTTTGCCGCCGGAGAACGGTTCGCAGGAGCACAGACCCGGGAAGTACCCGGCGCAGCCGTTGTCCGACAGGAACACGACCAGCGTGTTGTCGGCGATCCCGGCCTCGTCGAGCGCGTCCAGGATGCGGCCAACCGCGTCGTCGAGCGCGGCGATCATGCCGAAGTAGATCCGATGCAACTCGTTCTCCACATCCGGAAAGCGGTTGTAGTACTCCTCGGTGACCTCGAACGGCGAGTGGGGCGCGTTGAACGCCGAGTAGAGGAAGAAGGGCTCTTCCGCGTGCCGGCGGATGAAGTCGACCGACTCGTCGCCAAAGATGTCCGTGATGTAGGCCGGCTCGTCGACCACCGTCTTCTCGGGGCCGCGCAGGATCAGGTTGCCGCGGCTGCGGGGAGGCGGCGCCGGTGACTCGGCGCCTCGCACCAGGAGGTCCGTGCGCGGATCATCGGGCGCGCGCGTACGGAACTCCTGGTTCGTCGCCATCGAGACCGCACCCTCCGTCGCGGTGTTGATGAACCGCGTGGCCCCGGAGAGGTGACCGTAGAACTCGTCGAAGCCGCGGTTCGTCGGGTAGTGCTCGTCCTTGAAGCCCAGGTGCCACTTGCCGACGATGCCGGTCGCGTAGCCGGCCGCACGAAGGTGATCGGCGATCGTCAGTTCACCGGCGATCAGACCCACGTCCGGCACCTCCGGCGCCTGACGCGCGTTGTACTCGAAACCGAAGCGCTGTTGGTAGCGGCCGGTGAGCAGGCCAGCGCGCGATGGCGAGCACACCGGCGTCGTCACGTAGCCTTGCGTGAAGACAGCCCCCTCCCGGCCGATGCGGTCGATGTTCGGAGTCTGGACTCGGGCGCCGTAGGTCGAGATGTCGGCGTAGCCAAGGTCGTCGGCCAGGATGACGACGATGTTCGGCGGTGACGCAGTCGCTGACACGCCCTCCGTGTCACCGCCGCTTCCGTCCGTGGAACAGGCTGCCAAGACCACCGCCGCAGCCAGCACCGCCGCAATCAACCCTCGCGTACATGCGCACATCACAACCTCCTCATCGCTATGGGTAGCGAAGAGTCACTGTACAGCAAGCCGCAACTTGCTACGGAGCGCTACAGTTGCTACGGTCCGTTCCATGACTACGATCACGCAGCGACAGCTCCGGAACGACTCGGCGAAGGTCCTCCGTGCCGTGCAGGAAGGACAGTCCATGACCGTCACGAGGAACGGCACGCCCGTGGCCGAACTGCGTCCCGTGGCCGCCAGGCAGTTCGTGTCCCGCACCGTCCTCGTGGAGGCGGCGCGAAACGCTCCGAGGATCGACGCCCGCCGCTTCCGCGCCGATATCGACGCCGTGGTCGACCCGTGGGTCGATGGCTGAACCTAGCCACGGTCTCCTGGATACCTCGGTCGTCATCGACCACGACCTGATTGACGGCGCCGAACTTCCGGAGCTCTCCGCTGTTTCCGCAATCACGATGGCCGAACTCACGATCGGCCCCCTCGCCGCCGGGCACGACGACGAAGAACGAGGTCGCCGCCAGGACCGGCTGCAGTGGGCAGCGGCGACGTGGGATCCGCTCCCGTTCGATGCTGCGGCGGCCCGCGCGTACGGTCGCATCTACTCCACGCTCCTGGCAAGGGGCCGGGTCGGGCGGCGTCGATTCGCCGATCTGCTCATTGCAGCCACGGCACTGGCCAACGGCCTGCCTCTCTACACGCGAAACGCTGCCGACGTGGGTGGCTTGGAGGACCTGATCACGGTGCGATCGGTGTAGGCCGCCCCGCGAGCTTCCACGCGTAGTCGAGCGCGTGGCCCAGCGAGTCCGTGAACGCCTCGCCCTGCCAGGCGATGTCGAACGCGGTGCCGTGGTCCACCGAAGTGCGGACGATCGGCAGGCCGATCGTCACGTTGACGCCGCGCTCGAAGCCGTAGAGCTTCATCGGCGCGTGGCCCTGGTCGTGGTACATGCAGACGACGGCATCGTAGCGGTCGAGCTGGATCGCCTGACGGAAGATCGTGTCCGCCGGATGCGGGCCGGACACATCCAGGCCGTCCGCCGCTGCCCGCTCGATCGTCGGCCGGATGATCTCCTCGTCCTCGGTGCCGAACAGGCCATGCTCCCCCGCGTGCGGGTTCAACCCGCAGACCGCGATCCGCGGCCGTTCGATGAACCGAGAGAGGGCCTGGTGGGTGAGGTCGATCACCTTGCGGATCCGCACCGGCTCCACGAGGTCGATCGCCTCGCGCAGGCTGACGTGAGCGCTGACGTGCGTCACCGCCACTTCCGGCACCGTCAACATCATCGCGAAGTGCTCGGCGCCGCACAGGCCGGCGATGAACTCGGTATGGCCCTTGAAGTCGGGCCGCGACGCGCGTGTCGCCTCTTTGTTCATCGGCAGGGTCACGACTCCGGCAACCTTGCCGGCCAGTGTGTCGCGAGTCGCCTGCTCCAAGTAGGCCAAGGCCGCCGCTCCTGCCTCCGGATTGAGAACTCCGGGTGTCAGCCGGTCGGCGGACAGCCACTTCAAGTCGCGAACGTTTAGCGCGCCTTGCCGCACCGTGTCTTCCACAACGCAAAGAGGCACATCGAGTCCAAGGACGTCCGCCGCCCTAGCCAGCACCGCGGCGTCTCCGTACACGATCACGTCGTCACCGAGCAGCCCCTCCGCGAAGCAACTCACAGCGATCTCGGGACCTACGCCAGACGCGTCCCCCATCGTCACCGCCATCCGCCGCCCCGCCATCGGAGAGTCCACTCTCCCATCCTGGGATGGGCTTCGGCGATTAGGGCCCTTGTGGCCTGGTGCCGGCCGACACTTGCTCTTGCTGGCCACTACGCCCACGTTCGAACTTCCAACCGGGCTGGTCTACTCTGGCTGATTTCACCATTCCAGAACCAGAGCAGGAGACCCAGTCCGTCCCCTCCCGCGACAAATGCCGTCCGACCCACAGCGGACTTCACGCTACCGCGTCTTTACACGAGCCCCACCCTCACCTAGTATAGTCCGCGAATCCGCTCAGTCTTGTACCTATCCCCGAACGTAGCGCCACGAGTCTGGCGCGGCAGACATGACGACCCCTCTCAAGCCACTTCCCCGGATTCCCGCCCTGGTCACCGTCGCCTACCTGCCCCCCTGGGGCGACGGTCCCCAGGACGGAAGCCATCGAAGGCCCGGCGCTAGATGCCCAGCGGCTGACGCTCTCAAGAGCCACCGCCACCCCGGCCCGACCGCAGCACACGAGGCCCACCACTAGGCGCGTCGCTGGAAGTCTGGAAGCGTCAGCCATGGCGACATAAACTCACGCAGATTCCCAACCACTATGGAGACGGACATTGTTTAAACCCAAAGAAGCCATTACACCTGCTACGCCGGCTACACCTGCTACGCCGGCTACACCTGCTACGCCGGCTACACCTGCGCTAAGCGCATCATCAACAATACCTGACAACAGCGCATCTTCCGTTCTCGGTTCAACCGTGACCTTCAAGGGCGGGGAACTGTCTGCCGAGGAACACTTGGTCATTCAAGGGGTCGTATCAGGCACCGTTGAGCTAAAGAACCACAACCTCACGATCGGGGAAAGCGGCCGCATCAAGGCCAACCTCAAGGCCAAGAGAATCACCATCGAAGGCATGCTCGAAGGCGACATGCGTGGCGACGAAACCGTGGTGATCAAACGAACAGCAACTGTCGTGGGTAATGTCACGGCACCTCGTGTGTCCGTAGAGGAAGGCGCATCCGTCCAAGGCAGCATACAGACAAAGGAGGAAGAAGAGGCGGCCTCGGGAAAAAAGACGCCACAAGTTAGGTCATTGGCTGACACTAGAGATAAGGAAGTCACCGATCGCAATGAAGCCCAAGACGTGCTGCCCAAATAGCGACAAGTTGGAAGAAGTCAATAGGGGCCGGTCCGCCGAGCGTAGCCGGTAGGGGCTCGGGCGCGATTTCCCTCGGGTTGAGAAGCGCAGCGTAGGGGACTGCCCCGACTTCCTGAGCCGAACTCCCCGCTTGAATCCGCCCCCTACTGCGACGGATGCCCTCCGACCCAGACCGGACTGGACCAGGCCATCGCGTCGTTCAACTGCCGGACGCGGACGTAGTAGTAGTCGCCCTGGCGCGGGGTGTCGGTGTCCGTGTAGCTGAAGGTGAGGTCCCGCGGGCCGTCCGGACGAACGCGCCGCAGCGTCACCGAGTCGCGGTGGTAGTTCTCGATCGGCAGCAGCTTCTCCAACCGGCCGCCGCGTAGCTCCGTCAATGGCAAACGCACCCGGCCGCCGGGGATGACGGCGCGCGGGCGGTAGAACGGCGGCGCCGATCCGGTCTCGGCCGCCTCCTCGAGATCCAGCACCATCGCGGCTCCGGGTTGGACGTCAGTGACCGATAGCCGCAGCGAACTCGTCTCGCCGCGCGTGTTGGTCCGGAACGTGGCGCCGTTGCCGCTCTGCTCCACGTGCTGAGTCGTCGGATTCGCGAAGTCCGTCCCCTCGATCGACACCAGCGTCGCACCCGCAACCGTCAGTTGGCCACGCCAGTGGCGCCAGCCGCGGGGCGCGTCGCCCATGTGCACCGGGGTTTCCTCCGAGTAGAAGGTGAGCAGCAGGTCGGTCGGCGCTCCGGCACCGGTGTCGAGCGAGTAGTCCTCGCTCCAGAGTTCCTCTTCGTTCTTCACCAGCGTGATCGAGCCGATGGCGGCGGTGCCGATCACCCGGCCCGCAATCTCGCGGGTCTCGGAGAACGGCGCCCGCGCTCCCATCCCGGTCCCGTTGACCTCGAAGTCGAGGATCATCCGGTCGCCGGTCGTCGCGTAGGTGCGCCGTGCCTTCATCCCGTCGAAGATCGCGTCGCGCGACCTCTCCGGCGCCAGCACCGCACCCAGGCCGCCCCGCTGCGCCAGCGAGTTCCGGTTCGGGGACGAATAGCCGGGGTGGGACAGATGGTCGTCCGACGCCGCGACGACGCCGACCTGATGCCCGCGTGACAGGTACTCCTGCATGAACCACTCGAAGGTCCCGTGCATCGACATCATCTCGACCAGGGGCTCCAGGCCCGGATGGGACAAGCGGAAGTTGCCCGGGTTGTGGGCATGCGGAATGACGACCACGTCGCGGCGGTCGTAGCGGGAGTCGAGCTCCCGGTAGAGCTCGGACAGGGTCGGAAACTCCAACACCGAGATCAGATCCTGATCGCCGACCGTCCGGTAGAGCACGTTGTGGTGGCCGCCGCCTTCGCGGGTGTGTCGTGTCCATTCCCAACCGAGGTAGGGAATGAACCGCCCCGGCTCGTCGTACTCGGCGCTCTTCGCGCGCATCAGTTCCCACTCGCCGGCGTCCAGCCAGACATCGTGTTCGGAGTGGGTCACAAAGTCGAGCCGGGCGTCGTCGCGCGCGAACTGCAGGAAGAAGTCCAGGGTGCCGATGCCTTCGGCGTAGCCCGAATGGCCGTGGGTGTCGCCCCAGTAGATGCCGTACTCGGGATCCTCGACCACCAGGATCGGGTTCGCCTCGCCCGTGATGGGTGGCTCGAGATCTCGGGAGCGCAGGGTCGTCCAGTAGACGCCGGGCTCTTCCAGGGCGAGTTCGACAACCGTGATCGCCTCGGCACCGGCCTCGGTCGAGTCCAGAACCTCTCCATTGACCACGACATCGAAGCCTGGAACGTCGCCGGTAGCCCGGTTGTAGAAGCGATCCTCGGCGCGCACCGAGAGCTCGAACGTCTCACCCGGGCGCACCACGCTGGGCGCGAAACCGTGGACCCCGGCCACCGCGGTGCCTGTGACCGCGAACGGCAGGATCGGCTGCGGCCGCCACTCGCCGGAACCGTCGAGATCGACGTAGAGCGGGAAGGGAGTCCGGGCCCCCGAAGTCTGCGTCATCATGATCCCGGGACCGCCGCCGGTGGTATCGCCATAGGTGATCGTCACGCTCTCGCCGGGTTCCAGCCGCCCTTCGGCGACCCGGAAGACCAGCGCCGGCTCGGGCCCCCGGAAGCCGCCGTGGGGGCCGGAGGCCATGTAGACATCGGTCTCGAACCGGACGTTCGCAGCGTCGGTCCCGATCGTGACGTAGCCCGCGGCGCCCGGGTCGTCGGTCTGGAAGGCGCCGACGTTGGCGTTGAAGTGGCGGGCCACCCAGAACCCGCCGCCGGTCTCGACCGCGCGCGTGCCGGCGGTCCAGGTCTGGCTGAGCGTCGCGTACTGCCGCGCTTCGAACGGACCGAACGATTCGGCTTCAAGGGTTCCCAGCGCCCCCACCTCCTCGCGCAGCGTGTACTCACGCACCAGCCGGTCGACCTGGGCGCCACCGGCAAGCGCCGCGTCGCCGGTCGGCGGCAGGGTCGACTGAAGACGTACCCGCGGTCCGTCGAGGCCCAACTCGTGACCCGCCAGCGAAAGCGCGTCGGCCCAGTCCGCGACCACCGCCGCCCGGGCGGGGAGCGACGACTCATCCGTTGGCTGGGCCGCGACGTCCGCCTTGAGCTGCTCGATCGCGGCGCCCAGATCCCGGTCGTAGACGGCCCCCGGGCCGGCCGTGTCGCAGCCGGAGAGGACGAGAACCAGGGCGCCGCCCACGAGGAGCAGCGCCAGGCCTCGACCGAAGTTGCCGGCCCGGATCAGAAGCTGAAGCCCACCTTCAGCCGGAACTCACGCGGCCGCTGATACCAGGACACCAGCGCGTTCGGCCGCCCGGTCGACTGGTTGATCGTGATCGGTTCCTGGCTGTCCGCCGCGTTCGCGAGGTCGAAGCCGATCTTGGCCCGCACGTTGCCCGCCATCGCAATCGAGTACATCAGGGACAGATCAACGGTCCAGGTGTCCGGGAGCCGGTTCGCGTCCGACGGCTCGCGGTACGTCGACGTCGTGATTGTCTGTCCCGATACCGGGTGCCGTACCTGGGTCGACACATGGCTTCCCCACGGCCGCCCGGCTGCGTAGTGGAGGAAGCCCCCCAGCACCAGGTCGTGCCTGCCGAAGACGAAGCGCTTCATCCCGATCACGTTCGCCAGGTGCTCCCGGTCCTCGAGCAGCCGCCCGAACCAGTACTCGCTCGACGTCGCGTTGGTCAGCCCGGTGCCCACCTCGATGCCTCCCAACCCCTCATTGAGGTTGAAGTTGTCGTTGAGCGAGTTGATGTTCCCCTTGGTCGAACTCAGGGTGTAGTTCGTGCGCAGTGTCCAATTGTCGCGGAACAGCCGGTTCGCCTCGATCTGCAGCCCCCGGTACTCACGACGTGCGTCCTCCCAGTTGCGGAGATCGCGAACCACCCGGCCGGCATCGTCGAACTGGAGCGTGGCGTGGAAGACGTTGTCCGCCTCGCTCGCTATCAGGCGCGACTTGACGACCCATTTCTCGGACACCTGGAAGTCGGCGCCGAAGGAGATCTCGTCCTTGTAGTAAGGGTCGACGTTTTGGATCGCCTGGTCGAACGTCGGCTCGATCCGGCGCTGGAACCGATCGTAACGCAGGGTCTGGCGGTTCCACAGGAACTGCTCGTAGACGTTCTCGCCGTTGTTCTGACGCGAGAACTCCTGGAGCACGATGCCCATGCCGATCGCGTGGTAGTAGCGTCCCAGGGTGCCCCGGAGCAGTACGCTGCCGTCGGCCTTCACGTCGTAGACACCGCTGACGCGGGGCACGAACTCGGTGTATTCGTTGACCCGCTCGCCGATGTCGTTGTCGATCGTCTGCTGATCGCCGCGGACGCCCAGGGTCCAGACCCAGTTGTCCCCGACCTCGAAGCGATCCTGGGCGAAGACGGCCAGAAAGTCGCTGGTTTCCGTGATCACGTCAGACGGGTCGAACACCCGCTTGTTGACGGGAGTCACGAAACCACCGGGGAGGTTGGCGTCGTAGCCGCGACCGCGGAACTCGGTGATGATCGAGGTCAGGTTGCTGAACTCGATCGCCTGCGCGTCGACGCCGAACTTCAACTCGTGGCGGCCGCGGAAACTGGTCAAGGACACGTTCGCCTGGTCACGCGGGAAGTCGTTGAAGCCTTCGGCCAGGCGCACGGCCGGGCCGTTGTGCCGCAGACCGCTGGCGAGATCGCGATAGCGGAAGTTGTTCCCCGGCGGGTCGTCCGGCGAAGCGTTCGGGTCGATCGGGTGCTGCTCCGCCGCGTGACGGCCGACGAACTCCTCGCGGTTCGCGACCTTGAACTCGAGGAAGTTCGAGCTGCCCAGACCCAGGCTCCAGTTCAACGTCTGCACCCGCCCGTTGACCGGAAAGTTCATGATCGCGAACTGGTCGCCCGGGTTGCCGGAAAGGCCGATGGCGTCCGACGGAGCATCGATCGCCGTGATCGCGATCTGCTGGTTGTCGTTTGGCTGGAAGTTCACCTTGGCGACCAGGGGATCCGACTGCCGGCTGAGATTGACCACGGTGCCGTCCCGCAACCGATCGATCCGGTTGTCCGACAGCCTGCCGTAGGAGACGAAGAACCACGCCCGATTACGGACGAGCGGACCGCCGATGCTGGTCTCGTAGCTGTTGATCTGATCGTCCGGACGCTCCAGTTCCAGGACGTCCGGCGCACGCCACTTCGGGTTCTGGCCGATATAGAGCGCCTCGCCGTGAAACTCGTTGGTCCCCGTCTTGACGGTCGAGTTGATGATGCCGGACGTCGCCCGGCCGTACTCGGCGCCGAAACCGGTCGACTCGAGCTTCGTCTCGGTCAGCGCGGTGCTGGGGATGAGTAGACGCATCTCGCCGCCGCGGCGGTGCATCGAGGTGTCCACGCCCTCGACGTAGACGCCGATCTCGGTCGAGATGCCGCCGTTCACCGACGGCCGGGTGTCCGAGTCACTCCGGTTGACGACGGACGGCAACTGCCGCACGGCCGCGTTGTAGGTGCGCGTGCCGAAGGCGACGTTGTCCGTGATCTCTTCGGGGATCGTCGCCGAAGCCGCTGTCTCGTAGCGGCTGATCAGCGGCGCCTCGCCGGTGACCGTGATCTCCTCCTCGGTCGTCGACACGAGGGTCAGGTCGATGCCGCGGCGCTGTCCGGGATCGAGGTCGGTGCCCAATTCCGCGGTGCCGAGCCCTTCGAGTTCTGCGTTCACCGTGTAGCGGCCGGCCAGCAGCAGAGCGAAGCGGTAGACGCCGTCAGCATCCGTGATCACGGTGCGCGTGTTCTGCGGACCGGTCAGGGTTACGGTAACGCCGGGCAACGGTGCACCCTGGGCGTCCAGGACGCGGCCGTCGATCGTGCCGGTCTGCGGTCCGTCCGCCAAGAGCGCCGTAGCGCAGATGAGGGCGATCAACGCCCCGCAACAAACAAACACGAAACGTCGGGTCATGCAGCTTTCCTCCAGATCGGTTGGTCGACCGACCGACGGCAGGACCAGGGCCCGCCCTGTCGGTCACCAAGGTTGTTCAGAGCCGTTCTCCAAGGGCTAAACTAGCCAACGACGTTAGACCATGCAACCCCTGTTTCGACTAGCCGGCCCCGATCCGCGAGGGATAGCCACATGACGCCACGCCGCACCCGCCGCGACTTCCTGCAGCAATCCTCCCGGCTGGTTGCCGGCGGCGCCCTGGCCGGTTTCGCCGGCTGCGGCGGCGCCGAACCGCAGGCGGTAGAGGACGATCGCCCGAATCTCCTCTTCTTCTTCCCCGACCAGCAACGGCCCGACTGGCTCGGTCTCGGCGGCAACGGCCTGGCGCCGCTCCGCACGCCGAACATCGATCGCCTGGCCCGCGACGGCGTCAACTTCACCCGCGCCCTGGTGCCGTCACCCGTGTGCGGCCCGTCACGGGCCTGCCTCGCCGCCGGCCACGAGTACGACCGCTGCGGCGTGCGCGACAACCGGGACGACTATCCCCTGGACCAGCGGACGTTCTACGGCATGCTCCGCGACTCCGGCTACCACACGATGGGAGTCGGCAAGTTCGACCTGTCCAAGAACAGCGGCAACTGGGGCCTCGACGGCTCGAACTTCGCGGACGACTGGGGCTTCTCCGCCCAGATCAACAACTGCGGCAAGGGTGACGGCATGGGGTCCTACCTCGAGGACCCGGAGGGACCGAAGGATCCGTACTACGCCTATCTCGACTCGCTCGAACCGCCGCAGGGCAAGATCTGCGCGGAGGACTTCCGCCGCCGACGCTCCGGCTACCCCGACAGTTGGTGGGGCGACGTGATCACCTCGCCGCTAGGCCCCGAGGCCTACTGCGACAACTGGATCGCCCAGAACGGCCTGGACCTGATCGAGGCGGCGCCGGAGGGCCAGCCCTGGCACCTGGTGATCAACTTCGTGGGCCCGCATCCGCCGGTCGACATCACAGCCGAGATGGAGCAGCGGGTCCGCGGACTCGGAGGTCTGGGTCAGCCCTTCGCCTACGAAGGCGCCCTGACGCCTGCCGAACACACGGCGACGCGCCAGAACTACGCCGCGATGATCGAGAACATCGACACCTGGCTCGGCCGTTACATGGACATGCTCGAGGAGACCGGCCAGCTCGACAACACGATCGTCGTCTACTCGAGCGACCACGGCGAGATGCTCGGCGACCACGCGCGGTGGGGGAAGTCCGTTCCGTACCAGGCCTCAGCCGGAGTGCCCCTGCTGGCCGCCGGTCCCGGCATCCGCACCGGGTACGAGTGTCACCTGCCGACGACCGTGCTCGACCTCGCCGCCACCTTCCTCGACTACGGCGGCCTGGCTACCCCGGCCGACATGGACAGCCGTTCCCTGCGTGACCTGCTCGAAGGACGGACCGACAGTCACCGGGAGGTCGTCCTGTCCGGCCTCCGCGACTGGCGGCTCGCCTACGACGGCCGCTACAAGTTGGTGACCGGTTTCGGGGACGAGGAGATCCTGTGGGATCTGGAAGCCGATCCGATGGAAACGGAGAACCTGATCGCCACGCGGCCGGATGTCGTTCGCAGGTTGCGCGACTACCTGCAGGCCTGAGTCGACGCCCCCGGTGAGGGCGCCCTGGTGCTGATTCAGCACGGCGAAACCAACTTCGTCGAACAGGGCAGTCGCTCCGTCACGGGCGTTCACTTCCACTTCTGAACGCCCCGCTACTACCGGAGCGTCGACACCGCGCACCCCTCCGGGAACGCCGCCGTATCCGTGATCGCAGGCGCCATCTGGCCTAGCTCGTTCAGGTACTCCTCCGACTCGCCGGTGACCGTATCCGTCACCGTGATCCGGTAGCCCCGGTCCGTCGTCGCCGAGCCGAAGACCCACACGTTCTGGTTGGTCGCGCAGCCGTCGAGCACCTTGATCAGGAACTCCCAGTTCTCCCGGTCGAAGAACCAGAACAGACCCGAGTCGTTCGTGCCCGCGTAGGCGACCTTCGCCGTACCGCTCTCGTTTCCGGCGCTCCACCATTCGGCCTTGACCTCGTAGCGGGAGTCCTGCAGGCACAGGGTCTCCCCGTCCGGTTCGCAGGCGCCCGCCGGATCGCTGGCGCGGACGAGCACGTCGCGGCTCGCTGTGGATGTCGCCCCGGCGCCGCCAACGGTCAACACGACCCGGTAGAAGCCTGGCGAGGCCCACGCATGGCTCCGATCGCGTGCCGCCGAACTCGCGCCGTCGCCGAATTCCCATCGGCGCGTTGCGACCGAGCCGGCGCTCGTGTCGCGGAGGGTCACGGGTACGCCCGTGTACGCGACACACAGATCTTCCGTGCAATCGACGTCGATCTCGAAGCGTGCCTCCGGTGGTACAGGCGGAGGCGGTGGCGGCGGTGGTGGTGGCGGTGGCGGTGGCGGCGGTGGTGGTGGCGGCGGTGGCGGTGGTGGCGGCGGCGGCGGTGGTGGCGGCGGCGGTGGTGGTGGCGGCGGTGGTGGCGGCGGTGGTGGTGGTGGCGGTTCGGGATCCACCAACGGAGGCGGCTTCGGCGGCAGCGGCCCGGTGATCAAGGGGTAGAGCGCCTGCGCAGCCGCCTCGTCGTCGCTGTTCAGCACGGCGCCCTGGCCGTCGGCGGTGAGCTTCGCCCGCATGACGGCCTGGTTCTGCGGGCTGGGACACGTTCCATCGTCGAGCTCCTCAGTGGTGCAGGAATGACCGATGCCGAGGGCGTGGCCGAACTCGTGGCCGATCACCTTCTCCAGCAACTTGGCGGCATCGGCGCCCGCAGCAGTGACCGCGGCGGCGAAGCCGTCCTGGATCGTGAAGTCGATCTCAAGCCACGTGGCAGCGACCGTCGTGCCACCGTCCGGAACGTAGTGGATGTCGTCGCAGTCGAAGGCCCAGTTGATCTGCGCGGCGACACCGCCATCCGCGGGGTCATACGAACCCGTGATGGCGTCGAACGGATCGTCGAACACGATCGTGTTGCGGCCGTCCTTCTCGTAAGGCTCGGTGACGTCCGAGGTCGTACCGCCGCTGACGAAGTCGACCGGCGTGTCGGGAACGTTGTTCCAGGCCGCCATCGCGTTCCCCACCTCGGTGAAGCCACCGCCCGGAATGCCGGCAGCACCCGTGGCGTGCACTTCGAACCCGAGAGACTCGCCGCGGTCGAAGTGCTGCCAACGGATTCGGAGCAGGTGCGTTCCGCACTGGGCGTCATAGAGCCGGTACGGCTGGGCGATCGAAACGATCCCGGTCGCACCCGCATCGCCGGGCCGGACGAAGTAGTCGGCCTCTCGCGCCATGCCCAGAGCTCGCTCGCGCAGCCAGGTTCGAAAGCCCGACGCATCCCGGGGCAGCTTCGCGCGCTGGCGCTCCTCCGCCAGTGGATCGTTCGGAAACTCGATCTCGGCCTGCTCCTCGATCCGCCGCTTGAAAAGCGGCCGCTCACCGGCCGTCTCGAAGAACATCCCGAGCCCGAGATCGACGACTTCGTGAACCCCGGCCTCTCCTGGACCCAGGAAGAGCAGCAACCGCTCGCCTGGGGTGAGCATCGGCACACCGTGGATCCCGGCTACCACGCCGTCCGGACGGACACCGCCATACTGCCGGACGGTAAGCGTGCCAGCAGGGACGGCGCCCTTGATCACCTCTTCCACGTGGAAGACATGATCCGTCTCGATCCGGTCCGGCGACGCCGCCAACCGCGAAGAACGGATCTCGCCGTAGACGACGACTTCGGACTTCCGCAGGAGGGCGGGATCCGTGGGAGTCACATAGACCGTCGCCGCCGCCGGCGCGGCCAGGACCAGCAGGCAGGCCTTCAATAGGCTGGATCGCACGGTAGGGGCAAGCGACAGGGGACGGTGCGGGCTACTGCTTCACGGCTCAGCGGCCCTTCTACTGTAACCGGCTAGACGAACTCAGGCGCCGAGGATGCGAAGCTCCCGTGGCGATGAAGTGAGCAGCTCGCAGCCTTCGGGCGTCACGCGGACGTTGTCCTCGATGCGTACGCCGCCCCAGCCATTGAGGTAGAGGCCAGGCTCAATGGTAAACACGGCGCCCACCTCGACGACATCCTCGTTGCCGGCCATCACGGAAGGCGGTTCGTGGATCTCCAGTCCCAGGCCGTGCCCGGTGCGGTGGGTCATGAACTCCTTGAAGCGAGGGGCGTGGAGATTGGCCTGGCAGTTCTTGTGGACGTAGTCGTAGGTCACTCCGGGCCGGGACGCCGCGACGCCGCGGATGTTCGCCTGCAGGACCGCCTCGTAGACCTCCCGCATCCGGTCGGTGGGCGAACCGCTGACCACGAAAGTACGCGTGATGTCGCAGTGGTAGCCGTCGAACGACGTCCCGAAGTCGATCAGCAGGAACTCGCCCTCCTGCATCTCGCGCTCGTCCGGCACGCCGTGCGGCAACGCCGACTTGGGTCCGCTCAGGACGATCGGTCCGAACGAGATGCCGCCTCCGCCCCGCCGCAGCAACTCGCTCGAGAGCTTGGACGCGATCTCGATCTCCTTGCGCCCGGGACGCACGTCCCGCAGCGTGAACTCGATCGCCGCCTCCGCGATCTTCGAGGCTCGTCGCATCGCGGCCGCCTCCTCGTCGCTCTTCTTGAGCCGCAACGCGATCACGATCTTCTCGGCGCTCTCGATCTGGGCGTTCGGGAGCTCCCGGCGAACGTGCTCGAACTCCATGAAGCGCAGGCTCAGCGGCTCCACCGCCACCCGGGACGCCTTGGCCAGGCGCTTGAACGCCTCCGCGGCGGCCTTCTCGGGCCCGTCCGCGTCGTCCCAGAGATAAATCGACTCGACGGACGGCGCCGCGCCGCGGAAGTTCGCCTCCTCCAGCGCCGGAACGACCGCCACCGGCGCGTCGGACGTCGGCACGATGAGCAGGAAGAGTCGCTCGTGGGCGTCGAAGTGATGGCCGAGCAGCCACGTCATCGTGGCCGCCGGCGTCAGTACGACCGCGTCGACGCCGGACGAAGCCGCCGCCTGCCGCAACTGTTCCAAACGCAGGGCATCACGACTGGACGGCGCCTGCTCGCCGGCGCCGTCAACCTCTGCCGCCAAGTCTCCCCCAACCGTGTAGTCGCTCATTTGGCCCCCGCCGCCGCTAGTCGTTGCCAGCCCTCCCGCCCTGTCGGACCGAACAGCTTACTCCGAATGCTCCGAGCCGCTGACGAAGCACCCCGAGCGCGATAAAGTCGCGCCCATCATGGATACATCGATCGGTTCCGAATACAGCGAGCTCCGCGAGGAGGTCCGCTCCTTCTTCGCCGCCAACGAGGACGTGGCCGTCCCGGCCGGACCCGGCTTCGGCGGCGACCAATCAGAGGTCCGCAGGCGAGTCGTCGAGTGGCAGCAACGGCTCGTCGACGGCGGCTACGCCGGCCGCGAGATCCCGAAGCGCTACGGCGGCGCCGGCCGCGAGCCCGACGCCCTCTCGAGCCTGGTGATCGAGGAGGAGTTCCAGAGTGCCGGGATTTCCCTCGGCATGGAAAACCAGGGCATCAGCATGTTCGTTCCGACGCTGCTGCACTTCGGCCGCGAGGACCAGAAGCAGGAGCTGATCGGCCCCACGATCCGCGGCGAGCTGATCTGGTGCCAGGGATACAGCGAGCCGGGATCCGGCTCCGATCTGGCGTCGCTGCGCACCTCCGCGCGGCTCGACGGCGACGAGTACGTGATCAACGGCCAGAAGATCTGGACCAGCGGCGCCCGCGAGGCCGACATGATGTTCGCCCTGGTCCGCACCGAGCAGGACGCCGGGAAGCACGGCGGCATCAGCTACATCGTTCTGTCGATGGACACGCCCGGGCTCGACGTGCGGCCGCTGATGACGATGACCGGCGACGCCTCCTTCAACGAGGTCTTCTTCACCGACGTTCGGGTGCCGGCCATGAACATGATCGGCCGCCCGGGCCAGGGCTGGGAGGTCGGCACCTACACGCTGCGCTTCGAGCGCAACATGCTGGGACGGTCGAACGCGACCGAGAACTATCTCGCCGGCTGCGTCGACATCCTGCGCGAGACCGGCCTGATCGATTCGCCCGTCTACCGCGACCGGCTGCTCAAGCTGGAGGGCCGGGTGCAGGCGATGAGGTACCACCAGTTGCGCCTCCTTACCGACCGCCTGAAGAAGCGCGACTCGGGCGCCGGCGGTCTCATTGTCAAGCTGAACAACTGCCAGTTGAACTACGATGTCTGCGCCCTGGCGATCGACGCCATGGCCGAACGCGGAGTGCTCAGGCGCGGCTCGAAGCACGTCCGCGACTACGGCAACTGGCAGCGCAACTACATGTACGCCCTGGGCCTGATCATCGGCGGCGGCACCGCCCAGATCCAGAAGAACATCATCGGCGAGCGGGGGCTTGGACTGCCCCGGGAGCCGAAGCCGGCAGCGGCCTAGAGTCCGCGCCGCCTCGCTCCACGAACCACGCGAAGGAGTCCAACATGGACTTTGGACTGACGCAGCCGCAAGAGCTGCTTCGAGACTCGATCGCCCGCTTTCTCGCCCAGGACGTGGGGATCGAGCGCGTCCGTCGGGTGATGGACTCCGAGTCGGGGCGGGACGAAGCGATCCACGGCCAACTCGGCGACCAGGGCATCACCGGCCTCCTGGTCGACATGGACCTCGGCGGCTCGGAACTTGGTATGCAGGAAACCGCGATCGCCGCCCAGGAGATCGGCCGCGCCGCGGCGCCGGTCAACTTCCACTCGTCCTACGTCCTGGCGCCGCTGCTGATCGCGGGCGCCGGCGCCGGAGGGCGGCGGAACGAGCTGCTTGAAGGCATCGCTGAGGGCAGGCTGCTCGTCACCCCGATCCTCGACGCCCCGATCCAGAACGGCCGCGTCGACGGGACCGTGCTCTACGTGCCCGACGCCGCCTGGTCCGACGCGTTCCTGCTCGAATCCGAAGGCAGTCTCCACCTGCTCGAGGCGACCACCGCGGGGATCGACATCGAGCCCCTCCAGACCGTCGACGACACCCGCCGGGTTGCCGAAGTCACGTTCTCCGGCGTCGACCTGAACGCCGCCGAGAGTCTCGGCGGCAGTGCCCAGAGCACGGAGCGCGCCGTCTACGCGGCGCAGATCGCCCTCGCCGCCGACGCCCTCGGCGCGGCCCAGAAGGGACTCCAGATCGCCGTCGAATACGCCAAGGACCGCAAGCAGTTCGAGCGCATCATCGGCTCCTTCCAGGCCGTCAAGCACATCTGCGCCGAAGTCCTGGCCGAAGTCGAGCCCGTCGAGTCCCTGCTCTGGCACACCGCCGACGCCTGGGACGAGGGCTCCGACGAGATCGACCACCTCGCCCCCCTGCTCAAGGCCCACGCCACCGAGGTCGCCAGCCACGCCGTCACCATGACCACCCAGGTCTTCGGCGGCATCGGCTTCACCCACGAGTGCGACATGCACATCTTCTACAAGCGCGTCGGCTACGACCGGCAGGTGCTGGGGAATCCGACCGCGCTCAGGGAGCTGGCGGCGGCTGTGATGTTCGCCTGAGGCGTGGCCAGCCGGCCCCCGCCCGCAGCGATTCTCAACCGGTCACAGTAGAGAAGTACGCCGCACCGACGGCGGTGCTCTGGGTGCGCGGGCCTTCTGGCCCGCATGAAGCGCGATGCCGCGAAGCGGCGAGCCCGAGATTCAGTCGTCCCCGCGCGAGAAGTCACCGGCCGCCAGGAGCACCAGGCCATTCGGATGTTTGAACCGTGTGCTCTCGTTCAGCAGCCGAAGTTCCCCAGCCGACTTCAGTTGGCGAATGGTCTCCCTCCGGCCTTCAACGGTACCGGACGGGACCGAAGCTGCACTTCCTTCGCCGAGCAGCCACTTCGCAACGAACGCCGGCCCGGCTTCCACATCTCCACTGCTTCCGTCGACGAAGGCAGCCAGGAGCTCGTCGAGGACCGGAGCGCCTTGGTCGTTTTGCCACCGCACCTTGATCGCCGCCAACGCCCCTTCTGCCCCACAACCGCTGACGGAACCGTAGACACCGTCAAACCTCAACGATTTCCCCTCCTCGATGAGATAGCGGAAGAACTCGCTCCCGAAATCAAGCAAGATGTCGTCCTGGAAGCGCTGCGCCAACCGACGATCAGTCGTCACGTCGACGACGGTCCGTCGTCCGAATTCCGCGAACCTGCCCCTGAACGCTTCCGGTAGCCGCAACTCCACCACGCGACCGCCGTGGCGCAGATTCCTCGTCTCAACACCAAGCCGATGCAGCATGCCTTCGACGAACGCCCGAACGTGGTCCATGGTCAGATTGACAACGCCGCGAAAGGCATCCGGATCGAAACTGGAAGCAAAGGCCAGAATCTCCTCCTGGAGGCCTCTCGCCCGCCGCGCGCGTTCGACCGCATCATCCACCTGCTTCTTGCTACGTTCGACGACGAAGGCAGTCGAACTCCTGAGCACGGAGGCCATGTCCACCTGCTCCAGCACTTCGCCGACGATCTCCGTGTGCAATCGCTCGCTGAACTCCTCGCCAACCGGCATCATGTCGCGCACGATGGCGTCCACGCGGCTCAGCATCAGGTCGATCAAAGCGTTGTCGAAGCTGTCCTTCGCATGCAGATTGAAGACGACGACGGGACGCTCCTGTCCGTACCGGTACAGGCGACCGATGCGTTGCACAAGTCTTGCCGGGCTCCACGGCAGGTCGTAGTTGACCATGATGTGGCACGAACGATGCAGATTCAGCCCCTCGCCACCTGCCTCGGTCGACACGAGAAAGCGGGGAGCGCCATCGTTGAACTCGGCGATCGCAGCGAGCTTCTCGGGAAGACTCATCCCGCCGTGAATCAGCAAAACCTCTCCCGCGTCAGGGAAGCGCTTCTCCAACTCTTCCCGAAGGTACTGCTGCGTCATGCGGTACTCAGTGAAGACCAGCAGTTTCTCCTTCTCGTGGATCCCGGCGACCACGTCCTCCAGGAAGACGCGAAGCTTCTCGTCCTGGGGTCGTATCCGTGCACACAACTGCAACAGTCCAGCGATCATCCGGCGCTCGAACTGAAAGAACTCGGGCACCTGAGCCATTCGGCCTGTCTCGGCCAGATCGTCCTGGTCGTCCCCGCCCTCGATCAGGTCCTCGATGTCGACGGCGGCGTGGTCAAGGTCCGGCCCCTCCGCCGGCGCACCCTCCTGATGACCAAGACGATCCAGCCGTCGGCGCAGAGCGCAATCGATCGCGGCAATGCTTGACGAGGCCAGTTTTCGGTACACCGTCATCACGAAACCGATTGCACGCTGCTTTCCTCCTCCCTCTTCGCCAGCCCGATAGCCCCGTCGCAGATACTCCCGCAGCGCTCGGTTGAACTCACGTGTTTCCGGCGATGGCTGAATCGGCACACGATGCACCTGCTGCCCCTTGAAGATGAAACGTCCCTCGGCATCCGTCACGCTCGACTTCCGATTGCGCAGGATAAGTTCGCCTACGACTTCAGGATGCAGATCGAGCGTCCGGATCCGCTCACGAAGGTCCGGGCGCACCAATTCCAGAAGGAAAACGAAGCGATCCGCGTATCCCTGGTGAGGCGTTCCGCTGAGCACGAGGAAGCCGTCGGCCAAAGGACGCAGCGTCTCTGCGAGGCGGTACCTTTCGGTACGCGCTGAACCACGGCGACTCAGCTTGTGACCCTCATCGAACACGACCACATCCCACCCGCCAGCCTGCCGAAGCAGCGCGAGCCGCTCCTCTCGCTTCGCCAAGTCGAGCGAGACGATGACTCGATCGTAGTACCGCCAGTGCTCGGCCGCAGGGATATCAAAATCCGTTCCGAAGATGCGATAGTCCTGCTCAAACTTGTATCTCAGCTCGTCCTGCCACTGTCTTGTCAAACCCGCCGGCGTGACGATCAACACCCGTCGGGCCTGCCCGCGCCGACTCAGCGCCGCGAGCAACAGGCCAACCTCGATCGTCTTGCCTAACCCCACATCGTCGGCAATGAGCCAGTTGTTGTTCCCCGACGAGAGAATCCGGTGCACGAGGTGGAGTTGGTGGGGCAGAGGGTCCACATCCAGCCGATCCAACGACCCGGTGAGCTGGTTCCAGTTCTCCAATGCATGGGCCAAGAACTTGAGCCTGAAGCGCTCGGCATGGTCGTCGGTCCCAAGTTCCGCTCGCCGGTACCGCATCTCCGCGTCCTTGACCCGCCGCAGATTCTCGTAGGGCAACCACAGGGACCGGCCATCGTCGTTCCATTGCACCAGGACCTGTTCCCTACCTGCCAGATGGCGGACGCCGACTACAGTTCCGATCCCAAGCGTTTTCCGAGTAGCCGAAACGGGTACGTCCTGCACAGTCCACCTCACCTGGAACCCACTTCGCAGGACCTTGAGCGGCTCCCACCGAACCCGTTGGCCTGGCCACTCGACTTCCAGCTCGACAGAGTCGCCACGTTTCCGGTACCCCAAGACCCGACCCAGGTCGCGATCCTCCGCGCACCGTCGCACCCAACAGCCAGCGGTCGGAATCAGGCGTTCACCAGGCATTCTTCGAATCCGCCGTGCCTGCCTCGACATCGAAGAAGTACCGCCAACGATCGTCGGCCCGGTCCACAGCCCAGTTGAGCCGTCGCCGATGGCCGCCAAGGTCGGCAGTGGTCACGGCTTGGTCGAAAGCACTCGCACGACGACTCAACGCCGCCCATCGCGGATCCCCCGGAATCCGCTCCAGAACAACCTCTACGTACGCAACTACGCTTGGATATCCGGGGCTTCCCACTGCCAGCGAGTGCCAATCCCGAAGCCATCCGAGGTCGAGCATCTGTTCGACGGGCCACTCGGCCCGCGCCTCGGCAACACGCAACGCCAGCCCCCAGGACGGCAAGTGCAGACCGCCGCCGCGGCGTTGCCACGTGCAAGGTTCGTCGAGCCAGAGGTTTCGGAGCGTCACTGTCGTCATCAACATGTCCAGGTCAATCCCCGTACGGCAGAGACCGCTGATCGCCCGGAACGTCGCAGGATGCGAGTACTCAGTGAAAAGGTCCTGGAGATCCGCAAACGCCGCCAAGCGCTCCGACTCGCGTCTCACCTTCAGGAGCTTCGCGATCTTCGCAGCCTTCTCGGAAGACAGATAGTCCCCAAGAATCTCTTCGACTTCGGAATCCCACGGAGAACGACTGGCCTCCGGATCGAAGTCGTCTACCAAGTCCTCCAGCCCCAGGAACTCTGCCGCGTCGTCAAAGGGCGGCTCTTCCAGGTACAGAACACCTTCAGCAGCGGGGCCGTACGTCGCCTCTTCCGGGAGTGGTTCGGGACCCTCGTCGGTCGCAACCTCGGTGAGGTCCTCCAAAACCCCGGCGCCTTCCAAATCGCTGTCGCGACCTCCCCGCAAGTCTGGCGGTCCACCGACCGACTCCGGCGCGTCACTCGCAACCGGAAGGACATCTTCCGAGCCCCCAGCAGTGGAGACAACGGCTGATGGGGCAGCTTGGGCCGACCGCGCACGGCCGGATTCGACACGAACCCGCACTCCAGGCGCGGGGGAACTCTCCTCGACCGCCCAAGGATCGATTAGATCGGCATCGCCTCTACCTTTGTCCGGGGCCACGAAGTCCCGGCGCTCCCAACGAGAGACTCCTGCACGAGGCATGGGGCGAGTCCTATGACGACGGCGAGACGACTTCACTCGAACGTATCCACTCCTACGGAAGGCAGGCAGCGTACTCTACGGGACAACCAACGAGGCACGGTGGTCACCGAAGAACCTGGACCACAATCCGTAGATTCCTCCCTGTACGCTTGCCCGGTGACTTCCTCAACCGCCACTTCAGAACTCCCCGAACACGACCCCGAAGTCGGCCAACTGGTCCACGTCCGCAGCCGCCGCTGGCTGGTCGAGGAAGTCCAACCCGGCGAGAAGCCTGGCCAATCCTCGGTCGTCCGCCTCGCCTGCGCCGAGGACGACGCCCAGGGCGAGGAGATCGAGGTCTTCTGGGACTGCGAGATCGACCGCCGCATCCTGAAGCAGGCCGGCTGGGCCGAGCTCGCCGCCAAGGGCTTCGACACGCCGCGCCGCTTCAGCGCCTTCCTGCACACGCTGCGCTGGAACTGCGTCACCGCGACCGATCCGAACCTCTTCCAGGCGCCGTTTCGCGCCGGCATCAAGCTCGACGCGTACCAGATGGAGCCACTCCGCAACATCACGCCGCGCCATCGAGCGGCGGCCGCTACGGCATCGAGTCGAAGTTCACCAGAGCCGTACGCGACCTCTGCGGCCGCTTCGAGCACCGGCTCTTCCTCTCCGCGACGCCGCACAACGGCCACTCGAACAGCTTCTCCACACTGCTGGAACTGCTCGACCCGAACCGCTTCACCCGCGGCGTCAAGGTGCTCAAGAAGTCGCTCGATGCGGTCATGGTGCGACGCTTGAAAGAGGACATTCGGGATGTCCAGGGCGGATTCCCCAAGCGCGACGTAGTCCGCGTGAGCATTGACGGTCTCCCCGTGGACGCGCCCGAGCTCGAGTTGTCCCGCCTGCTCAACGAGTACCGCGAGGCACGCGAGGAGCGATTCGAGGCGGCCTCGAAGTCGGCCCGCGCCGCCTCGGGCCTGCTCGTCGTCGGCCTCCAGCAGCGGCTGCTGTCGTCCATCGAGGCGTTCGCGCGCAGCCTCAAGACCCACCGCAACACCCTCGAACGCCGCCGCCGGAAGGCCGCGGCCGCTGGCGCCGCCAATGCCGGCGCCGGAGGCAGCTTCGCCGAGGACCAGGCAGGCCGCTTCGTCTCCGCCCCTGGGAACGCGGGCGTCTCGCCCGCATCCGGCGCAGGGCGCCTGCCCGGCTCGCTGCCGCGCCTCCTCCAGCGCGAAAACGACCTCCTCGACCGGATGCAGCGCATCGCCGAGCACGCCGACATCGACGCCGAGCGCCGGCGCATCGCCAACGAAGAACTGGAAGCCGCGCGGCAACGCCGGGACGCTGCTTGCCCGCTTCCGTTCCCAGGGCTTCGTCCACCACGACCTCTCCCGCGCCTGCCTCGCCCAGTCGGCCGACTCGATCCCCCGGGTCGTCCTGCTCGGCCGGCTGACCCTCTACGGCAAGGGCGCCGAACGGCTGCACGAAGAGGTGGTCACGGTAGCGGCGCGGTGGATCGAGCCGACTCGCCGCAACGCCCCGCTCGCCGCCTACGCGCGTGACGCCGAGATTCGCGCCCTCGACCTCCTCGAACAGTCGCTGGCGAGATCCGGCAGCCACCCGGTGAACGACGTCGTGGTCCGCCGGCTCCTGGGTTCGGCTTCTCGCGACATCGACGAACTCCGGCCCCAACTCGAAGCCCGCGCCAGCGCGATGGAGGAATCCGCAACCGAGCGCCTGCGCGAGCGTGGCGAGCGCGAAAGCCAGGAGCTCCGCGAGACTCTGGAGAGCCAGCGCAGGCACGTCGGCGGCGAGTTGGCGCGACGGGAATCGGCGCTGGTGCAACGGACCCTGGCCTTCAGCCAGACCGAGGAGCGGCAGTTGACGGCCGACATGCGCTCCTGGCGGCGTCGCCTGGAGCAGTTCGACCGCGATCTGGAGCAGGAGCCCCAGCGCGTCCGCGACTTCTACGAGGTCCGCGCCGTGCCGCCGGTGGAGCCGCTCGGCATCGTCTACCTGTGGCCGGAGACGAACTGACCCCGCCGCATTGAGAAAGGTCCGTCACGACGGCTCCGTATTGCATGTTGTAACCACTGGCACTACACTTTCTTCATGCACACGCTCTCCATCAAGCTGCCCGCCGAGCTCCACGCCGCCATCGACAGCGAAGCGCGGAGGCGCAACGTCACACGGTCGGCCCTTCTCCGCGATATCGTCGAGAAGGGCCTTGACGGCCTCCCCGAGCCCGCCGCGCCGAGTTGTGCCGATCTGATGAGCGACCTCATCGGGTCCGTCGACAGCGGCCACGGTGACCTGGCAACGAATCCGCGCTTCCTCGAGGAGGCGATCGTCGCGGACTCGGGTCGCGGGCCGGCCACGATAAGAGCCCGTGCCACAGCCGACCGTCGTCGTTGACGCAGGGCCCATCGTCGCGGCGTTCGACGCGCGCGAGGCGCATCACGCTTGGGCCGTCGATCAGTTCAGGACCCTGGCGCCGCCCCTGCTCACCTGCGAAGCCGTCCTCTCGGAGGCTTCCTTCCTGCTGGCTCGCGCCTCGGCCGATCCGAGCCTGCCGATCACCCTCGTCGAGCGCGGTGTCCTCAAAGTCGCGGATCCACTCGCATTCCCCGACCACGCCCGCACCGTCGGCCGCTTGATGCGACGCTACAGCAATGTACCGATGTCGCTCGCGGATGCCTGTCTGGTCTGGATCGTGGAGCAGACAAAGAACGCCTCGGTTCTCACGCTCGACTCCGATTTCCGCATCTACCGTCAGGCTGGACGCCGCGTCATCCCCGTGCTCGCCCCGCCGTAGACGATGGCCCAACCGAACGCGAACACGCTCGCCCATCTCGAGTGGCTGGGCTTCGTGCAGCCGACCGGTCTCGTCGTAGGGTGTCGGGGTCCGTGTTGTCGACGCTCTTCTTCGGCCCCCCCGCCCCTACTCCACGATCGCCTGGTAGGTCAGCACCTCCATCGTGGGGCGGAGCGGATAGGTGCCGGTGGGCAGCAACTGGGTCAGCACCATGCCGACGAGTTCGTGCTCGGGGTCGACCCAGAAGTCGGTCGAGGCGGCGCCGCCCCAGCCGTAGGCGCCGGCCTCGGCCGGCAGTCCGGTGAGCCCGGTGTCGGTGATCGAGTACCCGCCCAGGCCGTAGCCCATGCCTTCGCTCATCCCCATGTCGAGGTTCAGGGTGGACAAGGGTGACGGTCCGTACGCCGAGCCGAGGTGGTTGTCCATCATCAAGGCCACGGTCTGGGGCCCGAGCACGCGCACACCGTCGAGTTCGCCGCCGTTCGCCAGCATCTGGGCAAAGCGCAGGTAGTCGCCGGCAGTGGCGACGAGGCCGGAGCCTCCCATTTCGACCCTGGGCGGCTTGCGGTAGGCGCTGGTCTCGGGATCGTCGACCACCATCATGCCGCCCTCCGGCGTCGGCGCGTAGTTCACGGCGAAGCGGTCGAGCTTCTCGTCCGGGACGTAGAAGTCCGTGTCGACCATTCCCAGCGGATCGAAGATGCGCTCCTTCAGGAACTCCCGGAAGGTCCGGCCGGACACGACCTCGATCGCGCGGCCCGCCACCTCCAGGCCGAGGCTGTAGTTCCACGCGGTACCGGGATGGACCAGCAGCGGCTGCGCCGCGAGGTCGCGGACGTAGTGCGCGAGATCGTCGTGGGGCGTCGCGTCCGCCGAGCCCTCGAGCCCCTGCGCGGTGTAGCCAGCGGCCACCGGGCTGGGGATGAAGGAGTACGTCAGCCCCGAGGTGTGGGTCATCAGGTCGCGAACGACGATGGGCCGCCGCGCGGGCTCCGTCTTCATCGCGTCGCCCTCGCCCGAGACGTAGACCTTCATGCCGGCGAACTCGGGCAGAATCTGCGCCACCGGCGTCGACAGCAGCAGGCGCCCCTCCTCCCACAGGATCATGAGCCCCGCCGACGCGATCGGCTTGGTCATCGAGTACATGCGGAAGATCGTGTCCTCGGTCATCGGCTCGCCGTTTCCGACGTTCTGGTGCCCGCTGGCTTCGACGTGAACGACCTTGCCGCCACGCGCGACGACGGTGACCACGCCGGACAGCTTGCCGCCAGCCACGTAACCCTCGAACGCCGGCCCGATCCGGTCCAGCCGTTCGCTCG
Source organism: Candidatus Multivorans sp. (assembly GCA_965216125.1). Lineage (GTDB taxonomy): Bacteria > Acidobacteriota > Thermoanaerobaculia > Multivoradales > Multivoraceae > Multivorans. Next base: position 3,598,345 of record OZ244152.1, on the reverse strand, counting down.
ACATGCCGGCGCTTTCGGGTGTTGCAACTGGCAGACCCGCGAAAGTGTCGGTCCCGGCGCCGGCGCCGCTCTCGGGGGTACACGCCGGGAGCAGGACGAGGCAGAGTGCGGCGACCAGGGCGACGATGACGGTTGGTCGGTGGCGCATGACGGCTCCCAGGTTGGGTGATGGCGGAAGGGCGAAAGGTATCAGCGGATCGGCGCGGAAAGCTCGCGCGCGCCGCTTCGCGGCATCGCGCTCGATGCGGGCCAGCAGGCCCGCGCACCCAGTGGGGCTCAGCTTGCGCTGAGCAGCCAGGCCTCGTCGAAGCTCACGTGCTTGATGCTCTTGCCCTGGCCGCCGTCGTCGAGCGCGCCGGCGACGTGGTAGCTGTAGGTGACGTGGATACGGCCGTCGCGGGACTGCATGACCGATGGGTAGTGATACCGGCCGACACCCTTCTCCTGGCGCTCGATGTAGAGCCGGCGCCTGAATGTCCGGCCCTCGTCCTCGGACACCGAGACGGCGAGTCGGTACCGGCCGTCGGGGATGTCGTTGTGGACGACGATCCAGCGGCCGCTCGCGAGCTTCAGGACTTCAAGTCCGGCGCCGGTCTCGACCAGGTCGGGATGGTCGCGGGCGATGGACCAGGTGACGCCCAGGTCGTTCGACTCGGCGATGTGCGCCCGCTTGGGCGACGGTCCGTTGTCGCGCATGAAAGCGACCAGGGCGCCGTCGCGGCGCAGAGCGAAGGTGGGCTGGATGTTGCCGCCGCCGATGATCGGCTCACTCATCGTCCAACTGTGACCGCCGTCGTCGCTGTAGGTCGCGGAGGCGAAACTGAAGCCGTCCGAGTAGAGCCCCACGAGCAGTCGCTGACCGCCCGAGGGCAGGGGCAGAACGACCGGGTGCGCGCGGGTGAACCAGCCGAGCCGCCGGGTCAGCTTGTCCGCGGCCTGCTCCAGGTTGCGGGCCGCCCAGCGCCGGACCGCCTCGGGCGCCTCCGCGTCCGTGGCGCCGGTGAAGCCCAGACTGCGGAAGTACTCGTCGGTCCGGCTCGCCACGAGGCCGGCAAAGCCGTCGCCCGGCTTCATGTGCAGCACGTCCTGCCACTGCCACACCGGCGGCCCGGCCGCCTCGAAGTCGGTCGAGACCTTGACCTTCATCAGGGCGCTTTCCCAGAGATTCGCCTGGATCGTCGGCCAGAACAGCCACAGCCTGTGGCCGCCGGCGGCCACCGGCTCGAGCAGCAGGGTGCTGTTCGTATCCGGGAAGCCGGGCGTGTCGGCGAGCAGGAAGGGTGCGCTCCAGGTTTGGGCGCCGGCGCTCATCCGGGCGCCCAGGATGCGTACGTCGTCGGCGGTCCGTTCGCCCGAGCCGTGGAACCAGGCCACCAGCAGGTCGCCGTTCGGCAACTCGACCAGAGACGAGCCGTGGTTGTGCCAATGCTCGAGCGGGAAGATCAGCTCCCCCACCGGCCCCCCGGGGTCGCGGGCGTCGAGGTGCGGCGCCAGCAGGTCGGTCCACAGCCGGTAGCCGTCGTCGCTCAGGTGCAGACCGTCCTCAACGAAGAGCTCCGGCCGCGGGCGCCCGTCCTCGCCGATCATCGGTGTATCGATGTCGAGGAAGGTCAGGCGCGCCTCCTCTTCCGCCGATGTCTCGATCAGCGCGTTGGCGGCCCGCATCTCGGGAGCGAGCTCCCAGCGCGCCAGACTCGGCTTGATCGCCACGTAGATGAGCCGTGTGTCCGGCAACTCCGCCCACACCCGGCGGCTCAGTTCGCCGAAATCCGCCGCCACGGTCGCCGGCGACTTGCCGGCCGCGATGTCGTTGTCGCCGGCGTAGAACACGAGCGTGGCCGGGCGGTGCGGCCAGACGATGCGTTCCAGGTAGTGCAGGGAGTCGACGATCTGCGAGCCGCCGAAGCCGCGGTTGGTGGTCCGTAGCCCCGGGAAGCGGCTCGCGGGGAACCAGCGCTCCAGGTCCCAGAACCGGATGCTCGAGGATCCCAGGAACATCGTGCCGCCCGGCTGCGGCGGCAGCTCGCGGTCCTGGGCTTCGAAGGCCGCGATCGCCGGCTCCCAGCGTTCCGATCCCTGCTGGGCGGCGGCCGGCAGGGTTGCGAGGGCGACCAGGGCGCCGGCGAGCGCGCTACTCGGCAGCCAGGGAGACACGAATGATCTCGGCGTCGTTGCGCGCGATGATGTGGCGGTTGGCGTAAGCCGGGTGGGACCAGTTGACCATCGCGTCGTAGAAGCGCCGCGGCCCGAATCCGGAGCGCGCGGTCGGCTCGATCAGCTTGGCGCGGTCGATCTCCTCGTACCCGTCCCGCGAGAAACGAGCGATGATCAGGTCGCCGACGTCGTTGTTCACGAACCAGCGGTCGCCGTGCTTGACCATGAAGGCGGCGCCCCAGCGGCCCTGGCGGGTCATCTTGTCGCTCTCCCACAACCGCGAACCGTCGGCGGCGTCGAGGCCGCGCAACTGCCCGTAGCTGCAGACGCCGTAGATCGTGTCGCCCTCGAGGATCGGGGTGGTGATCAAGGCGTGGAGCCCCTGGGTCTCTTCCGGCATCTCGCTGCGGCTCTTGCCGCGCCACAACTCCGTGACCTCGGGCTTGTCCTCTGCCAGTTCGAGCAACAGGGAACCGCGGTAGAACTGGCTGAACAGGAGCCGGTTGCCGTCGATCACGGGGGTGGTCACGGTCATCCCGGAGGCGACCTCCCAAGGCACGGTCCAGTAGACCTCACCGGTCGCCGGATTGAGCGAGTTGACCGCCTGCGGCTCCCAGACGATGAGCTGCTCCACGCCGCCGGCTTCGAAGATCATCGGCTGGCCGTAGCCCATCTCCCAGTCCGAGGACAGCGACCGCCAGACCTCCTCGCCCGTGTGCTTGTTGAAGGCGATCACTTTGCCGTCCGGCTCGGCGCCCACGATCTGGATCACCAGGTCGCCGTGCACGAGCGGGGAACTGGAGAAGCCCCAGATCGCGATGCCGGCATTGCCCTGCTCCACCGAGTCGTAGCTCCAGATCACCTCGCCCGTCTCCGCGTTCAGCGCGAACAGGTGGCCGACCGCACCCATGACATAGACGCGGTCGCCGTCGACGGCCGGCGTGGAGCGAGGGCCAATCGCGTAGCTCTGCTGGAGCGCCGAGTAGTTCGTGTCCCACTCGTGACTCCAGAGCTCCTCGCCGGTCTCCTCGTCGAGAACCAGTACGCGTTCCTTCCCCATGATGGCGCGCGACCCTTCAACGCGACGCCAGTCGGTGACGAACACCCGACCGTCCGCGACCACCGGGCCCGAATAGCCGCCGTGGATGGGCACCCGCCAGACAACATCGAGGCCGTCCTCGGGGAATCGCTCCAGAATGCCGTCCTCCTGCCACACACCGGAGCGGTCGGCGCCCCGCCACTGCGGCCAATCGTCGGCCATGGCCGGAACGGTCAACGTCAACCCCAGCACGACGCCGAGGGTGCGAATCGCTATGGCTTGCACGAATACTCCTTAGATGTCGTAGTACAGCGCGAACTCGTGCGGATGCGGCCTGAGGGCCACCTCCTGGCACTCGTTCTCTCGCTTGTACGCGATGTGGTTCTCGATGATGTCCTCGTCGAACACGCCGCCTGCGGTCAGAAAGTCGTGGTCGTCCTCGAGCGCGTCAAGCGCCTCGTCCAGCGTCGCCGGCGTGGTCGGAACGCCCTGGCTCTCCTCCGGCGACAGGTCGTAGATGTCGACGTCGAGCGAGTTGCCCGGGTCGATCTCGTTCTGGATGCCGTCGAGCGCCGCCATGAGCAGCGCGGCAAAGGCGAGGTAGGGGTTGCAGCTCGGATCGGGGCAACGGAACTCTACCCGCTTCGCCTTCGGCGACGGCGAGTACATCGGGATCCGCACCGCCGCGCTCCGGTTGCGCTGGGAGTACACCAGGTTCACCGGCGCCTCGAAGCCGGGCACGAGCCGCTTGTAGCTGTTCGTGGTCGGGTTGGTGAAGGCGAGAAGCGCCGGCGCGTGCTTGAGCAGGCCGCCGATCGCGTGCATCGCCATGTCGGACAGGCCCGCGTAGCCGTCACCCGCGAACAGGGGGACGCCGCCCTTCCAGAGCGAGATGTGCGTGTGCATGCCGCTGCCGTTGTCCCCGAACAGGGGTTTGGGCATGAAGGTGACCGTCCTGCCGTGCTTGGCGGCCGTGTTCTTGATGATGTACTTGTAGAGCATCATCCCGTCCGCGGTCTCCACCAGCGGGCCGAAGCGCAGGTCGATCTCGGCCTGGCCGCCGGTGCCGACCTCGTGGTGCTGGCACTCGACGTGGAGTCCGACATCTTGGAGGGTCAGCAGCATCTCGCTGCGCAGATCCTGGTGCTTGTCCGTCGGCGGCACCGGGAAGTAACCCTCCTTGTACCGCGGCTTGTAGCCCAGGTTCGGCCCCTCGTCGGCCCCGCTGTTCCAGCGACCTTCGATCGAGTCGACCTCGTAGAACGCGAAGTTCGGGCCGCCGTCGAAGCGCACGTCGTCGAAGATGAAGAACTCTGCCTCGGGGCCGAAGTAGGCGGTGTCGGCAAGGCCCGTCGACTGGAGATAGGCCTCGGCGGCCTTGGCCACGCCGCGCGGATCGCGGCCGTAGCTCTCACGGGTAATCGGATCGACGATGCTGCACGTCATGACCAGCGTCTTCGCCTCGAAGTACGGGTCGATGAAAGCGGTGCTCGGATCGGGCACGACCAGCATGTCCGACTCGTTGATCACCTGCCAGCCGCGGATGCTCGAACCGTCGAATCCGAGCCCATCCTCGAACGTGCTCTCGTCGACCTCGCGAGCCGGTACCGAGAAATGCTGCCAAAGACCGGGGAAGTCTGTGAACCTGAGATCGACGATCTGGACGCCTTCGTCCCGGATCCGTCCAATGATCGACTGGGGGCTAGCTTCTGCCATGAAGTTCTCCTTTGCTTGTCCTTACCGCGGTGAAGCCGCGCCGAACCGATGGTGCCGAGCCGCCGACCCGACCGATTTTCTGCATGCACGAAAGCGCTTTGGCCGCCTGTTTATCAGCGAGTCCATCAACTGGCAACCCACGCTGTGTGTCCTCCGCTAGCGCCGCCCACCCTCCTAGCCCGGCTCCAGACGGCCGAGCACCGCTGTGTCCTCCCGCCATCCAGGGTGGTTCTTCACCTGCAAGCTCCAGGTACACCCGCCGCTTCAGGAAGGCCTCCACGTCCCGGCGGGCCGCGGTGCCGATCTCCTTGATCCGTTGGCCGCCGCGACCGATCACGATGCCCTTGTGGCTGTCCCGGTCGACCAGGATGTGCGCGAGCAGGTCCGTCCGCCCGTCGACGTCCTCCCAGGCTTCGACGACGACGGCGGTCGTGAAGGGCAGTTCGTCCCGCGTCTGCTCGAGCACCTTCTCCCGAATCAGCTCCGCCACCAGGAAGCGCTCCGTGTGCACGGTCAGAATCTCCGGATCGTGCTGCGGCTCGCCCACCGGAAGGTGCTGCCAGAGGATCTCCAGGACCCGCTCCACGCCGTCCCCGGTGAGCGCCGAGATGGGCACGATCTCGTTGAACACGCCGCGGCCGGCATAGCGCTCGATCTCGGGCAACAGCCGGTGCTTCTTGACCTGGTCGATCTTGTTCAGCAGGCACAGCAGCGGACGTTCCGGTCGGGCTGCCACCGCGGCGCCGACGAGATCAAGGGCGTAGGCCTCGCCCTTGCCGAACGGAACCGCCACGTCACGGATCAGGCAGACGACGTCGGCTTCCCTGAGCGCCGCGGAGGCGGCGTGGACCATGCGGCGGTTCAACCGGTGCAGGGGCCGGTGCAGGCCGGGCGTGTCGTGGAACACCAGTTGGCCTCGCTCCGTGGTCAGGATGCCGATCAACCGGTGGCGGGTGGTCTGCGGCTTGTCCGAGACGATCGCCAGCTTCTCGCCCAGCATCCGGTTCATCAGCGTCGACTTGCCCGCGTTCGGCCGCCCCACGAACGCCACTGTCCCGGTCGTGTACGGCCCCAGGAAGTGGGCCCGCAGGCGCTGCTCCAGGGCCTCCATCTCGCCGTCGTCCGTCTCGTGGTCATAGCCCAGGCAGTGCAGGATTCCGTGCAGTGCGAGCACCTGGAGCTCCCGCTCGAGGGCGGTGCCGCTGCGCGCCATGGCCGTCTCCACCGAGATCACGACATCGCCCAGGTGACGCCCTTCCGGAGTCGTCTCGCCGGGGAAGGAGAGCACGTCGGTCGACGCATCGACCGCCCGGTAGCGTTGGTTCAGCTCCCGGATCTCGTCGTCGTCGACGAGGCGCAAGGTCAGCGTGGCCCGGGCCGACGCCAGTTCCACGACCACGTCGTGAGCGACGCGGCGGAGACCGGGCAGATGGACCTGACACCTGGCCTCCACGGGGGCCGCAACCTGCAGATCGATGGTCGCCACGCCCGGCTCAGTCCGACCCGCCGCTCCCCGCGCCGCCGGGAAGAACCCGCAGAGAGCCACGACTCTCGGACTTGAAGTCGAACCCCGGATACTCCACCCGGTGGTGGTGGATCGTCTTCAGGACGTTCTGCACGGTGTAGCTCAGCCGGCGCAGGTCGGAGAGGGTCAGGTCGGTCTGATCCAACTGACCATCTTCGACGATGTCATCCAGCAGGCGCGTAACCAACGCCCGGATCGACTCCTCGGAGAAGTCCTTGAGGGTGCGGCTCGCGGCCTCCACCGTATCGGCAACCATCAGCACGCCCATCGTCTTGTTCTGGGGCATGGGGCCCATGTACCGGTACTGGCGCTCGCTGATCGTCTGGCCCGGCTCCGCCCGCTTCCTCGCCCGGTCGAGGAAGTAGCCGAGGGTGCGCGTACCGTGGTGCTGTTCGATCGCGTCCACGATCGGCTGCGGCAAACCCTGCTCCCGCGCCAAGCGGACGCCCTCCTTCACGTGATCGATGAGGATCAGCGCCGACATCGACGGCGCGAGGTTGTCGTGCGGGTTGTCTCCCTCGCGCTGGTTCTCCACGAAGTACTGCGGCCGCAGCACCTTGCCGATGTCGTGGTAGAGGCCTCCGACATACGCCAGCGTCGGGTTCCCGCCCACCGCCTCGCAGCCCGCCTTGGCGAGATTGGCGACCATCAGCGAGTGCTGGAAGGTGCCGGGCGCCTCGAAGGCGACGCGCTGAAGGAGCGGCTGATTCGTGTCGGACAGCTCCATCAGCTTCATGTCCGTGGTCAGGAACAACGCCGCCTCGAACACGGGGATCGCGAAGCCGACCGCGGCCGCGACCAGCAGGCCGCCGAGGAGTGCGCAGAGCAGTTCGAAGCCCCAGCCGGTGAACGTGGCGCCGTTCTGGTCCAGCAGGGTCAGCACGGTCACCGAAGCCATGTTGACGAGTCCGACCAGCAGGCCCGCCTTGATCACCGCCGACCGCTGCTTCAGTTGATCGAGCGCGAACACGGCGGCGAGGCTGCCGGTCAGCGCGTAGAGCATCGTGCCGCCCGCCAACCCAAGCTGCGAGGCGGTTGTCTCCGCCCATCCGAGACGCCCCACCAGCACCGAGAAGACCAGGCCGGCAAGCAACCCGGCGCCGCGGCCGTAGAGCACGGACACCAGCAGCGCAACTGCGGCAAACGGAATCGTGAAGCCGTAGCTACGTGCCGAGCTGAGCGCCTCGATCTCGAAGGAGGCGGCGAGCGCGTCGGCGACCACGAAGCCGAAGCGGGTCGCCAGGAGCCCCAGAATCAACAGCAGCACGACGCTACCGAAGGCGCGAGCCTCGACGGTGACCAGCCGCTTGCGCCGGAACGCGATCCACAGGAACGCCACCGCCAGCCCCAGCAGCAGCGCCGACGCCAGCGGCGATCGGAGCAGCGTCAGCGTCCCCTCGCTGCCCGTCATCTCCCGCAACAGACTGATGGCCTCCTGGTCGACCACGGCGCCCTTGCGCACGATGACCTGGCCCGCCCGGATCTGGTTGAACACCGATCCGACCGCTTCCGCGGCCGCGTTCCGGCGCTCCTGGGTCTCGTTCAGGTTCAGGTAGATGTTCGGGGTCAGGTTGACCATCAGGAAGTCGACGACCGTGTTCCGATCGGCGCGGGCCCAGCCGCCCCACCGGCCGACCTCCGCTTCCAGGTAGCTCTCCACCTCAACCGGGTACCCGCGGTAGCCGAAGAGGTCGAACTGGACCGACTCCTCGCCGGTCTGCATGTTGCGCAGCGTCACGCCCTCGAGCCGGTTCTGGAGCAGGGTCTCCTTGTTCTCCACGATCCCCTCCCGAAGCAGGGGTCCGACCAGACGAACGAGGCGCTCCTCCAGCTCCGCGCCTTCGTCCTGATCGCCGGCGCGGGCGACAAGCAGATCCGCGTGGCCTTCGTCGACCCGCAGATCGCTGCCCTCCCTCAGTCGCAACAGCCGTTCGGAGGCCACGTCCTCCTCCGGCAGGAGCTCCGCCACCTCATCGAAGCCCCGCTCGATCTCGAACAGCCGCCCGATCCGGCCCTCGACCTCCTCAGCCTGGGCGGCGTCGAAGTCGTACAGCGGCCGGACCTCGGTACGGGCCCGCCGCTTCAGTTCCTCCGAGGTCGCCTCGTCCAGGATCAGGACGTCGCGCGTCGCGTGATAGTCGCGGTTCGCGATGTCTCCTTCGCTCAGTTCCGGACCGAAGAAGACCCCGGCCGGGGCCATGATCCAGGTGCCGGCCAGGACCATGAACACGACCCAGACGACGTCGAGTTCCAGCACCCAGTGCCACAGGCCGGCAACGGTCAACCGTTCGCCGTGGCGCCGGAACATGCTGCGCCGCAGCCGCTTGCGCGCCTCCCGCCGGCGCCCGGTCCGGCGGCGCCGAGACGTCTTCGCCGACGGGCTCACCGAACCTCCAGCCGCCCCGAGTCGGGACCGAAACGAGCCTCCCAGCGGTCATAGGCGCCGACGATCCGTTGGACGAGTTCGTGGCGGACCACATCGGACCGCCCGAAGCGCACGAATGCAATGTCCTCCTCGCCGCGAAGCACCTCGAGAGCGTGCTTCAGCCCCGACTGCTGGCCGGGCGGCAGGTCGATCTGCGTGATGTCGCCGTTGACCACCGCCTTCGAGTTGAAGCCGATGCGGGTCAGGAACATCTTCATCTGCTCCGGCGTCGTGTTCTGCGCCTCGTCGAGGATGATGAAGCTGTCGTTGAGCGACCGGCCGCGCATGAAGGCGAGCGGCGCCACCTCGATCACCTCGCGTTCCATCATCCGCGAGACCTTGTCGAAGCCGATGATGTCGTAGAGAGCATCGTAGAGCGGTCGCAGGTAGGGGTTCACCTTCTCCGCCAGGTCGCCGGGCAGAAACCCGAGCTTCTCGCCCGCTTCGACCGCCGGCCGGGCCAGCACGATCCGCCGGACCTGTTCCTGCTTGAGCGCGGAAGCCGCCACCGCCACCGCCAGGTAGGTCTTGCCCGTTCCCGCCGGCCCGGTCGAGATGACCAGGTCGCGGTCGAGCATAGCGCGCAGGTAGCGCTTCTGGTTCAGGCTGCGCGGAGCGACGAGGCGACGCGAGGCCTGGATCAACGCTCCGGTCTTGAAGAAGTCGACCAGGGAGGTCGCCGGTTCCTCGGCCACCACGCGCAGCGCGGTCGCCAGGTCGCCGCCGCTGAGCCTGCGTCCACTCGCGGCCAGCGCACCGAGATCGGTCAGCAGGCGCTCCGCCTGGCCCACCGCCTTCGCCGTACCCTGGATTTGAACCGCCGATCCGCGCACACCGAGGGTCACCTGGAGCGCCTTCTCGACCCGCCGCAGGTTCTCGTCGTGGGCGCCGCAGATTGCCTGCACCGACCCTTCGGGCAGGACCAACTGCGCTCTGGCCGGCGCTGGTTCAGCGGTAGTCAAAGAACCCCTTGCCGGTCTTGCGTCCCAGTTGCCCGGCCTGCACCATCTGCTTGAGCAGTGTCGGCGGTGCGAAGCGGGTCTCCCGGTACTCGTCGAACATGATGTTGGCGACGTAGTACATCGTGTCCAGGCCAATGAAGTCGCACAGCGTGAACGGCCCCATCGGATAGCCGCAGCCCAGCTTCATCGCGGTGTCGATGTCTTCCAGGCTGCCGATGCCGTTCTCATAGGCGCGGATCGCATCCAGCAGATAGGGGACCAGCAGCCGGTTGACGATGAAACCGGAGTTGTCCTTGCACGCGACCGGCGTCTTGCCGATCCGCTTGGCAAGATCCCAGCACGCGTCATACGCCTCGTCCGACGTCATCAGGGTGCGGACGACCTCGACCAACCGCATCGCCGGCACCGGGTTGAAGAAGTGGAGCCCCACGAACCGGTCGGGCCTCGACGTGGAAGCGGCGAGTTGGGTCAGGGTCAGCGAGGACGTGTTGCTGGCGAAGATCGCGTTGTCGCCGACGATGTCGTCCAGGGTGACGAACAGCTCGCGCTTCGTCTCCAGGTCCTCGACGATCGCCTCGACGACCAGGTCGGAACCGGCGAGATCCGCAAGGTCGACCGTGCCGTTCAGATTCGAGATCGCCCGGTCGTGCTCCTCGGCGTCGATACGCCGCCTCTCCAGACTCTTGGCCAGGGACCTGCGCACCGCGCCGAGCCCCGTATCGAGCACTTCCTGGTTGATCTCCCTGACCGTGACCGGGATCCCGGCCCGCGAACAGATCTCCGCAATGCCACGGCCCATGAGACCGCAGCCGACGATGCCAACGCGTTGCACTTCCATCGAACTCTCTTCTCGCTTCCTTTTGTAGGTCCGCGGCGTCAGCCGCCCTGGTTCCGGGGCCGAACTCTAGCAACGGTCCTGGCGCCAGTGGCGCCGTCCGCGACCTCGATCCTCCGCTGTCCCGGTTCCCGACCGACCTCCAACCGGACCTCCGTCGCCGGCACCCAGTACGGCAGGCGGTCGGCCCACTCGACGACCTTGACGCCGTCCCCTGCCAACAACTCCTCCAACCCGATCCCCTCGACCTCCTCCGGTTGCAGTCGGTAGAGGTCGACATGAACCAGGCGCGCCGGGCCGCGGTCGTACTCGTGAATCAGCGTGAAGGTCGGCGACTGGATCTGCCCCGCGTCGAGCCCCAGACCCTCGGCTATGCCCTGGGTCAGAACCGTCTTGCCGGAACCCAGGTCGCCGAACAGGAGTGCTATGCCATCCGGCCTCAGCCGGTCAGCGAGCTCGACCCCCAACTTCCGGGTTTCTCCGGCGCTCCCGGTGCGGACGATCATGGCTCCAACAGCGACTTGAACGCCGATCCGAGTTCATCGACCAGGTCGGAGGCGGCCATCGATGTCTCACTCCACGTTGCGGCGGCCAGATCGCCCGCCAGGCCATGAACGTAAACGCCCATCCTCGCCGCGGAAGGCGGTTCCAATCCCTGGGCCAAGAGCGCCGCGATCACCCCGGTCAGCACGTCGCCACTGCCCCCCGTCGCCATACCCGGATTGCCGGTCGGGTTCACCCAGGTGCCGAGGGCGGGGTCCGAGATCAGCGTCTGGCGGCCCTTGAGGACCACCACCGCCCCGGTCTCGCGAGCAGCCCGCCGCGCATGCCCCCAGCGGTCGTTCACGACGGCAGCGGTCGAGACGCCCATCAGACGCGCCAGCTCGCCGGGATGGGGCGTGATCACGAGGTCCGCGTCGCGCGCCTGCAGCGCCCGTGCATCGCCGGCGAAGGCGGAGATGCCGTCCGCATCGAGGACGACGGGCGCCGCACTCCGGGCCACGACCTGCCGGGCAAGAACGCGGGCATCGTCGTTCACGCCAAGGCCCGGGCCCAGCGCCAAGGCGCCCGGCGAGGCGCGATCGACGATCGTCAGCAGCAACGGCTCCACGGCCTCCCGCGACCAGCCGCCCCGTTCCGAGGGCAGGCCCAGGGTCATCGACTCGATCGAACCGGCGTCAACCACGTCCACCAGGTGTTCGGGCACAACCGCCGTCACCAGCCCGGCGCCGCCCCGGACCGCGGCGCGCGCCGCCAGGACCACGGCCCCGCTGTAGCCGCTCGCTCCGCCGGCCACGACGACGTGACCGAACGTTCCCTTGTGGCCATCGAGTGCGCGCGCTCCGAGGCGGCCCACCAGATCCTCCCGCCGCGACTGGTAGAGAGCCTCGGGCCCCGGAGGCGGTTCGGTCAGCGGCACACCGAGATCGCCGATCCGCAGCCGGCCGCCAGCGTCGGAGGCGGGCGCCAGCACGTTCGCAACCTTGGGAAGGCCGAGGGCCACGGTGAGGTCGGCAACGACGTGGGGCCCAGGCGGCACGGCCGCGGAGGCATCGAGCCCGGTCGGCAGATCGACCGAGACCAGTGGAACCTCTCCCCGCCGCTTGCACAGCCAGTCGACCCAGCGGGCGACCGGGCCCTCGACGGGCCGATTCAGCCCCGTGCCGAGCAGCGCGTCGACCCAGAGGTCGACCTCTCCAGCCACCGCCTCGCACTTGGCGGGTTCGGGAACCGCCGCAGGCGACAGCCCGAGCTGCTCACAGGAGACGAACTGCTGCGTCGCTTCGAGGCTGAGTCTGTCGAGCGGTCCGGCAATGAAGGCGGACGCTTCGTACCCCCGCGCCGTCAGATCGCGCAGCAGGGCCAGACCGTCGCCGCCGTTGTTGCCCCGGCCGCAGGCGATGGCGACTCGGCGCGCGCGCGGATAGCACTCGGCAATGGCGTCGGCAGTGGCGCGAGCCGCGTTCTCCATCAGGGCCAGCGCCGGCACGTTCAGGCCGGAGATCGCCGCGGCCTCGACCGACCGCATTTCGTCGCTGGTGACGACTCTCACTGCCGACACTCCGTTGGTGGCGGACGGCGGGACCAGGACGCCACCACGTCGGCGGTTCGCGGGCACAGGGACCGCAACTCGGGCCGGCATTCGAGAGCGGCCCGGAATCGCGCCAGATCGTCCACCGTGTCGAGGTCATCCCCTTCCGGCAGAAGGGCAACATCCAGCCCCAACTCGCGGCAGCGCGACAGCGTCTCGGGAAGCACCGACGGCGTGCTCCAGGGCACTCCATCGAACAACCGACGGTCTACAGCCTCGCGCCGCAGGGCGATCAGGTAGTAGCCACCGTCCCGAGCCGGACCGAGGACCGCGTCGCGTCCGGCGGCAAGAAGATCGAACGCCGTCTCCACCCGCGCGAGATCGAGGTCGGGGTGATCGCTGCCGACCGCCGCCGCGTATCCGGCGCCGGACGCCGCCCAGTCCAACCCCCGGTAGAGCCGCTCGCCCAGGTCGTGACCGCGCTGTCGCCGCCAGGGCACGCCGGCAGGCGCCACGTCGGTCGGCGGATCATCCCCCTCCGACAGCGACCACATCATGACCAGGTCCCAGCGGCCGGCTTCGAGCCGCCGGCTCAGGTCCGCAACCAGGGCGGCATGCAGCGAAGCGGCCTGACGGGCGGTGAGACCGCCCGGAACGATCAACCGGGTCTTGACGTCGCCGGGCGCCGGCTCCTTGGCGAACAGGAGCAGACGTCGAGTGGCGGCGGCAGACGTCCTCACCTCTTCCAGAGCCGTTTAAGCGACCACGCGATCGCGATCCCGACAGCGCCCGCCGTGACGGGCAACACCCAGGCGCCACCTGTGCGAACCCGGCTCAGGTTGGTTCCGCCCACGTCACCGAGAGCCCTGCGAACCTGGTCCAGTGCCTCTCGCGTGTCGTCACGCCGGCCCGCCAGCACAGCCGCCCGCGCGCGCGCCTCCGACCGGCGGCTCACGATCCGCCTCCCGACGACTCGTCGGCTTCCCCGTCCGCAACCGAGTCAACCGTGTCCCTCGCGCCGGCGGCTTCGTCCAGAAGGGCCTGCCAGAACGCCACATGACTGCCGACGCGGCGCTTCACGGTACTCACGGGCGACTCGAGACGGCGCGCCCTGACGCGGACGATCCAGAGCAGGATCAGCGCCAGTGCCAGCAGGCCGACCGCGACCGCCAGCGCGGCAGCCCAGAGCGGCAGCACATTCGCGAGACCGGCTCCGGCCGCGAACAGGAGCGCGCCGAGGGCCCAGAAGGCGACGCCGAACACCAGTCCCGCAAGCAGAACGAGGCCCAGAAAACGGCGCCAGTTCTGCGCCAGGTCGAAGCGCAGTTGATCCACTTCCGCTTCGAGCAGGGCCCCGGCGGAACGCGCCAGAGCACCTCCCAGCCCACTCAACACGCTCAGGGACTCGACGATCTTCGTGGTCTTCAACGGCTCAGCCTCCAGGCAGCCCCGGTGAGCCTACCCGTAACGCACCGGCCAAACGCTGGTCAGGCGCCGACCCGCAAGGTTCGAGTGATGAAGGAAGTCTGGCCGGCCACCTCGTCCCGCACCGCGATCGTCAGGCGTTGATCGCCCTCCTTCATGATCAACGGCAGCGTGTAGGTGTAGAAGCTCTCCCGCGCGCGCTCCAGATCCTCGGCCGGGATGGTGAGCTCGAACGGCTCGACCTGGGGCGGCGAGATGTCGCCGTTCGACGCCAGGGCCTGCACCCAGACCCGCGCCCTCAGGAGGTGCTCTCCGACCGTACCCACCGGGACCAGCGTCATCTCGCCGATCGGCACCCGCACATCGAGGTGGACCGTGTAGAGCCCCTGTTCCTCTCGACGAATCTCGTCCGTCTTGACCAGAGTGATCTCCAGGTCGTTCTTCTCGTAACCGAGCTTGAGCGCCGCCAGGGTCCCCTCGGTCATCTCCATATCGATCGACTTGTCTCGGTAGCTCAGGCGATGCCTCACGAACCGGTCCCGCTTCAACCCCAGACGCCTCTTCGCCTCGTCCGTCAACTCGACCTTGAGCCCGTACTTCCGGCCGGTACCCGCATGACCGGGCTGGAAGCCGAGCGAGTAGTAGCTCGTGAAGTCGAGGGCGATGCGGTTCAGGCCGTCGCGGAAGTTGTTCGTGTTCACGATGTACTGACCGCCGGTCTCGTCGGCCATGTACATGACGGACGAGTGCACGTTGTCCCGGGCCACCGAGTCGATGTTGGACGAGAACGCCATGCCCTGCATGGAGGCGTCCCGCGAGTTGATGCCCATCGGCCCCGCGGCGACGACGGTGTAGAAGGAGACTTCGTTCGCGTTCGCGGCGTCGACCAGGTCCGAGAAGCGCCGGCTCGAGTCGTACTGGAGCGAATCCAGGAAGAAGTTCTGGTTGTAGCTCCCCGAGTCCACCGACCGGCCGCGTTCATCGAGCGCACTGAACATGTCCGCCCCGGCCCGCATCGGCAAACCGTCCGAGACGTACATGAAGGCCTTGCGGCCCGGCAGGCCGGCCAGCGAGATGACGGTGTCCTTCAGCCCGTCGATGGTGAACTGCATGTCGTTGAAAATCGACTGCGCGTAGATCCGGACGCGCCCCTGCACGTACTCGTAGTGGCGATCCTCCTCGCCGATGTCACGGATGAGGTCGGCCCGGTCCGAGTCCCACTGCGTCCTGCCGCCGGTGTGCTTCTCGAGTTCGTAGAGGGCGTTCGCGATCATCTGCGGATCGCTGGTGAAGTCCCGCTCGACCTTCACCGAGCGGTTGTAGCTCAAGAGCATGACCCGGTCATCGCGCGTCACGTCCTTGCGCAGGAACTCGCGCACATACCGGAACACCCGGTTGCGGTTCTGGGGCCGGATGTTCAGATGATCGATGTAGATCACGAGGTTGAGGCGCTCGTCCTCGGGCACGACGCGACCCCGGCGCTCCAGTCCCGGCCGATCCACGAACCGGACTTCGGGTTCGTCCGGCACCAGGCCGGGAACGTCGCTTACCTTGACCCGATCCTGGACTTCGTAGAAGTTCGTGATCGTGACCGGGTCCTTCTGCTCCTTCAGAACGAAGTCTTTCCGGGTCAGGCCGGTGACCGGGTTGCCGTCCTTGTCGCGGACGAAGACCTGGACGTTGACGACCTTGACGTGGACAGATTCCTCGAAGGTGGCGCGAGGCGTCTGAGAAGGCCTCTCCTGGGCCGGGACGGCGACCGCCCCGATCAGCAGCAACCCGGCGATCAGATATGCGGCGTGCGGAGCCAGCACCTGGCGGAAGGATCGAACCATGGACTCTTGATTATAGGCGACGGCAGCAGCCCGGAGAACAAGGCGTCAACCCGAGCCATTCCGGACGACACGCCTCACCTGTGGCCTCGACGCCCCGCCATCGGGTCGAGGGTGCCGTGGCGACCGCTCCGGCCGAGGGGGTACGACCCCCGCAGCGCCCTCTCGACGAAGGCGACCGCCCGCCGCACAGCCCGCTCGAGCGGCATGTGCAAGCCAAGACCCGCCGCGATGGCCGCCGACAGGGTGCAGCCCGTGCCGCGCCGCCACGGGGTTCGGATCCTCGGGTGGACGAACGCCTCGAACCGGTTCCCGTCGAACAGGAGATCGGTCAGTTCGCCGCCGTTGCTGCCGTCCGACGCCCCCGCCGCGGCGGAGTAGCCGTGGCCTCCGGTGATCAGGACGCCCGGCCCCATCCGCTCGATCCGCCGCGCGGCAGCCCGGGCATCGTCCGGGCCGCCGATCGCCATGCCGCTCAGCCTCTCCGCTTCGAACAGGTTCGGTGTCACCAGCAGCAGTCTCGGCAGCAGCCGCTCCACGACCAGGGGGAGAGCGTCCGCCTCGAGAAGCGCCGCGCCCGATGTCGACCGGAACACCGGGTCGAGCACCGCCGGCGTCGGCGGCAGCGTGTCCAACCAGTCCGCGACCGCCTCGACGGTGGCCGCATCGGCGAGCATGCCGATCTTGATCGCGTCGATACCGATCTCGGCAGCCGCCTCCAACTGCCGCAGGAGCAGCCCGGCACCCACCGGTTCAGCCGCCCGCACCTCGCTCGCGGTCTGGGCCGTGACCGCGGTGAGTGCGCACAGGCCGTGAACCCCGTAGGCCGCAAAGGTTCGCAGATCCGCCGGCACTCCCGAGCAGCCCCCGGAGTCGGAGCCGGCGATCGTCAGGACGCGCGGCGGCGGCGCAGCCATAGCAGAACGACCAGAAGCAGGAGAGCGGCCGCGATCAATTGCGCCACCGTGAGCGCTCCGAAGAAGCGATCGTCCTTGGCGCGCAGGAACTCGACCAGGAAGCGTTCCAGCGACAGCAGAGCCATGACCGGCAACACGACGCCGCCGGGCGGTGTGCCCCGCGCCAGAAGCGACCGACCGAACCAGAAGATGAGAAGTGCCGCCAAGGTCTCGTAGAGCTGAGTGGGATGCACCGCGACCAAGGCGTCCGGCGCCACGCCGGCGGGAAGATCGACACCGAACTCCCGCTGCAGGGCGCTGGCCACCGTGGGGATCGGCCCCTCGGGGAAGGTCATTCCCCAGGGCAGGTCGGTCGGCGCACCGTAATCGTCGCCGACGAGCAAGCACCCGATGCGGCCGATGCCGTAGCCCAGCGCCAGCGCCGGCGCCGCAGCATCGGCGGTCGGCCACGCCGGCATCCGGCGACGATGGATGACGAACAGAACCGCCGCTGCCCCGACCAGGAAGCCGCCGTACCAGACCAGACCGGCGCGGCTGTACAGGAGATGCCAGTCGCCGTAGAGCAACGCGTAGTACGCCTTGCCCCCGGCGATCCCGCCGAGGGCGGCCGCCAGCAGAATCGCCGCGGCGTCGTCGGCGGCCCGCGCCGCGCTGGCGCCCACGCGCCGGAGGCCCCAGCGCAACTGCAGGTTGCCGATGAACAGAGCGGCCACAAGCATCAGCCCGAACGGCGAGACCGACAGCGGGCCAATGCGGAACAGTTCCGAGATCATGGGTGGGCATCCTACGCGGCTCGCCTCGATGCCGGCCAGCAGGCCGGCGTACCCAGTGATCTGCAGCGCTAGCATGAAGGGGATGCTGAGTGAGCTGGCCCGAAACCGCTTCGCCGCGTTCCGCAGCCACATCGAGAGCACGGATCCGCGGGGGCGCTGGCTCATCCTCACCCATGACAACCCGGACCCGGACGCCCTGACCGCGGCAACTGTTCTGGCGAAAGTCCTCCGCTCCGGGTTCCAGCGCCGCGTCACCGCCGCCTACCGAGGCATCATCGGCCGGGCCGAGAACCAGGAGATGGTCCGCTCGCTCGGAATGCAGTTCAGCCAGGCGCGGCGGCTCAAGCTCGAGAGCTACCGGTACGTGGCGCTGGTCGACTGCCAGCCGGCGACCGGCAACAGCCCCGTGCCGGACGATCTGGCGCCCGAAGTCGTCATCGACCACCATCCGCGCCGCCCAAGGACTTCCGCCTCGGCCTTCCACGACCTGAGAAACGACTACGCGGCCTCCGCGACGATCGTCGCCGAGTACCTGCTGGCCGCCGGCATTCCGGCCACCCGTCGCGAAGCGACCGCGATCGTCTACGCGATACGCAGCGAGACCCTCGACTTCTCCCGCGGCGCGGACGAGGCGGACCGGCTGATCCACGATCACTTCAACGCCCGCGCCCTGCCGCGCCTGCTGGGCCGGATTCAGAACCCCAGACTGCCGCTCAACTACTTCGAGACTCTGCGCGAGGCCCTGGCCAACCTTCGCGGCGTGGACACCCTGGTCATGAGCCGGCTCGGTGCGGTCGCCCAGCCCGACATCGTGCCCGAGATCGCCGATCTGCTGCTGCGCATGGAGGGCCGGACCTGGTCGTTGTGCAGTGGCCTCTACGAGGACCGGGTCTACTGCTCGATCCGCACCACGAACACCCGCGCGGATGCCTCTCGCGTCATGCGCCGGCTGGTCGGCCGCCGCGGCCGCGGCGGCGGTCACGGCATGATCGCCGGCGGCTGGATCCCGGCCGCCCGGGGCGGCGCCGAGGTCGTGCCGCGCCAGCAGGACCGCCTGGAGGCGCGGCTCGCCACCATTCTGCGCAAGGACCCGGCCCGGATCGCACCGCTCTCAGACGGTTGAAACGGCGCCGTCGGGCGGTCCTCAACCGGCGGCCGCCCTCACTCCCACTCGATCGTGCCGGGCGGTTTGCTGGTCAGGTCGTAGACCACCCGATTCACGCCGGCCACCTCGTTCACGATGCGGCCCGCGACCCGGCCCAGGAACTCGTGCGGCAACTGGCTCCAGTCGGCGGTCATGAAGTCCTCGGTCTCGACCGCCCGCAAGGCGACGACGTTCTCGTAGCTGCGGCCGTCCCCCATCACGCCCACGCTGTGGACCGGCAGCAGCACCGCCAGCGCCTGACTCACGCGGTCGTAGAACCCCGCCGCGCGCAGTTCCTCGATGAAGATCGCGTCCGCCTCCTGCAGCACCGCCACCCGGTCGGCGGTGACCTCGCCCAGAATCCGGACGCCGAGGCCCGGCCCTGGGAACGGATGCCGACCCACGAACTCCGAACCGAGGCCGAGTTCGCGGCCGAGCTTGCGCACCTCGTCCTTGAACAGGAAGCGCAGCGGCTCGATCAACTCGAAGCCCAACCGTTCCGGCAGACCGCCGACATTGTGGTGGCTCTTGATCATCGCCGACGGGCCGAAGGCGGAAACGGACTCGATCACGTCCGGGTAGAGGGTGCCCTGGGCCAGGAAGCGAATCGCGCCCGCGCCTTCGCCGGCCCGCTCCAGCTTCTCCGCCTCGCGCTGAAACACCTCGATGAAGACGCGGCCGATCGTCCGGCGTTTCTCTTCCGGATCGGTGACCCCGGCAAGCTCACCGAGAAACTCCCGCGCGGCGTCGACCACGACCAGCCGCAGGTCGAGCCCCCGGCGCAGGCTCCGCTCCACCTCGGCGCGCTCGTTCTTGCGCAGCAGCCCGTTGTCCACGAACACCGCGGTCAACCGTTTCCCCACGGCGCGCTGCACCAGACTGGCCGCTACCGCCGAGTCGACGCCGCCGGAGATCGCACAGAGAACGCGGTCGGTGGGGCCCACCTGGGCCTCGATCGCGGCTGCCGCCTCGTCGGCGTAGGACGCCATGCGCCACTCCCCGGCGGCGCCGCAGGCGTCGAGCAGGAAGTTCCGGAGCATCCTGGCGCCGCTGTCGGTGTGGGTGACCTCGGGATGGAACTGGATGCCGAACAGGGACCGCTCACGGTCCTGGGCCGCCACCACCGGCACCGTGGAGGTCGACGCCGTCGCTTCGAAGCCCGGCGGCAGTTCCTCGACCCGGTCGCCGTGCGACATCCACACGTTCTGCTCCGGTCCGAGTCCCGAGAAGAGACCGCCGCCCTTGGCCAGCAACGCGATCCGGGTGCGACCGTACTCCCGGTGGCCCGATGCCGCGACCCGGCCGCCGAGGACGTGAGCCATCCACTGCATGCCGTAGCAGATTCCGAGCACCGGAATGCCCAGCCGGAGAACTTCCGGGTCGGCCTGCGGCGCGTTCCGCTCGTAGACGCTGTCCGGCCCCCCCGAGAGCACGATGCCGATCGGCCGCCGGGCCCGGATCCGGTCGACGTCCAGGTCGAAGGGGTGGATCTCGCAGTAGACCTGGAATTCCCGGATCCGGCGGGCGATCAACTGCGTGTACTGGCCACCGAAGTCGAGCACCAGAACGGTCTCGTGCTCGCCGGCGGCGGAGGGCTGGACGGGAGAGGGCGGCGCCGCGCTCGCCGGTTCGGCCATCACAGCGCCGACTCTACCTTGAGCTCGCGCCGCATCAGATCCCGGATCGCGTCAGCCGGCTTCTTGCCCCGATAGAGGACTTCGACCATCTGCTCCGTGATCGGCAGTTCGACCTTCTTCTCGGTCGCCAACTCCAGCAGGGCGAGCGAGTTCCGCACCCCTTCGGCGACCCCGGCGCGCCCGGCCTCGATCTCTTCGAGGGTGCGGCCTCGGCCGAGTTCGATCCCCGTGTTCCGGTTACGCGACAGACCGCCGGTGCACGTCAACACGAGATCGCCGAGACCGCCGAGACCGGCGAAGGTCGCCGGCCGGCCGCCACAGGCCAGACCGAGTCGCATCATCTCGTGCAGGCCGCGGGTGATCAGTGCCGCGCGCGTGTTCGATCCGTAGTCCAGGCCGTCCAGAACGCCGGCCGCGATCGCGATCACGTTCTTGGCGGCGGCGGCGATTTCGACCCCGATCACGTCGGTCGAGGAGTACAGCCGCAGCGATCCGGTTGAGAGCAGCGCCTGCAGCCGCTCGGCCACCGCCTCCGACTCCGCCGCGACGACGCAGGCGGTCGGCAGTTCGGCGGCGAGTTCGGCCGCGAACGAGGGCCCGCTGACGGTGGCGAAATCAACGTCCGTGCCGGCTGCTGCCGCCTCTTCGCGGCAGATGTCGCTCATGCACCGGAAACCGCCGCGGTGATCCGACTCGATCCCCTTCGCGCCGGAAACGAAGGTGACCCGCTCTGGCAGCGGCGCGCCATCGCCCAGGCCGCGCCGCGCCTTGAGAAAGGACCGCACGACGGCCCGAAAGCCGTGCGACGGCACGACGACCAGCACGGTGTCGCAGGCCGCGGCCTGCCGCAGATCCCAGGTGACCCGAACCTGCGCCGGCAACTCGACACCCGGCAGGTAACGTTCGTTCACCCGCTCCGCCGCCAGAACCGCGCCGAACTCGGCAGACCGGGCCCAGAGGATGACCGGCGAACCCGCCCGGGCCGCATGCACCGCGAGCGCGGTGCCCCAGGCGCCCGCACCGAGCACGGCGACGCCGTTGCCTGTGTCCGCGATCGTCACTCGGCAGCCTCGGCCGGCGGCGGCTTCCGACCTAGCCGGGACTCCGTTCCCGCGCGCAGCCGGGCCAGGTTGGCCCGGTGTTCGAAAATCACCAGGACGGCGATCGCGGACACACCGGCCAGCAGCGCCGGACCGTAGTCCAGGCCGTCGGCATCCCTGAACGCGCCGCCCCACCAGCGGGCAGAGGCGAACACCGGCAGGGAAGCCGCCGCCGAGATCGACCCCAGGGAGACGTAGCGCTTCCAGGCCACCAGCAGGATGAACACGGCCAGCGCGCCAAGCCCGGCCCAAGGCACGAGCACGGCCAGCACGCCGGCTGCCGTGGCTACGCCCTTGCCGCCGCGAAAGACGAGGAACAGGGGAAACACGTGCCCCACCACCGCCGCTACCGCGGCAGCCGCAAGCCACCAGCTCCCGACCTCGAGCGTACGCGCCACAACCACCGCCGCCGAGCCCTTGGCCACATCGAGCAGCAGGGCGAGAAGGGCCGCCCACTTGCCCGACGCGCGCAGCACGTTGGTCGCGCCGGCGCTCCGGCTGCCGATCGTGCGCACGTCGATCCCGCGGTGGATCCGCACGATCAGATAGCTGAACGGCACGGACCCCAGAAGGTACGCCGCCAGGGCGACGACAGGACCGATCGTCGTCACGGTGTCCCCTCCCCGCGCGGCGCCGCCCAGGGCAGCAGGTCTCGCCCGGGCTCCCCCGGCCGCAGCATCCGCCGCAGCAGCTCGAGCGCGAACTGGGTCGAGAGCTGCCGCACCCGCGCCCGGCCGCCCGGGAATCGCGCCTCGAAGTGCGAGGTGGCGCCTGCCGGTCCGGCGACCGCGATGTGGACCGTTCCCACCGGCCGCGCCTCGCTGCCGCCGCCGGGGCCCGCGACGCCGGTGATCCCGATCCCGTAGTCGCTGCCGCAACGCTCCCGGGCGCCCTTGGCCATCGCCAGCGCCGTCGGTCCCGATACAGCGCCATCTTCCACCAACGTCTGGCGAGGCACGTCGAGCAGGCGCATCTTCAGTTTGTTCGAGTAAGCGAGGAGGCCACCCACGAAGTACGCGCTGCTGCCCGCCGTCGCGGTGAGCCGCTGGCCGAGCAGACCGCCGGTACAGGATTCGGCGACCGCGACCGTCTCGCCGCGCGCCGCCAGCAGGTCGCCGACCGCGGCCTCGAACTCGATGCCGTCCTCGATCGAGCCGACGTAGAACACCGCCTCGCCCAACGCGTCCCGCACCCCCTCCTCCATCTCCAGGAGCCGCGGGGCACGGCTGCTCGTCGGACCGTCTGCGCGCAGACGAAGCCGGATCTCGCCCGGCCGCGCCAATACCGAAATCGACTCGTCGCCGAAGCGCTCGTAGACAGGTCCGATCCGCTCCTCGACCACCGACTCCGGCAGGCAGGCAACGCGCACCTCGACCTGATCGAACCCCGCGCCGTCTTCGGCCCGCGCCGCCAGCCACGGATCAAGGGCGTCGGCGACCAGAGCCTTCAGTTCCCGCGGCACCCCGGGAAACAGGAAGTAGGTCGTGCCCCGGGGCGACGGCTCCGCGTCCTCGATCCGCAGCCCGGGCGCCACACCGGCGCGGTTCGGCAGCATCGCGGCGCCATCGACCCGCTCCGCCTGCTTGCGGTTGACCCGGGGGATCTTGCGGCCGAGCTTTCTGAACCCGCGCTCGATCTCCTCCCAGACGCCTTCGTCGACGGCGACACCGCGTCCCAGCAGCCGCGCCACGCCCTCCCGGGTCAGATCGTCCCGCGTCGGGCCCAGCCCGCCCGTAACAAGCAGCAGGTCCGCCCGCTCCCGGAGTGCATCCAGCGTCTCCGCGATCTCGACCACGTCGTCCCCGACGACCGCCTTCGAGACCAGTTCCACTCCCCGCCGCCTCAGCACCTCCGTCAGCACCAGCGAGTTCGTATCGAGCCGGTCCGTACCGAGCAACTCGGCGCCCACCGCGAGAATCGAAGCCTTCACCGGCCGCAGTGTAACGAGGCGTCCAGCCCCCGCAGCCGCGTTCTTTACCTCTTGACTCACAGTAAAGAACGCGGCTAGCCTTTACCCGCACCGACCATCCGGGAAGAGACGACATCATGCCGCGAGTGAGCGCCAAACGCCAGATCACGCTCCCCATCGCTCAATGCAGGGAGGCCGGTATCGAAGCCGGCGACGAGTACCGCTGCTTCGTTGCCGAGGGCCGCATCACCATCGTGCGGAAGGAGGCCGGCGCGGCCAGGGGCTTTCTGCGGCACGTCACCGGCGACCCGGTGATGAGCGACGACGAGTCGCTGCGGAGCGCACTCGACGTGTCGAGGCCTTGATCGCAGTCGACACGAGCGTCCTGCTCCGCTACGTGCTTCAGGACGACGAGGCGCAGGCGGCTCGTGCAGCCGCCGTCTTCACTGCCGGCGAGAAGATCCTGGTCACCGATGTCGTGCTGGTGGAGACGATCTGGACGCTCTCCGGCAGAAAGTACGGACTGCCGAAGGCTCAACTGGTGGCCGTCCTCGAACGGCTGTTCAGCGAGCCGGGCATCCGTTTCGAGGACGACCAGGTCGTGTGGCGAGCTCTCCACGCCTACCGCAGCGACGGAGCGGCCGGCGAGACAGGGTCGGCCGGGCGCGTCGGATTCGCCGACGCGCTGATCGTGTTCAAGGCGCTCCGGACCGCGGCGACCGACGGCGAACTGCTGGAAGGCGTCTACACGTTCGACGCGGCCATGCAGCGGCTCCCCCACGTCGCGGCGCCCTGAGAACCGGTGCGTCAGCGATCGGTCGCCGGCCGGCCGCCAAGGGTCAAGAGCTGAGCGGAACTCCGTTTGATCGCGCCGCGGCCTCAAGCGGCTGACGCGCTTGCGCCTGCAACTCCGGTCAAGTCATCGGCGAGGTCGTGAAGGTCGCGGCAGAGGTCCGGCCAACGCTGGCCCAGGTCAAGCGAACGGACCTCGAGCGGGTGGCCGGGAAAGTCGTACGCGTGGCGGAACGGATGGCCGTCCGTGGCGTAGAGCAGCAGGCCGGCGGGCGAACGATCCGCGGGGTTGGCGCGGGAGTAGTTCGTGAGGTAGGCCCAAAGCTGGTAGAGGTGGTCCGAGCGGAGCTTCTCGTCGCGGGCGAACGGATCGTTCACGCACTTCGTCTCCACGATGACACTCCGGCGACCCTCCGAGGCGCCGCGCGCGGGGACGAAGATGTCGGCGAACATGCCGGGCACGCTCGGTGCTCCAGGCGGTGCGAGCGCGTCAAAGGAGATCCGAGTATTGCCTCGACGAACCCTGAGCTCCGGCCGCTCCCGCCTCAGGAAGCCGCGTACGAAGGCCTCGAACAGGTTCCCCATCTCCCTGTCGCTGGCCGAGAATGCCCGGAATCGGTAACGGCCGGACCGCCCCTCGGGAACCAGACGACTGGCGACCAGCCGGCAGACGCTGAGGAGGAAGCCGTAGTCCGAGTTGTTGCGGTGGAGCTGCACGCCGTGGAAGAACTCGCCTCGCAGCTCGACCTCATCGACGTCGGGAAGCAGGCGCGCCAGACGCAGCAGGTCGTGGCGCAACCCGTGGTCCAGGTCGTTCACGGGCAGAGACGCCAACCGCAGCATCGTCGACTTGACGAGGCAGTTGGGCAGCACGTTCCGGGTCAGTTCCTCGTAGCGCACCGCCACGCGGGCGCTGGAACGAAGCGCCCGGGCCACCGTTCCCGCCATGTCGATCTTCCCCTTCGGCCGCCGCGTATCCTCGGCACGCTCCAGGTAGCCGCGGTCAAGGCCGCGCCGCCAAAGCCGCCGGAAGCTGTCGCGGAGCAGCCGCGCGAGCAGGTTCTGCGGCAAGTCGTCCGGGACCGAAGCGCGATCTCTTGCCGCCGCCGGGTCCAGGTTCTCGAACCGCTCCCACGCATAGCAGAGCACGACGTAGAGAGTGTGGGCCGGGATCTTCATCGCGGACGCGAATCAGTCGGCGGCCAGCAGGTTCTCCACGGCCCCCGAGGCCGCCGCCTGCCTGTCGAACCAGTACTCCTCGAGCAGCGGCCCGATGTCGAAGTCCACGACCTCCTCGAACCACTGGCCGTAGTCAGGCGACTCTCCCGAGGGCGGGTCGCAGAAGTAGCTGTGGCCAATGCGGAAACCGGGTCCCAAGTCCGAGTCCTCGGCGATCGTCTCGTTCAGAGCACCGAGCCGCTCGCCAATGCGCTTGCGGACTGATGCCGGAACGGCTCAATCCTCCAGGTGACGCAGGAACCGGGGTTGCCCGAACGCCGGCTCGACCGTGAAGAAAGCGAAGCGCCGGCGCAGCGCGTAGTCGACCAACGCCAGAGAACGGTCCGCCGTGTTCATCGTGCCGATCAGGTGGAGATTCTCCGGCACATGGAACCGTTCGTCGCCGGCTCGCGGGTAGGCGAGCCGTACCGCCCACTCCTTCGACCGCTTGTCCGCCTCGATCAGCATCAGCAACTCGCCGAAGATGCGGCTCAGGTTGCCCCGGTTGATCTCGTCGATCAACAGCACATGGGGCCGCTCGCCGTCCTTCCGCGCCCGCTCGCAGAAGTCCAGGAACGGCCCGTCGCGGAGCACGAAGCCGCCATCTTCCGTTGGCCGGTACCCGCGGACGAAGTCCTCGTAGCCGTAGGACTGGTGGAACTGAACGGCCTCGATGCGCTCCATCGACCGCTCTTCCGCCACCACCCATGCCAGCCGCTGCGCGATGAAGGTCTTCCCGGTTCCCGGCGGACCTTGCAGGACGAGGTTCTTCTTGCGTCGGAGTTGTGAGAAGAGACGTCCGAACTCCGCGGATGCCAGGAAGATCTCACCTATGGCAGTGGCTAGCGCGTACTTGACTGCCTCAACCACGGGTGGATGCACAGGAACGGCGTCTTCCGAGGGTTCACCAGTGTCAACGAGGTGCCGCCAGGCCAGTGTAAGTGCGACTTCCCAGACATCGATCCCCAAGGCCGTAGCGAGTGTCTTCACTGACCGCTCGAACCGGACACATCGTTCTCCGTGGCTCTCGCCACTGCCCGCCCCCACACACACGGTCGGCGCACATCTCTTCAGCGCGCGAAATCCCATCCCCGTGTAGGGCTGCCAGTGCTCCGGCGCCTGTACATGCCAACAGGAGGCGAGAACGAGCGGCGCATATCCCGATCCGGCCCTGCCGAACCGCTTCTCCTCGCCCGGAGTATGAAGATCTATCCAATCGACAAACTCGTTGATCCGAGCCACCACCTCGCCATCGCTCTCAGGCAGCTGACAGAAACGACGGAGCTGGTCCACCGCCCCCTTTTCGCCAGCGAAGTGCTCGGCCAAATCCTTGAGCAAAGTGTGGTCGAAGTGGAACAGCGACACGTAGTCGCCGGCAAACTCCCCAAGTCCGCCACCGGCAATGAAGCCACTAACGGCTTCCGCTAGTCGCGCGACTCGTCCAGGCCCTGGCCGCGTTCGACCTTCTGGCCGAGGCGAACGTCGTAGCGGAGCGCGACCGCGTGGTCGATCCTGTTCGGGTCGCGGTCCGGCCGGCAGGCGTCCGCGAACGCGCTGCCGATCCGCCGGCAATCGACGGCCGAGAGAAAGCCCGACTCGGCGGCGGTGACGACGGTCTCGATCGGCGCCAACTCCAGAGAGTCGATCCAGCCAGGCTCGGCGCCCTGGGCGTCGGCCCAGTCGATCAGCTTCCGGCGGGCGGCGCCCGATGAGACCACGGCCTCGATGTCCTCCGAGCGAATCTCCCTGCCGACCAGACGGGCAGCCTTCCGGCAGATCGCGGCGACCACTTCGAGCAGTCGCGGGTCACCGTCCCCGGCCAGGAAATCCAGGGCTTCCCGCACTTCGGCCGCGTGGCCGACCCAGCGGCCGAGAGGCTGACTCATGTCGCTCAAGACACAGTCCGCCGGCGTGCCGCAAGCGGCGCTGATCGAGATCAGGCCTGACGCCAGGGTGCGGGTGTCCTCCGGATCGGGAAAGAAGCCGCCGTTGCCGGTCTTGACGTCGAACACGATCCCGGACGCGCCCAGGGCGAGCTTCTTCGACAGGATGCTGCCGACGACGAGCGGGATCGAGCTCACCGTCGAGGTCCGGTCCCTGAGGCCGTACAGCCTCCTGTCTGCCGGCGCGATGCCGGCGGTGGCGATGCCGATCGCCATGCCGAAGCGTTCGAGCAGACCGAGGATCCTGCCCCGGTCCAACTCCAACCGCACTCCGGGAATGCTCTCCAACTTGTCCGCGGTGCCGCCGCTATGGCCCAGGGAGCGGCCGGTGAGCTTGGCTGCCGGCACGCCGCAGGAAGCCAGCACGGGCAAGACGATCAGGCTCACCGTATCTCCCACTCCGCCGGTCGAGTGCTTGTCGACCAGCGGACCGAAGTCCGCGGCCAGCGCCCACCGGTCGCCGGATTCGAGCATCGCCAGGGTCAGTTCCCGCGTCTCGTCCGGGTCCAGGCCCCTCATGGCGGCCGCCATGAGGAAGGCCGCAAGCTGTACGTCCGTCCAGCTCCCGTCGGCCGCCCCCGCGACCACCGACCACACCTCGTCTCGGGTCAGCGTCCGCCCCTGACGCATCCGGTTCAGAATGCCGTAGGGCGTGACCACGCGGACGGTGTCCTGGCTGCTAGCCGCCGAAGCTGAACGGATTCGCGGGAGCGGGCGCGGGTCCGAGCTGTTGCCGGGCCCTGATCGCGTAGCCACTGTCCGGGTGCTCGTCCACGATGCGCTGGAAGGTCTCCCGGGCGCCCTCTTCGTCGCCGAGTTGCTCCAGGGTCGCGCCAAGCTCGAACAGCAATGCATCCTTCGGCAGCGCGGAAGTCTCGGTGGCCACCGCGCCACGGAGTTCGGCGGCAAGCTGCTCGCTCCGGCCCTCGGCGCGGTCGAGGCTGTACAGGTTCAACTGCAGGTTCACCGCCAGGGCATGGTCGCCGCCGTCCGTATCGAGATACTCCGTCCACAGCTCACGCGCCGTCGCGGTATCGCCCTCGTCCGCGGCAATCTGGCCCAGGTAGACAGCAGCCAGCCGACCCGAGGCGGTCGAGCCGTAACTCTCCTGGACCGCCTCGAGCGCCACCCGCGCCTCCGCGCGCCGTTCCGCCTCGGAGGCGAAACTCAAGCCCTCGTCTTCGCCGTCGTCCTCCGCGACCGGGGTCTCCGCCTCCCCGGCGTCGTCCTCGCCCGGCGCGCTGTCCGGCGGCGTGTCGAAGAGATCAAGGGTGGCGTCCGTCTCCGGCGCCTCTACCTCTGCCCGGTAGACCTCGAGGGCTTCACTGAGCTGGAAGCTCGCTTCGGCTTCCCGGCGGTCCTGGTAGCCCAGGAACAGGACGACGCCGATCACGACGGCGATCGCTGCCGCGATCCCGATCAGGATTTGACGGACGTGCTCGGCGAACCAGGCGGAAGCAGAAAACACTGCTTCGCGCACCTCGTCCCGCTGGATTTCTTCTCGTGTCAAACGGCTCATTCGAGACCTCCCAGAGCGGCGCAAACCCTACCATCGTTGCCCCGCGCCAAACGTCTCCACACTCCGGCTGTGGCAGACTTGGCCTCAGGCGTCCGCAGACGCAGAGCCCGTCATCCGGCGACGCCACTCAACCACCTGGAGCACCCACGATGCCGACCCTGGGATTTGGCGAACTGCTGATCGTTTTCGCGATCATCATCCTGGTCTTCGGCGCCAGCCGTATTCCCAAGCTGGCAGGAGGTCTGGGCGCCGGCATCCGGAACTTCAAGCGCGGCCTGAACGAGCCCGACGAAGACGAGGACGAGGACAAGCCGAAGCGCGAGATCGAGGAGTAGGAGCACTAGCGCGCCGGAAGCCGGCGCTTCGCGCCGGATGCGGGCAGGATGCCCGCGTTCCCAGGTCATCCTCTGAGCTACGGGCTGTGGTGCGCCTGGGAGGACTCGAACCTCCGACCTCTGGATTAGGAATCCAGCGCTCTATCCTGCTGAGCTACAGGCGCTGACCGGTCGGGCCGGCCCGGCGGCCGACCGCCAAGGATCTCAGTATCGGACCAGCGATTCAACCACGTCGTACCCTTCGAGGCGCCGCCGGCCTTCGAGGTAGGTCAGTTCAACGACGAATCCGAGGGCCTCGACCCGGGCCCCGACCGACTCGACCAGGTCGGCGGCGGCCCTCGCGGTGCCGCCGGTGGCGAGCAGGTCGTCGACCACGATCACCCGGTCACCGGAGGCGAGACCATCGACATGCATCTCCAGCGTGTCGCTGCCGTACTCGAGTGCGTAGGTGCGGGCCGCCGTCTCGGCCGGCAGCTTGCCGGGCTTCCGCACCGGTACGAAACCGGCATTCAGTCGGTACGCCACCAGGGGCGCGAAGATGAAGCCGCGCGCTTCGATCCCGACCACCTGATCGATCCGGCGGCCCGCGAACCGCTCGGCGAGCAGGTCGGCTGCCTCTCGCAGCGCCGCCGGCTCCTTGAGCAGCGTCGTGATGTCCTTGAACAGGATGCCGGGCTTCGGGAAGTCGGGCACCTCGCGAATCCAGTTCTTCAGTCGGTTCGCGTCACCTGATCCCATCGCGGCCTCCTACCCGACCTTCGTCTTCCAGCCGTGCCGGCCGATCAGGGGCACGAAGCGAACCGGTTCGCCGACCTCGCGCGTGACCACGCCGTTCGGGTGCTTCCGGTAGTCGATCAGCCGCTGCTCGTGCTGGTCGCCCTCCGGAATGACGAGACGGCCGCCCGGCGCCAGTTGATCGAGAAGCGCGTCGGGAACCCGGGGCGCCGCCGCGGCAACCAGGATGCGGTCGAACGGCGCGGCGCTACTCCAGCCGACCGTGCCGTCGAAGACCTGGATCTTGACGTTGGGCAACTCGAGCGCCTGGATTCGGCCGATCGCCTCGCGGGCCAACTGCCCCACCCTCTCGATGCTGTAGACGCGGCGCGCGAGGGTCGCCAGGATCGCCGTCTGGTAGCCGGATCCCGTGCCGACCTCGAGCACTGAGTCCCCGTCCCTCACGTCCAGCGCTTCGGTCATGCGCGCGACGATGTAGGGCTGGGAGATCGTCTGCTCACAACCGATCGGCAATGCGCGGTCGCTGTACGCCTCGTTGACCAGGTGCTCCGGCACGAACAGGTGACGCGGAACGCGCTCCAGGGCCGCGAGCACCCGCTCGTCCCGCAAGCCATACCGCTCGACCAGCTTCGTGACCATGCGCCGGCGGGGAAAGCGATAGGCGCCGTCCAGCCTGGCGCCACCCGCCTTCAAAGCAGCGCTCCAACGAGGCCCGGCAACACACCGTCGCCCTCGGCGACCGCCCGGCGATCGGTCAGGTCGGTGCTGAGCGGTGTGATCGAGATGTAGCCGTCGCGAACCGCCGCGGCGTCCGTGTCGTGGAGGCGTTCCGGCTCCGGTTTCCCTACCAGCCAGTACATCGAGCCGCCACGTGGATCGTCCTGCTGCACGACCGAGTTGCGATACGGGCGGCGGCCGAGCCTCGCGACCTTGACGCCGCGCGGCGGATCGAACGGGAAGTTCACGTTGAGCAGCATCCGGTCGGGAATCTCCTGTTCGAGCAGGGAAACGATCGCGCGCGCGGCCAGCGCCGCGGCCCGTTCCATGTCGGCGGGCTGTGCCTTGCGGTACTCCTGCGAGAAGGCAATCGCCGGGATGCCGAGCAGCCTGCCCTCGAGCGCGGCGCCGACGGTGCCGCTGTGGGTCACGTCGTCGCCCAGGTTGACCCCGTAGTTGACGCCGGAGACGAGCAGATCGGGCCGCCGGTCCAGCAACGCATGGACGCCCACGTTGACGCAGTCGGACGGCGTGCCGTCGACCGAGAACCAACCTTCCCGCACCGGTCTGGCGCGCAGCGGCCGGAACAGCGTCAGAGCCTGCCCGCATCCGCTCTGCTCGTGGAGCGGCGCCACCACCTGGTACTCGATCGGCCCCTTCGACGTCACGGCTTCGTCGAGCGCCGCCGCCAGACAGACGAGGCCCGCAGCACCCACACCGTCGTCGTTGGTCAGTAGCAGTCGCGTCACTTCGCCTCCCCCTCTTCGCCGCTCAACTGTCGCTGCCGCGGCCCAGGCGCCGCCCGACGATCGGCGCCAGGTCGCGCAGCACGGACGCCGGGATGACCGACGGATCGGTGATCAGAGCGTGCTCCAGCGCATTGGCGCAGGGACACGATCCCTCGGGCCGTTCCTCCGGCAGCGCCCCGACGATCCGCGCCACCGCGGCCTGGGCGGTGCGCGCGTTCTGTTGCAGCACGGCGAGGACGGCATCGACGGTGACGTCCTCTTCCTCCTCGTGCCAGCAGTCGTAGTCCGTGATCAGGGCGAGCGTCGAGTAGCAAATCTCCGCCTCCCGCGCGAGCTTCGCCTCCTGCAGGTTCGTCATGCCGATCACATCCGCGCCCCAACCACGGTGCATGAACGACTCGGCGCGGGTCGAGAACTGCGGTCCTTCCATGCACACGTACGTGCCGCCGCGGTGGACCACGGCGCCGGCCGCGGCCGACTGGTCGGCGCAGACCTCCATCAGCACCGGACAGATCGGCTCGGCGAAGGCGACGTGGGCGGCCAGCCCGTTACCGAAGAACGTGTCGGGCCGGTGCCGCGTCCGGTCGATGAACTGGTCCGGCACCACGATGTGGGTCGGCTGGTAACGGCGCCGGAGCGAGCCGACGGCCGACAGCGAGATCAACCGCTCGACACCCAGCGTCTTGAAGGCATAGATGTTCGCGCGGAAGTTCAATTCGCTGGGCAGGATGCGGTGGCCGCGACCGTGACGGGCCAGAAAGGCCACACGCCGACCGCTCAGCTCCCCCAGCACGAAGGCATCGGAAGGACTGCCGAACGGTGTCTCGATCGCCCGTTCTTCGTGAACCTCAAGTTCCTCCATGCCGTAGAGGCCGGAGCCTCCGATGATCCCGACCTTGCAGGTGTCCGCGTTCATGTTTCGCTTCCGGCGATCGTCGAGTTCACCAGGAGCGCCGTCTTGAGCGCCCGCCGTCCAGCCTCGCCGTCGACAAGCGCGGCCCGCCCGCCGGCGCAGCGGTCGAGAAACGCTTCCAGTTCCCGGCGCAGCGGTTCGCCATGCTCCACCTCGAGATCGGCCGGCACGATGCGCCCGGCCGGTCCGCCGGCGGAGGCCGAGGCCGCCGTGGCCGGCGTCGCGGCGTCGTTGCCCCGCACTCTCCGGAAACCCCGCACCGTCTGCTCCTGGTAGTCCAGCGAGTAGTACCTATCCTCGAAGAAGACGCGCAACTGCCGCACCCGCTCCGCGGACACCCTCGACGCGGTCAGGTTCGCGACACAGCCCGACTCGAGTTCGATCCGGGCGTCGGCGATGTCGACCCGGTCCGACAGGACATCGATCCCGACCGCCCGCACTTCGCGCACCGGGCTCGGATCGAGGGCATGGAGGATCTGCAGATCGTGAATCATCAGGTCCAGCACCACGTCCACATCCAGGCTGCGAGGACTGAAGACCGACATCCGTTCGACTTCGACGAAGCGGGGCCCACGACCCGCAGCCAGCAGTTCCTGAACGGCGGGATTGTAGAACTCGACGTGACCCACCGCCAGAACCACACCGCGCGCCGCCGCGGCCGCAATCAACTCGTCCGCCTGAGCGAGGTCGACCGCGATCGGCTTCTCCACGAGGACGTGGACTCCGGCCTCGATCAGCCGTCTCGCCACATCGAGGTGATCGACCGTCGGCACGGCGACCACGGCCACGTCGACTGCCTTCGCGAGTTCGCCGAGTCCAGCCGCCACCGCGGCGCCATGCTCGTCCGCGACGGTTGTGGCCCGGGCCGCATCCGAGTCGACCACGAACACCGACCGGGAACCTGACAGGTCGGTCAGCAGGCGCACATGATGCCGGCCCATCACGCCGGCGCCGACCACCCCGGCGCGGAGTCCGCTCCCCATCGGCGCGCCCCTAGGCGCCCGCGCCTCGCGCGCCGCGGCGCGCCGAGCGGATGAAGCCTCTGGCGGAACTGCGAATGAACGCGATCAGCGCGTCCACGTCGGCGTGTCCGGCATGCCCGGTCTCCAGTTCCTCCAGAGCCTGCGTCTTGTTCCGCCCCGAACGCGTGAGGACCCGCACCGCGCGCTCCATCGTCCGGATGTCCTCAGGCGACTTCCCCTTGCGTTCCAGGCCGATGCGGTTGACGCCCATGCACGCCGGCTTGATCCCGACGGTGATGCAGAACGGCAGCGCGTCCATGGTGATCACCGAGTAGCCGCCGACGTAGGCATGCCTGCCCACGCGACAGAACTGGTGGACGGCCGAAAAGGCGCCTATTGTCGCGTCGTCCTCGACCACCACGTGTCCGGCCAGGGTGGCGGCATTCGTGAACACGGCGCGGCTGCCGACCCGGCTGTCGTGACCGACGTGGCTCTGGGTCATGAACAGGTTGTCATCGCCGATCCGGGTTTCGCCGCCGCCGAACTCCGTACCCCGGTTGATCGTGCAGAACTCCCGGAACTGGTTCCGGTCGCCGATCACCAGCCGGCTGGTTTCCCCCTTGTACTTGAGGTCCTGCGGGTCGAAGCCGATCGCGGCATGGGGAAAGACCCTGTTCGCCCGGCCGAGCACCGTCTCGCCGTAGATCGTGGCGTGGGCGCCGACCTTCGTGCCGTCGCCGACTAGGACGCCGGCCCCGATCACGGCGTAGGGACCGATGACCACGTCTTCGCCCAAATCGGCTCTTCGGTCGACGATCGCTGTCGGGTGGAGTTCGGCCGTCATCGTGCGTGCCCCGGCATCAGCAACCGCCGGTCTTTCAGACCGCCGCCATCGTGGACGTGCAGATCGCCTCTACCGCCAGCTCGCCGTCGACAGTGGCCACGCCCCGGAAGCGTGAATGGAAGGTCCGCAGGCGCAGGGACTCGACCTCCATCCGCAGTTGGTCGCCGGGGACCACGGGCCTGCGAAAGCGAGCCTTCTCGATACCGGAGAAGAAGAGCACCTTCTGATTCCGATCCTCCATCTCGTGCAGCAGCAGCAGCGCCGCCGTCTGCGCCATCGCCTCGATCACCAGAACGCCGGGCATGATCGGGTTGCCCGGGAAGTGGCCGTCGAAGAAGGGCTCGTTGCGCGTCACGTTCTTGACCGCCACCACCCGCTCGCCCGGCACCAGCTCCAGCACCCGGTCTACCAGGAGCAACGGATAGCGGTGCGGCAGCACGCCCGCGATCCAACGCGAGTCGAACGGGCCCAGGGGCGCCCCGCTCCCGGTCTGCACTTCGCTCACGTTTCGTCTCCCCCGTCCGTCTCTCGATCCACTGCCGGCAAACGCTCAGCGGCCGACGTCGAGCCGGCCACCCTGGCGATCTCCGCCGCCTCCAACTCCTGGACGCGGCGCTCGAGACCGCGCAGAGCGGCGCGCATCGCCGGCAGGCGGGACTGTAGCGCGTTCCGGCGGCGCCATGCGGCGATCGGCGTCGCGGGGATTCCTGCAACCCGCTGCCCCGGCGGCACCTCCTGGAACACGGCGGACTTCGCCGCGACCTGTACTCCATCCCCGATGTCGAAATGACCCGCGACTCCGGCCTGACCCGCGAGCAGAACCCGGTCGCCGATGCGGCTGCTGCCCGAGACCCCGGCCTGACCGCAGAGGATGCACCCCTCGCCGATCCGCGTGTTGTGACCGACCTGCACCAGGTTGTCGATCTTCGTGCCGCGGCCAATGCGGGTGGCGTCGAACGTGGCCCGGTCGATGGCCGAGTTGGCGCCGATCTCGACGTCGTCCTCGATCACGACGATGCCGACCTGGGGCAGCTTGACCTGGGACGCCGCCGCCGGCCCCTCGGCAAAACCGAATCCGTCCGCTCCGAGCACCACGCCCGAATGGACGATCACGCGATCGCCGATCCGGCTGCCGTCGTAGACCACGACGTGCGGGTGCAGCACCGTACCCGCGCCGATCCGGCAGCCGCGTCCCACCACGCTGTGAGCGCCGACGATCGCGTCCAGGCCAACCGTCGAGCCGGCGCCGACGACGGCGAAGGCATCGATCCGGGCGGCGGGATCGACACCGGCAGTCGCATCGACGCACGCCGTCTCGTGAACGCCCGGCTCGACTTCGGGCGCCGGGAAGAGCGCCGTCATCAGCTCGGCCAGAGCGCGGTAGGCATCGTCGCAGAACAACAGATCGACGCGCAGACCGCTCAGCGTGTCGGGCGAGATGTCCTTCGGCACCAGGAGCGCGCCGGCCCCCGAAGACCGCGCCTGATCCCGGTACCTGGGGTTGGTCAGGAAGGAGAGATCCCGTCCGCCGGCGGCCTCCAGCGTGGCGACGCCGTCGATGGGCCGATCCGGATCGCCCACAAGCTCGGCGCCGACCATCGCGGCAAGATCGGCCAGACGCTGGGTCACGAAGCGAGCCTAGGAGCTTGCGCGGCAGAACGCAACGGAGGCCGGCGCACCCGGTTCCCGCGGCGGTCGGCTCGGCTTCGGCGGCGGTCGGCTCGGCGATACGATGCCGGAACTCCCTTCGACGACTCCTGGAGATCCCCAATGGATGCACCGACCACGTCGCGACCCCGTCGCGCGCTCTCGCCCTCCCCGATCGACCGTGCAGCGGGCGCAGTAGCGATTCTCACCTGCGCCGCTCTCTGCGTCACCGCACCGGCCCGGGCTTCCGACAACTGGCCCCAGTTCCGTGGCCCCGGGATGAACCCGGCCGTCGAGGACAATCCGAATCTGCCGGACCGCTGGAGCCAGACCGAGAACGTCGAATGGGTGGCCGGGATCCCGGGTCTCGGCTGGTCGAGTCCGATCGTCTGGGGCAACCGGGTCTTCCTGACCGCGGCAGTTGCCGAGGGCGACTTCGAACGTCCGCAGGCCGGTCTCTACGCCGCGCGCGGGCGAAGCGAACCGCCCCAGGCCACCCACGACTGGCGGGTCTACTGCCTGAACCTCACGACCGGCGAGATCCTCTGGCGCCGCTCCGTCAAGTCGGGGATCCCCGAGTTCCCGCGGCACCAGAAGCAGACCTACGCCTCCGAAACCCCCACCACCGACGGCGAGCGCGTCTACGTCCGCTTCGGCGACCTCGGTGTCTACGCGTTCACGATGGACGGGGCCTCGGTCTGGAGCTTCGACACCCCGCACCGGGAGACGATGTGGGACTACGGCTCCGCCTCCTCGCCGGTGGTGCACGACGACCTGCTGATCGTCCTCTACGACAACGAGGAGGAGTCCTGGATCGCCGGCCTCGACAAGGTCACCGGCGAGCAGCGCTGGCGCACGGAACGCGAGGAGGTCTCGAGTTGGGCCACGCCCCTGGTGTGGACGAACGAGGTCCGCACCGAGATCGTCACCAACGGCAAGAACCGCATCCGCTCCTACGGCCTCGACGGCAAGTTGCTGTGGGAGATGGACGGCCGCATGTCGTGGGCAGCGATCGCGACTCCCTTTGCCGCGCACGACATGGTCTACGTGAACTCGGGCTACTTCCAGGACCAGCGCCGGCCGGTGTTCGCGATCCGTCCGGGCGCACTGGGCGACATCACCCTGGAGGAAGACGCGACCGAGAGCGAATTCGTCGCCTGGCACCAGCCGAAGGCCGGCAACTACAACACCTCGCCCCTGGTCTACAAGGGCATCTACTACAGCCTGCTGGACCGCGGCTTCTTCGAGGCCTACGACGCGCTGACAGGCGAACCGGTGTACGGCCGCCAGCGCGTCGCTCCGCGAGGCGGCGCCAGCTTCACTTCATCGCCGTGGGCCTACAACGACCGCCTGTTCGCGCTGAGCGAGCAGGGCGACACCTACGTGATCCGGGCCGGCGCCGAGTACGAGGTGCTGCACATCAACAGCCTCGATGAAATGGCGATGGCATCGCCCGCGGTCGCGGGCGACCGGCTGCTGATCCGCACCCGGTCGAAGCTCTACAGCATCCGGAACGAAGACTGACCGGCTACTCAGCAGGCGTCGCCGGATAGGCGGCGTTGTAGCGCTCGATGATCAGGTTCGTGATGTCGGCGGCATCGGCCGAGTACAGCAATCCGCCCTGGAACTTGTTGAAGATGGCGGTGTAGCCGAACTCACGGCCGACTTGGCCGATGATCGGCAGGACGGCCTGCTCGATCTCGCCGAACTTCTCGGTCTGGAGCTTCTGCATCTCGCGGTTCGCGTCGTCCTGGGAACGTTGCAGCCCGATGGTCATGTCTTCGAGCTGCTTCTCCATCTCCGCCAGGCGATCCTCAGCCAGGGTCAGGCGGCCGTCGGTGTACTGCTTCTGCAGTGCCGCCAACTGTTCCTGCCGACCCTGGAGTGTCGTCTGCATCTCGTCCCTGAGCCTGGTCAGTTCCTGGACCGCGACCTGGCCTCGACCTGATTCCTGCAGCAGCCGCTCGACCTCGATGACCGCGATCTTGCTCTGGGCGAGGGCCGGTCCCGAGGCCATGGCCCCCAGGAGGACGGCGCCTGCAACGAGGGCGGCGCGGGCGCTTGATGTGTTGAGTTTCATGCGGTTTTCTCCGTTAAGGCTAGAGACCTCAGAAGCTGGTCCCGATGCTGAAGTCGAAGCTGTCGAAGCGTTCCCGGTCGAGTCCGCCGAGGCTCTCGAGAGGATTCAGGTTCGTAGCGTAGATGAACCGGAGCGGTGCTCCAAGAATGGGCACATTAACCCGAAGTTCGATCCCCGCCGACATCCTCATGGCGTTGAAGTCGATGTCCTGATCGTCGCCGTATACGTTACCCGCGTCGAAGAACGCGACCACCCGGAAGGGGCCGTTGACCAGCGTGTGGTGCTCGAAGTTGATCACGATGCTCTTGTCGCCGCCCTGGGGGAAGCCGTTCGTGTCGAGCAGCGTCCGCCCGGTTTCCGGATCGCGCACCCAGATCGACCGGAAGGCGAAGCCCCGGAGGCTGTTCTCCCCGCCCAGCAGGTAGCGGTCGAGGAAGAACAGTTGGCGGAGGTTTCCCTCGTTGTCCATGCCGAACGGCTTGATGTAGCCGAGTTGAATGTTCGCCCTGCCCACCGTGCGCCACGCCCCCCGCGTCAGCGGCATGGTAATCGCGGCCGTCAGCGAGGGCCGGATGAAGAACGACTCGCCGCCGAGCGGGCCGCCGGCGTACTCGAGCGAAGCGATCAGACGTTTGCCCTGGGTCGGCTCGAGCCGGCTGTTGTGACTGTCGTACTGGTATGTCGCGGTCACCGATCGCCGGTTGAACTGGAACGCCTGTTCGATCGTGTCGCTCAGCGTGTCGTCCCGCTCTTCCGGATTCTCGAAGAAGTAGAACGTCTGCGACTGGTAGCTCTCGATGTTCATGTTGCTGAAGGCCAACTGGATGAGCTCCCACCGGCGGAACGATCGTCCGAACGAGATGACGCCTCCCGCCTCCTTGCTGCGGTAGCGCTGGTCGGCCAGCAGATCGAAATCCGTCTCCCGGTTGAACAACTGGACGCCGACGTTCTGCGGCCGGTCGTTGACCCACGGCATGTAGTAGGACACGTCGAAGATGTCGCGGTAGCGCCCGGTCTGCATCGACACGCCGACCGTCTCGCCGCGGCCAAGGAAGTTGCGGGTGCGCAGAGCCGACTGGACGAAGAATCCGTCCAGCTCGCTGTAGCCGCCGCCGAACTGGACCTCGGTCTGGCCCGTTTCCGTGCCCTTGACGACCAGATCGACCTTCTGGTTGCCGCTGTCGTAGTTGACCTCGACGGGATCGTCCTCGTTGACCACGTAGTACTCGAGCTGACTGAGCCGCAGCAGGCTGGTGCGAAGCATGCCCGAGTTGAAGACATCGCCCTCCTTCAGCAGCATCTGGCGGCGGAGAACGCGGTCCCGGGTGCGGTCGTTGCCGGTGAACTCGAGCCGCCCGACCTTGAACTGGTCGTTCTCCTCCACCGTCACCAGCAGGTCCGCCACCAGATCCTCGCGCTCGATGACCTCCATCTTCACGTCCGCGAAGATGTAGCCGCTGTTGCGGTAAAGCTCTCCGATCTGCTCGACGCCCTCGTCGATCACGTCCGAACGCAGCCAACCGCCTTCAGGCTCCTTGAACATCTGGCGCAGCAGCCCCTCCGGCAGCACTTCGGCGCCTTCGATGGCGACCTCACCCAGCTTCCAGCGCGGCCCCTCCTCGATCGGAATGACCAGACCGAGCTGCCTCTTGCGGTTCTCGAGCCGCTCCGCGTTCGGCTTGCGCTCGAGCACATCGAGTTCCGGCTCACCGACCTCGACATCCTTGTAGCCGAAGCGGCGGTAGATGTCCTTGACCTTGTCGAGATCCTCCTCGACGGTTGCCGAGTTGAAGACGTCGCGCTTGCGAATCCGGGTCAGCAGATTCGACTTCTTCGTCTTCTCCATCTGCCGGCGGAGCTTGCCGGCGGAGAACACCTCGTTGCCCTCGAAATCGACCTGGCCGATCTTGACCCGGCCGCCCTCGTCGACGGTGACGAGAACGCGCTTCTCGCCCAGGCCCGCGTCCTGCACCTCCACATGGACACCGGCGAAGCGGAAGCCCCGCTCTTCGTAGAGCTTCTTGATCGCCTGCTCGAGGCGGGCCAGTTCGCCGAGGTCGAGCGCCAGACCCTCGTACACCGAGATGCGCTCGCGATCCGTCATGTCGCCGATGTCGCTGCGCTTCAGCTTCTTCAGCCCGTCGTAGTCGAGCGAGGTCAGGAGGGGCCGTTCGGTGATCGTCACCCGCACCCCGACCCCTTCGCTCTCCGCCTCGGCCTTGACCGAGATGTCGTCGATCAGTTCGCGCTCCCAGAGCTCCTTGATCCGGTCGTTCACACGGCCCGGATCCCAGGGCTTGCCCAGCTCCAGGTCGAGGTAGTAGCTCAGGCTTTCTTCGCTCAGCGTTTCGACGCCGGTGTACTCGACCGACGCGATCGGTCGACCGACGAGGAGTTGCGCCGCGACCGGCGACGCCACCAGGAGCACTGCCAGGAGCACGCCCATGCGCGCCTGAACCGAGCAGCAGTTTCGATCAGGATTCGGCAAGAGCAGGTTCCTCCTCACGGGCTGCTGAACGTTCACCGGCTGCGGCGACTTGCTCGCCGCCGCCGCCCGGGGCCACTTCCAGGACCAGTTCCCTCTCGGTGGGCCCCAGATCGACCTGGATCCGATTGATCTCCGCGCCGGTGCGCTGGATCAGAAGGTCGGACACCGCATCCTGGACGTGGCGCTGGATCGTCCGGCGAAGCGGCCGGGCGCCGGTCGACGGGTCGATTCCTGCCTGCTCGAGCAGCCATTCCCGAGCCGCAGGAGTCACATCGACGGTCAGATCGCGCTCGGCGAGGGTCTCGTTCACGTCCGACAGCAGCAGATCGACGATTGCCCGCAACTCCGCCCGGCCCAGCGGATTGAACACGATCGTCTCGTCGATCCGGTTGATGAACTCGGGGCTGAAGGAACGCCGGAGTTCGGCAAGGGTCTCCTCCCGCACCTGGGCGAAGTCGTCGTCCGAGGAAACGCCGCCAAAGCCCATCCGCCCCCCCTTGAGCACCAGCTTGCTGCCCAGATTCGAGGTCAGGAGCACGAGGGAGTGGCGGAAGTCGACATGATTGCCGTAGGCGTCCGTCAACGTCCCCTCCTCCAGGACCTGCAACAGCAGGCCCGAGATGTCCGGGTGCGCCTTCTCGATCTCGTCGAAGAGGATCAGCGAGTACGGCTGGCGCCGCACCCGCTCGGTGAGCTGACCGCCCTCCTCGTAGCCGACATAACCCGGCGGAGAACCGATCAGCTTGGACGCCGCGTACTTCTCCATGTACTCGCTCATGTCGAATCGCAGCAGGGCGTTCTGGCTGCCGAACAGGAACTCGGCGAGCCGCCGCGCCACCTCCGTCTTGCCGACGCCGCTCGGCCCCATGAAGATGAAGGAACCCACCGGGCGCCGGGGATCGGAGACGCCGAGCCGCGACCTGCGGATGGCGCGGCTGATCGCACGGATCGCCCGTTCCTGGCCCACGATCCGCTGCCGCAGCACCTCTTCCATGTTCATCAGTCGCTGGGCCTCGTCGCCGCGCAGAGCAGCCACGGGCACGCCGGTCCAGGAGGCGATCACTTCCTCCACATCCTGGGCAGTCACGACCTGATCTCCAACGCCTAGGTCATGCAACCGCTCCATGCTCTCCAGATCTTCCCGCAGTTCGATTTCGCGCTCCCGGTAGCGGACCGCGCAGTCGAAGTCCTTGTCGGAAATCGCCGCCTTCATCTCGGCGACCACCTGCTGGATCTCCGTCTCGATCCGGCGCGTCTGCCGCGTGTCTCTCACCCGGCGCAGCTTGACCCTGGCGCCGGCCTCGTCGATCACGTCGATCGACTTGTCCGGCTGGTAGCGGTCGGGAATGTAGCGGTTCGAGCCGGCGATCGCGGCCCGCAGGGCGCCGTCGTCGTAGGCCACCTTGTGGAAGCCCTGGTAGCGCTCCTTGAGCCCCACGAGGATGTCGTACGTCTCATCGGCCGTCGGCGGCTCGACCTGGATCGCCTGGAAACGCCGCAGCAGGGAACGATCCTTCTCGATGTAGCGCCGGTACTCCCGCTGCGTCGTGGCGCCGATGCAGGCGATGTCGCCCCTCGACAGGGCCGGTTTGAGGATGTTCGCCGCGTCGAGAGACCCCTCGGCCGAGCCCGCCCCGACCAGGGCGTGAATCTCGTCGATGAAGACGAGAACGTCCTCGCCTTCTTCCAGTTCCTTGAGGATTCCCTTCAGGCGTTCCTCGAACTGGCCCCGGTACTTCGTGCCGGCGACGATCAGCGACAGGTCGAGGGCGACGATGCGCTTGGTCGCCAGAAACCTCGGCACCCGCCCCAGTGCGACGCGCTGCGCCAGCCCTTCGACGATCGCGGTCTTGCCGACCCCCGGTTCGCCGAGCAGGATGGGGTTGTTCTTCGTTCGCCGGGCGAGGATCTGAACGATCCGCCCGACTTCCTCCTCGCGACCGATGAGTGGGTCGAAGTGATCCTGCTGGGCAAGCGCGGTCAGGTCTCGGCCGAACTCGTGAAGATAGGGCAACTCCTGCTTGCCGCGTCGATTGGCGCGCTCCCGCGCCGCCTGGGCGACCTCTTCGCGCACCGTCGCGACATCGAACCCGTACTGAACCAGGATGCGCTGAGCCAGGCAGCTCTCGACCCGCAGCACGCCGATCAGCAGATGCTCCGAACCGACCGAGGAGTGGACCATGCTCTCGGCCTCGTGCGAGGCGTACGCGAGGATCTTCTTCGACTCATCCGAGAGCGGCAACTCCGCGGTCGACGAGATGCGCTCGACGAACACCCGCTCGCCCTCGATCTCGCGCCGGAGGTCCTCCGCTTTGACCTCGAGCCGTTGGAGCAGCTCGGCGATCGAGTCTTCGCCCTCCCGCAGGATGCCGAGCAGGATGTGCTCCGACTCGATGACCCGGCTGCCGAGCTTGCTCGCCTCGTAGCGGGCGAAGAAGAGCGCCCGACGCGCCTTTTCATTGTATTTCTCGAACACGGATCTACCTGCTCACGGCGCTGCGCGCCCGGCTCTGCCCGCAGTCTATCGACGCGGCCGCTTCACCGGGCGCTTCAGCATTCAAACTGGCGTCAACCGCCCCCGGTCCAGTCGCAGCACCCTGCCACAGCGACCGGCCACATCGGGGTTGTGCGTCACCAGCACCATGGTGGTTCCGCGCCGCTGCTGAAGGCCATACATGAGCTCCAGCACCTGCGCTCCGCTGGCCGCGTCGAGGTTGCCGGTCGGTTCGTCGGCAAGCAGCACCGGGGGTTCGAGCATCAGCGCGCGGCAGATCGCCACCCGCTGCCGCTCGCCGCCGGAGAGCTGCTGGGGAAAGTCGGCGGCGCGGTCCCTGAGCCCCACCTGGTCGAGCAACTCCAGCCCCTGAGTCTGCAGCGACGCTCCGGAGCGGCCCGCGATCCGTCCCGGCATGATCACGTTCTCGACCGCGGTGAAGTCGGGCAGCAACTGGTGGAACTGGAACACGAAGCCCAGGGAGCGGTTGCGGAACCCGGCCAGCGCCGCCGGCCTGGAGGCCGAGAGCTCCACGCCGTCGATGCGGACCGTGCCGGCGTCGGCGGTGTCGAGCGCCCCCAGGATGTTCAGCAGCGTCGACTTCCCCGAACCTGAAGGTCCGACGATGGCGGCCGTGTCGCCAGGGCCGAGCTCGAGATCGACGTCGAGCAGCACGTGGCGCCGGATCTCGCCGTCGCGGTAGGCCTTGGCGACTCCGGAGACGAAGATCACGTCCGGGCGCTCCGCATCGCCTCGACCGGATCCAGGCGGCTCGCCCTGCGCGCGCTCAGCAGCGAAGCCGCGCCCGTGAACACGATCGTGGAGGCCACCACGATGAGCACGTCCCGACCCCGAACCATGAACGGCACGTAGTCGACGATGTACACGTCAGACGGCAGCGAAAGGAGCCGGAAGCGGTCCAGCAACATGGCTACGCCCGCGCCCACCGCGCCGCCGAGACCGGCGCCGCCCACCGAGAGCAGCGCGCCAAGCGCCAGGAAGAGTCGCTGCAACCGGGCCGGCGGCGCCCCCATCGCCGCGAGCACGCCGACTTCGGAGCGCTTGCTCGACAACACCAGGGACAGCGCAGCGAGCAGGGCGAACGCCGCCACCGCGACGATCAACGCCACCGCCGAGAACACCAGACTCTTCTCCAGCCGCAGCACGAACAGCAACGCCCGATTGGCCTGCCGCCAGGTCGTCACCGTGCCCTCGCCCGCGGGAATCGCCGCGCGCAACTCGGCGGCCACGTCCTCCGGATCGGCGGCCGGGGCCAGGGTCAGATCAAGCCGGCGGTCACCGCCGGCGAAGAGCGCCGCCGCCTGCTCGAGTGGCAGCAGAACCGGCAATTCCTCGTACTCCGCGCGGCCGGAGTCATAGATCGCGGCCACCGGCAGCGTCCGCATCCGCGGCCGCGCCCCCACCGGCGTCAGTCCGGGCCGGGGCGAGACCACCCGCGCCGTGCCGCCGACCGCCAGCCCCATCCGCAGAGCGGCGGAGACGGGCACGATCAGGCCCGGAACAGCAGCCTCCTCGACCGGAATCCAGGCTGGCGGCGTTTCCTCGTAGCCCACCACCTCCACCGGCAACACCGCTGTCCTGTCAGCCAGCCAGCCGCGGGCGTAGAGCAGCTCCTGCGCCGCCACGACGCCGTCCACGGCAG
The DNA here is from genome assembly GCA_965216125.1 of Candidatus Multivorans sp. GTDB lineage: Bacteria > Acidobacteriota > Thermoanaerobaculia > Multivoradales > Multivoraceae > Multivorans. The sequence continues at coordinate 3,553,821 of OZ244152.1, read as the reverse complement.
TCACACGGTCGACGAGCGAGGCGGTCGCCCCGGCCTTACCGGTCGCGCCATCCACGCCGCCTCTCAGTTCCACCTGCAGCGCCGGGGTGTGCTGCGCGAGGTCCTGCAGCAGGTGGTTCTGAAAACCCGAGAGCGCCGCCAAGGCCAGGACAAGCGCCGCCGTGCCCAGCGCCAGACCGCCGGCGGTCAGCGAAGACAGAACACGGATGTGCGCGTCCGCGCGGGTCGAGCGGAAGTACCTCAGCGCAACATGCCAGACAAACCCCACGGCACGGCGAGGCTATCCGCAGAGGCGCTACTCCGCTTCCACCTCCGCCTCGCCCAGCACGCCGATGTAGGGCAGGTTGCGGTAGCGGTCGTTGTAGTCGAGGCCGTAGCCGACCACGAACGCGTCGTCCACCTCGAAGCCGCGGTAGTGGATCTGGACCGCCGTCTCCCGCTTGCACGCCTTGTCCAGCAATACACAGAGGCGAACCGAACGGGCGCCGCGAAAACCCATCAGCGCCATGATCGTGCGCATCGTGTAGCCCGTGTCGACGATGTCCTCGATCAGCAGGACGTCGCGTCCCGCCAGAGAGTGGTCCAGGTCGCGCCGGATCCGCACCTCGCCGTGCGAGGTCGTCTCACCCCGGTAGCTCGAGGTCTGGAAGAAGTCGACCACCAGGGGCCGCGACAGTCGCTGCACCAGGTCGCACATGAAGAACACCGAGCCCTTGAGCACACCCACGCAGAGGAGGTCCCTGCTGTCGGCGTAGTCGCGTTCGATCTCCACCGCCAGTTCGTCGATTCGACGCTGCAGCGTCTCCGTCGAAATGAGCACCCGGGGCATTCCGTTGTCGGTCATGGATCACCTCGCCCACCGCCGCGGCGGCAGACCGGTCGTGTATCGTCTCCCCCCACTCCGCGACGGGGGATCAAGGGCGTGAATCTGCGCAAGAATACAGGGCCAGACACGGGTCTCTCCGCCGAACTCGAGGAAAGCCGGAAACGCTGGCTCGACGCGGGGCGGCCCCGGCCTGACGCTCTCCTGGTCACCGGCTCCGGCCTGAGCCTCGATCTTGGAGCGCCGGTGGCCGGCCCATGGCCGTTCAGCGACCTGCTCCCGTTCGATATCGAGGCGATCGAAGGCCACGCCACGACCGCCGAGATGGTCGAAACGCGGGACGGACGGTTCGTTCTCTACTTCCGCGGCCGGCTCCACGCCTACCAGGGCTACACGCCGGCGCAGGTGGTGTACATGGTGCGTCTCGCGGCCCTCCTCGGCGCCGGTTCGCTCGTGATCACGAACGCGGCCGGCTCGCTGCGGCGCGATCTGCCGCCGGGATCGATCGCGGCGATTGCCGATCACGTGAACCTGACCGGTCTGAATCCGCTCCTCGGCCGCCTGCCGGCAAGCTGGGGACCCCGGTTTCCGGACCTGGCCAGCGCCTACGACCCGGTCCTGCGCCGCCGGTTCGCCGAAATCGGCCGCGACGCGGGAATCCCGGTCGGCGAGGGTGTCTACCTCGGCCTGCTGGGGCCTTCGTACGAGACCCCGGCCGAGATCCGCGCCTACCAGGCGCTCGGCGTCGACCTGGTCGGCATGTCGACGGTCCTGGAAGTGATCGCGGCCCGGCACATGGGCCTCCGGGTGCTCGGTTTCTCCCTGGTCACGAACATGGGCGTCGGCATCGAGGACGGTCCCATCGATCACGAGGACGTGCTCCAGGTCGGCAGCAGCGCCGCGGCCGGCATCGCGCGCCTGACCTCCGACCTGCTCGCCGATGGCGTTCTCTGGGACCGCAGGTCAGACTGAGCCATGTCCGAACTCGAAGCACAGATCGAGAACCGGCGCGCGAAACGTGACCGCCTGCGCGAGCGGGGCGTCGACACCTACCCGACCCGTGCCGCCTACGACCTGGAACCGAGCGCGGTCTGCGAACGCTACGACGATCGGACGGCCGAGCAACTCGACGAAGCCGCGATCCCCCTCCGGGTTCCCGGCCGCGTCCGCGCCCACCGGACCCACGGCAAGGCGGCCTTTCTCGACATCTCCGACCGCGCCGGCGCCAAGGTCCAGGTTCTCCTCCGGCGCAATCAGGTCGGCGAAGAGGTGTGGTGGCTGCTCTCGCAGCTCGACATCGGCGACTACGTGCTCGCCGCCGGCGTCCTGATCCGCACCCGCACCGGCGAGTTGACCGTCATGGCGGACAGCCTGGAACTCCTCGCCAAGGCGACGAGGCCCCTGCCCGAGAAGTGGCACGGTCTGGCCGACCGCGAGGAGCGCTACCGCCGGCGCTATCTCGATCTCTTGAACTCGCCCGAGTCCCGGCGGCGGTTCGTCGTCCGCTCGCGGGCGATCGCCGCCATTCGCCGCTTCCTGCTCGACCTGGACTTCCTGGAAGTCGAGACCCCGATGATGCAGGCGATCCCCGGCGGCGCCGCGGCCCGGCCCTTCGTGACCCATCACAACGCCCTCGACCTGGACCTCTACCTGCGCATCGCGCCGGAGCTGTATCTCAAGCGACTGCTCGTCGGCGGACTCCACCGCGTGTTCGAAATCAATCGCAACTTCCGCAACGAAGGCATCTCGACCCAGCACAACCCCGAGTTCACGATGCTCGAGTTCTACTGGGCCTACTCCGACTACGAACAGTTGATGGACGTGACCGAGCAGTTGCTCGGCGCGGTGGCCGCCGACGCGAACGATGGGGCGCTGACCTGCACGTTTCGCGGCAACCAGATCGATCTCGCTCCGACCTGGCCCCGCTACAGCGTGCGGGACTCCCTGATCGAGATCGGCGGCCTCGACGCCGCCACAGTTGACGACGAAGCGGGGCTCGCCGCCGAGCTGGCCAGGCACGACGAAGGGGCGCCCAAGAGTCCCCGCTACGGCAACCTCCTGATGGCCCTTTTCGACCGTCTCGTCGAGCCGAAACTGATCCAGCCCACCTTCATCCACAGCTACCCGATCGAAGTCTCCCCCTTCGCCAAGCTGTCGGCCGACGACCCGCGCTTCACCGAGCGCTTCGAACTCTTCATCGGCGGAATGGAGATCGCCAACGCCTTCAGCGAGCTCAACGACCCCGACGCCCAGGCCGAGCGCTTTCGCCAGCAACTGCGCGCCCGCGAGGGTGGCGACGACGAGGCCCACCGCTTCGACCGCGACTACGTCGAGGCCCTCCAGTACGGCATGCCCCCCGCCGGCGGCCTGGGCCTCGGCATCGACCGCCTGATCATGCTGCTGACCGACGCGCAGTCGATCCGGGACGTGATCCTGTTTCCGCTGTTGCGGCCGCGGTAGGGAGGGAGAACCCAAACGATGGCCAACGCCGGCACCCCAGATCGCACCCAGTCATCCGAGACACAGCGGGTGTATGCCGTGCAACGGGAGGACAATCGAATTCTGTTCACTGAGCGCATCAATCCACAGGCGCATGGGCAGTTCATGTGGTGCCTCAACGACTGCCTGGAGAAGGGCTACGAAGACATCGTCCTCGACCTGTCCCAATGTGAGGCAGCGTTTCCGAACGGCGTGCTCCCGCTCATTGCGGGCGTCGACGACCTTCGACGCGGCCACAAGGACGTCTCGGTGGTGCTCCCCACGGCGGACTACCTTCAGAGGCTCTTCCTCAACGCGAACTGGGCTCACCTCCTGCAACCGGATCGCTATCCGAGGAGCGAGACCAACCATCCACGGCACGTTCCCGCACGCCGGTTCCGTGATGGGAACCAGCAGCATCAGCTGGTCGGAGAAGCACTTGACGTACTGCTGAGCGGCATGCCTGCCCTCCAGCGAGACGATCTCAGTGCGCTCGAATGGTCCATTGACGAAACTACAGACAACGTCTTGAACCACGCCCAATGTGACGCAGGAGGAATCCTCCAAGTGAGCACCTTCGAGCGTGATCGCAAGGTCACCGTCGGCGTAGCCGACTCCGGCCGCGGAATCCTCGAATCACTACGGGAGAGCTATCCCGAGCTCCAGTACGACGACGACGCAATCTACAAGGCCCTTGAAGCCGGGGTGACGCGCCACAACGACTACGGCCAGGGAAACGGTTTGGCCGGCGCCCTCCGAATCGCCACAGCGTCAGGGGGCTACATCGAGATCACTTCCGGCCGAGCGCAGGTCGTGTGTCGCGCCGGCGACTCGAGCCCCTATCGGCGGGGCCCGCAGCAGCGCTTTCAGGGTACTTTCGTCTACTTCGAGATCGACCTCGACTCCGAACTTCAACTATCCGAGGCTCTCGCCTTCGGGGGCGAACCCCACCGGCCCATTGATCTGGTCGAGACCCTCTACGAAACGGAGGATGGGAGCGCCATCTCACTTCGGCTCCGCGACGAGAAAGTTGGCTTCGGATCGCGTATGGCCGGTCGGCAGATCCGAACGAAGTGCCTCAACCTCCTGGATGCCGCGCCTGACAAGCCCCTCCTTCTCGACTGGGAGGACGTGCCACTCATCTCCAGCAGCTTCGCTGATGAGCTTGTCGGAAAGCTCTTTGCTGAACTCGGCCCGCTGGCTTTCAGCGCGAGGATTAGGAACATAGGCATGAGGCGGATCGTCCATGACCTCATCGACAAGGCCATCATGCAGCGAGCCGGCCAGACGATGGCCCGTTCCCGCCAACACTCGGACTCGGAGCCCGGCAACTTCAGCGGCAGCTCGGAACAACCGTAGGTCTCAGAACCTCCGCGGTCAGCTTCGTCGACGTCCGCATTGCCGGCGGGAACTCAACGGCCAACGTTGCTCCACAACGGCCGCGCAAGGTGTGCGACACCAGGGTACCGTCCACGTCGAAGACGATCAGGTGCATGGAGTTCCTAGCTTCCGCGGTTCGTAGCCAGCCACGCCTCGACCGCCACTCTGGCTGGTTCCTCCAGCCAGGGCAGGACGCCGAGGTTGCCCTCGCGGGCGGCGGCGTCGATGTCGACTTCGTTGCGGTCGAGAAAGCGGGCGGCGCGGTAGTGGACGGGACCCTCGGAATCGGCGGCGTCGCCGAGCTCGATCAGGTGGCCGGCGAGTTCGCGGGCGCGGCGAAGCCTGGGCGGCAGGGGTGGCGCGGGCAGCGGCCTGGGCAGGCGGGGCTGGAGACCCGCAGCTTCGGCTGCGCATTGGAACGCCGCGGCGTCGGGCGGCGACTCGCCGCCGTGAAACAGGGCGTCGAAGGCCTCGGGCCAGGTGGATTGCAGGCGTTCGGCGAGCAGGCGCCGTTCGCGGGCGCCGAGCTGCATCGCGCGCGGTACGACGAGACGGGCGCCAGCGGCGGCGAGTCGGGCCATCGCCGGCGCCAGGAGCGCCGGCTGGTCGGTCCAGTCGGCGACGAGCGGCCAGACGACGGTCGCGCCGGCCAGCGGACGCGGTTCGAACGGGAGGCCGGGCTGCCGACGCTCCCTGAACTCGCTTCGCAACGCGGCAGCGTGGCGGACCAGGGCGTCGAGGAGGTCGACCACGACGACAGCGTTGGGGGGCAGGTCGGCAAGTCTTGGCGCGGCCAGTTCGCCAAGGCTCGACCCGCCGACCGGGATGTTCGCTACTACTTGAATCAGGAGCGGCACTCCGGCGCCCACCGCGGCCTCGACGATGCGGGTACGGAGGGGCTCGTGATCCGCCGGTAGCGGGGGAACGTAGACAACGTCGGTCACCGAGTGAACGGCATCGGCGGCATCGGTGGCGGCTGGCATCGGCCCGGCGGTCGACGATGGCAGGCCACCGGTGACGAGATCGCACCAGAGGTCGTCACTGCCGGCCGCGGGCCAGCGGGGAAAGCTGTGACGGATCCAAAGGTTGGCCGGTTCGGCGACGTGTTCGCGGAGTGTGAGTGGAATCACGCCGTGACGCTCCTGAACCAGATTGCGGGCGAGACGCCCGCTCAACGTCCGGCCGACTCAAGCGCCGCGGCAACCAAGGCCTCGACGGACTTCTGCACGTACCTTGCGAGCACGTCGCCCTCGACATTGACCGGGTCGCCGGGCTTGAGCTCCGAGAGGGTCGTGACCTCGAGGGTGTGAGGAATCAGGGCCACATCGAAGGTCTCTTCGTCGAGAGCCGCTATCGTCAGGCTGACGCCGTCGATCGTCACGCTGCCCTTCTCCACCATTCCCGACGCCAGCTCCCTTGGCACCTCGAAGGTGATGACCCGGTTGTCGCCGAGTTCCTCGACTTTCGCCACCCGGGTCGTCGTGTCGACGTGGCCCTGGACCCAATGGCCACCAAGGGGGTCCCCGGCTGAGAGCGGCGCTTCGAGGTTCACCTCATCGCCATTCCGGAGCGCGCCCAGAGTCGTTCGACTGAGGGTTTCCGGAGACAGATCGAAGGCGGACCAGGCCGGGACGGAGCCCGCTCCACCGTTACCCGCAACTCCGGTCGCGCTGCCCTGCTCCACCACGGTAAGGCAAACACCGGAGACCGAGAGGCTGGCGCCCAAATCCAGCCGCGACGCAAGCTCTTCCGAGTGTCCGAGCACCACCCGGGCGCCGTGGTTCCCCGAGGCTCCCGGGGCCTCGACTACGCGGCCGCACTCCGCGACAATTCCCGTAAACATCCTTCGTAATCTATATCACAAAGCGCCACTAGCATTGCCATATAACCCGTTTCGCGACAAGCTCACGGAGAGAAACACAAGGCAAAGGGCAATGCAGGTGGCAAGGTTGTTGCAGTTTCCGGGTTCGGTAGCTGCAAAGAAGATCGAACGTGAACCGTTCGGCGACATTCTGACGGGTTCAGGGTTGGCAGACAACACAATTCAAGAGTCTCGCAAGGCGTGGGCAGACTTCAACGCTTGGCCTGGAAGCGAGCTAACCGAACTTGACGGGAAGGAAGCGGAAAAGCTGCTAGCAGCCTTCGCAAAGCACTTGCACGAAGCCGACAAAGTTCCTAGCAGGGTGAACATTGAGTCCGCTGGCGTCAAGTGGCATTTCCTAGAGTTGTTCGACGTTTCAAGCAACCGGCGGATATGGAAGCGAACCTGGAAGGGTGTCGCACGGGAAGGACGGGAGCGCGGCATCGGCCAACGAGACGGTCTGACTTGGGAACAAGTTGGACAGCTTGCCCATGTTGCCGAAGTTACCGGCAAGGGCATCGTTGGGATTCGTAACGCTGCAACGCTGAGGGCTATGTCTCACGGCTTCCTCCGCTCCGCCGACTTGGTAGCAATTGAAGTTGAGTATTCGGAGCGGCTAGACAACGGCGCCGCCAGGACCCTCGTTCCCGCGTCGAAGACAGACCAGCAAGGCAAGGGGGCCTCCGTCTTCCTTGGACCGCCTCCCCTCGCAGCGCTGGACAAGTGGCTGGAGGCGGCGCATATCGCTAGCGGCCATGTCTTCATACCGACGCACGGCAGGCAGTCTACCATCGCCCAACCGCTGGCAACCCGCAGCGTCTACCACATCGCCAGAGTTCTGGCGCACACTGCTGGATTCACGGAAGCATACAGTAGCCACTCCCTCAGAATCGGGTGGGCTCAGGAAGCGGCCAAGGCTGAATCCTCTGACGCGCAGCCAATGGCAGCCGGACGTTGGAGCAACTCGACCCAGGCCGCACACTACGCCAGACCCGCGCGAGCGGAACAGGGACCCACTGCCAGCCTCAAGTACGGACTCTGATGTGGGCTGCCTGATTATCATTCTCTGCCTCGTGCTGTTTGTCACTGCGCCGCTACTGCTGGCAGCCGCTCCGCTTTGGCTGGTAGCCGTCATCACGGTAGAGGCGTACCGCGCCGACAAAGCGAAGCGCGACTGACCGGCCAGGGAACCACCTACGGACCGCCAGCGCTTGGCTGGCGGTCCGTGGTCCTTTCAGGATAGGGCGACACCCCTTGCGGCGCTTCTAGGCGCTTCTAGGGCCGCTCAAGCCTGCGGCGGCTTCCTAGACTCCCCCACTAAAGGGCAGATCGTCTTGCCCGGCAATCGCCGCGCTCAACAGCAAAGCCACCGCTTCCTCATGGTCTTCAGCCGAGCCGCCGTAGCTCCGCGCCAGACCGCTCGCAAGACTATAGCTAACCACTTCGGCAATACCGACCTTGAGCCTTACCGCCTCTTTGATTGTGTGGCTCAGCGCGTCCTTGCCGAGGCAAAATGCGATCAGCCTGCCGGCGTCCTTGTCTCTCTGGGTCATCACGTCATCATTCCAAACCATCTCGCTCTCCCTTGCCCGTTTGGGCATAAATGAAACCGGGGGGCCTGCCGACTTGTTCGGCAAGTTCCCTCCCGGCTTTGATCCAAGCATTTTACACCATTCCGGGTAGAAAGTCAACCGCTCTAGGGTTCCTCGCTCTCATTCCTGTCTTTCTCGTGTTTTATGCTTTCACTGTTCACACGGGTTGTTACCCGGCTCGCGCCGCCGCGTGTAGGCCGGACTGCTCCGCCGCTTCGACAACCGATATGCCCCCTCGCACCATTGATTGAAAAGCGCGCGACCTATTTTGCAGGTCGCTAGCCATAAGTGAGTCAAAGCTTAGGGATAGCTCCGGCGTGTCTAGCTTGCGTGCTAGCTCACCCGCCACGAGGTTGCCTACGAATTGCACCGTTCCATGTCGGAACTGTCGCCACGCTTCGCGCTTCCGGGATCCCTCACCGGCCTGTAACACCTCGGTAGGTACACCGCACGCAGCTAGCAGTCCGTGGTAAAGGTCGTGGCGCGGGGGTGGGTTAGCAGCCCGTGGTGAAAGTCGGTTCTCCGCGCTCGCGTAGGATAGAAGCATGTCTATGGGCAAGAAGAGTAGAAGCAGCGGTCAGGAGGCTCTCTGGGTGTCGGCAGTCGATCTGCCTCGAAGCGCGGGACACCCGTTCTACGAGCGGTTGAACGGGATTCTGGAATCCAGGGGGTTCGACGAATTCGCGGAGTCGGAGTGTTCGCGGTTCTATGCGGGGCGCATGGGGCGGCCGAGTCTGGCGCCGGGGCGGTACTTTCGCTTGCTGCTGTTGGGGTACTTCGAGGGTTTGGACTCGGAGCGCGCGATCGCCTGGCGTGCTCAGGATTCTCTGAGCATTCGCCGCTTCCTGGGACTGGGGCTGAGTGATGCGTCGCCGGATCATTCGACCATTTCGCGGACGCGCCGTCGCACCGACGTGAAGGCTCACCTGCGTGTGTTTTCGTGGGTGCTTGGTCGTCTGGCGGAGTCGGGTCTGTTGTCGGGCAAGACGGTGGGCGTGGACGCGACGACGCTGGAGGCGAACGCGGCGTTGCGGAGCATCGTGCGTCGCGACAGCGGCGACGACTACGAGACGTTCGTGCGCGGTCTGGCGGAGGCGTCGGGGGTAGAGACGCCGACGCGGGCCGAGCTGGCCCGTTTCGACCGCAAGCGCAAGAAGAAGCTGTCGAACGAGGAGTGGGAGAATCCGCACGACCCGGATGCGCAGATCACGAAAATGAAGGATGGCCGCCCGCACCTTGCCTACAAGGCGGAGCAGGCGGTGGACCCCGAGCACGGGACGATCGTGGGGGTGTCGGTTCAGGGCGGAGCGAAGGGCGACACGGAGTCGTTTCACGAAACGCTGGAGGAGGCCTTCGAGCAGGTGTCGTCCGTGACCGCGGACGAAGCCGCGATCGAGGAGGTCGTTGCCGACAAGGGGTACCACAGCAACGACGTTCTCGCGGACATCGACGAACTGGGCCTTCGCAGCTACATCGCGGAACCGGACCGCGGTCGCCGTCGCTGGAAGGGCAAGAAGGAGCTGCAGGCCATCGTGTACGCGAACCGCCGCCGGATCCGAGGCAATCGCGGCAAGCGGATGCAGCGCCAGCGAGGGGAACGGCTCGAGCGGCCCTTCGCTCACCAGTACGAGACCGGCGGCATGCGCCGCGTGCATCTGCGCGGTCGCTCGAACATCCTCAAGCGAGTGCTCCTTCACGCCAGCGCGTGCAACCTCGGGCTCCTGATGCGTCAGATCGTCGGCTTCGGCACTCCCCGAAGCCTTCAGGGCAGGACGACTGCCGCCAGCGAGGCTCTCCTCGCTCTTCTTGGCCGCCTCTGGGGGCGTCTGGAGGCTCGCAAGGCAGTCCCCCGCCTACACAAAATCCCCACCTGACCCGCTGAGACCGATTGCCATTCGATCCCGTTGACCAAACACCCCATCAGACGCAGACCTACATCCTCAACTCAACCGGACGCAAAGGCACTTCTGCCACGGGCTGCTAGCCTTCGGCGTCTAATGGTGGCGTTCGCTGCCCGCGCGGCAAAGATCAGGGACGTTAGCGAAGACGGCTACTTGAGGCATATCGACATTCTCAACCGGAGCCGTAGTAGCGATGTGTTCGCCATTGACAACCGCAACGTGAGCCTCTACTTCCCGTATGAGGAACTGTTCGCCAGCGACGACGCACAAGACAACGATGACGGTTCGGACCTAAGCGCGGATTCAGGACGTAACGCCGGAGGAATTCAGGATGCCGACGCAGCTAACTAAACTAGCCAGACAAGACGTGCTTGACAAGCTATGGGCGGCGGCCAAAGACACAAGCCAGGATCCACGCCGCATTGTCAAAGCGTGCGAAGTCATCCTCCGGTCGATGCCTGAAGAGAACAACGTCATGCGCGACAGTGACACGGCGCAGCTCTTCCTAGCGGCGCTCTACAAGTAGACGCGGCGCAGGACCGGCCGGCAACCCGGACCCTGCCGTGCTACGCTCCGCTGCCCGCTACCGGGCAACTACCCACCGGGAGGAAGCTAATGAGATACGCGGTATTGCTAGCCTTTGCCTTGGCCGCCTGCGGCGGAAACCTGCCGTGCGCCCAAGAGGCTGCTAACATGGTTGACGCCTATACCGTGCTTGACCACGCTGACGCCGGAATGAAGGCAGGCTTTGAGATTGACCGTCTTCTTGACCCTAGGTCTAACCTAGAGAAGGCACAGGATATGTTTGACGGTAAAGGGCCTGATATTGCGGCGGAGGTAGCCAAGGAGATGTCTTCGCCTGATACTGAATACGGCCTAGCCAGTGCCCACCGGCAGGAAGCGAAGGAGCGCTTCTACGACTGCCGCAGGGCCGAGCTAGAGCGGAACAGGGAGCCGTAAACCGTTGTAGGTACGGCGTTCTTCTTGGGCGCTTGACCGCCGCAGCCGTCTTCCTGTCGCCTAGAGGCACGGCTAGCGGACGCGGGCGGCGAGACTACCGGGAAAGGGGCAAGAGTTCCGGTAAACATCCCTGCCGGTACCCTACAAGAATCACATCCGGGCCACGCCTCTGAACCCGCAGCCGATCGAGGCGCCAGGCGTCAGCCAACTTCGCCGCGCCGGCGCCGCCGAGCGGGCCCGGGGCCGCCGAGCCGCCAACCAGGAGCGGCGCGCAGCACACCGCGGCCCGATCCCAGACACCCGAGGACGCGAACGCCTCCAGCACCCCGGCGCCGCCCTCGACCAGCACGTTCGACACGCCTCGCCCGGCCAGGTCCGCCAGCACCGCCGCGGGCGCCACGGCCTCGAGCACGACGACCTCGGCGCCGGCCTCACGCAGCCGGTCGCGCCGCGCGGCCCATTCCCGCGTCGCGCCCTCCGCGCTGGCTCCAGGCGCCGCCGTGTAGATCACCACCGTTCCCTCGACCTCGAACATCCGCGCGCGGGGAGACAGCCGCAACCGCCGATCGAGCACCACCCGCACGATCGGCCCATCGGCACGGCCCAGCCGCCGGTTGAGACGCGGATCGTCGGCCAGCGCGGTGCCGCTGCCGACCACGATCGCCTGGTGCTCCTCGCGCAGTTCGAGCGCCCAACGGCGGCCGCGAGGCGACGAGATCCACTGGCTGTCGCCGGCCACCGTCGCGATCCGGCCGTCCAGGCTCATCGCCCACTTCAGGGTGACGGCGGGCCGCTGATGGAGGACGCGGGTCAGGAAGGGCACGTTCAGTTCGACCGCCTGCTCGGCCAGAAGCCCGCTCTCGACCAGGAGGCCCGCGACGCGCAGCCGTTCGCCACCGCCGCCGATCACCTCGGGGTTCGGGTCGCGGTGGGCAAAGACCACGCGCCCAACCCCGGATTCCAGGATCCGTCCCGCGCAGGGCGGCGTCCGGCCGTGATGGTTGCAGGGCTCGAGAGTCACGTAAATCGTGCCGCCGCGAGCGCGGTCGCCGGCGGCGTCGAGCGCCATCGCCTCCGCGTGCTCGCCGCCGGCCCGGCGGTGCCAACCGGCGCCGACGATCTCGCCGCCCTGCGTGACCACTGCCCCGACCATGGGGTTCGGCGCCACCCCGAACCGGCCGCGCCGCGCCAGCGCCAGCGCTCGGGCCATCGCCCGCCGGTCCGCGTCGTCGAACCGCCCGGCCGCCTCAGCGCCCACGGCGCTCACCCGAACAGAGCGGCCGCAAACGGCCGCGGCTTGTAGTCGACGATGTCCTCCACCCCCTCGCCCACACCCAGGTAGGCGACCGGCAGGCGCAGATCGCGGGCGATCGCCACCGCCATGCCGCCCTTGGCCGTACCGTCCAGCTTGGCCAGGAACACGGCGTCGATCGGGACCGTTGCCCCGAACTCGCGCGCCTGTATCAGCGCGTTGTGACCGTTGCCGGCATCGACCACGAGGAGGGTGAAGACGTTCCACGCGTCGCCGGCCGCGCGCCGCGTGACCCGGTGGACCTTCGACAGCTCGTCCATCAGTTGACCGCGGGTGTGGAGGCGGCCCGCCGTGTCGACGATCAGATGATCGATGCCGCGCGCCCCGGCCGCCTCAACGGCGTCGAAGACGAGCGCCGCCGGGTCGCCGCCCGACGGGCGACGGACGACCTCGATCCCCAGCCGCTCGCCCCAGACCTCGAGCTGCTCCGCGGCCGCGGCACGAAAGGTGTCGCCGGCCGCGAACAGAACCTTCTCGCCCCGGGCCAGAGACGCCCGCGCCAGCTTGGCGGCGGAGGTCGTCTTGCCCGAACCGTTGACGCCCACCATCAGGGTGATGCGCGGCGTCGCCGGCAACACGGCGGGCGGAGCGTCGAGCAACAGCACGGCCACTTCGTCGACCAGCAGTTGCCCCAGGGCGAACTCGTCGCCGGCGGCGATCGGCCCCGAATCTCCCGCCTGACGCAGCCGTTCCACCAGCTCAAGCGAGGTCTCGACCCCCAGGTCGGCCTCGATCAGCGTCTCCTCGAGCCGTTCCAGCACGTCCTCATCAATCCGGGCTGCGCTTCCAAGCGCGGTGCTGATCCGGCCGACCAGTCCCTTCCGGGTACGGCCGAGGCCTCGTCGCAGCCGGTTCCACAGGCCGCCCCTTCTGGATTCCAGCGATTCGCGCGCTTCGCCTTCCACTGCCGGCGCCGCCGTGCCGCCGCCGATTCCCGCGCTCACTGCGCGTCCCCTGACGACGAGGCACGGGAGTCGTCGAGAAACGCCTGCAGCTCACTCCGCACCAGGTCCGGATCGAGATCGGCGATGATCTCGCCCCGGCCCGGTGCGGCCGGCAGGATCCAGACCAGACCGCTCTCACGCGCCTTCTTGTCGCGGCCCATCGCGTCGACGAGCCGGTCGACATCCAGACGCACGCCACGCCGCCGCTCCACCGAGCCGAGTGCGGGCGGCGCCAGCCGGTCGATCATCCCCTTCAGGCGCGCCGCGAACTCCGGGTCCAGCCCGCGCCGAAGCGCCAGACGCAGCGCGAACCTCATGCCGTGGCCCACCGCGTCGCCGTGACGCAGGCCCTGGTAGCCGAACTCGGACTCGATCGCGTGCCCCAGGGTGTGACCGAAGTTGAGCAGCCGCCGGCGGTCCCCTTCTTCCAGGTCGGCTTCGACGACGCCCAGTTTGGCCTGGATCGAAGCCGCAACCACCGCCGCCAGCGACTCCGGGTCGCCCGCGAGCAGCCGATCGAGGGACTCCTCCACCCGCGCCAGCAGGTCGAGATCGAGCAGCGCCGCCATCTTGACGACCTCGAACAAGCCGGCGCGCAGTTCGCCGGCCGGCAGCGTGCTCAGGCAGTCGATGTCGGCGAGCACCCACCGGGGATGATGGAAGGCGCCGACCGTGTTCTTGCCGCCGGGCAGGTCGACCCCGGTCTTGCCGCCGACCGAGGCGTCGACCTGGGCCAGCAGAGTCGTCGGGATCTGGATGTAGTCGATGCCGCGCAGGAAGCAGCCCGCGGCGAAGCCTCCGAGATCGCCCACCGCGCCGCCGCCGAGGGTCACCAGGCGACTGTCCCGCTTGCCGCCGCGCTCGAGCATCTGCCGCCAGACGGAGGCCGCGCACTCGACCGTCTTCGCCGCCTCGCCGTCGGGCACGTGGATCGTCTCGACCCGCGCTGCCGGCGCCAACAGACGGCGTGCCGCGTCGCCGCAGTGACGGTCCGGCGTCTCGCTCGTGACCAGGAACACGACGCGGCCCGAGCACCAGTCGGCCACGCCACCGAGAACGCCCTCGGCGCCCGCGGCCAACAGACCAGGACCGACCAGTATCTCGCTCACCCCGCGGGGGTGGGACAGCGTCAGACGGCGCGGAGCGTCCAAGCCGACCTCCGCGCTACCCGCCCTGAGCCGAGCCCCGCGGGCGGGCGCGCAGTCCCAGGTCGAGCAACTGCTCCTGGTCGACGGTCGACGGCGCTTCGGTCATCAGGCAGAGCGCCGACGCCGTCTTCGGGAAGGCGATCACGTCACGCAGCGAGCTGGCGCCGGCCATCAGCATGACGATCCGGTCGACGCCAAGGGCCACGCCGCCGTGCGGCGGCGCGCCGTAGCGCAGCGCCTCGAACAGGAAGCCGAAGCGCCGCTCCGCCTCCTCGGCGTCGATCCCGAGCAGGGCAAGCACCCGCTTCTGCAGTGCCTGGTCGTGGATCCGGATCGAGCCGCCGCCGATCTCATTGCCGTTGAGCACCACGTCGTAGGCGCGCGAACGCACCGAACCCGGGTCGCTCTCGAGCCGGTCGAGGTCGGACATGCGCGGCGAGGTGAACGGATGGTGGGTCGAGTTCCAGCGCCCATCGTCGCCGTTCCATTCGACCAGGGGGAAGTCATGCACCCACAGGAACTCGTGCGCGTCCTCGCGCATGTGGCCGAAGCGACGGCCCACCTCGACCCGCAGCGCGCCGAGCGCCGCCGCCGCGGTCGGCGCGGGCGCCGCGACCAGGAGTCCCATGCCGCCCTCCTCGACGCCGAGACGGTCGGCGAGGCTCTCGACCTGCGCCGGAGGGAGGGCGTTCTTGACCAGGAACGAAGGGACGCCGTTCTCGCGCTTGACCCAGAGCACTCCATGGGCGCCGTGGCGGCGGGCGATGTCGGCGTACTCGTCGACCTGGCGCCGGCTCGATCCGGCGGCGCCCGGTATGTGGACGCCACGGACGACGCCGCCGGCCCCGATCGCCGCCCGGAAGGCGCGGAACTCCGTCTCCCGCAGGCAGTCCGTCACGTCCGTGATCTCGAGTCCGACCCGCAGGTCGGGACGATCCGAGCCGTAGCGCGCCATCGAGTCGTCGTAGGAGAGCCGCGGGTAGGAGGCCGGCGGCGTGATTCCGGCGAGCGGGAACACCCGTGAGAACAGTCCTTCGACCAGGCGGAACACGTCCTCCTCCTCGATGAACGACATCTCGACATCGATCTGAGTGAACTCCGGCTGGCGGTCGGCGCGCAGGTCCTCATCGCGGAAGCAGCGCGCGAACTGCACGTAGCGCTCGAGGCCGCTCACCATCAGGATCTGCTTGAACAACTGCGGCGACTGGGGCAGGGCGTAGAAGTTGCCGTGGTTCAGGCGGCTCGGCACCAGGTAGTCGCGGGCGCCCTCCGGGGTCGAGCGGGTGAGAATCGGCGTCTCGACGTTGATGAAGCCCTGCTCGCGGAAGTAACTCAGGCTCTCGATCGTGAAGTCGGAGCGCAGCCTCAGGTTGCGCTGCAGGCCCTCCCGCCGCAGATCGAGGAACCGGTACTTGAGACGGGTTTCCTCGCTCGCGTCCGCCGCACCCTCGATCGCGAACGGCATCGGCTCGGAACGCGCCAGGATCCGCCCCTGCCGGACCTGCACCTCGATCTCGCCGGTGGCCATCTTCGGGTTGACCTTGTCCGGGTCGCGGCGTACGACCTCGCCCTCGACCTCGACGACGTACTCGAGCCGCGCGGGCCCGAGGACCTCGGCCGTTTCAGGTGTGCTCTCGGGGTGGACGACGGCCTGCACGATGCCGCTCCGGTCGCGCACGTCGAGGAAGATCACGCCGCCGTGATCGCGGCGGCGGTGGACCCAGCCCTGGACTTTCGCCTGCTCGCCGACCTGTTCCGTGGTCAGGGTTCCTGCCTTGCTTCTGTTCACGTGCTTGTCCTTCGTGGCGGGCCACCCTAGGCCCGGCTCTCCATCAATCGGCTGCCGGCCCGCGAAGCCTCCGATCCTCGCACAACTAGGGCTGCTCGTCAGGACGTACCTTCGCTGCAACCGCAGCCGCGAAACCATCCCGCGGAATCGTCTCCTGGGTGCTGTCGTAGAAATCCCTCAACACGACCTCTCCGTTCTTCTCTTCGTCCTCGCCAAAGAGCACGACCCACCGGCAGTCGTGGCGGGCCGCCTGTTTCAGCCGAGCCTTGAGAGGCCGGAGAGAATCGAATTCACAGATCGCAGGGATACCGACGGCGCGCAACTCCTCCGCCAACACCATGCCGTGCCGACGGTACGAGCCGCCGATCGGAATCACGCACACGGGTCTCCGGCGATCGTCCTCGGCGTTCAGGCGCGCAAAGGCTCCGGGGATCTTCAGAACGAGGTCGACCAGCCGATCCTGACCGATCGCGAAACCGATTCCGGGCACACTCGGACCGCCAAGTTCGGCGATCAAACCATCGTAGCGACCGCCGCCCAGGATCGCGTTCTGCGCGCCCAAGCCCGCAGATGTGATCTCGAACACAGTCCGGGTGTAGTAGTCGAGGCCGCGCACGAGCTTGTCCTCTACCCGGTGGGCGACACCGGCCTGGACCAGTTGCTCGCGCACCTCCTGGAAGTGGTCGTGAGCCCGACCGCCCAAGTAATCGGACAACCGCGGGGCGTTCTCGAGCAACTCTCGCTCCTTGGGCGCCTTCGTGTCGAGGATGCGGAGGGGATTGGTCTCCAGCCGCCGCCGGCTGTCCCCGCCCAGTTCGTCACGGTACGGTTCGAGGAACTCCCGCAAGCGCTGGGAGTAACGCTGTCTGCATTCCACATCGCCGACCGAGTTGAGGCCCACCTCCAGGTCCTCGAACCCGAGTTCCTCCAGGAAGCGCACCAACATGACGAGAAGCTCGACGTCGCTGTAGGGCCCCGGATCGTCGATTAGCTCAGCGCCGATCTGGTGGAACTGACGGTAGCGGCCTTCTTGGGGGCGCTCGTAGCGAAAGTACGGCCCCATGTAGAAGACCTTGACTGGCTGCGGCCCCGACGCCCAGTTGTTCTGCAGGTAGGCGCGCGCCACCGGCGCCGTGCCTTCCGGGCGGAGCGTCAGGCTACGCCCCTTCTTGTCGTCGAAGGTGTACATCTGCTTGCCGACGATCTCGCTGCCCTCGCCCACGCCGCGCACGAACAGCTCCGTCTCCTCCACGATCGGTGTGCGCACCTCGTCGTAGCCGTAGAGGGAGAACACCTCTCGCGCCTTCTCCTCCACAAACGCAAAGGCAGGGGCCTTGTTGACCAGGTCCCGCATCCCCTTGACGGTCTGGAATCGTCGCTTCGCAGCCATGAGCGCTGATCGTATCTACCCCCGCTGCATAGGGGGCGCTGGTAGCGAGCTTCAAGCGCGAAACAAGCCAGCGCTTCGGACCGGATGCGGGCAGGATGCCCGCGTTCCCAGGATCGGAGCGACAGCTCAGTCCGCGGCGCTGGCCCTCATCTGTCCGAGAACTTCCGGTCGACCGCCGCCCAGAGTTCGTCGATGTCCAGCGCAATCTCCGGCGCGGCCGGCGACTGGTAGCTGGAGCCCTCCGGCGCCCGCTCAACGAAGCCCTCACCGTCGTGAACCATGAACACAATCCTCCGCTGCCTCGGATCGACGATCCAGTACTCACGCACGCCGGCGGCGGCGTAGAGGTCCAGCTTGTGGACCCGGTCACGGGAGGCGGTCGAGGGCGACAGCACCTCGACCAGGAGATCCGGCGCGCCTTCCATCCAGTCCTGCACGATCTCGCCACGCTCCGGGGAGACGTAGATCACGTCGGGCTGGACCACCGAGTGATCCGCCAGGTGGACATCCATCGGCGCCACGATCGCGGTTCCCCCGGTGCGATCGGCCGCGTCGAGGAAGAGCCGGAACAGATAGCCGACGATGAGTTGATGGAGGACGATTGGGCTGGGACTCAGGTAGAACCTCCCGCGGATCAACTCGCAGCGGGGTTCATCGGGGAGGGCCATGTAGTCGCGGCGGCGGTACGGCCCCAAACTGCGCGGCAGCGTCCGCGGCGGCCGGTCGAGCAGCGTCACCGTCATGCGAAGGAGTATACGGAGCGGCTACGCCGCACGTTTGTCCAGACGGCGGGTGGTAGCGTCTCGGCGGAAGGGACCGCCGTGCAGATCGAACTCTCCGAACGCCAGCGCGCCACGGTCGCAGCCGCCGCGACGATCGCCGCGGCCGCCGTCATCCTGGCCGCGGTCGCCGCGCTGTTCTGGGGCATCGGCAGCTTCTTCGCCGCCTTTTCGAGCGTCTTCCTGCCGCTGGCGGTTGCGGCGGTGCTGGCGTTCGTGCTCCGGCCGTACTACGAGCTGCTCAACGAAGGGCTGCGGTTCCCGAAGATCCTCGCGGTGGCGGCAGTGCTGCTGTCGCTGCTCGTTCCCGTCGTCGGCTTCGCCTGGTTCTTCGGCGCCATGGCGGCGTCACAAATCGAATCGTTCATCGAAGCGCTGCCCACTGCCTGGGATCGCATCGTCGACTGGACCGCCGAGATTTCGCCTGTAGTGACCGAGTTCCTGGAAACGAACCCGGTCGCGATCCGGGTGCGCGAGGCGTTCGAGGGTGGAGAGTCGAACCTGCTCTCGAGCTTCGGCATCGTCGGCGACACGGCACTGGAGGTGCTCCAGGGCATCGGCGCCGGCCTCGTCTCGCTCTTCGCGTGGGCGGTGCTGCCGGTCTACCTCTGCTTCTTCCTCATGGTCGAGCCGGACCGGTTCCGCAAGCTCGACCACCTGTTTCCGTTCCTCAAGGCCAAGACCCGGGCGGACGTGATCTACCTGATCCAGGAGTTCATCGACATCCTGGTCGCCTTCTTCCGCGGCCAACTCGTCATCGCCTTCCTCCAGGGAGCGCTGTTCGCCATCGGCTTCTCGATCGCCGGTCTTCGCTACGGCCTGGTCCTGGGCCTGATGCTGGGCTTCCTCAACATCATCCCCTACCTGGGCAGCATCGTCGGCCTGGCGGTGGCGCTGCCGATCGCCTACTGGCAGCAGGGCGGCGGCCTCCAGCTCGTGATCTGGGTGGTGGTCGTCTTCACGCTCGTCCAGCTCATCGAGGCCTACGTGCTGACCCCGCGGATCATGGGCGACCGCACCGGACTCCATCCGATGGCGATCATCGTCGCCGTCTTCTTCTGGGGCTCGGCGCTCAACGGCATCGCCGGCATGATCCTGGCGATCCCGCTGACCGCGTTCCTGGTCGTGTTCTGGCGGTTGGCGCGGGAGCGCTACATCGGCGAGGTGCTGTAGCAGTCCTGGGAACGCGGGCATCCTGCCCGCATCCGGCGCGGGGCGCCGGTCAGTCGACCCACCGGCACTCGAGCGCCTACAGCAAGACCAAGCGCCCCGAAGCGGGCGCGCCCGTCAGTTGCTCCAGCGCGTAGCAGTACCAGCGCACCTGGCGGCGGTACGCGTCGCCTCGCGGAACGGCCTCGGTAGCAGCGTCGCCACCAGCGGCCGGCGCGTCGAGATCGGCCAGATCCGTCTTCCAGTCGACGACGATCCAGTGGCCGTCCTCGTCGAGGTAGGCGAGGTCGACCGTCCCCTCGACGATTCCGGGGCCGTCCTCATCGTCTTCGCTGCCTGCCTCCGAGGCCGGGAGAGGCAGCACGAACGGGGTCTCGCGCAGCACCCGCGGCGAGTCACGGGCGGCGCGCGCGGGCGGACTCGCGAGGGCGGTCGACACCGCCGTGACCGCGGCCTCGATCTCCGCCGGAGTCGCCGCCAGCAGTGAACCGTGCAGCCGGGCCAACTCCCGGATCCGGTCCGGCTCGCCGGCAAGCGGCGCGTCCCGCAACACGGTGTGCACCAGACTGCCGAAGCGGACGCCGCCTGGGCGCTTGCGGGCACGTTCCAGTTCCTCGACCACGACCTCGGCCGCTGGCCCGGGCGGCTCGAAGTCCAGGTCCGTCACCGCCTCAGGCCGAACCGAAGGACGGCCGCCGGACACGAGCAGTTCCCGGTTCCGGCGTCGCCACCGTTCGAACCGCTCGCGACTCGCATCGGCTGCGGCCCCACCGCCCTCGACCAGGAGGTCCTCGCCCAGCAGGCCGTAGGTGGCCGGAGGCTCCTGGTTCAGAAGGTCCGCATCCCACCAGATCACGTCGTAGTCCGGCGCGTCGTCGGCCGGGCCGCCCGCTCCGGCCGCCTTCGGAAACCGGTACCGGCCAGGTCTCACGGACTGCTCCGGCATGCGGTCGTGGTCCGACGGACGCACTGCCACGGACCTGTCCCCGAACTCGGGGCAGCCTTCGGCGGGCGCCGAGCCGCGCCAGGCATCCGCTCCGGGGTACACGGCGTCGTTGAGGCATTCGATCCAGCCCGAACGCTTCACGTCGCCGACCGCGGGCACCACGAGCAGGTCGCGAGCTCGCGTGGCGGCCACGTACGCGACCCGGACGCCCTCCGCTTCCTCCCTCTGGTCCTCGACCTCCGAGGCGTCGAGCAGCTCCCGCGGCGAGAGTCCGAGCAGCTTCATCGCGCAAAGCTCGTCCTCGCTGCGTACGGTGCGCTCGGCGCCGCGCGACAGCTTCGCCGTCATGTCGGCGAGGATGACGACCGGAAACTCCAGTCCCTTCGCGGTATGAACCGTCATCACGCGGACTCCCTCGGCGTCCTCCTCGACCACCGGGGCCTGGGTACCACCGATCCGTTCCGCTTCCTCGTCCAACTGCTCGACGAAGCCACGGAACGAACGACCGCCGGCCACCTCGTAGCGGCGGGCCAGGTCGCACACGCGCTGGGCGTTGCCCAGCACCTGGTTGCCGGCCGGCCGCAGCGCCATCGCCGCCTGCGCGCGCGGCTTGGCCAGGATCTCCTGCACCGTCTGCACGACGGGAACGTAGTTCCGCCGCCGGTGGAGCGTGCCGAGAAAGTCGAGGACATCGACCAGGGACGCGAACTCCTCCGGCGACTCGCCACCCTCACGTGCCTTGCGCGGCGAGAAGAGCGGATGCCAGTTCCCGTAGCGGGTCTTGAAGCGCAGCAACAGATCGTCGTCGAAGGCGAACAGGGATCCCCGGAGCGTCGCGTAGACGGAGAGGCGATCGTCGGGCCACTCCACCGCCGTCAACGCCGATCGCAACGCCTCCACCTCCTCCCGGTCGTGGAAGGAGCGGGCGCCGATCAGCAGGTGCGGAATGCCCAGCGCCTCCAGGCCGCGGACGTAGTCCCGGGCCGTGTCCTGGTTCCAACTCAGGAAGCGCCGGAACAGCAGGCAGATGTGCCGCGGCTGCACCGGCGTCCGCATGAAGCGCCCCGGATTGTCCGGATCGGGGACCTCGACCTTCCAGCCGCTGTCCTGGATCAACCAGCGCACGAACTCGACGGTCGCGAACGGCTGACACGCCTCGATGTCCCGCTGGGTCACGTTGCGGTAGCCGTAGGGCTTGGGCGGCGGCAGCGCGACGACCTGGGGTTGGCCGGGGATCGCCTGTCGGTGCTCGCCCAGGGGGATGTAGTCGGCGCTGCCGGCAGTCCGGTCACCGGTCATGAGCGGCGCGAAGGCGGCGTTCACCAGGCGCTGGATCGGCGCCACGGAACGAAAACTGGTCGTGAGGTGCAGCACCTCGACGCCGCGCTCCGCGAGCCTCTCCTTCACGATCTGGTACAGCACGACATCGGCCCGGCGGAAACGGTAGATCGACTGCTTCGGATCGCCGACCAGGAACAGCTTGCCGGCAGCCGGCGTCACCAGCGTCCAGTCGTCCTGGTCCGGGTCGTCGGCCGAGAGCAGCAGCAGGATCTCGGCCTGCAGAGGATCCGTGTCCTGGAACTCGTCGATGAACAGGTGCCGGTACCGCGCCTGCAGGTGGCGCCGCACATTCCGGTCGCGGCGAAGCAGGTCGCGGGCCTTGATCAGCAGGTCGTGGAAGTCGAGCTTTCCCAGCAGTCGCTTGGCGTGCTCGTAGCGTTCGACGGCGACAGACAACTCGTCCTTCAGCAGCGCGGCCAGGTCGGCATTCGCGGTTTGCTCGAAGCCGCGCAAGCGGTCCGAGAGCCGGCGCCAGAGCTCGAACACCTGTTCCCGGGCGACGCCCTCAGCAAAGCCGCCCCGACCCTTGCGCGGACTCCTGAACCCGCTCAGGTCGCGCAGCAGCTTGACGAGCTTTGCCTCCAACTGATCCTGGAACGCCTCCCGGCCGTCTGCCCGATCCCCTCCATTCGGACCGGGACCCGCCACACTCAGTTGCCGGGTACGCACGATCCAGTTCGAGAGCTCGACGACCGGCGCCAGGTTTCGGCGCAGCACGTCGCCCTGCCGGCCACAAAGAACCAGTTCTCCGAGCCGCTCGACCGCGGCAGAGAGCTCCTCCAACTCCGCCTCCCGATCGAACTCGGGGCGCCGCCAGGGCGCCGCGAAGTCGCGCCAGTCAACCAATCTCCACGCCGCTTCGCGCAACCGATCGAGCGCCGACTGCCGCGGCGACCACGGCCCGACCGTGAGGCGCGCCAGTTCGCGCCTAAGGCCCGGCGGCATCGTCTCGAGCTGCTCTTCGATCCAGCGTCCGAACGTGCGGGCGAACAGGCGCGGCGCTTCGTCTTCCGCCAGCTCTCCGAACCCCGGGTCGACCCCGGCCTCGACCGGACGCTCGCGCAGGATGTCGGCGCAGAGGGAGTGGATCGTGCCGATGGCCGCCTGCTCCAGGCGGGAGATGGCGGTTTCCAGGTTCTCCGTCCGCTTGCCGGCCGCACCGCGGCCGCGCAACTCGATCAGACGGGCGTCGAGGGCCTGACGCAGGCGGAGCTTGAGTTCGCCGGCCGCCTTGCGGGTGAAGGTCACCGCCGCCAAGGCGTCGACCGAGCCGCGGCCCTCCTCCAGGATCGCCACCAGACGCTCCACCAGCACCGTCGTCTTGCCGGTACCGGCAGCCGCCTCGACCAACTGGCTCTCGTCAAGCGCCTCGCGGATGCGCCGGCGGGCGGCTTCGTCGGCCGGCGGCGGGGCCGCGGCGTGCCGGTCCATCGGGGTCACCGCTCGCTCCGCAGCGCCTGCAGATCGTGGAGTCGCGTCCCGTCCTTGCGCTGGACCCGCAACTCTTCGTAGGGGCCGCACACCTGCCGGTAATCGCAGTACCGGCATTCGTCCTTCGCCGGCGCCGCGGGAAGAAAACCGTCCTCCAGCGCCCCGTCCACCGTCGCCAGCAACCGGCGGGCAGCACCGCGGCTCCGCTCGTCGAGCGGCACGGCGACGGTGCTGTAGCCGCCCCGCTGAGTGCAGTAGAAGAGCCGCCCCGAGACCACGTCCCGCTCGAGCACCTGCTCGGCGGCCAGGCTGTAGAGGACCGGCTGCAGCACCTTGCCGCCGCCGATCACCAGAGCCCCGCCGGCATGCACCGCGCGACCGGTCTTGTGGTCGGTCACCCGCAGCCGGCCGGCCGCGTCCTCCTCGACGAGGTCGATCGAGCCGCGCAGCCGCGCCCCGTCCAGCACCTCCGCCGGCGCCCGCTTGCTGCGCGGATCCCGGTCACCGGACCGCCTCAGACCAAAGGACAGTTCGGCGTGGATCGGCTTCCACTGCCCGCCCTCGTCGGCCACTTGCCGCAACCAGCCGCGCAGGTCGGCCCGCAGGCCCTCGAACTCCGCCCTCCATACGCGCTCGATCGGCGGCGCGAGTTCCTCCCGGTAGTCACGCTCGCTCTGGGCGAGCACCTCATCCAGCAACTCGAAGACCGTTTCCAGATTGCTCGGCACCACCGGCAGCAGGTCCGCCGCCTCCAGGGCGCCGAACAGGCGGAACTGGATCTCGTGGAAGATGCTGCCCCGGGTCATCGGGTCCATCTGCTCGAGTTGGACCAGTTCCTTCCGCGGCCTGAGACGGAGCACTGCCTGCAGGAAGAACCGGTAGGGGCAGGCGGCGTAGTTCTGGAGCGCGGTCGCCGAGTAGCAGCGCGCACCGACACGCTGAGCAGCAAGCAACTCCCTGGTCTCCGGGCTCGCGTCCACCAGACCGTCGACCGGGAACCAGGGTCGTCGCCAACGCCGGCCGCGCGCCTGCAGAGCGCGCTTCAGGTGCGGGTTCGACTCCAGGAGAAAGCGCGCCCGTCCTCTCCGCTCCGCGACCGGCGCGCCGGGACCCAGGAGCGGCTGCAGCAAGGCGAGATCGAACTCGGCCTCGTCCACCGCGTCCTCGGGTTCGGCGGGCGCCGGCCAGCCGACCACCGCGGCGCCGGCGGCCGCGGCACGCCGGCCGAGCGCGTCGAGGTTCGGCAGGCTGCCTTCGGCGCCCCGGAGCACGTCGAGCGCGTACAGCGACGGCACGCGGGCGCGCCCCTGCACCAGGTCGACCCGCGGATACGACACGACCAGGCAGCGACTCGCGGCGCCGATGGCGAGGCGAAGCAGCAATTGCTCCCGCCGGGTGCGCCCCAGATCCTCCGTGAGCCGGTAGCCGTCCCGCCGCAGCGTCCGGCGACGTTCGTCGAGCAGCAGCGGATCCTCCTTCGCCCGCCGGGGGAACACGCCCTCGGCCAGACCCGGCACGAACACGACGTCGAAACTTCGTCCCGCCGCCTCCTCGACACCGCCGACGAAGACCCGGCCGAACCGCCGCTTCGGCGGCCGGCTGCGGCTGAACCGCAGGCGCTCGCCCAGGATCCGCTCGACCTCGGCCAAGCCCACCTCGTCGACCTCCGCCAGGGGTCGGAGCTCAGCAAGCACCTCCAGCACGGTCTCCGGGCGCCGCAGCGCCATCGTCGCCAGCTCCTGGAGACTCTCGAGCCACCATCCCCAGTCCGCGCGCTCGGGCAGGGCGTCGAGGAACTCGATCAGGGGCAACGCAAAGCTCTGGAGCGTCTCCAGGCGCCTGATCCGCCGCTCCAGATAGCCCCTGTGGCCTTCGTCCTCGTCAGCCGCCTCGCGCAGTTGCAACCTGAACTCCGAGCCGAGACCCGCGAGCCGTTTCTTCCAGCGCTCAGCGCCGCCGACCACGGCGGCATCGACCAGCAGGCGCTCCCACTGGGAGGGGACGCGGAGTGCGCCGGCGGGCGCGGCCTCTTCCTGGGTTTCGCGAGCGTCCGCTGCGCTGTCGGTCTCGGAATGCGGGCGAGACGACTTGAGGACGAGTTGTTCGCCCGCCGGCTCGACCCAGGGCACATCGCGCTGCGGGGGGCCGCCGCCCTCGGCCGGTTCGGGGGTCTGACCGAGGGACAGGTACTCGGCGAAGCGGCTCGCCGAGAGTCTCTCCCCCGCGCACGCCAGCAGGGACAGGAAGGCGCGGCCGGTCGGATTCGGGCGCAGCGCGCCCCGGGTGACGTAGGCGGGGATGCGGGCGCGGCTGAGCGCGTCCTCCACCAGGGGCAGGTAGGCGGCCGGCTGGCGAAGCAGGATCGCCATGCGATCGAAGGCAAGCCCCCCGGCGGCGGCGCGGTGGATGCGCCGGGCGATCTCGACGCACTCCTGGCCTTCCCCGGCGGCCGAGAACAGGTCGACCGAAGAGCTAGCCGGCACGTCTGCGGCACTGCGTGGAAGCGCGGGTTTCACGGGCGTCTCGCCCGCCTCCGTCGTACCGCCAGGCGGCGAGGACACGTCCACACCGGTCTCAAAGACGAAGCGCTGGACCCGATCCAGCCGCCGACCGCCCGAAGTCCCGGCAACGACCGCTTCCTCCCGGTCGAGATCGATCACCGCCCCTGCGCCGAGCAGCGACCCCAGCCACTCCAGCGTTTCGTCGTCGCCTGCGACCACCGTCGCGAGCACCTCCCGGCTGCGCGCGGCGAGCGCCCGCAGGAGCGCCGCCTGGCAAGCGCTTCGAAGGGAAAGGTCGAGCCACAGCGAACCGGGAGGAACGGCGACCTGCTCCCGGTCCACCGCCACGACGGCGGAGCGAAGCACTGTCGCCCGATCCGCCAACCCGAAGCGGACCATCTCGTCGTCGAATCGGTGAAGCAGCCGGCCCAGATCGCGCGTCCCGTCGTCCTCCAGCAGGTCGCCGGGCGAAACGCCGGCCGCGCGGAGCTCACCGATCGTCGCCGCCAGGGAGCTGGCGAAGCCGGGAAGGTCGGCAACCGGCGACAGGCGCTCCAGTTCCCCCTCCGCCGCGGCCAGGCGGGCGACCCGAGCCGCCAGCGCCTCGGTTCCGAGCGGGGTGACCGGCCGCAGTCCACGGGCGGCCAACTCGAGCGCCGCGGTCTGCAGCGCCCACTGGTCGAGCGATGCGCGATGGATCCCCAGCATGCCTCGGCCTGTCTCCGACATGCCCCGGACCAGGTCGTCGGCGGCGCCGCGCGAGGGCGCAAGCAGGAGCGTCTCCTCCTCGCCGCGCCGGCGCTCCCGTAGCCACTCGACCGCCGCCGCCAGCCGCCGGGCCGCGGAACAGGAAACGAGTATCGAGCCGCGCGCCATGTCCGCTACTCCGGCGGCGGGATGAGTTCGAGAGCAGCCAGACGGTCCTTGCCGCGCACGTACAGCACGCCGTGAGCCAACACCGGCGCCGCCCAGGCCGGATAGCGCAGCAGATCGACGGTCCGATCGTCGATTTCGCCCTGGAGGCGCAGGTGCGCGACCTGCTGGTAGCTCTCCGCGGTCGCGCGGACGAGCAGCAGGTCGCCGACCTCGCTCTGCACCACGAGATGGCCGTCGACGTGGAGCAACTGGGTGCGCGCGAGGCGCGGCTGGCTCCAGTGAACCTCGCCGGTCATCAGATCCACGGCCCGCAATTCGGCGTTCGGCGACTTCTCGCCGCTTGAGACGTAGACCACGCCCTCGTGGTGAACCGGCGTGTTCCAGTGCGCCGCGATCGCCTGGTTGCGCGGACCGTCCTGCCACACCGGTCGCATGCCGCTGGCGCCCGCCTCCGGGTCGTCGTCGCCTTCTGGATCGTCGTTGTACGTGAGCAGGACCGCCCCTTTCTCGTACGACTCGGTGAGCAGTACGTGCGAGCCGACGACCACCGGATTCGCGGCGTTCACGCTGGTCAGCCGGCGCGCCCTCCAGCCGAAACCGTCGAGTGCCCGACCGTCCTTCGGGTCGAAGACGATCAGGCCGGAGCGAGCGAAGTGGAAACCGCGGCGCTTGCCGTCGATGTCTCTGACCACCGGGCTCGCGTAGCTCGCCAGGTCGTCGCCGAGGCGGTAGCGCTCCTCCCCCGTCCGCTTGTCGAAGGCGACCAGGGCGGTGCCGTTGGGCTTCACCTGTCCGCTGTGAATGTTGGGCGCGCCGGTCGGACTGCCGCCGATAGCCACGATCAGCAGGTCATCCTCGATCCAGGGCGAACTGGCGACGCCGAAGAAGTTCTGCTGGACGCCGTACTCGGCATGCACATCACGCTCCCACACCACGGCGCCGTCGACGACCACATGGCAACGGAGGAAGCCGCCCGCGCCCACTGCATAAACCCGCTGGCCATCGACGAGGGGCGCCGTGCGCGGACCCCCGTCGTAGCCGTAGTAGTCCTCGTAGTCCGTGCCGTACTCCGAGCGCCAGAGCTCCTCGCCGTCGTCGGCCCGCACCGCGACCAACCGCTCCCGGTCGCGGACGCGGGTCACGTAGAACAGCCGCCCCCGGGCTACCGAGGGCGGCGCGTAGCCCTCCCCGAGTTCCAGGTGCCACAGAAGCGGTGGCGGATCGGCCTCCCAGTCGGTGCGGATGCCCGTCTCAGGCGACTTCGAGTCGCGGTTCGGTCCGAGAAAACCCGGCCAGTCGATGCCGTCCGTGCGGGTGCGGAGATCCGGCGGTTGAGTGCCCGCGTCCCCCGCCGCCCCTGCAGGCGGGACCACGAACACCAACAGCATCGCCGCGACGGCCACACTCGGGGTGCCACCTGTTCTGCCTCCGTCCTGGGAACGCGGGCGTCTCGCCCGCATCCGGTCGCCGCGGACGGTCACCACGGGCTGCTAGACCAGATCGATCCGGTCCGGCCGGTTCGGCACCAGACAGAGGAACTCGAACGGCGCCTCGATCACTTCGTAGGAGTGCGGCAGGCCGGCGGGGATGAGCAACACGTCGTCGGCGCCGACCTCGACCGTCTCGCCCCCCAAGGCGATGCGCGCGCGGCCCCGCAGCACGTACTGCTCGTGCTCGACCTGGTTGGTGTGCAGCGGCATGCCGCCGCCCTCTTCCATGCGGAACCGCCGCATCGCGAAGTGCGGCGCCTCGTCATCGGGGCCCAGCAGAACCTGGGTCGTCGTCGCGGTGCCAAGATCGACGCGGTTCGCGGGCGCGTCGTCGGCGCGGCGCACAACCGCGCCGGAACTCGTCCAGGATGCAGCCCTGTCCATGCCCAGACTCTACCGCGAGCCCCGAGCGCCACCGCCGAAACGTCAGCGTCGAGGCGACATCCCGGAACCCGCCCGGATGCCCCAGCGACCGTCCTTCTCGGTGATCAGGTAGATCCCTTCGAAGCTGTGGATCCTGGTTCCGCCCGGGCCGTAGCGGGTTCCCGTGATCGCCAGGTTGACGCCTCGGGCGCCGACCTGAATCGCCTCCACCGTGTCCCACTCCGAGCGCTCCCACCCGAGCCGCTCGGCGAAGGCGTCGAAATCGAACCCGTCCTTGTAGTCCGCCCCGGACATCGAGAGCCGCACGCCTCCGCCCCCGACCCGGACGTGGGGGAAGTGGAAGGTCGCGACCATCGCCTCCTCGTCACGGGCGTTGAAGGCCTCCAGGTACCGGTTGATGACGGCAACCGCGGCCGCCGCGTTCGCTTCGCGCTCGGCCTCCGAGAGGTCGTCGAAGCCCGCCGCGAAGCGCGCCTGAATGCCGGTCGAGCCGTCCTTCTCGGCGACCACGTAGGTGACCTGGTTGCTCCAGATGGTCGATCCATCCTCCCGGCGCCGCGTGTACCGCCCAGCCACGTGGGCCTGACTCTCGCCGGCATGGACAACGGCCGCCGAATCGAGCCGGGATCGGTCCCAGCCCGTCGCGAGCACCTGCTCGAAGTCCACGGTCGCGGCGTACGCCGCCGCGTCGGCGAAGACGCGGCCGTCGAAGTCGGCGGTCGGCCGCACGTGCGGGTACTGGAGGGTGGCCGCGAAGGCGGCGGGGGAGCGGCTGTTCCAGGCTTCGATGAAGCGGTGGACGGCTTGGGTGGCCTCCTCCTTCGTTAACGCCGCGGCTGGTGCGGCTGAGACGGCGGGGAGAAGCAACAGTCCGAGTAGGTAGTGAACGACCGCACGCACAGTGAGCTCAATCTATACCGCCAGGCCGAACCGATTCTCTGTTTGCGCTTGGCTCACGGCACCGAACGGTGTATCTTACTTTCGCCTTACCGGGTGCGAAGGAGGAATCCATCAATGCCGACAGTTGAACCGCTTACCACCACCGTGTCGACGAAGGGGCAGGTCATTCTGCCGAAAGCCATTCGTCGGGCGCTGCGCTGGGTAGCCGGAACGCGCCTCGTCGTGGAGAACACCTCCGAGGGCGTCTTGCTCAAGCCGGCGCCCCTGTTTTCCGAAACCCGGCCGGAGGACGTGTTTGGCAGTCTGGCCTACGACGGCCCGCCGAAGTCCCTTCAAGAGATGCGGGCCGGTGTACTGACCGAAGCCAAGCGACGGCATGCGGGCGATTGACACCAACGTCATCGTCCGATACCTGACCGGCGACGATCCGGGACAAGCCGGCAAGGCAAGGGACGTGATCGACACGGGGGGTGTCTTCGTGAGCACGACCGTTCTCCTCGAGTGCGAGTGGGTGCTACGCAGCGTGTACGGGCTTCCCGGGGAGGATGTCGCGGCGGCCCTGAAGGCCTTCTCGGGCCTGCCGGGGGTCACCGTGGAGAGTCCCTACCTGCTCAGGGAGGCGCTCGACCGAGCAGAGAAGGGCATGGACTTCGCAGACGCGCTGCATCTTGGCGCTGCCGCCCACTGCCAGACCATGCTCACATTCGACCGCAGCTTCATTCGCAAGGCCAGGGGCGCGTCACCGAGGGTCAAGGAGCCCTGACGATCGCTTCAACTCGGGCGTTCCTCAGACCTCAAGCGGAGGAACTCCGCCTCGGAGTTCGACACGCGCATGAATACCGGTCGAGCCGTCCCTCTCTGTCACCACCCAGGTGATCTGGTTGCTCCAGATGGCGGAGCCGTCCTCTCGGAGCCGGGTGTACCGCCCGGCCACGTGCGCCTGACTCTCGCTAGCATGGACGACGGTCGCTGAATCGAGCCGGGATCGGTCCCAGCCCGTCGCGAGCACCTGCTCGAAGTCCACGGTCGCGGCCTACGCCGCCGCGTCGGCGAACACCCGGCCGTCGAAGTCCGCCGTCAAGAACCTCCGACTCTCCAAGTCCCGCATGGCCCGCGGGCCGCCGCCTGAAGCCGGCCAAGCCCAAACCCCAGTCTACTCCGCCCACAACACTACGGGCGCCTCCTCCAAGAAAAGCCACTCTTCTCCGGATCGTCAAGTAGGGCCCTCTTCAACTCCCTCTCGATGCTGAACTCCCGTGAGTCTTCGCAGCCGCCGAGCCAGACGTTGCGAAAAAGATCCATCACCACCAACTCACAGCCCAACGAATCCGAAGCCGCCTGCTCCCGAAGAAGCGCCCGAACCCTGTTGTCGAGGTCACCAAGGCTCCTCGAAGAAAGGCTCATCTCTGCAACTGAGTATCCATCGACAGAAACGTCGCTGGCTCCTTCTAAATCCACTTCCTCCGGAGCGAACCCCTCGCGGCTGAATTTGATACGAGCCTCGTTCCGAATGACAGTGGCCAACTGACTGCGGTTCTCGATCAGGACTCTGACGTGAAGGCGTTCCGGCGGTTTGTTCCCCTCGTATTCCCGCCGCAGCTCGCCCAGCCGCTCAAGCAAATCGCTGAACTGCTGCCCACGCTCGTCCGAGAGAGCCCGTAGCTCCACATCTGCCTCATCAAGTGCCTCCCTGACATCCGACGGCTCAGCCGAGAACCCTTCCAGAGACATTAGTAGACTGATTATCGCAAAGCCAGTATCCGCCGAATAGGTACCCTCCAGTCTCTCAAGCCCTCCAAGCAACTCATTTAGGGCGTCACCCGTCGGACTCCGCTCCCAGCCTCTCCTTAGAGCCTGAAAGGCGGCCATCAACTCGGCTTGACGGTCTCCAAATTCACCCAGGCGCCCTTGAATGCCGGTGTGAGCCTCTCCGAGCGCGGAAGTCAGAGTTTCGCCCGTATCCGGCTCTCCAGACTCTTCAGTGGAGTAGGACGGAAGTTCGTCAATTCGGTCGATTGCCTCCAGTAGGAAGTTGCCAGAGTATTGAACGTACTGGTCTTCCAGGGCTTCAAGCTCTGCCTCAAGGTCTTCCGGTAATTGCTTGCCCTGATCCTGGCGGATCTCGTAGTGCTCTATACGCACCTCAATCGAAGGCTCTTGGCGGCGCTGTTCCGAACAGGAAAGATAAACTGTAATGATGGTAAGAAATAGAGCGAGAACCGAAACAGGCGCCGTTAGTACGGACCGAAGCCCTCCAACCCGGGGTCTTTTCGGAGTCTCCTCTGGTCTATCTCGTGGCTCGGCCATCGCGGTTCCTTCCTCTTCCCGGGTGATCTGTGGGCCCACTTTCCGGCAGGTGCGTTGGCCCAAACAGCCACCCGCCAGCCGGCGGCTCACGCACCTTAAGGCGCGCCACGTTTCCGAGTAGAGGCAATCAAGCTCGCGTCTAGCAACCGGTGTTCAGATCGTAGCAGGCTCCGGCGCTTCACTGGCGGCCACTGGCAACCCAATACCGGCAGACAATCGCGCCGAAGCGGTCAGAATTCTCGACCTAGTTGTTCCAGGGCTTCACTGTGATCCGCATCTTCCCGTTGATACCGGGCCGAACGGTCTTGCCACTGCCGAAGGGAAGCTCGCCGACCTGGCCCTCGCCCCCGCTAAGAGGCGTGAGCGCAAGTGGACGGGGCGCGCAATTCGGCGTCCTTCGATCCCATCCATATCGCACGGACGGTCCCTCCGTCCCCGGCGTGACCTCGATGTTCAGCTTGTCCGCGAAGAGCACGCCACCTTCGTAGTGGTCAGCGCGAAAGGTGTCCTCGCCTTCGTACTCGGGCACTCGCACTCCTATGCGAAGGGCAAAGCCAAGGGACGGACGCTCCCTGTTGACCCGCCCGCTATCTATGCTGAAGGCGGTCAGCAACTTGATCGGCTTCCCGAGGTCAACGTCCGTGCGACGAACAGCCGACCGCTCGCGGTAGGTGCGCCGGCTGAGTTGCACCGGCACGCCCCGCACACTGAATACAGCGTCGATGTAGTACGAAGCCCGAACCCCGGTTCCTCGTTTCGCAGCGCGCGTCACGCTGCCTGGGAGCGTCACCTTGACGTCAGTCATCTCGACCAGCGCCCGCCAGTCGCCAAAGAGAAAGCGCCGAAGGTTCTGGTACCCGGATTCGGAGTTGACGAGCCCATAGTGGCCCGAGTGACTGCGGTGGACGAAGGCGCGGGCAGCGCCGCGAACCGCCCCGTTCTTGATCTGAACGAGGCCGTCGCTCAGTGGACCGACCGCCCGCCTCGACAGCCCTCTAGCGGCATGGTAGTCGCGCGAATCGGTACCAACAAGGCAGAACACCCGCTCCTCAGGAAACCAACCGTTCACGGAGTTCAACTCCTTCCCCGACGGCAGGTCAAGGAACTCCCGCATCCTCTTGGGTCCGAAGTTCCCCGCATTGTTCGGGTCGAGGAAGTCTCTAAAACCCTCAGCCCAACCAAGGCCGCGGCGAAAGCTGATCCCGGCATGGGGCGTACCGTAGGTGAACAGCTTGTCGACTCCCTTCCTTCTCCAGCCAGATCGCACCGGTGCGTTGCCGCCCAGATCGGGAATGGCCGGATTCTGCAAGTAGCAACGGCATATCAGTCCACCCATGGAGTGGGCTACCAGATAGACCCGGAAACGCTCTGGCTCTTCCCCTTCCTCCAGGACGGCGTCCCGCACATGGAGAAGAAACTCGCGCAATTTCCTCGCGTGGAATTCAATCTCCTGTCTCTGGCCGTCTGCAAGGTCTCTGTCGGCGACATCGTAGTAGCGGAAGATCCAGACTGACCGGGGGTCGATCGGCCCTTCCGGTCGGAGCTGTCCATCGTGGTACGCGTCAACGTAGGAGTGGTCCTTCATCAGCCGGATGAGGGGAGACTCGAACACGTGCGGCTGGACTTCACCGGTATAGAGCTGCCGAATCCTCGTCGAGCCGCGATTGAAACCCATGTACGGTGTCGACACCGTGTCCTCAAGCTCCCCACGGGTCATTGCGTAGCCTCGGAGATAGACGATCGGATAGCAGGGGGGCTCGATCATGGGCTTCCTTCTTCGCAGTCGCTATACCTACAGACTCAAGCTCCTCCGCGCCTCCTCTGCCAGACACCTCTTCCTGTACTGCGACGGACTGCAACCGACATGCTGTCGGAACGCGCGGCGGAACGTTCTTTCGCCGCCGAAGCCGACGAGCTTTCCAACCCTCCTCACAGGAATGTCGCTCTGGCGCAGCAGTTGACAGGCGCGGTCGACGCGCCGACGGTTCAGCCACAAGCCGAACGTGACCCCAACCCGCTGCCGAAAGTAGCGTCCGAAGCTCGACGACCGCATTGCAGCCACCTTTGCAACGGTGGCGATCGTGAGTTGGTCCTCGGGATGTTCTTCGACGTAGTCCTGAACTCGTTTCAGCCGCTCGTAATACTGGAACGGGTCGACCCAAGGCGCTGTCACCGGTTCCTGGCGCCCTCTCGGCTCGGACGCAGGTGGCTCCGTGGTCGTGGCGGGCGCCCCAGCAGACGCCGGCTCCAGGTCCACGAAGGCGAGGTCGTACTCCTCGATGCGGCGACCCAACCTCACCGACACTCTCCTGCTCCAGCCAGGGGCCCACTCGACGAACGTGTGGAACTCATCGTTGCCGCCGCCGGGATCGGCGTGGGCCGGCAGCTCCGCCACAAACTCGGAATCGAAGTACCGCCCTGCCTGATCGGCGGGGAGGACCATCGTGTTGACTGCGCACACCCACGCCGTGACACCCGCATCGAGCATCGCCTCGACGTGCTGGTGTGGATCACGTCCCCACAGGGGGAACTCGGCCGCGAGCCCGGTCGCTGCGAGCAGGCTGGATCGTCGATCCAGGTAGCCGCTCGAGGCCAGTTCGCCGAAGGCGATGAACTCGGCGCCCTCCTGACGGAGCTCATTCAAGCCGCGTTGCAGAGCCGCCTCGTACTCTCTTGACGGTCCCTTCGAGTCGAACTCAACCAGGCGGAGGGGAAGGCCCACCGCCGCCGCCTGCTGCTCCAGGAGTTCCTTCCGGAGCCCGTGGACTACCGATCTGCGACTGTGTTGGTCGACCTGCACGAGTAACCCCCGCACGTCCCAGCGCGGATCGTTTCGGAGCAGATGGAGTGCCCAGACCGTGTCTTTCCCCCCGGTCCACCACTGCCATACGCGCCTCCCTCGCGGTGCGGCGCCTCGGGTGAGCATTGGTGAAGATCATAGGCAGCAGTTTCCGCTGCTGGCGCCGAGGATCGACCGAGTGGCCGCGAGTCGGCGCGAATTGGCCGCTACTGGAATCTTGGCGACCGCCCACCCCCCATCCGGGCGCTCAATTCTTTGCGCTGTACCACCCAAAAGGTCTGCCCAACCAGGGAGTGGTGCGTCAGACCTGCTGTCCTTCGGCCGGAACGACGACTCGTCGACGATGCGGCCTGAATCGGCTGGTGAGCGCCCCCGGAAGCTAGGATGATCCGCGCATGCCGACGACTCGACACACAACCTCTCTGATCGCCCGTGTCGCACTTGGGACCTGTATCGCCACAGTCGTGTTGTCCCCAGCACCGGTCGCGGCTCAGGACGCGCCGCCGAACATCCTGTTCGCGATCGCCGACGACTGGGGCTGGCCGCACGCTTCGGCCTACGGCGACCCGGTGGTCGAGACCCCGGTCTTCGACCGCATAGCCAGCGAGGGCGCCCTGGCGCACCATGCCTATGTCTCTTCGCCCTCCTGCACGCCGTCGCGCGGGGCGATTCTCACGGGCCAATGGCACTGGCGACTGGAGGGCGCGGCGAACCTCTGGAGCATCTTTCCCTACGCGGCGACGCGGGACGAACTGGCCGAACGGCTTCTCGATCGGCTGCGCGAAACCGGCGATCCACGCGCGTCGGGCGACGGCGACGCCCTGGAAGATCATCCGTACCTTGGCAGCGCGCCGCGCCACCCCAGCCTGCCGCGGCCACAGCGGAACGCGTCCGGCAAGCCGCCCGCGCAGCGCTGAACCGCCGGAGTCGGCAACCCCCCGTGCGGCAGAAGCGGCTGATCGGCATCGTCGGGGGCCTCGGGCCCTTCGCGCACCTGGACTTCGAGCGGAAGCTCCTGGCCGCGGCGAGCGAGTTGACCTCTGCCCGCCGCGATCAGGACTTCCCGCAATGGGTGCTGTCGAGCATCCCGCAGACTCCGGACCGGACCGAAGCCTTCCTGGGCCACGCGGGGGACCCAACCCCGGTTCTGCTTCAGAGCCTGGAACGTGTGCGGCGCGCCGGCGCGGACTTCGCCGTCGTCGCCTGCAACACGGCGCACCTGTTCCTGGCGCCACTGCGCGAGGAGAGCCCGCTGCCGATCCTCAGCCTGATCGAGGCCACGGCGGACGAGGCGGCACGCATGGCGCCTGGCGGTTCCGTTGGATTGCTCGCGACGTCGGGCACGCTGCGCTCGCGGCTGTACCACGACCCGCTGGGGGAGCGAGGCTTGCAGGCTGCGAGTCCCCTCGACCTGGATGACGGCGAGGCGTTGCAACTCCGCTGCGTGATGGAGCCGATCTACGGTCCGTGGGTCGATGGACGGCACCAGGGAGGCGGGATCAAGACGGACGGCGGGTCGGCAGCGGCGTGGGCGCTCTTGGAGGAGGCGGCGCGGCGGCTGGTCGAGGATGCCGGGGTCGACGTGCTGGTCGCGGGTTGTACGGAGATACCGCTAGCGCTTGATGGTGTCGAAGCTGCGGGGCGGCCGCTGCTGGATCCGGCGAAGCTGCTGGCTGTGGCGGCGGTTCGGTACGCGTACGGAATCTGACCCACACACGCAGAACCGCCGGCGGCCTTGCGGCGCGCCGGCGGTTCGAACTGAACGAAGTGCCTGAGGGCTAGTGCCCGCCGGCCGCTCCGGCGGCAGGGGTGTCAGCCTCCGACCGGCCTTCCGCCATCTGCTCGAGGACGCCGTTGGCTGCCCGCGCCTCCTCCATGTCGACGGCGCCGTCCTTGTTCTGGTCCATCATCTCGAAGTAGGGCTTGACCATGTCGGGCGCCTCTTCGAGCTGCATCAGCCCGTCGCGGCTCTCGTCCGAGAAGGCGACGATGGCCGTGACGTCAATGCCTTCGCCGTCACCCTGGAAAGCGCCGCGGCCCTTGTTCTCTTCGTTGATGTACGACACGAAGCCGAAGCTCATCTCGTCGCTCGTCGGCTCGCCCCACCGCACCGTCGTCGTCGGATCGGGGTTGGCGGGGTTGTCGGCCGAGTTGTCGAACACCGTGGTGAGGACGATTCTGGTGCCGGCCGGCACCTTCTTGCGCTTCTCGTAGAGGTAGCTGGTCTGCCAGTTGAAGTCGTAGTTCGGCACGTCGAGCAGCACTTCGTGGCTGCCGTCCGGGTAGTACGCCTCGTACTTCGCCGCCTTGCCCCGCAGGTGCATGTGAGGCAGGTAGCTGACGATCTCCGAGTCCGTCGGGAAGGTCCACTCGGTCTGGATCGTGTAGTCCGAGGCGCCGGGCGGAACGGCGAAGTCAAACTTGCCCATGTCCGCGTTGAAGACCTCGTACTTCACTTCCTCTTCGCTGTCGTAGAACTTGAGCGCCACCGAGGACTGATCCCAGGAGCCGGTGCCGTCGCCCGGCTCCTTGTGGTAGTGCATCTGCCAGGTCAGGTCGCGGCCCGCCTTGAGCACGTCCGCCATGCCGTCCCCGTGGATCACCGGGTCGTTGCCGGGAGCGATGCCGCCCAGGCTGGGAACGATGATGTGGTGAACCGCCGGACTGCCGGGCCGGAACTCGATCGCCTTGACGAAGCGGTCCTCGGGAATCATGTCTTCGGTCACTGTCGTCTTCCGGTACACGTAGAGGTCGTCCACGTCGTCCTCGACCCAGAAGGGCTCGTCGAACTGCAGGACGAGGTCCGGCTCGCCGATCAGCCAGCCGTCGGCGCTTGGCCATTCGATCAGCGCAGGAGCGTCCGCCGGATCGCCGGCCGGCGCGCCGGACTCGGCCCAGCGCACGATGAGGTCGATCTCTTCCTGGGTCAGCGTGCGCTCGTTGGCGAACACGCCGTGCTGGTCCGCGGAGGCGTCCCACGGAGGCATAGCGCGCGAAGCGACCTGGCGCGCCATCGAACGGGCCCAGGGCCGCGTCTCTTCGTAGGTGGTGAGCGCCATCGGCGCCACCATGCCGCCGAGGTTGGCGCCGTTGGGCCGATGGCAAACCTGGCATTCCTGCTGCAGAACAGGCGCCACGTCACGGTAGAACGTGACGGACTCGGGGTCGACCGCGGCAGCGGCGGCTAGACCGGAGATCGTGAGCGAGGCGGCGGCGCCGAGAGCGAGCGTACGGGCCGCGAGTGGAAACGAGGAACGGGTCATGTCTGAGGTCTCCGTCTGGGGTGTCAAGAGATGTTGTCGGATAAAGCGTCCGGGCTGGCGCCCGCATACTATAGAACGTACGCCGAGCCGCAGGGCTGGGTTTCATCGCAAGCGAGCCGGGATCTCGGCTTAGCAGCCCGTGGTGAAAGTCGGTTCTCTGCGCTCGCGTAGGATAGAAGCATGTCTATGGGCAAGAAGAGTAGAAGCAGCGGTCAGGAGCCTCTGTGGGTGTCGGCAGGTGATCTGCCTCGAAGCGCGGGGCACCCGTTCTACGAGCGGTTGAACGGGATTCTGGAATCCAGCGGGTTCGACGAGTTCGCGGAGTCGGAGTGTTCGCGGTTCTATGCGGAGCGCATAGGGCGTCCGAGTCTGGCGCCGGGGCGGTACTTTCGCTTGCTGCTGTTGGGGTACTTCGAGGGTTTGGATTCGGAGCGCGCGATCGCCTGGCGGGCTCAGGATTCTCTGAGCATTCGCCGCTTCCTGGGATTGGGCCTGAGTGAGGCGGCGCCGGATCATTCGACGATTTCGCGGACGCGCCGGCGCATCGATGTGGAGTCTCACCGGCGTGTGTTTTCATGGGTGCTTCGTCGTCTGGCGGAGTCGGGTCTGTTGTCGGGCAAGACGGTGGGCGTGGACGCGACGACGCTGGAGGCGAACGCGGCGTTGCGTAGCATCGTGCGTCGCGACAGCGGCGACGACTACGAGACGTTCGTGCGCGGTCTGGCGGAGGCGTCGGGGGTAGAGACGCCGACGCGGGCCGAGCTG
This sequence comes from Candidatus Multivorans sp., assembly GCA_965216125.1. GTDB lineage: Bacteria > Acidobacteriota > Thermoanaerobaculia > Multivoradales > Multivoraceae > Multivorans. The sequence goes on along the minus strand of OZ244152.1, from coordinate 3,515,290 downwards.
GCCCGTTTCGACCGCAAGCGCAAGAAGAAGCTGTCGAACGAGGAGTGGGAGAATCCGCACGACCCGGATGCGCAGATCACCAAGATGAAGGATGGCCGCACGCACCTTGCCTACAAGGCGGAGCAGGCGGTGGACCTCGAGCACGGGACGATCGTGGGGGTGTCGGTTCAGGGCGGAGCGAAGGGCGACACGGAGTCGTTTCACGAAACGCTGGAGGAGGCCTTCGAGCAGGTGTCGTCCGTGACCGCGGACGAAGCCGCGATCGAGGAGGTCGTTGCCGACAAGGGGTACCACAGCAACGACGTTCTCGCGGACATCGACGAACTGGGCCTTCGCAGCTACATCGCGGAACCGGACCGCGGTCGCCGTCGCTGGAAGGGCAAGAAGGAGCTGCAGGCCATCGTGTACGCGAACCGCCGCCGGATCCGAGGCAATCGCGGCAAGCGGATGCAGCGCCAGCGAGGGGAACGGCTCGAGCGGCCCTTCGCTCACCAGTACGAGACCGGCGGCATGCGCCGCGTGCATCTGCGCGGTCGCTCGAACATCCTCAAGCGAGTGCTCCTTCACGCCAGCGCGTGCAACCTCGGGCTCTTGATGCGCCACATCGTCGGCTTCGGCACTCCTCGAAGCCTCCAAAGCAGGCGCCAGACCCTGCTCGCCCTGCTTCGCCGCTTCCGGCTGCGTCTGAGCGCTCTCGGAACCCGCCTGATGGCGAAACAGCACCCCAATTTGGCCATCTGAACCCAATCGCCATTCCTCTACTTGATCGAGCTACCTCCCAGCGCCGACCCCGTCGCGCACCGCGAACATCCCCGAACCGGGACTTCCGCCACGGGCTGTTAGGAGCATTGTAAACCATGCGCCTCTGCCATCCGTATAGACCTTTCGGGAGGAGACGACTCTGACGACGACAGTGGCCGCCCGCGGCCTACGCCACGTCTACCGCGGCGGCACGGTAGCCCTCGACGGCATCGATCTCGAAATCGGCACCGGTTTGTTCGGTCTGCTGGGCCCGAACGGCGCCGGCAAGAGCACCCTGATGCGGATCCTCTGCACGCTGCTCAAGCCCAGCGGCGGGACGGCAACCGTCTTCGGCCACGACGTCGTCTCGCAGCGACGCGACATCCGCGCACATCTCGGCTACCTGCCGCAGGAGTTCGGCGCCTGGCGCCTGCATCGCGTGGAGGAGGTCCTCGACACCCTGGCCGAACTCTCCGGCCTCGACGGCCGGGGCGCCCGCCGGGACCGGGTCGACTCCGTCCTCGACAGCGTCGGCCTCGGCGAGGTCGCCCATCGCAAGGTGAAGAAGCTCTCCGGCGGCATGACCCGGCGTCTCGGGATTGCCCAGGCGCTGATCCACCAACCCCGCCTGCTGGTGGTCGACGAACCGACGGTCGGCCTGGATCCGGAGGAGCGCCTCCGTTTCCGCCAACTGATGGCGAACCTCGGCCGCGAGCGGACGATCATCCTCTCGACCCACATCGTCGCCGACCTGGGGACCGGCTGCAACGACCTCGCCCTGCTCGACGCGGGCAAGATCGTCTTTCGCGGCTCCCCGTCAGGCCTGCTCGAGCGCGCCCAGGGCCAAGTCTTCGAGTTGACCCTGCCGACCTCCGCGCCGCAGCCCGAGGGCGACTTCGAGATCGTCTCGCGCACCATCAACATGAACGAAACGAGCTACCGCGCCGTCGCGGCGCCCGGCGGCGTGCCGGCACGAGCGCGGATCGCCTCGTCGCCGACCCTCGAGGAGGGGTACCTCGCCTTCATGGTGGCGCGCGGCCGCGCCGAGGCCCTCGTGACCGATGAACACTTCGGCGAGAGCGAAGGCGCCACGACCTCCGGAGAGGAGGCCCGAAAGTGATCTCACTCGCCGCCGTCTGGTCGCTGGCCCGCGCCGAGATGCGCACCATTCGCCGGCTGTTCCGCTTCTGGCTGTTCTCGGGCCTCGCACTCTTCATCGGCCTGCTGTCGTACGGCTACTACTGGGTAATCCACGGCCTCTTCTCGTCCATTTCGGCGACGGTCGGCGCGATGAGCCCGAAGTTCCTGCTCGCTCAGATGGCTTCGACGCAGACGATGGTTCTCGCCATCGGTGTCGTGTTTCTGGCCTTCGACCTGCGCGCACGGGACCGGCGCGACCGCGTCATCGAGGTCCTCGACAGCCGGCCCTATTCGAACGTCGAACTCGTCCTGGGCCGCTTCCTCGGCGCCCTGATCATGATGTGGAGTGTCGCCTTCATTGCCATGATGATCATCCAGGGCATCGGCCATCTTGGAACGGCACTCGGTTGGTACGTGGGCGAACCGGCGATCTGGAGTTCCGTCTGGGCCTACCTGCTGATCGAGGCGCTACCGGCGCTGGCCATGACCATCGCCTTCGTCCACGTGGTGTCCCTTGTAGGCGGCAACCGCCTAATCGCCGCGCTCCTCGGCCTCGGACTGGCAGTCGGGCCGTTCTTGATCTCCTTCCGCGTTCCGATCTGGCTGCTGCCGATCGTGTCGATCAACGGCGGCTACGGCACGAATCCATCGGAAGTCGCGCCCCAGATCTGGACCGCCTTCAACCTGATGAACCGGGCCACGGTCGCGGCGCTGGCCGTTGGTCTGCTTGCTGTCGCTGTCGCCGTCCATCCCCGACTCGACGACGCCCGCCGGCGCCTGTGGGCCACCGCCGGCGCCGGCCTCTTGGCGGCCTCCATCGGAACGATCGCGGCAGTCGTGGTCACGGTCGGCAATCAGGTCGACGAGGTCGAAGACTGGCGCACGGCCCACGCGGGACGCCAAAGCGAACCGGTCATCGACCTGGAGCGGATCCACGGCTCGGTCGACATCGAACCGCGGGGCCGTCTGACCCTCGATGTCAACGTCCGGTTCCTGGCCGCCGGAGGTTCGCGGGCCCTCTTCAGCCTGAACCCCGGCCTTCGGGTCGACGCCGTCGAGGACGCTGCCGGCGCGACGCTCGGCTTCAACCACGGCGACGGCCTGCTCGATGTCGACCTCGGGCGCTCGCCGGTCGCGGGCGAAGCCGTCGACCTTCGCCTGCGCGCACACGGACGGCCCGACCTTCGCTTCGCCCACCTTGATTCCGCGATCGACTTCAACCGGATCAAGTTTCAGGACGCGCAGATCATCCTTCTCGGCAATCTGAACGGCTTTGCGGAGCGTCGCTACGTCGCGCTGCCCGCCACGCTGGCCTGGCTGCCGCGCCCCGGCACGTCCGTCGGCCTCGCCGATCCCCGAAGGCGTCCCAGAGACTTCTTCGAACTCGAACTCGAGGTAGGCGCCCCTTCGGGCTGGACCGTCGCCGGACCGGGCAGAGCCGAGGCGGCCGGCGGCCGGCAACGCTTCGCACCCGCGGCAGTCGTGCCCGAAGCGGCCCTGGTCGCCGGTCGCTTCGATCGCCGGACGACGGAGATCGAGGGCGTCGAGGTCGAACTGCTCCTCCACCCCCGCCATCTACGAAACGTGGAGCTGTTCGCCGACGCCCGCGAAGAGATCGAGGCAATCGCCGCCGAGCGCTTCGCCAGCGCGCGCGAACTGGGTCTGCCCTACCCCTACCGTCAACTCACCCTGGTTGAAGTGCCCTGGACCCTGCGCTCCTACGGCGGCGGCTGGCGGATGGACACCGAGCGCGCGCCGCCGGGCATGCTGCTGATCAGCGAGAGCAGCCTGCCGACCGCTCGGTTTGAGTTCGCGTTCCGCAACCCGGAGCGCTTCGAGGAGCAGGAGGGCGGTCTGGCGCGGGCAAAGGCCTCCGGGCTGCAGCAGTTCTTCCGCAACGACTTCTCGGGCGGCAACGTGGAGGTGGGCGGTGTCCGCAACCTGTTCCTGTACCAGACCGGCGCCCGCGGTCCGGAAGCGCTGGCGCTTGAGGAACTGTGCAACAACCTGGTGAACCGGCTGGTAGGCGGCGGCGAATCGTACTTCTCGGCCCATCTGTTCGACCGCGAATTCGGCTGGACGATCGCCAGCGTGATGCAGGGCGCCATCTTCGGCCAGCTCGGCGGAGGCGCCTCGCCGCTCTCCAGCACCATCGTGCAGAGCCTCACCGACCAACCTGAAGTTTGGGACGCCGTTCTCAGCACCTCGCTGACGGAAATGGACGTCGAAGAGGAGCCGAAGAAAGCCCTGAACGCGCTCTACCTGAAGACCTCGGCCCTGGCCACCGCAATTCTCGACGGCGCCGGCCGGGAACGGACCGCCGCGATGATCGCGAACCTCATGCGCGAGCACCGAGGATCGACCTTCACCGCCGCCGACCTCGAACGGGCCGCCCAGGAAGCCGGCCTGGACCTCGCCGGCCTGGTCGGCGACTTCCTCCACCAGACCGACCTGCCCGGCTTCGTCGTCTCCGCCGCCGAACTCGTGCGGCTGGCGGATGACGACCAGGGCCTGCCGCAGTACCAGACCCGGCTCTTCGTCCACAACGGCGAGGAGGCGCCGGGCCTGTTCCGGCTCCGCTACGCCGTCCGCGCACCGAGCGGCGCGCGCTGGGAGTCCAGCGAGCCGACCCTGATCCCGGGTAACACTTCCGTCGAATTCGGCCTGGTCACTTCCAGGGCGCCGGGCAGGATGCTCGCTTCCCCGTATCTGTCGCTGAACCGCCGCGAGTTCCTGATCGAGCTGCCTGATGTCGACGACGAAACGATCGTCGACGCCGAACCGCTACGCGGCACGCGACCGGCAGACTGGCTGCCCGCCTTCCTCGAGTCAAAGACCGACATGATCGTCGTTGACGACCTGGATCCCGGCTTCTCGATCGAGACGGATGAAGCGGATGCCGGCGGCTTCCGGCTGCAGGGCGGTCTCGCCGGCTTCTTCGCACCGTCGAACCAGACGGATCAGGGCCTGGCCGTCTACCAGAGCTTCGGCGGACCGCCGGCAGAATGGTCGCGCTACGAACAGCCCACGAGTTGGGGGCGCTACCGCCGCACGACCGCCCTGGCGCCGGCGGGCGAAGGGACCAGCCGCGCGATCTACCGGACGGAGTTGCCGGCAGACGGCCGCTGGCGGGTCGAACTGCACGTGCCGTCGCTCTCGCCCCTGCCAGCCGGCGCCCCGGGCGTGCGGCGGGCGGTGCGGGTCGGCAACGATGGAGGAGACGCACGACGAGGAGGGAACGACGACGACGGCGTAAGGATCTCGGTGAACCTGGGCCTCAATCTCGGCACCTACGACCTCGAACTGCGGAACGGCGGCGTCTCCCGGCCCATCGACTTCGACGCCGCGGCCGCGGGTACCGGATGGGCGGTGCTGGGCGACTTCGATCTGGCCGGCGGCGCGACCGAACTGGTCCTGAGCGACGAGACCTCCGGCAGAGCGGTCGCCGCCGACGCCGTGCGTTTCGTGCGGCTCGACAACGGCGTCTCCGCCGGCCGCGCCGAGACCGGGGGCGCGGGGCCATGAGCCCCCGGCAACCCTCCCGCCCGCTCGCCGGCCTCCGGCATGCGAGCCTCGCGATAGCGGCCTGCGCCGTGATCGTCGCCTGCGAAGGCGGCGGCACAACAAATACAGTGGACTTCCTGGTGCCGGTCACCGCGGCCGAGGTCGAAACCGGCAACGTCGAAGATCTGATCGTCGCCACCGGCACGCTGCGAGCGGCCGAGAGCATCGTCCTCCAGGTCGAAACGCCGGGGAGGCTGCTCATCGGCCGCAACGGTTCCGGCGAACGCCTGGCCGAAGGCGACCGCGTCGTCCCCGACCAGATGATCGCCGAGGTCACCGGCGAGGACGCCCGCCTCGCGGCCCGTGTCGACGCGACCCACCAGGCCTACCTGGGCGCCGAGGCCGAGCGCGACGCGCGCGCCAAGCTGTTCGAGCAGGAACTGATCAGCGCCGAGGAGCTGCGCCGCGCCGAGATCGCGCTCGAGGACGCGAAGGCGACCTGGGAGCAGAGCCTGCTGACCGAAGACCGTGCCCGGATGATGACCCCGATCGGCGGCGTGCTGATGGAACTTGCGCGCGACACGAACGGCATGCCGATCGCCGACGGCCAGCTCGTCTCCCGGGGCTTTCAGGTGGCCAGGATCGCTCCGGTCGCCTCCCTGGTCGCCGACATCGACCTCGTGGGTCCCGAACTGGCGCGCGTCCACCCCGGGCAACGCGGCCGGCTCAGGCATTTCGCCTGGGAAGGCCAGACGTTCGAAGGCAGGGTCGTCCGCCTGTCCCCCGAAGTCGACCCGGTCACCCATACCTTCCGCGCCGAGGTCGTGGTGCGCAATCCCGACGGCCTCCTGCGGCCGGGCATGTTCGTCGAGGTGACCCTGGTGGTCGAGCAGCGAAACGACGTCCCCGTCATTCCGCGCGAGGCGGTGACCGAGCGCGGCGGCCGACGCGTCGTCTTCGTCCTCGACGGCCAGCGCGCGGTGCGGCGCGAAGTCGTTCTCGGTCTCGGCGACGACGAGATCACCGAGATCCGCCAGGGCCTCGAGCTCGGTGAGCGGGTCGTCGTTCGCGGCCTCGAAACCCTGACCGACGGCACCCGCGTCCGGGTCTCCCAATAGAGCCGACTCGGCAGCTCTGACCACCGGAGCCCGGCACGATGACTCGAACATCCGGTGAGATCTTCGGCCCCGCCAGCCTCGCTGCGCGCCGTCCGGTAGCGGTCACCGTCACCGCCCTGGCCTTCGCCCTCGTGGGCTGGATGTCGTGGCGCGAACTGCCGATCGACCTCCTGCCCGACCTGCGTTCGCCGACCATCGTCGTCGCCGTGCGTTCCGGCGACCGGCCGCCGACCGAGATGGAGCGGCTCTACGGCGAGCAGGTCGAGCAGCGCCTGTTCACGGTGCGCGGCCTCCGCGAAGTGCACCAGGTCGCCCGCACCGGCCGCCTGATCGCCACCGTCCGCTTCGACTGGGACGCCGACATGGACCTGGCGCTGATCGAGGTGCAGAAGGCGGTCAATCCGGTCGCGGCCGACCCCGAAGTCGACGAGGTCCTGGTCCGTCAACTCGATCCCAGGCAGTCGCCGGTGATCACCCTGGGATTGGCCGCCGAGCCGGAAGGACCCGATCTCGCCGAGCTCCGCCGCCTGGCGCGCCGCCAGGTGGCGCCGGCCATGGAGCAGCTCGCCGACGTCGCCGAGGTGCGGGTCCTTGGCGGACGCGACCTGGAAGTCCGCGTCCGCGTCGACCGCTACCGCCTGCAGGCGTTCGGCGTCACGCTGAGTCAACTCGAGCAGCGACTCGTGGCCGAGAACGTCGACATCGACGCCGGCACGCTGGAGGACGGCGGTCAGGTCTACCTGGTCCGCGGCATCTCCCGGTTCCGGAACCCCCGCGATGTCGAGCGGGTCGTCGTGCGCTACCGCACCCAGCCGGCGGGAGGAGGCCAGCAGGTCCGTCAGCCGATCCGGGTCTCCGATGTCGCCGAGGTCGAACTCGCCCATGCCGAGATCGACCATCTGGTGCGGGTCAACGGCCAGGAAGGCGTCGGTCTCCAGGTGTTCAAGGAGGCCGGCGCGAACACCGTGGAGGTCTCGCGCACCGTGCGCGCGGCGCTCGCCGACCTGGAGCGCGACCTGCCCCGGGTCAGCGTCTCGATGGTCAACGACGACGCCGCCCTGGTCGAGGACGCGATGGACGATCTGTTGAAAGCGGCGCTGATCGGCATCGCCCTCGCCGTGGTCGTCCTGGCGCTGTTCCTGCGCTCCCTCGGTCCGACCGTGGTCGTCGCTTCGGCGGTGCCGGTGTCCCTGTTCGTCGCGCTGTTCGCGATGCGGCTGTGGGACCACTCCCTGAACATCATCACCCTGGCCGGGCTGGCGCTTGGCGCCGGCATGCTGGTGGACAACGCGATCGTCGTCGTCGAGAGCATCCACCGCCGCCACCGCCCCGGCGCGTCGCCAGCCGACACGGCCGCCCGCGGCACGGGCGACGTCGCCGGCGCGATTGTCGCCTCGACGCTTACTACATGCGTTGTCTTCCTGCCCGTCCTGTTCGTCCAGGGTCTGGCCGCGCGCCTGATCGAAGGCATCGCCTTCACCGTCACCGCCTCCCTCGGCGCCTCCCTGGCGGTCGCGATCATGCTGATTCCGGCCCTGTCGCGCTGGCTCCTGCCGCGCGCCAAGCCGGAAACCGCCGCGCCCGAGCCCACGGCCGAGGTCTCGGCGGCGGCATCCATCGGCACCACCGCGGAAACCGACGAAGACGAGGCGCGCCCGCTGGGCTGGGCCTTCGGCGCCGTCGAGCGCCTGGTCTTCGCTCTGCTCCGGCTGCGCTGGCTGGTCGTCGCGGCGGCGGTGCTCGCTGCCGCCGGCGCCGTCCACGTTCTGCTCGGACTGGGCAGCGAGCTGCTGCCGCCTTCCGACCCGCGGCAGTTCTCGGTGCGCATGGTCGGGCCGCCCGGCCAGCGCGTCGAGGCCACCGCCGGCGCCGTGGCGACGCTGGAGGAGGCAGTCCGGCAGGCTGCCGGCGAGCACCTGGAGGCGATCCAGGCCGAGGTCGGCCGCCTGCCCGAGGACGATCGACTGGTGACCACGGAGCTGACCGAGGAGAACACGGCCCGCCTGCTCGTCCGGCTGTCCGCCGAAGGGCCGACCGGCAGCCAGATCGTGGCCGCCCTGCAGCCCAACTTCACCGACCTGCCGGATACCGAGATCGAGTGGGAGGTCGGGGCGTCGGCGCTCTCGCGCGCGCTGGGTTCGACGGGACCGCCGATCGTGGTCGAGATCGCGGGCCAGTCGCTGCCCGACCTGCGCGCCGCGGCCACCAGGCTACGAGATGCGCTGGCTACGCAACCCGAACTCTGGAACGTCCGTTCCTCGTTCGAGGGCGGGCCGCCGGAACTCCGGATCGAACTCGACCGCGCGATGGCGGACGGCCTCGGCGTCGGCCTGGAAACGATCGCCCGGGTGCTCCAGTCCGCACTCGACGGACGCAGGGTCACCCTTCTCTCCACCGGAGACGAGGAGCGCCACGTCGTCCTCTCTCTGCCTCAGCCGCGGCCCGAGGAACTCGCCAAACTGCGCTTCACGAGCAACGCCGGCGCGGATCTCGCCCTCGGCCAGGTGGCCCGCTTCGTCCCCGCCGAGGGCGCCCGCGAGGTCTTCCGCCGCGACCAGCGCCGCGTTGCCCAGGTGACCGCCCGGGTCGCCGAGGACAGCGACTACCCGCGCGCGATCGCGGCGGCCGGCGAGGCGATCGCGGCAACCGACCTGCCCTCCGGTCTGGTGGTCCGTCTCGCCGGCGAGGAGGAGGAACGCGAGCGCGCCGTCGGCGAACTGCGCTGGGCTGGCCTGCTGGCCCTCGTGCTCGTGCTCATGGTGCTGGCCGGAACGTTCGAGTCGCTGCTCCAACCGCTCACGGTGTTGTTCTCGATTCCCCTGGCTCTGGTCGGCGTCGCCTGCACCCTCGGCTTCCTCGGGCGGCCGGTCGGGGTCATGGCGATGCTCGGCCTCATCGTCCTCGCGGGCGTGGCGGTCAACGACGCGGTCCTCCTGGTTTCCACCGCCCGCCGCCTGCTCGCCGCCGGCATGGAGCGGCGGGCCGCACTGGCCCGGGCCGCCGCGATCCGGCTGCGGCCGATCCTGATGACGACCCTGACCACCGTCCTGGTGCTGGCGCCGCTCGCTCTCGGCGCCGGAGAGGCCGCGGAACTGCGAAGCCCGATGGCCTACACGATCATCGGCGGCATGCTGACCTCGACCGTCGGCTCGCTCTTCGTGCTGCCCTGCCTCTACCTGATCTTCGACTCGATGCGACTGACCCGGCGCCGCCGCGCCCCGTCCGGCGCCTGAACCGGAAGGCGACGTGAGAGCCGGTCTCGACACTCTAGCCATTCGCCGCCCCGTCGCCGTGGCGATGTTCTTCCTGGGGCTGGTGATCCTGGGGCTGTTCGCATGGCGACGACTGCCGGTTGAACTCTTCCCTGCCCTGACCGGCGACCAGCTCTACGTCAACTTCTTCCGCCCGGGCAGCGAACCGGAGACCGTCGAGCGGGAGATCCTCCTACCGCTCGAGGCCCGGGTGCGGACCCTGCCGCGGGTCGCCGAGACCTGGGGCGAAGCGATCGGCTCCGGCGGCAGCTTCACGATCCGTTTCGAACGTGGCGTCGACCTCAAGGTGCGCGAGCTGGAGGTGCGCCGGATCGCTGCCGACCTTGCCCGCACCCAGCCGCGGAACGCCTTCCTGGACGTCCAGGCCGACGACAGCAGCGCCATTTCCGGCTTCGCGATGGTCCTGCAGGTCACCGGCGCCGCCGACCAGGACGCCCTGCGCGACCTGGTCGACGAATTTGTCCTCCCGCGGCTGGCCGCGGTCTCGGGCGTCAGCCAGGCGATGGTCGGCGGCGGCGCGGCGCGCCAGTTGACCGTCTGGGTCGACCCCAACCGCTGTGCCGCGCTCGGCGTCACCACGGAGCAGGTGACGGCGGCGGTGCGCGCCGCCGCCGGCCGCCTGCGCTACCTCGGCAGCCTGGAGGACGAGGCCGGGCGGACCGCGGTGATGCTGGACGGCCGGCCTGTCGGACCGGTGTCGATGGGCGAAGTCCGCGTCGTTGCGCACCTTCCGGTCCAGGTGCGCCACGTCGCCGAAATCGAGATCGGACCCGGACGGCGGCAAATGCTGTTCCGGGTCAATGGCGACCCCTCGGTCGGGGTCATGGTGTTCCAGGAGGAGGGCGCGAACCTGGTTCGCCTCGGCCGCGACTTGCGCCGCCGGATCGAGGAGATCAACGACGATCTCCAGCCCCTCGGCATTCGTCTGCTCTCCAGCCTCGACGCCGCGGAACTCGTCGAGACCCAGATCGATCGGCTCAGGAACCTGGGTCTGACCGGCTTCCTGATCGCTCTCGCCGTCCTGTTCCTGTTCCTGCGACAGTGGCGGGCCGTGGCGGTGGTCGCGATCGCCGTGCCGGTCAGCCTGGCCGCGGCGCTGTCCTTCCTCTACCTGGCCGGCCAGACCCTGAACCTGATCAGCCTCTTCGGCCTGGCGGTCGGGGTCGGTCTGCTGGTCGACAACAGCGTCGTCGTCTTCGAGTCGGTCCAACGTCGCCTTGAACGGGGCCGAAGTCCCGACGACGCCGCCGCTGGCGGCATTCGCCGCACGGTCCGCGCGATCGTCGCCGCGTCCGTAACCACCGCGGTCGTCTTCGTGCCGCCGCTGCTCGTCGACCTGGGATCGTCGATGATCCGCAACCTGATCGCGATTGCCGCGCTCTCCATCCTGCTGCCGCTGTTCGGTTCCCTGCTGGTGGCGGTCGGACTGGTGCCGCTGCTGGCCCGCCATCTGGCCGCGCCCGCGGCGATCCGCCGGCTGGCCCGACTGCGCCGGCGACGCGAACGCTTCGCCGGACAGGCGCCGCCCGACCCGATTCGCATCCTGTTTGCAGGGGTTCTCGCATCGGCATTGAGGCGGCCTGCGAGTTGGGTCACGTCGGTGGCTCTCGCCATCGTCGTCACCGCGCTCGTGGCCCTGCCCTTTGTGCTCGGGAACACGGCGTCGCCAGAAGCAGAGATCGCGGACCAGGTCCAGCTCTCCGTGCGCCTCGACGAAAGCCGCAGTTCGCTCGATTCCGCGGTGCGCGCCTTCCAGCCGCTCGAAGCGGTCCACGAAGTCGACGGTGTGGACCGCGTCGAGAGCATGATCCGGGAAGAGGGGGGCTCGTTGACGGTCCACCTTGAGTCACTCGAGGACCGTCCCGAGGAACTGACCGCGCGGCGGATCCGTCAGCTCGTACGCACGGCCGCGAACCGGCGCGCCGGTACCGAGATTCTGCGCCCGGGCGAAGCCGAAGGACCCGGCGGCCGTGGCGGCGGGCCGGGCGGTGGTGGCGGTGCCCAGGAGTTGCTCGGGGCTGGGCCGAAACGGGTCATCCTGTCCGGAAACGACAACGATCAACTGACCAGCCTCGCCCTGGAAGTCGCCGAGCGGCTCAAGGAGATCGAGGGGATCAGCGGCGCCTTCCCGTCCTCCCGGCCCGGCCCCGAGGAGATCCACGTCAGCCCGAACCGTCGCGCTTTCGACACCTTCGGCGTGCTGCTCGACGATGTGCTGCCGATGCTGAGTCTCGCCGGCCGCGAGGGTACGAGCATCAACAGTGGCTTCCCGCTTCCGAGTGGCCGCGAACTGCCGATCGTCGTACAGCGCCTGGAAACTCGCCCGGGCGACGCGACGCCCGAAGACGGGACGAGTCTCGACCGCGGCGCGTCGCTCAGCGGCCTGTCACGGCTGCGCGTCTCCACCGGCGCCGGCGTCCTGCCGGTCGCCGCCCTGGCGCAGGTGCGCCGCGCGCCTGCTTCCCCGGTGATCACCCACCACAACGGCCGCCGCGAGCGCGAGGTCATCTACAGCCTCTCGTCCGACGTTCCAAGCAGCGGACCGGGGCGGCTGAAATTCGACCGCAACCTGGACGAGGCGCTCGCCGGCATCCACCGCCCGCCCGGAACGACGATCGAACTCGACCGCTCGGACGAGAACACGAGTTGGTTCCGGCGCGTCCTGGGGCCCGTTGTGATGCTCGTGTTCCTCGTCCTGGCGGTGGCGTTCGAATCGATGACCCTGCCGATCCTCGTTCTGCTGGCACTGCCGCTCGCCCTGCTCGGCTCGTTGTGGGCGCTGATGTTCTCAGGCCTCGGGCTCGATCCGATGGCGCTGCTCGGGGCGCTCGTCCTGCTGGGACTGGCGGTGAACCCCGCCGTCCTGCTCGTCGACCGGATGCAGCAGCGCGTACTCGGCGCCGGCTGGAGCGCCGGCGCCGCCGCCCTGGCCGCGGTTCGAGAGCGCGCGCGTCCGGTGCTGATGACGAGCGCGACGACGATCGCGGCGCTGGCGCCGCTGGCCATCGCCACCGGCCGCGAGAACGAGATCTGGCCGCCCTTCGCGACCCTGGTGATCGGCGGTCTTCTGACCTCGACCGTGCTCACGCTGCTCGTCATCCCGGTCGGCTACGTCTTTCTGCGCCGCCTGGACGACCTGTTCAGCCGCGTCGGACCCTGGGTCGTTCTGACCTGGCTTGGCGCGGTGATCGCGGCCACCGCGCCGTTGTTTGTGCTCGGCGTGATCGAGTCCATGTTCTGGCAGGTCACGACGACGGTGCTCATCGCCGGCGCCCTGCTCGGACTCACCGTGTGGCTGGTGCCGAAACAACCGACGCCGGAACCGGAGGCAGACGCCGGACCGCCCAGGCTGGTGGTCCGTCATCTGCGCAAGACCTACGGCCTGCCGGGACCGTTGCGCCGGGCTCTGCGGGCGTCGACCGACTTCGCCAGGCAGGTGGTCGACCGTGGCGGTCAGGCCTTCCATCCCGCCGACGCGCGGGACCGCATCCTGCCGCTGCTCCTGCTGCTCGCCGGCGCGATCGCCCTGGCATCGAGGTTTCGTGCCGACCTGATCCAACTGGGCGCCTGGATTGCCGCATTGCTCATCGCCTCCCGCCTGCTCACCGAGGTCCGGCGCGCCCGCGGCCGCGCCGACGCGCTCGGACGCGTCGAGCCGGGCGGCATCGAGGGCGTACTGTCCGCCCTGCTGCCCTGGGCGCTTCTCGCGGGCCTGGTCGGTCCGGCCCTTGCGAGCGAACCCGCGGTGGGCGGGTTCATCGTCGCGGCCATCCTCTCCACGGTCATCCTCTTGCTCCAACTCGGACGTCGCACGGCGCGCCTCGAGACGGCGCGCCGCGAGCAGCCGTCAACCCGCCGCCGGCGCGCGCGCGGCATACTCGCCGCGTTGTTCCGCCTCTGGCGAGCTGCCGCAACCCGGATCTTCGGTCTTGACCTGCCGATCGACACGGTGAAGGCGCTGGCCGGAGTCAGCTTCGATGTCGAGCGGGGCATGGTCGGCGTGCTGGGTCCGAACGGCGCCGGCAAGACGACCCTGCTGCGCCAGGTGACCGGCATTCTGGATTCGACCCGCGGCCGGATCACGCTGGGCGGAGTACCGCTGCTCACGGTACGAAAACGGCTGGCCCGCTACGTCGGCTACCTGCCGCAGGACGCCGGCCTGCCGGCGCGACTGACGGCCCGCCAGTACCTCGAGTACTACGCCGCGCTGTACCAGATCGAGGCGTCGGAGCGAGCGGAGCGCATCGCGTCCCTGCTGCGCGAGGTCGGCCTCGACGAGCGCGCGGATGAGCAGATCGGCGGCTATTCCGGCGGTATGCGGCAACGGGTCGCGGTGGCCCGCACGCTGCTGCGCCTGCCGCCGATCATCGTCGTCGATGAGCCGACCGTCGGTCTCGACCCCCGCGAGCGCGTCCGCTTCCGCAACCTGCTCTCGCGCCTGGCCAAGGACCGGATCGTCCTCTTCTCGACCCACGTCGTCGAGGACGTGGCGGTGGCCTGCGAGCGCGTGCTGGTGCTCACCGGCGGCCGCCTGGTGTTCGACGGCGAGCCGGCAGCGCTGTCCCGGGAGGCGGAAGGCCGGGTCTGGTCCTGGACGGCGCCCGGAGATGAAGAGCCGGAGCTGCCCCAGACTTCCGTGCTCGCCGATCGTCAACCGGCGCCCGACGGCAGCAGCCGCCTGCGCGTGCTGGCCGCGGATCGCCCGGATCAGCGCGCCGAACCGGTCGAACCGACGCTCGAGGACGGCTATCTCTGGCTCGCGCGAGCGGCGCGCGGCGGCGCCCCGGCGTGATCGGCGTGCTGCGCCTCTCGGCCGTGCTGCTGGCAGGGCGGCGCTACTGGCTCTTGCCCCTGCTGCCGCTACTGTGGCTGGGAGTGCAGGCCATCCTGCTCCTGGCCGGCGCCGCGACGGGCTTCGAACGTGACGCCGCCCAGAACACACTGATCGGAATGCCGGTGGCCGTTCTGGCCGTATTCCTCGGTGGGCGAATCATCACCGGCGAACTCGACCAGCGCTCTCTGGAGATCGCCTACACGGTGCCCGGCGGCGCCCACCGCGTCTGGCTCGGCAAGCTCGCCGCGGCCGGCCTGCTGCTGCTGGCCAGTCTGGCCTTGATGGCGTCCGTCACGTTCGCCTTCTTCACCGACTTCCCCGTCTTCCAGAGTCTCTACGGCGCGGCCCAGGGCGTCACCTTCTACCTGGCCGCGGCGATGGGATTCGCCACCATGTTCCGCAGCGAGGTGGCCGGCGCGCTGACCACGACCGGACTCCTCGGCTTCAACGGCCTGATTACCGGCTTCGGCGAGAACCCCCTCCGCATCTCGCCGTTCTGGAATCCACTCTCGGTGGACCGAGCCGACGCCGACCAAATGCTCGCGATGAGCGTCCAGAACCGGATCGGCATCGCCCTCGCGATCGCCGCCATCGTCGCCCTGACATTCGCCCGCGCCGAACGCCGCGAGAAGATGCTCGGCGGCTGAGCCGGGTTCCACGCTCGATCCAACACGCAGCCACTGCCATCCAGCCCCCCTTTCAGGGTCCCCGCCAGAAAAGCCGCTCCGAATTCCGTCATAGGTCTATAGACGGTCCACAGCCCTGAACGCCGCAAGGCGCTGCGGGGCGCCGGACCTGCGAAGCCCTCTCGGCTTCGCAGGACCTTCCCGTCTAACCAGCGTCGTCGGCCTCTTCGAGGGGTCGACGGCTAAGACAAACCTATGGAACGAAAGGAACAAGAATCATGAAGAAAGTCCTATCCATCGCAGTGGCGGCGCTTCTACTGAGTGTTGGCGGCGCCTTCGCAGAACCGCCTGTCACGGCCGTGGCGGGCGACACGTCGGGCGTCGACAGTCGAGGGCTCGACCAACTCACGGACGCCGATCTGGTCGCCTTGACCGGAGGAGCGGGGTGGTCCGGAGCTTGCACTGCTGCTTTTGAGACGACCGGCGAGGCCTTTGTTCTTGTAGGGATCTACACGGGCAGGAGCCTCATGCACGCTGTCGGGTTGGCCGGTCCGTTCCTCGCGGATGCTGTGTGTGTCTAGCCAACAACGGCGCCGTCTCGCTCGATGAGACTCCCTGATGGCGGGTGCCGGTTTCGGCCCCGGAAAGAGGCAGGCGGATAGCGCATCACGCTCCTGTTTGGAATGACTCGATGGCGACGTTCATGGACCTACAAAGCCGCGCCTACCGGCCGCTGCGACCTGCCCCGGGCAGCGCCTTCGGGCGAAGCTGGTTGAGCGGTCGGCTGTTGGCCCTCGTCGGCGGTTCGCCGGTCCTGTTCGTCGCCATCGCATCCCTCTTCTCGCTGCCAGCTCTCTGGATCGTCGGCAGGATGGCCGCTCGTCGCGTCCCTCCGCCCACCACCCTCTACGTGCAAGGCGAAGGAGGCGTCGCGCCGCCTAGAGACACCTACCTCCGGTCGGGCCAAGCAACCCGCGGGGGAGAGCTGCAATGAGAACCGTTGTCCATCTTTCCGCCGTGCTGATCGGAGGGCCAAGATACTGGCTGCTACCTCTGCTGCCACTGACTTGGCTAGGCCTGCAGGCGGTGCTGTTGCTGTTCACCGGCCGTCCCGCCTTCGAACCCACCGCTGCACAGAACACCTTGATCGGTGCGCCAGTAGCGGTTCTCGCTGTGTTTCTCGGCGGCCGGATCATCACCGGTGAACTCGACGAACGCACCCTCGAAGTCGCCTACACGGTACCGGGCGGCGCCCATCGGGTCTGGTTGGGAAAACTCACCGCCGCAGGCCTGATCCTACTTGCCAGCCTGATCTCGATGGCTGTGCTGACGTTCGCTTTCTTTGCCGCGTTTCCGGTCGTCCAAACCCTCTACGGCGCGGGCCAAGGAGCCGGCTTCTACTTAGCCGCGGCGATGGGTTTCTCCACGCTGTTCCGTAGCGAGGTGAGCGGTGCCTTGGCCACGATCGGGCTATTCGGCTTGAACGGCTTTCTGACCGGCTTCGGCGGGCACCTGCGCATCTCGCCGTTCTGGAATCCGCTCGCCGTGGAAGGCGCCGACGCCGAACAGTTGCTCGCGATGGCGATCCAGAACCGCATCGGCATCGCGCTCATCATCGCCGCGATCGTCGCCCTGACATTCGCCCGCGCCGAACGCCGCGAGCAGATGCTCAGCCGCTAGCACGAGTCGCCCTTGTCTTGAGCGCCTGCCCCTCTGTCGCTGTGCCGCCCAACTCGGTCGTGGCGGTGACCATACCGGTCATCGGCCGCCATGGCTTCGGACGGCTCGAGGACCAATACCTCTGCCCGGCTCTGACGACCGGTGACCGAGCTCCGGCGTGATGACCCTTCTCCGTCTCTCCGCCGTGCTGCTCGGAGGCCCGCGGTACTGGCTGCTGCTGCTGCTGCCGCTCCCGTGGCTTGCCGTCCAGGCGGTCTTCCTGTTCGGCGGTTTCGAAACCGGATTCGAACCCGCCGCAGCCCAGAACATCCTCATCGGCATGCCGGTGTCGGCTCTCGCCGTGTTCCTGGGCGGCCGGATCATCGCCGGGGAACTCGACGAGCACACCCTGGAGATCGCCTACACCGTGCCCGGCGGCGCCCACCGCGTCTGGCTTGGGAAGCTCGCCGCCGCGGGCCTAATTCTGCTGGCCAGCCTGAGCCTGATGGCGATGCTCGTCTTCGCCTTCTTCACCGCGTTTCCGGTTGTCCAGACGCTCTACGGCGCGGCACAGGGCGCCGTCTTCTGTCTGGCACTGACCATGGGTTTCGCCACCTGGTTCCGCAGCGAGACCTCCGGCGCGCTGGCAACCATCGGGCTATTCGGCGTAGCCGTCCTTCTCAGCCTCCTATTCCCGATTCTGCTCCGCATTTCGCCGTTCTGGAACCCGCTCACGGTGCAAGGAGTCGACGCCGAGCAGTTGCTCGCGATGGCCGTCCGGAACCGCATCGGCATCGCGCTCGCGATCGCCGCCATCGTCGCGCTTACCTTCGCCCGCGCAGAACGCCGCGAGCAGATGCTCAGCGGCTGAACCCGCCTGCGGCCGTCCTCCTCACGGTCTGCCCGCCGCTTCCGGGAACAAGGCCAGGACGAGATCCCGCCGGCCGTGACGGACGCAGGCGCGACGAGTCCAACCGCGCCCATTTCGTCTTAGTCCATAGGTGGGCAGAGAGCCTCTTGACAGCCGCTTCCCCCACCTGACTTCCAATCCTCCATAACCGAAAGGAACCACTGGACATGACGAGATTCCTGACTATTGCATTGATCTTTCTTGCATTGAGCGTTACCGCTTCCTTCGCCGTACCGCCCGACACGGTGATGGCGGGCAACACACCCGTCATCGGCCACGATGGCCTCGACCGGCTCACGGCCACAGACCTGACGAGCGTGGCTGGAGGAGCGCGGAGCCACAGTTGCAGGACCGACTCGGTTGCCGGAGCGCTCCTTACGGTCGCCGGTCACGCTCTTGGATCCCCCGTCTTGACCCTCGTCGGGATGCGCCTGACCATCCGGAGCGTGACTATCTGCGTGTAGCCGGGCCGACCGACCTGCCTGTACGGACGACGCACGGCGGAGCGACGGCGTGATCACCCTCCTCCGTCCCTCCGCCGTTGCTGCTCGCGAGGCAACCTAAGTGGCGGCATGGCGAAAGGTGAGTCCATGGCACAAACGACCTATCTACCAGAGAAGAGACACCATGGTAGCATGGTCTCACTATGGCAAAGACACTGGACCAGACCTCGACATCAACTGTCGTCGACGCAGCAGGTCGGGTCGTCGTCCCGGCTCCGTTCCGGGCAGCGCTCGGGTTCCGGCCACGCCAGGAAGTCGTTTTCACACTTGACGGCTCCTCAATCAGGCTAACGACAGCCGAAGCAGCCTTGGATGCCGCGGTGGCGAGAGTCCAGTCTCTGGCCAGGAAGTACGGAGGCGGCGCCGGCGGCGAAGTCGACGCCTTCATCGCCGAGCGGCGAGCCGAGGCCCGGAAGGAGTGACGTGGCCCGCTCTCTCCTTGACGCATCGGCGCTTCTCGCGCTGATCCAGGGCGAGGCGGGAGCGGAAGCCGTGTTGAACGCCCTATCGGACGGCGCTGCCATGTCCGCCGTGAATGCTGAAGAGGTAGCCGCACGGCTCCACCACCAGGGATGGTCGGAGCTGGACGTGGCGTTCTCACTTCGAGTTCTCGGAGTCGAGATCCTGCCTTTCGACTCGGAGATGGCCCTGGCGAGCGGCGCGCTCCGCCCGGCTACAGCCTTCGCCGGTCTCGGCCTGGGCGATCGTGCCTGCCTCGCCACGGCCGCCGTACGAGGCATACCGGCTCTCACCGGCGACCGCGCCTGGCTCGAACTGGGACTGCCGGGTATCGAAGTCCGCACCATCCGCTGACGCAGGACGCTCGCCCGCGTCCGCGAAAGGCGGCGCAACGCGCTCAGCGAAACGCCGAACCGATCAGAAGTCGCAGATCAGACCCGGATACCGGAACGCGGCGCCGGGATCGAGCTGCTTCGGCTTGTCGGACGCCTCCTCGGCGCGGGCGCCGGAGAGCATCCCTTCCATCCCGTAGTTGCCCTCGTGACAGGCGTACTCGAAGATCGCGTCTTCGGTGCGCTTGAGGGGGATCGAAGCGGTCCAGGGCCTGGTCCAGGTGCCCGGGTCGTTGACCGTGATCGCCCACTCCAGTGTTTCCGGCCCGGTCAGGGTGAAGCGCTCGGTGATTGTGAGCTGCTTCGAGGAGCCCATGAAGTCGTTCTTCGATGAGTAGTTCGTGGTCTCGACGACCAGGGTGTCGCCGTCCCAGCGACCGCGAGAGGCCCCGTTCCACAGCCGCACGTCCTCGTCCAGTTGCGCCCTGCCGTCGAGCGGGATCACCCGCGCGTCGTGGATCATCTCCTGGTGAATCACGACGTGGTCCTCGCTCTGGAAGACCTGGTGGTAGCCGTTGTAGCCCGGGAAGATGAACGGAGCGCCGTAGCTGATGCACCGCTCGGGAATCGGCCGGTCCAGCCACGAGTCGGCCGGGTGCTCCATCAGGTGCTTGACCCGCTTGCAAAGGCGCTTCTTCGCCGGCTCGGTGAAGGGAGGAATCAGGCCGTCGGGCGGATCGATGACCAGGGACGTACGGTTCGTCCAGTCCCGGTCCGCGATCCAGAACTGGTTGTAGTTGCCGGTCGTCGGGTCGTAGGACGTGGCCTTGGTGCGCGCGATCGCGGCGAGCACGAGCTGGTCGCCGAACAGGGCGTCCGCGCCCGGGTTCGTCGCCTCGGCCGCCGCGGCCATCAACTGCTGCAACTCCTCGTCGGTAAGGCGTTCCTTGCCCGCCCAGGCGGCCGGACGCTGCAGCGGCGTCGCGTTGTTGTTCGCCCACACGCCCTGGAGATCGGGATGACCGGAGCCGGTGCGGGGCATGGTCCAGTCGGCGTCATTGGCGGCGTTGTTGGGGTTTTTGCCTCCCGCAGCCGGGGCACCCGCCCCAGCGAGAACCAGCAGTGCAAGGACCGCGGCCACCGTCCGTACAACGTTCAAGCGTTCATGCTTTCTCATGTGCCTGCCCTCCTACCACCGTGTTTCCTTCGCGTGCCGTGATCATAGCTGCCGCGCCCGCTGACGGGCGCGGCGAGTAGTTCGCGGGTCGCACGCCGATCGCGCCACCCGGGCTCACCAGCCCCAGGTCTTGGCGTCCTCGTCCCAGAGCGCCCAGCACTCCGGCGCCAGTCCGGCGTCGAGCACCCAGATCGGCATATCGGTGACAAGGCCCTCCGGTCCGATCTCGACCGACACCGGACGTCCGGCGACGCTCCAGCCCGAGACGACGTGACCGGCCACCTGGGCTCCTTCGCCCTCGCCGGAATCCACCTCCAGCGAGTCGATCCGCACCCGCCACTCGACGTGCTCTCCCGAGCCGTCGCGGCGGGCGAAGTGGACTTCGTTGCCGTAGACCTTGAGGTCCTTCACGTATTCATCCGCTTCGATCTGGGCAACGAAGGAAGCCCGCAGACTGCGTACGTCGGGTTCGGGCACCGACTCGGCGCATGCCAGGAAGACCCCGGCCACCGCGAGCACGCCGAGGGCGACCAACCGGGACCGTGCCGGGGCGCGGGGCGGGAACGGCGCCGGGGCCCGCCACTTCGATTCAGACGTGGTATTCACCATGCAACTCTAACGCCTTCGGCGACGTTGACGACCTCCAGTTCCCATGCCTCACCACCAGTTCCCATGCCTCATCTCCAGTTCCCATGCCTCATCTCCAGTTCCCATGCCTCATCTCCAGTTCCCATCCGGCCCTAGAGCCGTCTCCAATAGAATCGGCGACCAGGAGGTCTACCTATGCCGTTCAACAACACCTCGCTTCCCATGCGGCTGTTCACCGCGTCGCACGAGCGTTCCTGGAACCCAGCCGACATCGACTTCTCCCAGGAGCGCTCCGACTGGCTGGCGCTCAATGACGACGAACGCCAACTGCTGCTGCGGATCGTGTCCGGCTTCCGGGTCGGTGAGCGCGGCGTGACCCACGAACTCGCGCCGCTCCAGTTTCGCCTGCGCCAGCAGGGCCGGCTCGAAGAGGAGATGTTCGTCACCGCCCAGATGTACGAGGAGGCTCGCCACGTCCAGTTCTTCGAGACCTGGCTGATCGAGGCGCTGCCCGGCCGCTTCGGCGTCGACATCCCCTACCCCGACCTCCACGGCGACATGTTCTCGACGCGGCTGCCGGAAGCGATGCGGGCACTGCTTACGGACGACAGCCCCGAAGCGATGCTGAACGCGATCATGCTCTACCACTTCTACGTCGAGGGCGTGGGCGCCGAGGCCGGCTACCCGATGTACTACTCAATCTTCGAGCGCAGCGGCCGCTTTCCGGGGCTCGAGCGGGGCATCCGTCTCATCCAGCGCGACGAGGCGCGCCACATCGCGTTCGGCGTGTACGTCCTGCAGCGCCTGCTCGATGAGCACCCCCACCTCGTTGACCTGTTCGAGCAACAGGTCGAGGCGATGCGGCCCTTCGCCGAGGACGGCCCGAACCAGACCTTCGCCGGCTTCGAGCCCGGCAGGACGCCGTTCGGTCTCGAATACGACGGCTACCGGCAGCTCTACCTCGAAAAGCTGGACGAGATGAGGCAGAGTGTCTACGACCGCCGGTTGGCGGCGGCGGTCTAGTACGCGGTGAAGCGCACCGCTCCAGCCATCCTCGGCGCCCTGTTCCTGGCCGCCTTCCCGCTGGCCGCCCAACCGCGGGCGGACCACGTCGTCCTCGTCTCCGTCGACGGCTTCCGGCCCGACTTCTACGTTCCAGGTTCCTCCTGGCCGGCCCCCAACATGCAGCAGATGGCCCGCGACGGAGCGCACGCCGAGGGCGTACGAGGCGTCTTCCCATCGGTCACCTATCCCTCGCACACGACGATCGTGACCGGCGCACTACCCGCCCGTCACGGCATCTACTACAACCGACCCTTCGAACCCGGCGGCCAGACCGGCCACTGGTACTGGCACGAATCGGCAATCCAGGTTCCTACCCTCTGGGACGCGGTCCGAGCCGCCGGCAGGGAGACCGCGGCGATCTCCTGGCCGGTAACCGTCGGCGCACCGATCGACCTCCTCGTCCCCGAGGTCTACTCCCTCGACCCCAACGTCGACCGCCTGCTGCCGATGCGCGAGGGCAGCACGCCGGGTCTGTGGCAGGAACTGGAGCGTGAGGCCACGGGGCGCCTCAACCAGCGCAACTACTCCTCCAACTACATCACCCGCGACGACACGACGGGCGCCATCGCCGCGTACGTCCTGGAGACCCACCAGCCGGCGCTGATGGCCCTCCACCTGATCTCCACTGACCGCTTCCAGCACGAACAGGGGCGGGAGTCCGACATCGCCCGGCGCGCTGTCGCCGGCGCCGACCGGGCAATCGGAGCGATCCGCGACGCCGCCGAGCGCGCCGGCATTCTTGACCGCACCGCCTTCGTGATCACCGGCGACCACGGCTTCGTCGACCTCCACACCCAGCTCATGCCCAACGTCTGGCTGGCCGAAGCCGGCCTCCACGGCACCGAGCCCGACCGGGGCGAGTGGCGCGCGACCTTCCACGCCACGAGCGGCGCCGCGTTTCTGCACCTGAACGACCGGGCCGACGATGCGGCGACCGCCGCCGTGCGCGACATCCTCGCCGCTCTGCCCGCTTCCATCCACCGCCTGTTCCGCGTCGTCGAACGCGATGAACTCGATGCCATCGGCGCCGCCCCGAACGCCCCCTTCGCTCTCACCGGCACGCTCGGCGTCCGCTTCGGTTCCGACGCCTCCGGCGACCCCGTAAGGCCCACCGACGGCGGCACCCACGGCTTCTTCCCCACCGACTTCCCCGAGATCCTGACCGGCCTCGTCGGCTGGGGCGCCGGCTTCGAGCGGGGCCGCACGGTCCACCGCATGGCCCTCACCGACATCGCGGACCTCATCGCACTGCTGCTGGGCGTCGACTTCGAGAGCCCGGACGGTGCGCCGCCGTTGGGGGTTCTGATGCGACAGGTTGGGGAGTAGGCATCCGGTCAGCCGGGGATGCGCGCTCGAACGTCGCCAAACTCAGTCCTGGCTGACTCCACGATGTCCGCAACGGCCGCGAGATCACGATTCATACATCGTTTCCACCGACCCGAGGATCGCCTCCCGTCGAAAGCGATTCCTGCTTCGCTCCACCGCCCACCAGCTCAGAAGGTCCACTTCACGCCCCAGAATCGACTCCAGCTCATACTCCATCCGCTCCAGGTCGAGCAGAGAGTGTCGAGCCGCCTCGCTGAATCGGGCCAGGACGTCCACGTCGCTGCCGGAGCCGAAGTCAGGCCGAAGGACCGAGCCGAACACGCCGAGCTGGGTGATCTGCCAGCGGCCGCAGAAGGACTCGATGTCCTCAGCAGGCCATTCGACGTTGTTGTGCAGAGGAGCGTCCACGTTTCGCCTTGACAGGTCGCGGCATCGTCATCCTAGCAACGCAGGCCGCGCCGACGCCGGTCAGCTCGTCAGCCCGCGGTACACCTTCGGCAACTGGCTCGGCAGAGCCGCGATCTCGTCGATCACGAGGTAGCGGCGCTCGGGGCACATCTCGCGCAGGTAGTCGTGGCCGGCGGGGTCGACGGTGATGCAGAACGTTGAGATGCCCTGCCGTTCGGTTTCGCGCAGGGCCACCATCGTGTCGCGGATGCCGTAGACACGGGAGGCGCGGTCGCTGCCGTAGTCGAAGTCCTGGGGGTAGCCGTCCGAGAGGATGAGCAGCACCTTGACCTTGGCCTCGCGCTCGGCGAGCTTCACTGCCGCGTGGCGGATCGCCGGCCCCATGCGGGTGCTGCGCTTCGGTTCCATCGCGGCAATCCGCTCCTCGGCCTCCCGGTTGAGGTCATCGTCGAACTCCTTGGCGACGAAGAACTCGACCTCCTTGCGGCCGAAGCCGGAGAAGCCGTAGATCGCGTAGTCGTCGCCCAGGGTCTCGAGCGCGTCGGCCATCAGGACCAGGGACTCCTTCTCGATGTCGATCACCCGGCGCCCCGGCGGCATCGGCTGGGGGTTGTCGGGCCAGTCGAAGTCGTCGAAGACACCGACGTACTCGGGTTCCGGCGTCTTGCCCGACGGTCGTTCCGGCTCCTCTACCGGCGCCTCGGCGTCGGTCGAGGCGCTCATGTCGAGCAGGAACGCCGCCGCCACATCGCGGTGCTGGCGGCGGCGGCTCATGTAGACGGCGCCGTCCGGAGGCCGGCCGGCGCGGCGGTCGACGTGGGTCTCGACCACCCGGTCCAGGTCGAGTTCCTCGCCTTCGATCAGCCGGCGTACGCGCCGGAACTCCTCCGGCTTGAGCAGTTCGAACTGGCGCCGTACCCGCCGCAGCAAATCGGCATGGTGGCGTCTCGTCTCATCGACGAATCGGTGACCGGAGACCGTCGTGACCCCGACGCCGTCCGTGGGTGGCGGTTCGATCGTCTTCTCCCGCAGATGGCACCAACGACGACGGTAGCGGTCGAGTTCGTGGTCCCACTCGTCGTAGTAGTGGACCTGCTCGCGGTCACGGTTCAAGCCCGCCGCCTCGAGTTCGCGTTCAAGCCGCTTCGACAGCTCTTCCAGGCGGGCGGCCAACTCCTCCGGGTCGAGTTCGATCAACTCGGCGTCCGCGTCGCCGACCTCGGCCTCGATTGCTCCGGTCACGTCCAGGTCGGTGAGCGGCAGTCCGGCCGTGCCCGAGAGGTCGCCGTCCTGGAGGCTGAGCACACCGAGTTCGTCGACCTGCAACTGGTCCATCAAGCCCGAGGCCACCGGGCCCGGCGCCACGTCGTCCCGCAGTTCGACCTCGGCGGCGAGTTCAGCCCACTCGCCTCGCAGTTCGACCCTCTCCGGCGCCGGGTCGCCGTGATGGGCCGGCGCCGGCATTTCGAGCGACTGCGGGACCGGGTCCGCGTCTGGCTCCGGACCGCGATCTTCCGCGCCGGCAGCGTCGGCCGGTACGCCGCGGTCGGCCAGGAGGCCGCCCGAGCGCAGGGCGACAAACGCCGGGTAGAGAGAGCGCACCGCGCGCCGGGTGTCCTCGACGGTGGCGCCGGGCTGGAGCAGGGGCGCGGCTTCGTCCGGCAGTTCAGACGCAAGATCAGCGTCCCCGGAATGCCGGCGCACCGACACGCGGCCTTGATGCAGGGCTGGCGCCATCAGTAGCCGGCGCTGCGCGACCAGCAACGCGGCGGACAGCTCGAACAGAGCCGCTTCGCGGAACCGATGTCGGCGCCGCGATCTCGACGGGGGCGCTGGCGACGACTCCAGGGCGTCGTCGATCAGCCGCAGCAGATCCCGGCGAACGCCCCGGAACGCCCGGGCCAGAGCAGCGTCGATGCGCGCCCCTTCGAGTCGCGCGAACAGAGCGCGGGCGAGGCCTGCCTCCTCGAAGCCGGCGAAGAAGTCGGCGAAGCGGACCGGGCCGCGGCGATACGTGCCGAACAGAACGCCGCCCAACTGGTGCAGCACCGCCATCCGGTAGACCATGAAGTTCCCCTCGCGGTCGGACAAGCGCGCGATCCGCTCCGGCAGGTAGAAGGCCGCGCCGTCGGTCGTCGGGCGGCCCGCGGCGGCGACGCCTTCCAGGTCAACGTGACCGCCGCGCGACCGGTCGCCGGTCGACAGATCGGCGAGCGGCCGGACCTCGGCCGGACGCGCCAGCATCGCCTCGACGTAGATCTCGAGGATCCGAGCGATGTCGTCGAGTTCTACGAGGGGCAGGGCTGAAGAGTCGATGCCACTTGGTTCAACGCCCAACACCGGCGAAGAACTGGTCAAGGCAGCAGCGTCAACGCAACCTGGGTCACCGCGCGCTGGACTTCGTCGTCGTCGGTGATCGCCCGGCAGATCGCGGCAACGCACGCCTCGCGTACGCTGATGCCGCCCGCGATCAACTGCGCCGTGTAGATCAGGAGCCGCGTGCTGACGCCCTCGTCGAAGCCGCGGTGATGCAGGTTGCGAATGCGCTTGCCGAGTTCGGCCAGATCACGCGCCAGCGTCGCGTCGATGTTCGCCTCGTGGGCGATGATCTCGGCTTCGATCTGCGGCGGCGGGTAGTCGAACTCAAGCGCCACGAATCGCTGGCGCGTGCTCGGCTTCAGGTCCTTGGCGACGCTCTGGTAGCCCGGGTTGTACGACAGGACGAGCAGGAAATCGGGGTGCGCCGGCAAGATCTCGCCCCGCTTCTCGATCGGCAGGATGCGCCGGTGGTCCGTCAGCGCGTGGATCAGCACCGTCGTGTCCTTGCGCGCCTCGACGATCTCGTCGAGGTAGCAGATCGACCCGTCGCGCACCGCCCGCGTCAACGGGCCGTCCATCCAGACCGTGTCGTCGCCCTCGAGCAGGTACCGGCCCACCAGGTCCGTGGCGGTCAGATCCTCGTGGCAGGCAACGGTCATGAGGGGCTGTTCGATGCCGGCTCGCGTCCCTGCTTCACCGCCGCGGTAGAGGCGGTGCGTCATGTGTTCCAGGAACCGGGTCTTGCCGCAACCGGTCGGCCCCTTGAGCAGCACCGGCAGACGTGCCCGGTAGGCGGCGAGAAACAGCTCGACCTCGTTGCCGACCGGCAGGTAGAACGGCGCCTCCAAGGCGGGCGCCCTCGTCGCCGCTTCCAAGGGTTGGGTCACGGGCAGCGAACCGGTCTGATCAGCTCTGGTCGATCGCGCGGGCGAGAGCGAAGTCCTTCTCGGTCACACCGCCCGCGGAATGGGTGCTGAGCGTGAGCCGCACGCGGTTGTAGCGGATGTCGATGTCCGGGTGGTGATTCGCCGCCTCAGCCAATTCGGCGACGAAGTCCACGAAGCGCACCGCCGCGGGAAAGCTCGGAAACTGGTAGTCCCGTGCGATCGAGGGGACCTCCAGGTCCGCCTCCCAACCGCTCAGCTCACCGCAAGCCGCCCGTACCTCGTCTGCCGTCATCGCCATCGCCAGCACCTCCGACGCGCGACCCTACCAGCCCATGGCGCGCACGGCGGTGTTACTGTCGGCTGCCATGAAATTCGGCATCTTCTACGAGCACCAGTTGCCCAAGCCTTGGGGACCGGACTCGGAACACCGGCTGCTCCAGAACTCGCTGGAGCAAATCGAACTCGCGGACCGGCTCGGCTACGACTACGCCTGGGAGGTGGAGCACCACTTCCTGGAGGAGTACTCGCACAGTTCGGCGCCCGAGGTCTTCCTCGCCGCGGCATCGCAGCGCACGAAGAACATCCGCCTCGGCCACGGCATCGTCCAGTTGACGACCAACCACCCGGCCCGGGTGGCGGAACGCGTCTCGACCCTCGACCTGGTCTCGAACGGTCGCGTCGAACTGGGGCTCGGCGAGGGTTCGAGCGTCACCGAACTGCACCCCTTCGGCCGCAGCTTCCGCGACAAGCGGATCGTGTGGGAGGAGGCCGTCCAGGCCTGCCTGCCGATGTTCTGGGAAGAGGGCTGGGAGTATCACGGCCACTACTTCGACTTCCCGCTGCGCAACGTGATTCCGAAGCCGCTGCAGCGGCCCCACCCGCCCCTATGGGTCGCCTGCTCGCAGCTCGAAACGATCCGCTACGCCGCCCACCGCGGCATGGGCGCGCTGTGCTTCAAGTTCGTCGACCTCGACTCCGCCCGTGCCTGGGTGAACGCGTACTACAACACCTTCGTCGGCGATCAGCAGAAGCTCTGCGACTACCAGACGAACCCGAATCTTGCCGTGGTCGGCGGCTTCATGTGCGCGCCCACCGACGAGGAAGCGCGGCAGAAGGCCGACGGCTGGACGTTCTTCCAGTTCGCCCTCCAGCTCTACAACAAGGAAGGGCCGTTCGAGCCGGGGTCGAACAACTTCTGGGAGCGCTACCAGGAGTGGAAGCAGACGCCCGAAGGCCGCAGACGCTCCGGCAGCGAGCTGATCGGCTCACCGGAGACGATCCGCGAGCGCCTGCTGGAACTCGAGCGGGCCCACGTCGATCAGGTCATCCTGCTCAACCAGGCCGGCAAGAACACCCACGAGGACATCATGAGCAGCCTGGAGCTGTTCGCGCGCGAGGTGATGCCCGAGTTCCAGGAGCGCGAAGACGAGCAACGGGAATGGAAGCAGGCAGTCCTCGCCGGTGAGCAGAGCCTCGACGCGATCGACACGGATCCGTTCAACGTGACCGCTCGCCTGAAGCCCACCCTGCCGCCGTCGGAAGAGGCCGTGGCCGCCGCGCGGAAGTGGGCAAGCTAGCTTTTCGGCGCAACCGAGCAGCAGCTTCTACGTAGTCAGGTACAACACGAAACTCAACACCCCTCAGGAGACCTCGCATGTCCCTTCGATCCCTCCAGCGCTGCAGGGCGCTTCACTCCACCTGCGTCCTGCTGCTAGGCGCCGCGCTGTGCGCCGCTCCCCTCTTCGCGGACAACCATGAGCTGCCGAGCGCCGAGGACATCGTCGCCCGCCACATCGAGGCAATCGGCGGTGAGGACGCAGTCCGCGCCCACACCTCCAGCACCATCAAGGGCACTTTCGAGGCGCCCGCGGTGGGAATGTCCGGCGAAATGACGATCTATCAAGAGGCCCCAGACAAGGGAATCGTCCGCATCAGCCTGCCTGGCATGGGCGAGAACGTTCAGGGGTACAACGGCGTGATCGGCTGGGCCGAGGATGCGATGCAGGGCGCTCGCCTGCTCGAGGGCGCCCCGTTGGCCGCGCTGAAGCGCCAGATCGGCATGCACGCGGACCTGCAGTACAGCGAGCACTATCCCGAACGGAAGACGGTCGGCGAAGCCGAATGGAACGGTCAGACCGCCTACCAGGTCGATCTCGTCGACGCTGAAGGCAACGAGTCTTCGCGGTACTTCGCAACGGAGACGGGCCTGCTCATCGGTGAAGAATCTTCGACCGCGACCGACATGGGCCCCATGGAGACGAGCACCAACATGAGCGACTACAAGGAGTTCGGCGGCGTGATGTTCGCCACCTCAGCGACCACGAACCTTGTCGCCATGGGCATGGAGTTCATCCAGACCATCGAGTCCATGACCTTCGACGACGTGGACCCCAGCGTGTTCGAGCCTTCGGACGCCATCAAGGCGCTACTGCCGGAGTAGGCTAGTCCCGCTCGGATCATCGACTCTTGTCGCGTCGCGGCCCTGCAAGCCGCCGCTGTTGCGCGGTCAGATCGACAACCGACACCACTGTACAAGGAGACCATCATGTCCCTTCAGACCCTCAGCCGGGCGGCGTTCGCCCTTTCCTGCAGCGCCCTCCTTCTGGGCGCCGCGCTCACTTCGGCGCCGCTTCTTGCCGACGACCACGATCTGCCGAGTCCAGAGGAGATCATCGCCCGCTTCATCGATGCGATCGGCGGCGAGGACGCGCAGCGCGCGTATACCTCCGCAACCATCAAGGGCGACTTCGAGATGCCGGCGATGGGTATGTCCGGCGAGACGACGATCTACACAATGGCGCCCGATAAGTACTTCGAGTCGACCAACATCGCCGGTTTTGGCGAGACCGTTGAGGCCTACAACGGCGAGATCGGATGGGCCGACGATCCAATGCAGGGCGCACGCCTCCTGGATGGCCAGATGCTGAGGGACGCCGCGCGCGACGCGCGGTTCTACGGCGAGTTGGAGTACGGCGAGATCTACCCCGAGCAGACGACAGTCGGAGAGACCGATTGGAACGGTCAGGCCGCCTACCAGGTCGATCTGGTCGACGATGACGGTAACGACTCCTCGCATTACTTCGCCAAGGACACCGGCCTCCTGATCGGCATCGAGACGACACGGACGAGTGATGAGATGGGCACTGTCGATATCACCATCAGCTCTAGCGACTACAAGGAGTTCGGCGGTCTGATGGCCCCGATCCGGGTGGTCATCGGTCTCATGGGCATCGAGATGACACAGACGATCGAGTCCGTGACCTACGACGATGTGGACGAGAGCGTGTTCGAGCCCTCGGACGCGATCAAGGCGCTACTGCCGGAGTAGCGGCTCGACCCGCTCCGACCATCGACTCCCCCGGCGCGGCCGCCTTCGCGCGGCTGCGCCGCTGCTGCTCGCCGCGGCGGCGCTGACCGCGGCTTCCGCGGCGCCCGTTGAAGCCCAGGGCAGCCGCCGGCCCCAGGCCCGGCTGCCCGGCTTCTACGCGCAGTGGCTCGCCGAGGTCGAGCCGCTCCTCGACGACCGCGAGCGCCGGGCCTTCGAACAACTCGAAGGCCCGGGCGCGCGCGAACGCTTCCTGCGCGCCTTCTGGGCGGCGCGTCCACCGCGCCTGCTCGAACGCTGGCGGGAGAACCGGGCGACCCGGGACCAGCTCCGCGAGCGGTCGCCCGCAATGGAGCGCGCCGTGCTGCTGGCCGGCAAGCCGGCCGACCGGCAAGCGGTCGAACCGTGCGAATCGTCCCTGCGCCGGATCGAGATCTGGACCTACGACCGCTGGCGGCTGGAACACCAGCTCGGCCGGCCGCCACCGCGAGACGGAGACCAACTCCTGCTCGCCTTTGTGCAACAGGTCAACTTCGACCCCCGGTCGATGACCTTGTGGTCGCCGGAATCCGGGGTGGACCTCACCTTCGCCCCCAGCGCGCCGGCCAGTCCGGTTGACGACGCCAGCCCTCCCCCGCCAGTCGACGCGCTCCGGGTACTCGAGCAGGCGGAACGCCGCCGCTGCCTGACCTCGAACGAACGCTCCCGGCTGCAGCGGCGGCTCGAACGCGCGGCAGGCTGGCGACAGCTCATCGAGCGGCTGGGTTGGACAGGCGCATCGACCGGGGCCGAGGACCGGACCTCGAGCTGGGTCGATGACTTCCTGCGCGTGGAGGCCGTCCTCGATCCCGGCGCCATGGCCCTGAGCGGCGTCTCGCTCGAGTTCGATGCGCTCGGCAGCGAGAACCGGCGCACGACGATGCGTGGCCGGCTGCTGTTGCCAGCCCAGCACCTGAACGAACTCGGCGCCGGGCAGATCCTCGACCGGGTGACGGTCACGGGCGATGTCTTCCTGAGCAACCGGCTCGCCGACGCCTTCGTCGTCACCCATCACGTCAGCGGCGGCATTCCGGTCGACGCACCGAGCATCACACTCGACTTCTACCGTCGCCTGCCTCCCGGCGCCTACCGCTTCGAGCTCCGCGCCGAGGACAGCCTCGGGCGCGGCCTCCTCCGCAGCACCAACACAGTCGAGGTTCCCGAGCTGGAGACGGCGCCCGACATCCCGGACCTCCACCTCCTCAGCCGCCGCGAGACCATCGTCCTCAACCAGTTGCCGAGCGTCGAACTGCTGGCGCCGGAGGGACGGGTGCTGGGCGCCACGTTCCCCGCTCGCGCCGTCGCCAGCCCGGGCATCGCGGAGGTCGTGTTCCTGCGCGACGGCGAGATCGTGGCCACGATAGGCGAACCTCCCTTCTCCCACCATCTCGACCTGCCGGAGCAGCGTCACCGGGTCGAGGTGCGCGGACACGACCGCGATGGGCGGCTCGTGGCCCGGCACGGGCTCGACATCGAGCGGGAGGAGCACCCGTTCGCGATTACCTTGGAGCGTCCCGACCCGAGCCGTCTCGAGGACGCGCTCGACCTCGCGGTTGGCGTCCAGGCGCCCTCGGGACACGAACTCGATCGTGTGGACTGCTTCCTGGGCGCGGAGTTGCTCGAACGGATGACCGCGCCGCCCTTCCGTTGCCGGATTCCAGCCGGACTGCGGCCGCCGCTGAGCTTCGTTCGCGCCGCTGCCACGCTCCGTTCCGGCGAGCAGGTCGAGGACATCGCATTCCTGAGCACCAACGAGCCTGAGCAGATCGATGTGCGCCTGGCCGAAGTCCTCGTCTCGGTCGGTGGCCGGCAGTCCGGCCCGGCGACGGACCTCGGACCAGAGGATTTCCGGGTTCTTCACCAGGGCATCGAGGCGCCGGTCCATGACTTCCGCAGCCTCGCGGACCGGCCGATGAACGTTGCCCTCTTGATGGACGTCTCAAGCTCCCTGGGACGCGGCGTCCGGGTCGCCGCCACGAGCGCGCAGCGCTTCTTCGAAGACATCCTGACCGAGCGCGACGCCGCCAGCCTCCTCGTCTTCAACCACGATCTCGAGCGGCTGACGCCGTTCACCGGGGACACGCGCCTGCTCCGGTATGCGGCTGACGGCCTGCGCGCCTGGGGCTCGACCCGTCTGTACGACGGCATCGCCTACGCGGTCTCCTCCTTCGCCGGCCGGCCGGACCGGCGGGCTCTCGTCGTCCTGAGCGACGGCGCGGACACCGACAGCAACCTCGACTTCGAACGCGTGCTCGCCCAGGTCGAGCTGGCTGGCGTCGCGACCTACCCGATCGCGCTGCGCGTCGGCGACCTGGCGACGATCGACGCGCTGCGCACGCTTGCCGACCGCACCGGAGGTCAGTACCACGTCGCCGAATCGGTGGCCGATCTGGACCGCATCTACCGCGAGATCGCGCGCGCCCTTCGCTCGCAGTACCTGATCGCCTTCGAGCCGGCGGCGGGCGTGGCGGCCGGCCGGGATGGGCTCCGGGACATCCGGGTCGAGGTGTTGCGTCCGGGACTCGTGGCAACGGGCGTGCGGAGCAGGGGGCGCTAAGACACAGTAACCCCTAAGTTTACGGGCAACAGGGCGGGCGGAGTATGCCATGGTGGTAGCACTCAAATGGGTGTACCGACCTCCGCACTCAGCCCCCTTGATCCCAGCCTGCTCTACGTTCCGTGGACAACCTGAGACACGGAGATGGACGAGGGCGAGACCAGGACGCGGCGGCCTCGACTGCTTCGGCGGTTCGAATAGCGGTTCTGCCCGACCCACGGTCCGCGGTTCGGTCAGCCTGGAAACCCGCCTTCTTCGTCGTGGCGGCCCTTGGGCTGTTGGATGAAGCGGCCTACGCGCAGCCCGGCGAGGAGGTTTGCCCCCTCGGTGCCGTCGGCGCCGGTCCTGGAAGGACTGGCGCCCCTGAGCGATGTCCTGGTACTCGACACTCCACCGGTCGACGTAGTGGCCAGTCGAGCCCTGAGCGCTCCCTCAGGCCGGTTCCGCTTCGCGGAGCCCTTCGCGGTCGACGTCAGCCCGGCCAGCCACGGGCGGTGGGAAACCACGAGCGACGGCCGGACGGCGGTGTGGCGGCTGCGCGTGGTCTCAGCCGGATCGGTTTCGCTCAACCTGGGTTTTACGCGCTACCGCATGCCGCCGGGTGGCCGGCTGCGAATCCACACACCGGACGGATCTGAGGTCATCGGGCCGTTCACGGATGCAGACAACAAGGCACACGGACAGCTTTGGACGCCCGTCGTTTCCGGCGGCGAGGCGGTGATCGAAGTGACAGTACCGGCGAGCAAGGTCGGCGAACTGGAGTTGGAACTCGCTTCGGTCAACCGGGGATTCCACGACCTGGTGTCCCAGCGGTCCCACGGAAGCTGCAACGTCGACGTGGCGTGTTCGTCGGCGGACCCGTACCGCGATCAGGTCCGCAGCGTCGGGCTGTACTCAATCGGCGGTCTGGACGTCTGTACGGGCGTTCTGCTCAACAACACCAGCCAGGACCGCACACCGTACTTCCTGATATCCGATCACTGTATCAACAGCTATGAGGACACCCCTCCAACGGTCGTCGTGTACTGGAACTATGAGAGTGCGGTCTGCGGACTCGAAAGCGACGGATCGAAGAGTCAATCCCAGAGGGGGTCGACCCTGCGGGCCTACAGCTCGGAAGTCGATCTTGCACTGCTCGAGTTGGATGACGTGCCGGCCCCCGCCCACAACGTGTACTTCGCCGGCTGGAACCGCGGCGACACAGCACCCACTTCGGCAGTCGGCATCCACCATCCCCAAGCCCACGTCAAGTCCATCAGTCTGGAGAACGACCCGTTGACAGTGACGGGGGCTTTATCCGATGTCGAATTGACCGACGGCAAGTACCTGAGGGTAGCGGACTGGGACCAGGGTACGACGGAAGGCGGCTCGTCGGGATCGCCGCTGTTCGACCAGAACAAGAGGGTCGTCGGGGCACTGTCGGGCGGACAAGCTGCCTGCGGCAACGACCTTGCCGATTGGTACGGAAGGCTTGGGAGCGCCTGGACGGCGGACGACCCGATCAACGGCTTGGGCAACTGGCTGGACCCGGACGGCACAGGGGCCACCGCTATTGACGGAAGCCACTGGAACGGCGGACCGGAAGCAGTCGGAACACTTCACGACAAGGCGCTGCGGCTCACCGACGGCGACATGGCAAGGGCATTGGCCGTGGATGTCTCGTACGGCTTCCGCGATCCAGACGACGACGAACTGACGTACACGGCAACGTCGTCGGACGATTCGCTGGTGACGGCAACGGTAGCCGGCTCGACGATTACGGTCACTCCCGTGGCCACGGGGACGTCAACCATCACGGTGACGGCGACAGATGTCGGAGGCTCGAACAACACGGCGACGCAGACGTTCGACGTGACGGTCGGCAACAACCGCTCGCCGGAAGCGGCAACAACGATTGGCGGGCTGGATTTGGGGTCCGAGGACGGCCCCGAGTCGGTTGGGTTGGCGGCCGCCTTTGAGGACGACGACGGTGACGACCTTAGGAACAGCGCCACGTCGTCTGACGAGTCCGTGGTGACGGCAGTAGTCGCAGACTCGACTCTGACCGTGACGCCGGTGGCGGGCGGCACGGCGACGATCACGGTCACGGCGACCGACCCGGACGGTTCCAACACCTCGACGCGGCAGGCGTTCGACGTCACGGTTGCGAACCGTCCTCCGGCGCCGGTCGGCTCGTTGCCGACATTGTCATTGCTGATAGAGGACGGCGCCGAGTCGGTCGACGTATCGGGGTCGTTCCAGGACCCGGAGGGTGACGTTCTCACGGTGGATGCCTCGTCGTCCGATCCTTCCGTCGCGAGCGTGACGGTCTCGGGCTCGACAGTGACGGTGATTCCCCGATCCGCCGGCACGGTGACGATCACGGTCACGGCGACGGACACAGACGGTTCCAACTTGCCGGCGACGCAAACGTTCGACGTGATCGCGAAGGCGACCCCCGGTGTCACCCTGTCAGGCAACGAATTGACGATCGACGAGGGGAATGCCGGGACGTACACGGTAGTCCTGGATTCCGAACCGACCGGGTCGGTCACAGTGACGGTGACGAATGCAGCGACAGCGTCTCTGACCGTGAATCCGCCTTCTCTGACGTTCACGACCATGAGCTGGAGCGCGCCGCAGACGGTGTCGGTGGAGGCGGCGCACGACGAGGACGCGCTGGCCGCGACTCCCTTCACGCTGAACCACCAGGTGAGCGGCGGCGACTACAACTCGGTTGTCGCACCCTCAGTGCTGGTGACTGTGGTCGAGGACGACGCACCCACCCTGTCGGTCACCGCACCCGCACCGCTCTCTGAGCGCGGCGGCACGCTGGTCTTCGAGGTGAATCTGAGCCTGGAGAGCTCCAATGAGGTGACGGTGGACTACGCGACCTCGGACGGCCCGGACACCTTCAGGGCCAGCGCCGGCCAGGATTACGAAGCCGCCACCGGCACCCTGACGTTCCCCCCGAACACGACCAGCGCCCAACACATTGCCGTGACGATCCTCGACGATACGGCCGATGAGGAGGAGACAGAGACTTTCAGGCTGACGCTCAGCAACGCAGTCAACGCATCGTTGGCCGGCGGCAGCCAAACGCTGGCGGTGACGGCGAGGATCGAGGACGACGATGAACCCGAGGTCGAAGTGTCGTTCGAGGCGGCGAGCTACGAGGTCACCGAGGGAAGCACCGTAACGGTCGCGGCGCGCCTGGACCGGGACCCGGAGCGGATAGTGACGATTCAACTGGTGCCTATGCCCCAGGGGGGTGTCGATGATTCCGACTACTCGGGAGTGCCCCCGGAGGTCACGTTCGCCGGCAACGATGTCCGGGTCGAGTTCCCGTTCGCGGCCACGGACGACGACGACGACGATGACGGGGAGGCGGTCGTCGTCCGTTTCGGGAGCCTTCCGCCGGGGGTCACGGCACGCGGCGAAACGATTCTGGCGATTCTCGACAACGACGATGGCGGCGACCCACCGCCGCCACCGCCACCACCACCGCCGCCACCGCCGCCGCCGCCGCCACCACCGCCACCGCCACCGCCGCCGCCGCCGCCACCACCGCCACCACCGCCGCCACCGCCGCCACCGCCGCCACCACTACCGCCGCCGCCACCACCGCCACCGCCGCCGGGTCCGGAAGCCAGTCTGGCGGCGCGGTTCGACCTGACGGCGGAGTGCGAGGACGATCTGTGCATCGTGCGCACCGGCGTCGACGTGACGTTCAACGACCGGAGCAGCGGCACAGTGGCGGCGAGGAACTGGGACTTCGGTGACGGGGCCTCGTCGAGGGCCCGCGATCCCGACCACTCGTGGTCTTCGCCGGGCTTCTACCGCGTTGAGCTCGTGGTTTCAGGCCTGGGGGTGGAGTCGACGGCGGGTCGTGACCTCCTGGTCGTGGCGAGCGACCCGGCCGGCACATGCGAGCCGGATGGAGAGACGCTCTGCCTTCAGGACTCGCGATACGCGGTGGGCGTGCAGTGGCGGACCGGCGACGGGAAGAGCGGCAGGGGCAGTGTCGTCCATGCGGGTACGAACGACTCGGGCCTGTTCCGGTTCTTCAGCCGGGACAACTGGGAGGTCCTGATCAAGGTGCTGGAGGGGTGCTCGCTGAACGGTCACATGTGGGTGTTCGGCGCCTCGACGACGGACCTGGGCTACGTGATCCGGGTGACGGACACGGTGACCGGTGTGGTGAAGGAGTACCGGAACGAGCCGGGTCTGCCGGCGGCGGCGATCACGGATGCGATGGCTTTCGCGGCGGGGTGCGAGCTCTAATGCGTGTGCAGCAAGCCGATCGGAGGCCGGACCGTGACACCTAGCTGGTCGGCGCCCGGCTTCCTGATGGCGGCCCTCGGACTGCTGAGCACCGCGATCCACGCCCAGCCCGGCGAGGAGGTTTCCCCGGACGGAACGACGATCCCGCCCTTGAGCGGCCTCATGCCTCTGACTCACGTGCCCGTGCTGACAACCCCGACGGTCGAAGTCGCGGCAAGTCGGGCCGTGAGCGCCCCCGGCGAGCCGTTCCGGTTCGCTGAGCCTTTCGCCGTGGACATAGGCCCGGCCAGTCACGGGAAGTGGGAAGCAACGAGCGACAGCCGGACCGCGGTGTGGCGGCTGCGCGTGGTCTCGGACGGCGCGGTTTCCCTCAACCTTGGCTTCACTCGCTACCGGATGCCGCCGGGCGGCACGCTGCGGGTGCACACGCCGGACGGCGCCGAGGCGGTTGGGCCGTACACGGATGCCGACAACGAGACCCACGGTGAGCTGTGGACGCCGATCATCTCCGGCGGCGACGCCGTCATCGAAGTGACTGTGCCGGCGCACCGGGTCGGCGAACTGGAACTCAGACTCGAGTCGGTCAACCGGGGATTCCGCGACCTGACATCGGTGGACGCGAGATCGCACCAGAATTGCCACATCGATGTCGTTTGTTCGGAAGCCGATCCTTATCGAAACCAGGTCCGGAGCGTCGGACTGCTCTCGTTCAGCGGAACGGCAGTCTGTTCGGGCGTCCTGCTCAACAACACGGCCCGGGACGACAAGCCGTACTTTCTGACCGCCAGACACTGTATTGCGAACGAGAACATCAGCACCACGGTCATCTACTGGAACTTCGAGAGTCCGACCTGCGGAACCAGACGACGTGGATCGAAGCAGCAATCGCAGAGCGGAGCGCACCTGCGCGCTGAGCACGATGCCTCCGATTTCGCGCTGCTTGAACTGGACGACCCTCTCGATCCAGCTCACAGCCTGTACTTCGCCGGCTGGGACCGGAGCGGAACCCTTCCGACTTCCGTGGCCAGCATCCACCATCCCAGGCTGCACGTGAAGTCTCTCAACCTGGCAACCGGCCCGTTCCAGATCACAGACTTCTTCTACAACGACCACGACCCGACGAAGAACTACCTCAAAATCCCGGAGTGGGACGAAGGTGCGCAGGAGGGTGGTTCGTCGGGAGCACCACTGTTCGACCAGAACCAGCGTGTCGTGGCTCAACACCGAGGTGGGTACTCCGGGTGCGGGGCGGCCTTCGACGATTGGGCGGGATTGCTGGCACGGTCCTGGAGCGGCGGTGGTGCTCGCCACCAGCGCCTCAGCGACTGGCTGGATCCCGCCGGCACGGGGACGCTGACGCTCGACGGCATGCACGCGGCCGGCCCCCGGGTGGTTTTCACTCTTGACGCCAAGGCGTTGCAGCTTGAGGAGGGTGTCGGGGACCCGTTGTCGACGGATGTTGCGTACGGATTCCGCCATCCGCAGGGCCACGAGATGACGTATTCGGCGGCAACGTCCGATGCGTCGATCGCGACGGTCGCCGTGGCTGCTTCGACAGTAGCGATCACGCCCGTGGCGGCAGGGACAGCGACGATCACGGTAACGGCGGTCGGGTCCGGCGACTCATCGCTTTCGGCGACGCAGACCTTCCTGGTCACTGTGGGCGCCAATCGTTCGCCCGAAGTGGAGGAGACACTTGCAGGCCTGTCGTTCCATACTGATGACGGCGCCGAGTCGGTCGGCTTGGCGAATGCCTTCGCAGACGACGACGGCGACGCCCTCACCTACGGCGCGTCCTCGGCCGACGAGTCCGTGGCCACGGTAGCCGTGTCGGACTCGACAGTCGCCGTGACGCCCGCCGGTATCGGCTCGACTGTGATCACCGTGACGGCGACCGACGTCGACGGTTCGAACACCCTGGCAACCCAGAGGTTCGATGTGACGGTCCTGAACAGTCCTCCGTCGCCTGTCGGGACCTTGCCGATGCTGTCGCCAAGGATCCGGGACGGCGCCGCCTCCGTAGATGTCGCTGCCGCGTTCGTCGACCAGGACGGAGATGCGCTGACGTACGAGGCCTCCTCCTCCGACACGTTCGTGGCGGGCGTGTCCGTCTTGGGTTCGACGGTGACCGTGACGCCTCTGACCGGCGGATTGGCGACGATTGCGGTGGTCGCGACCGACGCGGGTGGTTCCAACAGCTCGGCGACCCAGACGTTCGCGGTCGCTATCAACTACCCTCCGGAGCAGGCACGGAGATTGCCTCAACTGAGCGTGCGGGTCGAGGATGGCGCCAGGACGATCGAACTGGGGGGCTCCTTCCTTGATCGCGACGGGGACGCTCTCACGTATGGCGCCTCTTCAACGGACGAGTCCGTGGCGACGGCGGAGATCCCCGACTCGATACTCATCCTGACGCCGCTATCCGCCGGCACGGTGACGATCACGGTCACGGCGACGGACACAGACGGTTCCAACCTGTCGGCGACGCAAACGTTCGACGTGATCGCGAATACGACCCCCGGTGTCACCCTGTCGGTCACCGCACCCGCACCGCTCTCTGAGCGCGGCGGCACGCTGGTCTTCGAGGTGAATCTGAGCCTGGAGAGCTCCGATGAGGTGACGGTGGACTACGCGACCTCGGACGGCCCGGACACCTTCAGGGCCAGCGCCGGCCAGGATTACGAAGCCGCCACTGGCACCCTGACGTTCCCCCCGAACA
The DNA here is from genome assembly GCA_965216125.1 of Candidatus Multivorans sp. Taxonomy (GTDB): domain Bacteria; phylum Acidobacteriota; class Thermoanaerobaculia; order Multivoradales; family Multivoraceae; genus Multivorans. Next base: position 3,475,519 of record OZ244152.1, on the reverse strand, counting down.
CGACCAGCGCCCAACACATTGCCGTGACGATCCTCGACGATACGGCCGATGAGGAGGAGACAGAGACCTTCAGGCTGACGCTCAGCAACGCAGTCAACGCATCGTTGGCCGGCGGCAGCCAAACGCTGGCGGTGACGGCGAGGATCGAGGACGACGATGAACCCGAGGTCGAAGTGTCGTTCGAGGCGGCGAGCTACGAGGTCACCGAGGGCAGCACCGTAACGGTCGCGGCGCGCCTGGACCGGGACCCGGAGCGGATAGTGACGATTCAACTGGTGCCTATGCCCCAGGGGGGTGTCGATGATTCCGACTACTCGGGAGTGCCCCCGGAGGTCACGTTCGCCGGCAACGATGTCCGGGTCGAGTTCCCGTTCGCGGCCACGGACGACGACGACGACGATGACGGGGAGGCGGTCGTCGTCCGTTTCGGGAGCCTTCCGCCGGGGGTCACGGCACGCGGCGAAACGACCCTGGCGATTCTCGACAACGACGATGGCGGCGACCCACCGCCGCCACCGCCGCCACCACCACCACCGCCGCCACCGCCGCCGCCACCGCCACCGCCGCCGCCACCGCCGCCACCACCACCGCCGCCGCCGCCACCACCGCCGCCACCACCACGGCCACCACCACCACCACCGCCACCACCGCCACCGCCGCCGGGTCCGGAAGCCAGCCTGGCGGCGCGGTTCGACCTGACGGCGGAGTGCGAGGACGATCTGTGCATCGTGCGCACCGGCGTTGAGGTGAAACTCCGCGACTTGAGCAGTGGCACAGTGGCGGCGAGGAACTGGGACTTCGGTGACGGGGCCTCGTCGAGGGCCCGCGACCCCGGGCACTCGTGGTCCTCGCCGGGCTTCTACCGCGTTGAACTCGTGGTTTCAGGCCTGGGGGTGGAGTCGACGGCGGGTCGTGACCTCCTGGTCGTGGCGAGCGACCCGGCCGGCACATGCGAGCCGGAGGGGGAGACGCTCTGCCTTCAGGACTCGCGATACGCGGTGGGCGTGCAGTGGCGGACCGGCGACGGGAAGAGCGGCAGCGGCAGCGTCGTCCATGCGGGTACGAACGACTCGGGCCTGTTCCGGTTCTTCAGCCGGGACAACTGGGAGGTCCTGATCAAGGTGCTGGAGGGGTGCTCGCTGAACGGTCACATGTGGGTGTTCGGCGCCTCGACGACGGACCTGGGCTACGTGATCCGGGTGACGGACACGGTGACCGGTGTGGTGAAGGAGTACCGGAACGAGCCGGGTCTGCCGGCGGCGGCGATCACGGATGCGATGGCTTTCGCGGCGGGGTGCGAGCTCTAATGCGTGTGCAGCAAGCCGATCGGAGGCCGGACCCGGCTTCGAAGCGGCGCCGTCTGCCCGGAAGTACGCGCATAAACTGCCGCCATGCAGTGGAGCCAGGGGCCGATGGCGGCGATCGAACGCGCCGTGCTCCGGCCCTGCCGCGAAGCGAAGGGAAACGCGGGCTTCTGGCTCTTCCTGGGCCAACTCGTGACCACCTTCGGGATCGCGCTCTCGAACATCCTGCTGTTCTTCACGCTGATCTGGAGCGCCGTCCGGCGGCGCCGGCTCTTCTGGGCGGCCGGCGATGAAGAACGGCGCCGACGGCGGCGGCTCCTCTACCCCCTGGCCGCCTACGCCCTCTGCTTCGCCGTCTCGGCGGTCTTCTCCTACGACCGGGCGGCCAGTCTTTCGAACCTGTCCGCGCTCCACTCCGTCCTGACTCTGCCGCTCGCGCTGCTTCTGGTGCGCGGGGAACGCCAAGTGCGTGTCGTCGTCAGCGCCGTCATTGGCATCTCGGCGGTTCTGGCCGTCTACGGTCTGGCGCAGTTCGTCTTCACCGACTACGGCCCGCTGCACCAGCGGATTCCGGGGCCCTTCTCGCACAACATGACCTTCTCCGGTGTGCTCCTGCTCGGCCTGGCGCTGATCGCCGGGCGTGTCGCGAGCAGCCACGGCTGGCGCCGGCAGGCGAACTGGTTCGTGCTGGCGGTCGTCGGCGCCGCACTCGTTCTGACCCTGACCCGGAGCGCCTGGCTCGGCGCCTTCCTCGTCGCCACCGCCGCCTTCGCTCTGCAGCGCCGGCGCGTCCTGGCGGGCTACGGCGCCGCCCTGGTGCTGGCGGCCGTTTCGCTGGCCGCGGTTGCGCCCACCCTCTGGCCGACCTACTGGCAACGCGCCACGTCAATGATCGATGTCCGCAACCCGTCGAACTACGACCGGCTCTGCATGCTGTGGGCCGGCGGCCAGATGATCGCCGACCGGCCGCTGACCGGAATCGGCCCGGGCATGGTGCGCGAGTGGTACCCGGTCTATCGCCATCCAACCGCGGGGCGAGCGCGCGAGAAGCACCTCCACAACACGTTCGTCCACATGGCCGCAAGCCGCGGCATCCCGTCGCTGCTCTGCTACCTGTGGCTGATGGGCGCGGCGGCGGCCCTGGCGATCGCCGGCTATCGCGCCGAGGGGGGGCGAGCCGGACCCCGCGCGGACCTCCACCTGGGTGTTCTCTTCGCCCTCCTGGCCCTCAACGTCGCGGGCCTGTTCGAGGCGAACTGGCGCGATACCGAGATCCAGCGCTGGGTGCTGTTCCTGCTTGCGCTTCCCGTGTGTCTGGGAGACGGGAAGGAAGGAGCGGCCCCATGACGACGGCGATGCGCGCCGGTGTCTACCTGGAACCGGGAAGGGTGGCCCTGGTCGAACGGCCGTTGCCGGCACCCGGTCCCGGCGAGGTCAGAGTCCGCGTAACCGCCTGCGGGCTCTGCGGCACGGACCTGCATCTCGTTCACAGCCCGCAGCTGATCGTCGCCCCCGGTTCGACCATGGGGCATGAGATGGCCGGCGTCGTCGACGCCCTGGGCCCTGGAGTCGACGACCTCGGCGGCGGCGAACCGGTCGTCGTCGAGCCGCTCGCGTCGTGCGGCGACTGCGGCCCGTGCCGCGAGGGCCGGGACTCCATCTGCCGCGACCTGGAGCTGTACGGTCTCCGCCGTCCCGGCGGCTTCGCCGACGCCGTGGTCGTGCCGGCACACCGCCTGTACCGGGTTCCGGAGACTCTCCCGCCCGCCCTCGCCGCACTCGCCGAACCCTTCGCGGTGGCCGTCCACGGCCTGCGTCTGGCCGGCCTCGACGACCACAGGTCGCCGGAACGGCTGCTGATCCTCGGCGCCGGCGCGATCGGTCTGGCGGTGGCCGCGGTCGCCCGCGCCTGGGGATTCGGCGACGTCGCGATCACCGCCCGCTACGAGCACCAGGCGCGTCTGGCGAAGCGGCTCGGCGTCCACGAATCGCTCGACGCCGGGGCGACGGGTGATCTGGCCGGTTTCGACGCCGATCTGGTCGTCGAAACAGTCGGCGGCGCCGCGGACACGATGGGTGCGGCCGCGGCCGCGCTGGCGCCGGGCGGCAGCATCAGCGTCCTCGGCGTCTTCCTCGGCCCCCTGACCCTCGATCCGCTCATGCTGCTGCGCAAGGAAGCGCGCCTCCAGTGGTCCAACTGCTACGCGCGCCGCCCCGGCGAGGCGGACTTCGAGGAGGCCGTGCGCATCCTGACCGCTGCCGGCAGCGACTACACCGGCCTGCTGACCCACGAAGTGCCGCTGGACGACATCGAGCGCGCCTTCGAGCTCGCCGCCGACAAGCGGTCCGGCGCGGTCAAGGTCTCGGTGATCCCGTAGACCGTTCCTGGATCTCCGGCCAGTGCGGGTGCCAGGGGCGAGCTCGTTCGAACACGCGCGCGGCCCGGAGCACAAGGTCGTCGCGGTGGCGGGGGCCCACGATGTGCAGACCCACCGGCAGGCCGGCGTCGGACAAACCGGCGCGCACCGTGGCGGCCGGATGACCCGACATGTTGAACGGAATCGTGAACGCGGCGACGCCCGCCGGAACCTGTTCCCTGCCTTCGGTGTGGGTCGGGAAGGGACCGCGGGCGGGCGGCGGATCGTACGGCACGGTCGGGGTCACGAGCAGGTCGAACCGGTCGAACACCTCGCCGCACCACTGGTTCAGCCGGCCGCGCTCACGGGCGCCCTCACCGAACGACTCGGGCGTGACCTGCCACGAGCGCTCGAGCGCCTCGGCAAAGGAGTGCGTCATGTCGTGGCGCTGGTTGCGCAGCGACTCGTGCAGTTGACCGGCGAGAAAGAAGTTGCCGAGCGCACCCCAGGCCGCGGTCAGCATCGGCGGACCGCCGGGGACGTGCTCTTCCAGGGGCTCGACCGGGAAACCCGCCTCCTCGAACGCCGACACCCCTTGCGCCGCGACACGGCCGACGTCCGACTGGACCCGGGCATAGCCGAGGTCCGGCGACCAGGCGATCCGCGTGGAGGCCGGCAAACCGGAGTCGAACACCTCGCGGTAGCGGAGACCCGGCGCCGGCAACGAGGCGGGGTCGCACGGCGAAGGGCCCGCGACGAGATCGAGGAACAGCGCGGCGTCGGCCACGGTTCGGGTCAAGGGACCGTAGACCGCGGTGCTCCCGTAGTCCCACGCTCGCATCGGCCCCCGAGGCACCCTGCCCTGGCTCGGCTTGAGGCCGAAGGCGCCCGTGAAGCTGGCCGGGATGCGGATCGAGCCGCCGCCGTCCGACGACGTGACCAGGGGCAGCACACCGCCCGCGAGCACCGCCGCCGAGCCGCCGCTCGAACCGCCGGGGGTTCGCTCCAGGTCCCACGGTGAGCGGCTCACGCCGAAGAGCGGGTTCTTCGTGATCGCGGTGAACCCGAACTCAGGCGTGTTCGTCTTGCCGACGACGATCGCTCCCGCGGCCCGCAACCGCGCCACCTGGGTGGAGTCGCTCGCCGCCACGTTGTCCCGGAACACCCGAGAGCCCATGCTGGTGACCATGCCGGCCACGTCCTCGAGATCCTTGACCCCGAGCGGCGCCCCTTCGAGCGGTCCCGCCTCGCCGGCGGCCCGCCGGCGATCGGCGGCCGCGGCGTCGGCAAGCAGCTCTTCGCGCGGTCTCGTGCTGACCACCGCGTTCAGGCGCGAGTGGGTCGCTTCGATCCGGTCGAGCGTGGCGCCCATCAGCTCGACGCAGGAGCATTCTCCGGCGTCGAGCTGGTCGAGCAGTTCGGTCAGGCTGAGACGTTCGAAGGGCATCCGGGGGCTCCTTTCTGCGGCAGTGAAGAGCGGGACTCTACATCCCGATTCGGGACCGCCCGCGGCGGATGCCGGCCGGCGCGCTACTGCGGAAGGCCCGGGAACGCGGAGCAGTCCACCGCTTCCCCGTTCGCGGTGCAGGCGCAGTCACCGTCGTCACACTCGACGTTCACTTCGCACTCGCCCGAGTCGCCGCAGGCCGAAGCCGCGAACTCGAAGGAGTTCGCGTTGTCGATGTCGACCGTGCAGTCTTCGCCGTCCTCGCATGCGACCTTGACCTCGATCACCCGGGCTTCGCTCTGGCCGTCCCCAGCGCCAGACGCCGCGCTGGCCATCGCGACCTGCCGCTCCCGCTCTTCGAGGGCGGCGCTGATCTTCTCCATCCGGCCGTCCCGCCAGACCTCGAGGATCACCGTGTCGCCGTCTTCATGACCGCGGATCGCGTGCGCGAGCGACGACGCCGAATCGACTGCTACGCCATCGACCGCCGTCACGATGTCTCCGACCTCCACGCCGGCGCGGAAGGCCGGGCTGCCGTCGACCACCTTGCCGACCAGGACGCCCACGTCCTCGGGAACGCCGAAGTGAACGCGCAGCTCCGGGGTCAGATCGGAGAGCTGGACGCCGAGAAAGGCGCCGCCGCCGTGGGCCAGATGCAGGCCCCGACCGCCCTCGCCGACCCGCTGCAGGACCCGGTGCACTCTGCGTCTGATCGAGTTGCCATCTTCGCCGTCCCCATCCTCATCCTCGATCAGGATCACGTCGTGACCGCTGCCCTTGAGAATGCGGACATTGTCCTCCGACGCCCATTCCGTATCTCCGCCATGGAGAACCCGGACATCGCCGTCGTCGCCGACGAAGACCATCCGGCTCGAGTGCTCCTCGCAGTCCTCGCCGTCCGCACACTCCACGATCTTCTTGATCTGGATCTTGCGAACCTGCTTCTCTTCGCCGTCCTGCGCCACAGCCGGCACCGCTACGGCAAGCGCCAACCCCATCACCAACCAGACCTTCATTCGCGACATGGTTCGATCCTTCTCCTGTTCGCCTCTGCGTTCGCTCTGCATTCTACTTCCTGTCTCCGCCCGTCGACGCGCCCCTGCCGGCCCGCCTCTGTAGTGAGAACGCGCTCCGGGCCGATTCGTTCCAGGTACTGAGTGAATCGGCTCAGCCTTCGTCCATGGACGCCCGCACGGTGCGCAGATCCTGGAGCGCCGCCTTGGCCATCGATCCGCTGTCGCGCGCCACTTCCACGAACCGGAACCCCTGCCTGATCCGCTTCGGCGCCTCCTTGACCGTGCCGGCGACCCCGGCAAACAGCCCGTGCCGCTTGCAGCCATCGAGGATCTTGTCGATCGCGGCGATGAACTTCTCGTCTTCCTGGTCCGGTGCCGGCCGGAGCCCCAGCGACACGCTGAGGTCGCTCGGGCCGACGTAGACGCCGTCGACGCCCGGCACGGACAGGATGTCGTCCAGGTTGTCGAGCGCCTGCTGGGTCTCGATCATCGGGATGCAGTAGATCTGCTCGTTCGCTTCCTCGAGGTAATTCCCGCCGTAGAGCAGGCCGGCCCGGAAGGGCCCGAAGCTGCGCTTTCCTCGCGGCGGGTACCGGCAGGCGGCCGCGGCGGCTTCCGCTTCGGCGCGGCTGTTCACCATGGGAATGATGATGCCGTGAGCGCCGGCGTCCAGCATCTTGCCGATGATGCCGGGCTCGTTCCAGGGCACGCGCACGATCGGCGTCGTGTCGGAGGCCGTCATCGCCTGCAGCATCTCCGTCGCGCGCTGGTAGTCGACCAGCCCGTGCTGCATGTCGATGTTCGCCCAGTCAAAGCCGAGACGTGACATCAGCTCGGCGCTGTGCGTGTCCGGAAAGGCCAGCCAGGCGCCGAGCGCCGCCTCTCCCTTGTCGATCTTGTCGCGCAGACGGTTCTTCATCGGCATTGGCTTGCCTCCCTGGTCGCTCGGTTGGACGGTGATTGTGGCGGCGGAGGTTAGCAGTCAGCGGCCCGGCACCCGTCGATCAGGGGATCAGGGACTCGTCGGGAGTCAGGGCCGCCGCGAAGCCGGCCAGCAGATCGGCGGAGTGATCGATGTCGTCCAGGGAGATCGTCTCGACGGCGCTGTGCATGTAGCGGTTCGGGACGCTGATCAGTCCGGTCGCGACACCGGCGCGGGTGATCTGGATCGAGTTCGCGTCGTTCGGCGCCGCGCGCCCGAGGGCCGCCAACTGGAACGGGATCTTCTCTTCTTTCGCGATCGCCTCGAGCCGATCGCTGACCCGCGGGTTCATGTTGGGCCCGCGCACGATGACCGGGCCGCCGCCCAGCCGCAAGTCACCTTCCTGCCGCTTGCTGATCGTCGGACAGTCCGTCGCGTGGGTCACGTCCACCGCGATGCCGACGTCGGGGTCGACGCCGTGGGTGCTGGTGCGGGCGCCGCGCAGGCCGATCTCCTCGCACACCGTCGACACCGCGTACACCGCGACCTTCGGGTTCCTCTTCGTGACCCGCCGCAGCGCCTCGATGACCACCCACAGGCCGGTCGTGTTGTCCATCTTCGGAGCGTTGGCCAGGCCGTTGCGCAGTTCCCGAAAACCGAGATCGAGCGTCACCGGATCACCGACCCGCACCACGCTCTTCGCGTCGTCGCCGTCCGTCGCGCCGATGTCGAGCCAGAGATTTTCCATCTTGACCGCGCGCCGGCGCTCCTCGGTGTCAAGCAGGTGGATCGGCTTGCGGGCAATGACCGCGGGCACCGGACCGTCCTTCGCCCACACGGTCATCCGCTGGCCGATCAGTTGCTGCGGATCCCAGCCGCCGATCGGCTGCACCCACAGAAAGCCCTTGCCGTCGATGTAGCTAATCAGGAGACCGATCTGATCGCAGTGGCCCGCGAACAGCACCCGGCGACCGTCCGGCTTCTCGCCGGCCTCGATGTTCACCGCCGCGATCACGTTGCCGTGAATGTCGGTCGAAACGTCGTCGGCGAACTTGCCCGCGTAGGCGCGAACGACTTCCTGCACCGGCTCTTCGTGGCCCGAGGGGCTCGGCGTGGCCAACAGATCGACAAGGAACTTCCTGGCTGTCTTGTTCACGTCTTCTCCCGGAATCTCAACGTCCTCTGCGACGCTGGCGGCTGCTGTACGAGCGCAGGGCGCGCAGGAGGTCGATCTTACGTAGAGCCGGCCAGTGCGTGTCGCAGAAGTAGTACTCGGAGTAGGTGCTCTGCCAGAGCAGGAAGCCGCTCAAACGGACCTCACCGCTGGTGCGGAGGATCAGGTCGGGCTCGGGTTGGCCCGAGGTGTAGAGGTAACGCTCGATCGAAGAGGCGCTGAACTCGTCGACGACCTCGTCGAGCGACTTGCCGACCGCCGAGTTGTCCAGCAGATAGTTGCGGAAGGCGCTCGCGATCTCCTCCCGGCCACCGTACGCCATCGCGATGTTCAGCCGGTAGCGGTCGTAGCCGCTGGTGGCCGCCTCCGCCTCGCGGATCGCGGTCTGAAGGCTCTCCGGCAGCAGCTCCATCTGACCCAGGAAGCGCACCCGGATGCCCTTCTCGTGGACGTCGTCGTGGTTCGTGAGTTCCCGCGTCTTCTCCTCGAACAGATCGAAGAGAGCCTGCACTTCCTTCGCGGAGCGATTGAAGTTGTCGAGCGACATGCTCCATACGGTGACCGTCGAGACCTGCGCGTCGTAGCACCAGTTGAGGACCTCCCAGAGCTTCTCGGCGCCCCGGAAGTGCCCGGCGCTGGCGTTGCCGAGCCCCTGCTGGCGCGCAAAGCGGCGGTTGCCGTCCATGATCAGCCCGATGTGCCGGGGCAGCCGCCAGGTCCGCACCTTGGACTCGAGCCGGCGCTGGTACAAGAGGTAGAACGGCCACTTGATTACAGCCTTCACGCTCCGCCAGAGGTCGCTCGCAGGACGCGTTCCCCGCGCCGGGACGGCGCCGGACTCAACCGAGTCGAAGACGTTCACCGGGAATCCCGCCGCCAGACAGCCGGCTCGTCTCGCAGGAGGCTGTTCACGCTGGTAGCTTTCCTCTTTCGCTGTGGTACTTTCCGTCGTCGCCCGTCCGCCGCACTCAGCACACCACAGCAAGCCGCCCAAGGCCACTCCACCGATGACACCGCGAGACTCACGGGAGTCCGTCCGGCATCATAGCGACGTTCAAGGGTACGGGCGCGGAGAGTTCGGAAAGCCGACCCGGGATCGACAACGCCGCAGGTGGCGCCCGATCTTCCCGGCTCTCGCGCTGTTGGCTCTCGCCAGCCTCGCGGGGCCGGCGCCGGCACTCGAGACCACCGTGGGCACGGAGGCCCTCCGCCTCTTCCTCGATTGCGACAGCGGCTGCGATTTCGACTTCCTGCGCAGCCAGATCACCTACGTGAACTGGGTCCGCGACCGCCAGGACGCCGAGGTCCACGTCCTGGTGACCAGCGAGTTCGGCGGCAATTCCCGCGAGTACATGCTGAACTTCATCGGTGTGGAGCGGTTCGAGAGCATCGACCAGCGACTGCTGTTCTCGTCGGCCTCCATCGATACGGACGACGAGCGCCGCCGCGGCTTTGCCCGCGTCCTGGAACTTGGCCTCGTGCGCTACGTGCTGGAAACGCCGCAGGCCGAGGGTCTGATCGTCGACTTCAAGAACGGCGAAGGACAGGGTGAGCCGCATCGCGATCACTTCCATCCGGAGCCGAACGCGCTGGTCGCCGACCCGGAGGACGACCCCTGGAACCACTGGGTCTACCGCGTCCGCATGGAAACCGACCTCCGCACCGAGGACCGCAGGGATTCGCAGTCGCACCAGGCAAGCGCCTCCGCGGGCCGCACCACGGACATGTGGCGGATGGGCATGGGCGTTTACTACTTCTACCGCGAAGGCAACTTCGAGTTCGAGGACGGCAGTACCTACAAGAGCGTCTCGCAGAGCACGAACTACTTCGGCCGGGTGATCCGCACTCTGGCGCCCCACTGGGGGCTCGGCGTAGGCGCCAGCAGCCGGCGCTCAACCTACCTGAACCTCGACAACTCCTACCGCGCGGCAGCGGCGGTCGAATACAACATCTTCCCGTACAGCGAGTCGTCCGAGCGGGAGTTCACCTTTGCCTACTTCATCGGCGGAACGCGGCTCGACTACGAAGAGGTCACCGTCTACGACAAGCTGAACGAGACCTTCACGGACCAGGGCGCCTTCATCGCCTTCGGCATGGAAAGGCCGTGGGGCGAAGCGCATCTCGACCTCCAGTACAGCCACTTCATCGACGACTTCAATCGCAGCCGCATCGAGTTCAGCACCGATGTCGAGTACCGCATCCTCCGCGGCCTGAGCTTCGACGTCTACGCCGGCGTGTCGCGGATCCGGGATCAGATCTACCTGCCCAAGGGCGGGGCCTCCGACGCCGAGGTCCTGGTCGCCAGGCGCCAGTTGGAGACCGACCTCACGTTTCGCGGCGGCATCCAGCTCAGGTACACGTTCGGCTCGATTTACAACAACGTGGTGAACTCCAGGCTGAGCAGCGAGAGCGGCGGCTTCTCCCGGATCTTCTAGGGGGCCGCAGGCCGAGCTTCCGGTCCGCTATCGTCCTGACTGTGACTGTCGTCATCGCCGGGGGCGGGGACATCGCGTACCTGCTCGCGTCCTCCTTGGCACGCGAGGAGAACGTCTTCGTCGTTCTGCCCACCGAGACCGCCCGCGGCCGGTTCGAACACCTGGACCTGCAGATCACGGTCGGCCCGGCGGCCAGCCGCACCACGCTGGACCAGGTCGGTCTCTCCGACCAGGACACGTTCGTCGCCTGTGCCGACTCGGACGAGCGCAACATCATCGCCTGCCTGGCGGCCCGCGGCAGGTCGAAGGCGACGACGTACTGCTTCATCTCCCAGGACGAACACTACGAGAGCTTCAACGACCCGGAGCAGACGACACTCGAAGAGGTCATCGACCACCTGATCTGGCCGCAGTGGTCGCTGGCCAGGGAGATCGCCCGGATCGTGCTGGAGCCGCGTGCCCTCGACGTGGAGAACTTCCACCGCGGCCGGGTCTGGCTGATGGAGTACCGGCTGCCGGCGGACTCCAGGCTGTGCGGACCGACCCTGGCCGAAGCGCCCCTGCCTGCGAACACCCTGGTCGTCAGCCGGGTCAGGAACGGCGAGCTGATCGTTCCGCGAGGGCAGGACCACCTGGAAGCGGGCGACAAGGTCCTGTTCATGGGTCGGCGGACCGCGCTACGGCAGGTGGCGAAGCGCTTCTTCGCCGCCCCCGAGACCGTGGTGCGCAGCGTGACGATCATCGGCGGCGGCCGCACCGGCAGACTCCTGGCGAAGGAACTGACGCGGGGCCTCTGGCCCGAAGTCCGGGTGATCGAGGTCTCGCGACAGCGGTGCGAGGACATCGCCGGGCAGGTCGGCAAGGCGATCGTCTTCTGCGGTGACGGCACGGACCTGAACGTGTTGGAGGAAATCGGCGTCGCGCGCAGCGATGCTCTGGTCGCCATGGCCGGCGACGATCAGACGAACCTGCTCTGCTCCCTGATCGCCAAGCAGCTCGGGATTCCGAAGGTCGTGACCGGGGTCAGCCACGGCACGAGCAGCGCTCTGTTCGAGCGGGTCGGCATCGACGTGACCCTGAACGCCAGCGCCGCCGCAATCGCCGAGGTCCTGCACCAGATCCACGCGCCGCGCCTGGAGTACCGGGCCACACTCGGGGACGGTCGGGCGGAAGTGATCGAAATCGGCGTCCCGTCGGACTTCGAAGCGAGGCGCCTCTGCGAAATGGACATGCCGACCGGCGTCATCGTCGGCGCCGTGCTGCGCCAATACAACACGATCGTGCCCGGCGGAGGCGACGAAGTGCGGCCCGGCGACCGGCTGCTGGTCGTCGCCACGGCCGAAGCCGCCGACACCGTCGGCCCGGCTTTCGGACTGGCGCCGGACGCCCGCTAGCGCAACACCGCGATCTGCCGTGCGCGTTTCCCTGGTTCTCCGCACGACCCTGGCGCTGGTCGGCTTCTTCGGCGTCGTGCTTCTGGCGCCGTCGGCGGTCGAGGCCGCCTACGGCCACGGCCGCAGCGCGCTGGGGTTTCTGGGCGCGGCCGGCCTCGCCGTGCTACTGGGGGCGGCTTCGCGCCTGCTGCCCGGGCGCGGCCTCGAAATGCGGCGGATGGAAGGCCTGGCGACTGTGGCCGTGGTCTGGCTGTTGCTGGTGCTGGTCGGCGCCATCCCCTATTCCGTGAACGGCTTCGCCCCCGCCGACGCGCTCTTCGAGTCGATGTCGGGGCTGACCGGCACGGGCGCCACGATCCTCACCGACTTCGACGCGGTGAGTGAAGGCATCTTCCTATGGCGCAGCCTGAGCGAGTGGGTGGGCAGCATGGGCATCATCGCCCTCTTCATTGCCGTACTGCCCGCGCTCCGCATCGCCGGCCGCCAGATGTTCTTCGCGGAGGCGCCCGGGCCCACGGAGGAGCGCCTCACGCCTCGCATCCGCAACACGGCGCTCTACCTGTACACGCTCTACGTCGGCCTGACCGCTCTCGAAACCGGCCTCCTGATCCGGTTCGGCATGCCGCCCTTCGATGCCATCTGCAACTCCCTGAGCACCGTGTCGGCGGGGGGCTTCTCACCTAACCCGAGCAGTATCGGCGGCTACAGCAGCAGCCTGATCGAGTGGACCGTGATCGCCTTCATGCTGCTCGCCGGAGCGAACTACGCCTTTCAGTTCCAGGTCGTCCGAGGCCGCCCGCTGACCCTGCTTCGCAGCGAGGAGTTCCGGCTCTACCTCCTGATCGTCGTCGCCGCGACCCTGCTTCTGGCCTGCACTCTCAAGAGCGACGAGGTACCGCTTTGGGAGTGGATCACGACCGACGCCCTGTCGGAGGACACCTTGCGGCGCGCCGGTTTCCACGCGCTCGCGATCATCACCACAACCGGATTCGCGACCGAGGATTTCGCGCTGTGGGCGCAAGCGAGTCAGACCATCCTGCTGTTGCTCATGTTCTGCGGCGGCTGCGGCGGCTCCGCGGCCGGAGGCCCCAAGCTGGTGCGGTTATGGCTGATCGCGAAGTCCACCCTGCTCGAGCTGTTCCAGACCGTCTTCCCGCGGGCGGTGCGGCCGCTGCGCCTGGATGGCCGCCGAGTGCCTGACGACGTGATCCACGCCATCGTGTCCTTCCTGCTGCTCTACCTCGTGCTGTTCGCCGCGAGCGTCGGTGTCGTCGGACTGGCCGGTACGGACATGCCGACCGCTGTGACCGCCAGCATCGCCACCCTCGGCAACATCGGCCCAGGTCTGGGAGACGTCGGTCCGTCCGGCAGCTACGCCCACTTCTCCGATCCGATCAAGGTCTACCTGTCGTTCAACATGTGGATCGGGCGGCTCGAGATCATCACCGTTCTGATCTTCCTCCACCCCGCCGCCTGGTTGGGGGTTCGCTGGCGGTAGCGCCGGCTCTCCGGCCCTGCTCGCCTAAAGTGCGCCCGCGCCGGCGGCTTGGGCTGCCCCTTGCCGGAACACTGTGATCAGGCTCGATCGTATTCCTGGGGTGTGATCCCGAGGTCTCGCAGTATCGCCCGTACCGTGCCTGGTCTGAGCTCGCGGCTTCCCCAATTCGGGATCGTCGTACGACGTCGGGTGGAACGGCGAATCCAAATCTCGTGGCTTCCCCGTCCGGTTCAGTCCAACTCGCAATCGAGGCGCCGCAGCTCGCGGGTGAGTTCGCGGTACCTCAAACAGCGACCATGACCTCACTGATTCCTCGGCACTCGCCAACATCTTCGGCCGCGGCGGCCACCTCGGGCGGAAGCGCATCGCCATGAGCGCGGTGGGACTCGATGAAGGCCGTGGCCACGCTCTGCAGGTTCTCCAACGCGAGTGCCGCCGTTTCCCCCCAGGCCCGGCAGCCCGGTAGCGAGGGCACCTCTGCCAAGTACATGCCCTCCGTGTCTTCGGAGGGCTCTCTGAGGGCGAACTCCAACCTGTACAGCTTCATGGCGGACCTTCCTGGCGAGTGGTCACGCATCGCTGGCGCACTCCGCGAACCGGCGTCAAGCGCCCTGGGCTCAAGATCGGTCTTCTCGGTCACAGCCCCATCATAGTGGTTTCTCGGTTGAGCCGGCCCCAGACTCCGGGCAGGGAGGTTGGACAACAATGGAACAAGGCTGAGGGTTGACGGGCTTGACAGCCGTGCTAAGATACCCGTATACACAACCGGAGGGCCTCCACAACCGGAGGGCCTCCAATGAGGACAGACAGTTGGTTTCGCGGCGCGCTGCTGAGCGTGCTGTTTTTTGCGTTGCTGTCGGGTGGCGCGCCGAGTATGGCGACAACGCAGCAATCAGACTCCGGGCAGTCGCCGGACGGTTCTACTACTTGCGGCGGCGGCAACTGTGCTTCCAACGACACTCTTACCGTCACAGGCAACGGTGGCGGAACCCCTGGCGCAGGCAATCCCTTGAGTGGCAATCCGCTAGGTGGCGACTTGACGGGAGGCATGGGAGACCCGGCACCGGTTCAGACTCCCGGTGATCTGAGCGCTGTAAACAACTTCTACAAGGCACATCAAGCGGCGCAAAGCCTGAACAACCTGTGCCAGAAGGTGGGATCAACGAATACCGCGGTTGCCTTTGCCGTGCTGGCGGCGGCTATTGCCGCGGCAACTCTTGCGCTAGTAGTTCTGACAGGCGGAGCCGCACTACCTGTTGTCCCTGCTGTGGGTGCACTACTTGCAGCGGCGGGAATAGGCTTTGCGGCGCACGCCGCCGTTAGTTCGTGGTGTTCCAACGACTTTGCTCCTTGGTACAACTCGCACTTCGGATAAGGTCTGACGGATGCTGCTGGTAGCAATCTGGTTTGTGTTCTCCGTTGGCGTTCTCGTACTGCTCGCCAATGCCCAGGCGCGACGTGGAAGTGAAGACCGAGGTTCGGCCCTGGGCTGGGCAATCCGTAACACCTTCCGGCGGCGCTAGCGCACGAGCCGCCCCTTTCCGGCTGCTGTTGGCCGCGGCGAATCGCTCCGTCGCGGACTCCACGGCCGGACCAACCACTGGGGGCTGCGCGTCTCATAGAGTCCAGAGGCCGACGATGGCGACGGCCAGGCCGCCCGCCAGCCCGCCGAGAACGCCGGCGAGAAGGCAGGCCGTCTAGACGCGGCGGGCCGCCTGCCGGCGAATCTCGATGACGCCAGCGGGAGCATCGCTCTGGCGCCGCACCTCCCGGCCGGAGTCGGCGACCTGGCGGAGTGCCGCGGCCGCCGCGCGCTCTCTCTGGTGAGCTCGGCGAGCACTCGCCGGTTCTCCCGCACCCGGTCTTCGAGACTGGTCATCGCTCGAACCCTCCTCCCCGATCGGGGATCGGTGTCCGGGGCCTCGCCGGCTGGTGCCGGCTGGTGTTGTGCGGCCGCCCCGGCGGCGGCCCGCTCCCGCATCCAGCGGCCGACTCGCTCGGTCTCGATGCGGAACTCCCGGGGGCACTCCCAGAGCGCCGCGGCCGTCTGCTCGATGGCGGCCCGCTGTTGGTCGGCCAGGCTTCGGTGGTCGATCCGCTCTCGGCGGTCGGCCCGCCATAGCGCCCGGTTCGCGGCCGCGGCCCACTCCTGCCGCCACTCCTGCAGGAGCGCCCGGTCGTTCCACGAGCGGTCCTTGCCGGCAAAGCCATCAGGCCCGATGCGTCGGGTCGTCAGGAGCACGTGCGCATGAGGGTTCCGGGAGCCGACACCGTGGTAGGCGACGTCGGCGACCATGCCGCGGCGGACGCACTGCTCGGCAACGAAGCCGCGGACGAGCTGGCGCTGCTCGTCGGGCGCGAGCTCCTTCGGCAGCGCGACGCCGATCTCCCGGGCAACGCGGGAGTTCGAGCGCGTCTCGGACGCCTCGACCTCGTTCCAGAGGCGGCCGCGATCCTGCACCCCACGCTGGCGCGTCGGTGGGGGCATGGATCTCGGTGTGGTCCACGGCGCCGCGGCGCGTGTAGTCGTGGGCCTCGCCGGTGCGCTCGTCTTCGAGGGACTCACCGGCGCGGTATGCCGCACCGGCGACGGAACCTTGCACAAGCGGGGCGGACCATACATGCGGCGTCCCCGCCGGCTGCCGCCGCAGGCGGTCAGGTGGACGCGCCGGCCGCATGGCCGGCGGCCGCTTCGCGGCCAGTTCCATGCAGGTTGCTACAGTGCGCGCCCCATGGAACTCTTGGCGTCCGGCTACACCCTGATCGAAGGACCGCGCGTCGATGCCTCGGACCGCCTCTACTTCAGCGATGTCCACAACGGCGGCGTCTACCGCCGGAGCCCGGACGGCGAGATCGAAACGGCGGTGCCGAAGCGTCGCGGCGTCGGCGGCATCGCGCTCCACGCCGAGGGCGGCATCGTCTGCTCGGGCCGCAACATCTGCCACGTCCGGGACGGCGTGACTCGGATCCTCTTCGATCCGCCCGACACACCCGGCTTCAACGACCTGTTCGTCGACGCCGAGGGCCGCGTGATCACCGGCACGATGCGCACGAGCCCGTTCACGGGCAGCCAGGAGCGGACCCCCGGTGAGTGCTGGCGGATCGAATCGGAGGGCAACGCCACCGAACTCTACGGCGACATCAGCCTCACCAACGGCATCGGTTTCTCACCGGACGGCCGCACGCTCTACCACGTCGACACGGCCCGCAACCACGTCGTCGCCCACGACGTCTCGGACGACGGCGGGTGCGTCAACCGTCGCGCTCTCGCCTCGCCCGACCGCGGCCGTCCGGACGGCCTCGCGGTCGACGAGGAGGGCTGCCTCTGGGTCGCCTGCTTCGCCGGCGGCTGCGTGACCCGCTTCGCCCCCGACGGAAGGCTGCTCAGCCACCTCGAAGTCCCCGCCGAGAACATCACCAGCGTCTGCTTCGGCGGCAGCGACCGGCGCGATCTCTACGTGGTCACCGCCGGCAGCCAGAACGATCCCGAGAGCAGCGGCTCGATCTTCCGGACCCGGGCGTCGGTGGCGGGGTTGGCGGTGCCGATGGCTGTGATCTAAAGAGAAACAGGCCGCGGTCCCTGGCTCCGAGTGCTACAGATCATCATCCGACCGGATAGCGTTGGGCGACTGCGGAGTCCCTCAACATGTCCGACAAACCGACATCCGGCGTTCGATCAAGGAGGTCCAGGGCTGTTGCCGCCCCGACCGAACTCACTCCTTCCCCCGAGACAAGGGTAGAGAACGCCCGCACCGATCCTGCGGAAGTTCGTGCCCGGCCGGCCGACACCGTACGCGGCAAGATTGCCCGATCGGGAATCTCGGAAGCGAACATCGCCGACGCCATCCGCTGGGCCCGCTCAACCGAGTAGCCACCCGAGAGAACGCCGCCTCGGCATACAAAGGGAGAAGCCACCTTGGATGCAGAAGAAGCCAAGCTGGGCACCATGCAGAAGGTTGAGCTCCGAGAAGTCTGGCGCGACGAAGCGGCAGACCTGACGCCATGGCTCGCCAGGAACCTCGAACTGCTCTCCGACTCGCTGGGCCTTGGCGACGACTTGGAAGTCAAGGGCACCGAGAAGAGAGTCGGAAGCTACCGAGCCGATCTGGTCTGCGAGGGCATTGGAGGCACCGTTGTCGTCGAGAATCAACTTGGCGTTAGCGACCACGACCACCTCGGCAAGCTCATCACCTACGGCGCGGGGGTAAAGGCTCGGACCGTCGTCTGGATCGCCGGTCGGTTCCGGGACGAGCATCGTGCAGCTCTGGACTGGCTCAACGAGACTTCGGAGGACACGGACTTCTTCGGCGTGGAACTGGAAGTCTGGCGCATCGACAACTCAAGGTCGGCGCCGAGACTGAACCTCGTCGCCAAACCGAACGACTGGTCGCGGGAGGTCCGAACCCCCGAACTGTCTCCCATGAAGGAGGTGCAGCTCCGCTACTGGCAGGCGTTCCGAGAGGTCCTGCTCTCGGCCCAGGGTCCCGCAAGACCACAGAAGCCTCGACCAGATTCCTATTCGCTCGTTGCAATAGGCCGAAGCGGTTTCCATCTCGCCGCCGGCACGAACTCACAAGCTGCGTGGATTCGCGCCGAGTTGTACTTTGACCACACTGGCCTGAAGAAGCAGGCACCCTACCGTGACGCCAACGCCTACTTTGGCGCCCTCAAGCAGGAACGCGAAGCGATCGAGCGCGAACTCGAGTTCTCCTTGGAATGGGAGGACCTCTCGACGAAAGGCTCCTGTCGTGTAGCCATCTACAACAGGAAGTGCGACCCAACCGACGAGTCCGACTGGCCCAAGCAGCACGAGTGGCTCGCGGACCGCCTGAACCGGATGCACCGTGTCCTGGCCCCGCGCGTCAAGGTGCTCAAGCCCCTTGAAGGCAACGACGCCAACCCTACCGATCGAGATCCGCCGTCCAGCTAAGCACCTCTTCCTCGCCGGCCAGCAGCACCGTGCCCGGCATGACGCGAAGCCGCCAGGGCGTCAGGCGCAGCACGGCGAACCCAGTGACGTGGCCATACCCGGATCCTCCTCGTTGGACGAGAGCAGTGGACGCTAGCAGTCGACCGGCTTCAGCGGGCTGGCACTTCGCGTCGGCTGTACGATACGTCCAGGCAGAGTCGCGAAACCCACTTCCTGGAGCTACCGATGACGGGCAAGGCGCAACCCGGAAGAACGAGCACCGAGGGCACGGAACTCCAGGTCCGCCTGACCCACGCCCTGGAGCCTCGGCCCGAGATCCTCGACGCCTACCTCTTCGGTTCGCAGGCGCGAGGAGACGCGGGCGCCCTGAGCGACATCGACGTCGCCGTGTACATCGACGAAGACCTGGCCGAGCCGGGCCCGTATGGCTACGACGCGGAACTCATCGCCGACCTCATGACCGAGCTGGGAACGAACGACATCGACGTCGTCCTGCTGAACCGGGCGCCGCCACTGCTCTACCACCGCGTCCTGCGCGACGGCAAGCTGCTGGTGACCCGCGACCTGAAAGCCACCACCACGCGAGCCGGCTACGCGCTCTCCCGCTACTTCGATTTCGTGCCGCAACTGAAGAAGCAGGCGGCCGCACGCCGCTACGCGAACAGGAGCCGTCAGGAGTGAGCCCAGGCCGGGTCGACCCGGAGATCATCGAGCGGCATCTCGCCGCGCTGCGCGGCGCGCTTCGCGAGCTGCGGCGGCACCAGGGCGCATCGGTACGGTCATTGCGCACCGACACGAGCCGACGCTGGGCAGTCGAACGGGGCCTTCTGCTATGCATCCAGAACGCCCTCGACTTAGCCAGCCACGTTGCGTCAACCGAGGCGCGAGCGTCACGACCGGACGGCCCGAGATCTCCATGCCGGTGCGGCGCTGCGGCTCGGCCGTCGTCCGTGTCCAGACGACGGCCGACGTCGCGCTCACTTCCCCAACCCGGGCGCCGCTGGCGAGGAACACCGCGCCCGGAGCACCGCCGGCCGTCTGCGCGGCCAGCGCGCCGGCGGCGACGAGCAGCGTGGCGAAGAGTGGGATCAACCGCAGGCCACGACTCCGCCGTCGACTGTGAAGCTCTGCCCCGTGGTCCACGAGCCGGCACGCGACGCGAGGTAGACCGCGATGCCCGCGCAGTCCTCGGGCTCGCCGAGGCGCCGCAGCGGCGTGGTCGCCTCGACCCGCTTCCTGTTCTCCGGGTTCTCCCACAGCGCGCGGGCGAAGTCGGTCTTGACCAGGCCCGGGCAAACGCAGTTGACGCGGATGTTGTCCGGGCTGAACTCGGCCGCCAGATTGCGCGCCAACTGCATGTCGGCGGCCTTCGAAATCGCATAGGCGCCGAGCATCGAGCTGCCACGGAAACCGCCGATCGACGACACGATGATGATCGAACCGTCCTTGCGCTCGCGCATCTCGGGAATCACCATCTGGCACAGCCAGTGGTTGCTCTTGATGTTGACGTCCATCACCTTGTCGAACGCCGAGTCCGAGATGCCGAGGCTGGAGCCGTAGTAGGGGTTCACCGCCGCGTTCAGGACCAGGACGTCGATCTGCCCCCAGCGCTCCCGCGTCGCCGCGACGAGCCGCTCCAGTTGATCCTTGTGCGAAATGTTGCAGGGGTGCGCCATCGCCTCGCCGCCGCTCTCGTTGATACCCGCCGCGACCGCCTCGCAGGCATCCGCCTTGCGGCTCGAGATGACCACCTTCGAACCGAAAGCGGCCAGGGCCTCGGCCATCGCCTTGCCGATGCCCTTCGTCGATCCGGTGATGACGCTCACCTTGCCGGTGAGGTCGAACAGGTCCTTCATCGTCCGTTCTCCTTGCAGCCCATTGGGGCCGTAGCCGTTGGTGTCGAGGGAAGCGGCAGAGGCTACCAGCCCGCCGGGCGCTGCTACAGTGCCGCCGCCATGAGCAATCTTCCACACTCAAGCCACCCACCTGCCGACCCGATTCCCATGCGGGTCGGCATGACCGCGCCCGAAGCATTCCCGGCAGCCGAGATGGCCGAAGCGGCCGGCCGCGCGATCCTCGACATCGGGAAGGACTTCGCCTTCTACCCCGGCGATCTCGGCCATCTCGGTCTGCGCGAGGTCCTTGCCCAGCGCGAAGCCCACCGCGAGGGAGCGGACTTCGACCCGGCCGAAATCGCGCTGACCAACGGCTCCATGCAGGCAGTGACGCTGGCCGGCCGGGTGCTGATGGAACGGCCGGGCGACGTCGTGATCACGGAGGAGACGACCTACTCGGGCACCCTCGGCGCCTACCGGGGGCTCGGCTACCGCCTGGTCGGCGTTCCGGTCGACGAGCGGGGCATGGACATCGGCGAGCTGCGCCGGACACTGGAGAGCCTTGCATCCGCCGGCCAGACGCCACGCTTCATCTACACGCTGCCGACCTACCACAACCCGACCGGCGCGGTGATGCCGCGCGAGCGGCGCCTCGAGCTGATCGAGGCCGCGCGCGAGTTCGACGTGCTCCTGGTCGAGGACAACTGCTACGCCGACGTCCACTACGACGACGCGCCGCGGCCGCCGCAGAGCCTCTACACACTGGCCGGCGGACAGGGGGTCATCTACATCGGCTCGCTGTCCAAGATCCTTGGCGCCGGAGTCCGGATCGGCTACTTCCTGGCCAGGCCGCCGCTGCAACAGCGACTTCTCGGCCAGCGCTTCGACGCCGGCCAGAGCGTGCTGTCGTCAAGCATCGTGGCCGAACTGCTGCGCGGCCGCCTGCCCGCGCAGATCGAACGCAACAACGCCGCTCTGCTGCCGAAGCGGGACGCGTTGCTGGCCGCGCTCGCGGAGGAACTCGGCGGCATCTGCACCTGGCGCAAGCCGGCGGGCGCGATGTTCCTGTGGATCGGCCTGCCGCCCGAAGTCGACCGTCAGGCTCTGTTTGCCCTCGGCGAGCGGCGGGGCCTCGCCTATGGCTACGGCGCCGCCTACCACGCCGAGGGAGAGGACGTGCCGTTCCTGCGCCTGGCCTATGCCTGCCCCTCCGTCGCCAGGATCCGCGAAGGGGTCGGGCTGCTGGCAGAGTGCTTGAGGGAGCTGGCGCCGACGCGTTTCAGCTAGTCAACGTAGCCCAGCGCCTTGAGCCTGCGTCGCAGGTCGTCGTCGATCTGGTCGTCCTCGAGCTCGACCGCAGGCTCGACTTGGCCGGCAAGGCCACGCTCGGCCAGCAGCCCCGTCATCCGCCTGACGATCTCCGGCCGGTTCGGCGCCAGGTTCTCCCGCTCACCGGGATCCGCCTCCAAGTCGAAGAGCATCGGCCCGCTGCCCTGGGAGGGCGACTGCGGCAGCACCAGCTTGTAGCGGCCGCCGATCACGGAGGCAGCGCGATGACCGTCGACATCGAGATGGGTGTAGACGTCCGGTCGGCCGTCACCGGCACGCCGGCCCGTGAGCAGGTCGCGCCCGTCCGTCGCCGGCGCCTCGATGCCGAGATACCCGAGCAGGGTGGGCAGCAGGTCGACGTGCTGGGCCGGCGCCTCAATGCGCCGCGGGGCGATGCCCGGCAGGCGCATGACGAAGGGGATCCGCAGCACTTCCTCGTACAGCGAGACGCCATGTTCCCAGCGGCCGTGCTCATCGAACTCCTCGCCGTGATCGGACAGATAGATCACCGCCGTGTCCCCGGCCAGACCGCGCGCCTCGAGCTCATCCAGGAGCCCGCCGAACGCGCGGTCGTTCTGGGCGATTTCCGCGTCGTAGAGGCGAGACAGCGCCTCGGCCGTGCCTGCATCGGGCGCCACCTCGCCGCGGTTCAACTGCAACAGGTAGTTCACCGTCCGGTAGTGCGGGGGCGCGCCGCCGGCGTCGAACATCTGTTCGAATTCGGGCGCCGGCGCGTACGGGCCGTGGGGATCGATCGCGTGCAGGTAGAGGAAGAAGGGCCGCTCCACGCCCTGCCGCTCATCGAGCCAGAGGCGGACCCGGTCCAGCAGCGTCTCGTCACGGTCGCGGTCCTCGCTGCGAAAACGCGTGAAGCCCTGGGCGAACCCGAAGGCGCGGCCAACGTTCGGGTTCCGGACCAGTCCCATCCCTTCGTAGCCGTTGGCGGACAGGATCTCCGTCAGGGTGACCGCCTCCTCGGGCAGCACGGACCGGCGCCCGACGGTCCGATGCGCCGGCGGCAGAAGGCCGGTGAACAGGGACGCCATCGCCGGCCGGGTCCAGGAGGACTGGGCGTAGGCGTTCTCGAACAGGATCGCTCCCTCTGCGAACGCGTCGAGCCGCGGCGAAGTGGGTTTCTCGTAGCCATAGGCGCCGAGGCGATCGGCCCGAACCGTGTCGACGACGTAGAGGACGACGTTCGGCCGCCGGACCTCCCCCCTGCCGGCCGGATCGCCGCCGCATGAAACGAGCGGCAACGAAAGCAGCGACGCGGCCAACAGCTCAAGAAGCGACAGGGCGACGGCGGAGCGGACTTCCTGCACGGCGTTGAAGACTGCGGCGTTCGAATCGGCGGCGACGGACCACAGAACCGTAGCAGTCCCCTGTTACCCTCCCGCTCCCATGAACTCCTTCACCGCTCTCGCTTCCCCCCTGGTATCCGTTCTTGCGCTGGTGACCGGACTGGTCGGCGTGCTCGGCGCCCGGTTCGGCCTGATTGCTCCGATCGCCGGCTTCAACCTGTTCGTCTTCATGATGCCCGTGGGCCTGATCCTCGGCCTGATCCTCGGCCTGATCGGTGTGCTCCGAACGCTGCCCCGGCAACGGCGCGGAGGCGCTTCCCAAGCCTGGGGCGGACTGCTTCTCTCGCTCGCGCTCTTCGGCTGGATCTTCGCGCTCGCTTCCGGGGCCAGCGACTCGGCGCCGATCCACGATGTCACGACGAGCATCGAGGATCCGCCGATCTTCGAGGCGGCAGCCTCCGAAGACAGCCGCGGCGGCGGCTTCGCCTACCCGAGCGGCGGCGCGGAAGTGCCCGATCTTCAGCGACAGTCCTATCCGGACCTGACCACTCTGCGCCTGGACATCTCGCGCGAGGAGGCTCTGTGGCGCGTCCGGCACACGGCCCAGGACCTCGGCTGGGAACTGATCCAGGACGAAACGGAGGACGGACGCCTCGAGTTCGCGGACACCACACCCTGGTTCCGGTTCGTCGACTTCGTCGCCGTCCGGGTCCGAGCCGACGCGGCCGTCGATGTCCGCTCCGTGTCACAGATCGGGGTCGCCGACCTGGGCGAGAACGCGAGGCGAATCCGCGACTTCCTGGACCGGCTCGGTCGGGACGCGTAAGCGGCTACGATACCGCTCCCCTTCCCCATCAATCCCTTCCGCAACCCATCGGCGCGCCCGCGCCAGGAGAGATCAGAAGCATGACCCCACTGACCGACATGGTCGACTATGAAGTCCGCGGCGAAGTCGCCCTGATCGTGATCGACAACCCACCCGTCAACGCGCTCAGCCACGGCGTCCGAGCCGGGATGGTCGAGGGTCTGGCGAAGGCGGGGGCCGACGAGGACGTGGCCGCCGTGCTGCTGGCCTGCAAGGGCCGCACCTTCATCGCCGGCGCCGACATCACCGAGTTCGGCAAGCCGATGAAGGCGCCGGGCTTAGGCGAGGCGATCGAGGCGATGGAACAAGCCTCCAAACCCGTCATCGCGGCAATCCACGGCACCGCTCTCGGCGGCGGCCTGGAAACGGCGATGGCCTGCCACTACCGGGTCGGCGTCGCCTCCGCGCGGTTCGGCCAGCCCGAGGTCAAGCTGGGACTGTTGCCCGGCGCCGGCGGCACCCAGCGGCTGCCCCGGCTGGTCGGCTATCCGAAGGCGCTCGAGATGTGCGCTGTCGGCAACCCCATCGGCGCCAGGGAAGCCCTCGAGGGCGGCCTGATCGACGAGATCGTCGACGACGTGTTCGAGGGCGGCGTCTTGTTCGCCGAGAAGGTGATCGCCGAAGACCGACCGCTCAAGAAGATCCGCGACCTCGAAGAGAAGGTGAACGAGGCACGCGCCAACCGGAACGCGATCTTCGACGGTTTCCGGCGCAAGATCGCCCGCCGCACGCGCGGCTTCGAGGCGCCGGAAGCGAACATCCGCGCGATCGAGGCCGGCCTCGACATGTCCTTCGACGACGCGCTCGACTACGAGCGGCGCCTGTTCGCGGACCTCATGGCGGGCAAGCAGTCGGTCGCCCAGCGCTACTACTTCTTCGCCGAGCGCGAGGCGGCCAAGGTGCCCGACGTGCCACGCGACACCCAGATGCGCAAGATCGAGAAGGTCGGCGTCCTCGGCTGCGGCACGATGGGCGGCGGCATCTCGATGAACTTCGCGAACCGCGGCATCGGGGTGACGATCGTCGAGGCGGAACAGAGCCGGATCGACCACGGCTTCGGCGTCATCCGCAAGAACTACGAGCGCACCGCCAAGCGCGGCCGGATGACGATGGAACAGGTCGACCAGTGCATGGGCCTGCTCAACGGCGTCACCGACCGCGAAGCGCTCGCCGACTGCGACCTGGTGATCGAGGCCGTGTTCGAGAACATGGATCTCAAGAAGGGGATCTTCGCCAGTCTCGACCGGATCGTGAAGCCGGGCGCGATTCTGGCCACGAACACCTCGGCCCTCGACGTGAACGAGATCGCGTCGGCCACCAGCCGGCCCGAGGACGTGATCGGCATGCACTTCTTCTCGCCCGCCAACATCATGCGCCTGCTCGAGGTGGTGCGCGGCGAGAAGACGGCGAAGGACGTCATCCACACGTCCATGGTTCTGTCCAAGCAGATCGGCAAGGTGCCGGTGCTGGTCGGCGTCTGCCGCGGCTTCGTCGGCAACCGGATCCTCTTCCAGCGCCAGACGCAGGCGCAGCGAATCATCCTGGAGGGCGCGAAGTACTACGACGTCGACAGCGTCCTGTACGACTTCGGCTTCCCCATGGGACCGTTCGCGATGAGCGACCTCGCTGGCCTCGACATCGGCTGGAACGAGAAGGAGTCGGCATCCCGCGACATCCGCGACATCCTGTGCGAGTCCGGCCGCCGCGGCCAGAAGAACGGACGCGGCTACTACGTCTACGACCCGGAAACCCGCGCCTCGGCGCCCGATCCGGAGGTCCTGCAGATCATCAGCGACTTCGGGGCCGCCCAGGGCATCGCCCAACGCGAGATCGGCGAGGAGGAGATCCTCGAACGCTGCCTCTACCCGATGGTCAACGAGGGCGCGAAGATCCTGGAAGAAGGGATCGCGATCCGTCCTTCCGACATCGACGTGATCTGGGTCAACGGCTACGGCTGGCCGATCTACCGGGGCGGCCCGATGCACTGGGGCGACAGCGTCGGCCTGGCGAAGGTCGTCGATCGGATGCGCGAGTTCGCCGGCGAGAGCGGCGACGACTTCTGGCAGCCGTCCGGTCTGCTGGCGGACCTGGCCGCGCAGGGCAAGAGCTTCAGCGACTGGCGCGCCTGACCGGCGTCGCCAGGACGGCGGATGGCGGAGGAAACCAACAGGATTCAGGTCGGACTCACGCCCTGGGTCGACCACCTGGGCGACCAGGCGGCCGCCATCGCAGAACAGGCCGAGTTCGCGGACCGGCTCGGCTTCCACTCGCTCTTCCTGCCCGAGAGTCACTTCACCGGCTCTGCCGCCTGCCCGTCGCCCCTGGTCGTCCTCGCCGCCGCAGCGGCGCGAACGACCCGCTTGCGGCTCGGAACCACCTCCTACCTGCTGCCGATTCGCAACGCCTTCCAGGCCGCCGAAGAGGTGGCGGTGCTCGACCGGATCTCGAACGGCCGGGTGATCCTCGGCCTCGGCCGCGGCTTCCGCCCGGCGCTGTTCGCCGCCTTCGGGGTGGATCCGCGGACCAAACGCCAACGCTTCTCCGAGTCCCTTGACCTGATGCGACGGGCCTGGACCGGCGAAGCGATCGAGGTCGGCGAAGGCGAAGCGCGCACCCGTATCCGCCTGTCCCCGCTACCGGTGCAGCGACCGCACCCCGAACTCTGGGTCGCCGCGTTCGGCCCGCTGGCCCTCCGGCAGGCCGGCCAGCTCGGTTTGCCCTACCTGTCGTCGCCGCTCGAGACGATCCAGCGCCTGGAAGCGAACCACCAGGTCCACCTCGATGCTCTGCCCGCCGGCGCCCCGCGGCCCCTGGTGCCGGTCATGCGTACCGTGTTCGTCTCGAACGACCGCGGGACATGCGACCGTGTCCGCTCCGGCCTGATCGCCCAGGCAGTTCGCATGGCGCGTTCCGGCACCCGCCTGGTCAGCGAAGAGCAGCTCCTGGACATCGAGAACTGGGCCCTCGTGGGCGATCTCCAGCAGGTCCGCGATGGCATCGACCGCTACACCGAGTCAATCGGCATGACCCACCTGATCGCCCGGTGCGGGGTTCCCGGCACCGGCCCGGAAGAAGTGCGGCAGAGTCTGCGCTTGCTGGCAACGCTGAACGACTGAGCATGGACACCGACAGCCCTGCACACGCAGGGCACGAGCCGGTCGTGGAGCATCCGGCGGCTGCGGGCGACCGGCGGCCCCGGATTCGGCGTCAGCTACTAGGAACCGCAGGCATGGGGAAACGCGTCGGATGCCGTCAGCGCCCGGTGTCCCCTCGCGAGGACATTCGCCGCGTAGTCGTCGTCCGATTCACCGGGCTCCTGCGCCCTTCTGCTGACGGGCGCGAACGTGTAGGTCCTCGACCTGATGCTCATCCCGCCGTCGACCTCGTCCGGGAGGGTCGTATCCCGAACGACCAGCTTCATGCCGACATCGCTGGCCGAGGCGGCGTAGACCCAGTGGTTGTTAAAATCGGACCCGCAGGCGTCCAGGACCTTGAGCAGCACCTCCCAGTTGTTGTAACTGAAGAAGTAGAACAAGCCGGAGTCCCTGGTCCGGGGTCTTGCCACCATGGCAAACCCCATGTCGCCGTCGGGGTCCGTGAACTCGATGGTCGCCTCGTAGCGGCCCTCGTGCAGGCACATGACCGTGTCGCTCTCGACGCAGGAGGGTTCAAGGAACTGGCCGGAGGCGACGAGATCCGCCGCGGCCCCGGGCTCGGGGGCATTCGCTTCGCCGGCTTGCAGCGGAACGGCCAGCAAAATCAGGAGGCTGCCTGCAACGACTGCAGCAAGCCGTCCGTCTATCTTCTCGGTACCTGCGGAGTGTCTTGACATGGACCAGCTCTCCTTTGAATGGGCCAGTGTTCGCGGCCGCCGATTCGGGCCGCAGGCCAATCTTAGTGGCTTTGCCAGCCTGTGACAATCCTCCCATCTCCAGCCTCGACATTCCGCTAGGATGCCGCCTTCGGTAACAGGCCAACCGCGATGACTGCCATCCACCCTCGACGCCACAGTCGGGCCCCAAGGATCGAGAGGGAGAGACTCATGACCATCCTCCGCCGCTTCCGAGCCGTTGCTTCGCTCTTCGCCGCCACGACCGTGCTGGCGGTCGCCTTTCAACCGGCATCGAGCGCGAACGCTGCCGGCAGCGGCGCCGCCGTGGTCGACATCGATACGGGGTCGTTGCGCGGTGAAGTCCTGGACGAGGCAAGCGGCTTGACGGTCTACCGCGGCATCCCGTTCGCGGCGGCCCCCGAGGGCGACCTGCGCTGGAAGGCGCCGCAGGCGCCGGCGAAGTGGAGCGGCGTGCGCGAGGCGACGAAGTTCGGCGCCATCTGCCCCCAGGCGCCGGCTCTGGCGATGCTGACCGGTGAGTCCCTGCCGAAGAGTTCCGAAGACTGCCTCTTTCTGAATGTCTGGACCACTGCCGGCGAGGGCGACGACCCGCGGCCGGTCATGGTCTGGATCCACGGCGGCGGCCTGAGTCTCGGCTGGAGCAACCAGGTGGGCTACGACGGCGCCGCCTTCGCCGGCAAGGGCGTCGTCCTGGTGTCGATCAACTACCGGCTCGGACCGCTCGGCTACCTGGCACACCCGGCGCTGTCCAAGGCGGGCGGCGGCGAATCCGGCAACTACGGTTTCCTGGACCAGGTCGCGGCGCTTGAGTGGGTCAACCGGAACATCTCCCAGTTCGGCGGCGACCCGAACAACGTGACGATCTTCGGCGAGTCCGCCGGCGGCACGAGTGTTCACGCCTTGATGGCAAGCCCGCAGGCGAAGGGTCTCATCGACCGGGCGATCGCGGAGAGCCCCTGGGTCACGGACACGAACATCCGCCCCCTGCGCGGCGCCAAGGGCCGGCTTGCCAGCGCGGAGGACGTGGGAGTCGCCTGGACCAAGGCGATGCTGGACGACGGCGCGGAGCAGACCGCGGAGGCGCTGCGAGCCCTCGACGCCGGCACGATCATCACCAGGACCGCCCAGGGCGGCGCGCTCGGCAGCTACGAGCCCCACGTGACCTACGGCACGGCCTTCATGCCCGAGTCGAGCGAGGAGCGGTACGCGGCCGGCAAGCAGAACGACGTACCCCTGATCGCGGGCACGAACCGCAACGAGGGCACGATGTTCATGGCCTTCCAGCCGCTGACCGAGCGGGCGCAGTTCCTGGCGATGCTCACGGGGGTCTACGGCGACCACGCCGAGGAGGTCGCCGAACTCTACCCGTCCTCCAACGCCGACGAACTCAAGGTACAGCATGACCGCTTCCTCACCGACACCTGGTTCCTCCGCGGCACCCGGAGGATGCTGCTCGGCCAGACCAAGGTGTCCTCGCCCGCGTTCCAGTACCACTTCACGCGCGTGAACCCCGACAACCCGGCCTGGGGCGCACATCATGCGGCCGAGCTCGGCTACGTCTTCAACACCCTTCAGGGTGAGAACTACGACGAGACGGACGATGCCCTGGCCGACCTGATGATCGACTACTGGGTCCAGTTCGCCCGCACCGGCGACCCCAACGGCGACGGCCGACCGGCCTGGCCGCAGTTCGACCCGGACAAGCAGGCGTATCTCGAACTGGGCGACGAGGTGAAGATGGGCGCCGCGCTGGAACGGGAGATCAACGACCGCCTGGAAGCGATCCGCGGGCAGTAGTCGACGGCAACGAGTTCACCAGACAACACACGGGGATAGCGGGAATGACGAGCAACCCGCCCCGCCGCTTCCTCGGATGGCAGATGGTCGGGCTCGGCTCGGTCTGCTACGGCCTGGGCATCTCGCCGATGTACTACAGCTGGGGCTTCTTCCTGCCCGAGATGCAACGGGATCTCGGCATGAACGACACTCAGGGGGGCCTGATCTTCAGCGTTTTCGGTTGGATGTACCACTTGCTCGGGCCGGTGGCCGGCTTCGCGATCGGACGCTGGGGCATTCGTTCCATGATGAGTCTCGGCGCTGTGGTCGGGGTGCTCGCCTTCTGGCTCCTGAGCAGGGCCGACTCGTTCGCCGACGCCATGTTCGCCTACGCAGTCCTGGGCGGGATCGCGATCGGCTTCGGCACCATCCTGGCGGCGCAGACCCTGGCCTCGAATTGGTTCATCCGCTACCGCGCCCGGGGCATGGCCCTGATTCTCGGCGGCGGCGCCGTGGTCGGCTATCTGACCTTGAGGTACTTTGCCCCGGAGATGCTCAGGGTCGCCGACTGGCGCACGGGCTGGCTGGTGATCGCCGGGATCTCGGCCTTCGTTGCCATCCTGGCCGGGCTGCTTATGCGAGGCGAACCGGAGAGAATCGGCCAAGAGCCGGACGGTGGCGCCGGCAGCGACGAACCTGAGGTCGAGGCGCCGTCCGAACCAACCGGCCGCGGCGAATGGACAGCGCTCCTCGCCCTGCGCACCTCCCAGTTCTACGTCCTGGTGGGCCTGTCGGTGGCCTACGGCGTGCCTTGGGGCGTCATAACCGTCTTCGGCCGCCACCATCTGGAGGCCCTCGGGTTCGCGACCGCGATGGCAGGGTCGATCCTCGGCATCCGGGTGCTGATCAGCCTGTTCGGCCGCCTAAGCGCCTTCGTCGGTGACTTCATGACTCCGCAGCGGCTGCTCGGCATCGTGCTGGTCCTCGAGGGCGTCGGCTGCGCCCTGTTCACGGTCGCAAACACCGCGTTGATGGCCTACCTGTCCGTGGCTCTGATCGGGATCGGTTTCGGCGCCGCCTACGTCTGCATCCCCGTCGTCTTCTCGTCCTTCTATGGTCGGCACGCCTTCGGCACCACGGTCGGCATCCGCTTCGCGATCACCGGCGCCATCTCCCCCGCCGCCCCGTTGCTGGCCGGCATGCTCTCGGACTGGTCGGATTCCCACGTTCTGAGCCTGTCCATCCTGGCCGGGCTCTGCCTCGCCGGCGCCCTCGTCGCCTTCGGGCTGCGGGCGCCCGCGCTCAGGGCACGGCCGATCGCGCCTGTCGGCGCAAGTTCCTAACGTCCTGGAGAGCTGGAGGACGCCCGCGTTCCCAGGAAGCCGGAGGGGGCTCGCGTCAGCCCGCGGCAGCCAGGGTGGTCTGCCAGCGGTGCTCTCCCCAGGACAGCTTCAGGGCGCCGGCGGCATCGCCCTCCGGGGGTTCGATCTCGATCGTCAGGCTCGTGTTCTCGCCTTCCTCGACCGTGTGCTCGAGCCGCGTCTCGCCGAGGTCATGGGCCGGATCGTGCATCGTGCCCCAGACATCGGGTTCGTGGTTGACGATCAGGGTCCACTGGCCGTCATCGTCGAGACGCAGCCACAGGCTGTAGAGACCGGCAAAACCGGGAGAAACGTTGCCCGTCGACACCACGAGGTCGCCCAACATGATGTCGGCACCGGTGCGGAGCTTGATCGCCGCCGCGGTCTGGAATTCGAGCAGACCGCCCTCGTGCTCGCTGAACGAATCCCAATCCACGCCGAGCTGCGGCAACCTGCCGGCATTCACCTCGACGGGAGCGCCGTCGATCTCGACCTGATCGATCGAGCGCGTCACGCTGACCAGTGCCGCGAAGCCGACGGTCAGGCCCGAGGCATCGAGTTTCTTTCCCTCGCCCTCCTTCGAGGGCTTCTCGATGACCTTGTCGGTGCTCGCGAACTGACCAACGGCCGGGCCCGCGAAAGCGGACGCCAGTAACAGCGATAGTGCGGCAGCCGCAGGCAGCCGCCGCCCGCGGAGGACGGTCATGACTGGAGCCCCTACTCTCCGCCGGTGCTCTGGTCCGGAGCAATCCCGAGCCGCAGCGACATCTGGTCGACCGGGACGACCGGTGCGTAGGCGACGAAGCCGAGCATCATCTCGTCCGTCGTGGCCGTGCCGTTGATCACGTTGTCACCTGGGTCGAATCCGCGCTCTTCGCCGCGCCCGGGCGTGTTCTCGAACCACATCGTGACCTCGACCCGGGTGCCGGCGGGCACCGTCTTCGGCTTCTTGTACTGGTAGGTGGTCTGCCATTCCTGGTCGTAGTTCGGGACGTCGAGCAGGACCTCGGTCGTGCCGTCGGGGTAGAACGCGTCGTAGCGCGCCGCGATCGACCGCAGGTGGGCGTGCGGCCACAGGGCCAGGATGTCGGTCTCGACCGGGAAGACCCGCGCCGCGCCGACCTTCCATCGCTCGTGGCCGGGCGGAATCTCGAAGGTCAGGTTACCGATCGAGTCGAACTTCACCTCGCGCAGCTCGCTCTCAGGGGCATCGGCGAACACGAATCCGATCGAGGAGCGATCGGAGAAGCCGCTGCCCTCGCCGGCCTCCTTGTTGTAGTGCAGGGAGAACTCGACCGACGAACCAGGTTCCAGCTTCATCGCGTAGCCCGGCGCCATCAGGTGGCTCTCGGCGCCCAGAGCGATACAACCCAGGGAACTGTTGCTGAACTTGCCCAGCGCCGTCTGACCGCCCGGCGGCCGGAGGCTGGCGCACATGTGGTGGACCTTGCTGCTGCCGACCTTGAACTCGACGCCGCGCACCCAGACGGGCTCGGAGAGCATCTCCTCGGTCAACTCCGCTTCGAACTTGATGTTGATGTCGGCGATGTCGTCGGCGACCCAGTACTCCTCCTCCATCGGCACGACCAGGTCGGGCCGGCCGAGCGACCAGCCGCCGGAGTCCCCCTCGACGAACTTCCTGGGCGGCGGCGCGTCCGCCTGGTCGCCGGCGGGCGATCCGCCGGCAACCCAGGCCAGGATCGTCCCGATCTCGTCGCCGGACAGCACCCTTTCGTGGTGGAACTGCCCCTTGGTCGCCTCGGTGGCAAACCAGGGCGGCATCGTGCGGTTCTCGACCGCGCGTGCAATGGAGCGCGCCCACGGCCGGGTCTGCTGGAAGGTCATCAGCGGCATCGGCGCGATCATGCCGCCGATGTTCTCGCCCTCGGGCCGGTGGCAGGTCTGGCAGTTGTCCTGCAGGACCGGCAGCACGTCGGCGTAGAAGGTCGGCGTGTCCGCGTCGGCGGCCATCAGGACGGCGCCCGGAAGGGCAACGGCGGTCGCGATCATGATGAGGACGGGGCGAGAGGTCGCGGTCTTCATGTCTTCCTGTCTCCGGTTGTGCGGCCCGAGACGCTCTTTGTCAATCGCCGGCAACCGCTTCTGGCTCGGATCCTTGGTCAATGCCCAGTAAGTGTACTCGAACGAAGCGGAGCTATTGTGGGGTCCTGATGGATTCCACCCACAGCGACATCGCGAGACTGCAGGCAGCGTACCCAGACCGGGCTGTTCCGAAGGTCACCAAGGAAGGCCACAAGCCGGCTCGGAAAGGACCCCGCGTCAGCGTTCTTGCTCTGTTGCTCGCCGCCGCGTCCGCAACGGCGCAGGTCACGACATCCCCACAGGCCGAAGTCGACCGCGGGTGGTCGCAGGCCGTACGCCTGGTCCAACAGGGGCTTTCCTCTGAAGCTCTTGAGGCCCTGGACAACATCGTCGAACTCAAGGCACTCCATAGCGACCTGGAACTGCCGCCGCTCTTCTGGTTCGTCCACGCCGCAGCGGCAAAGGAAGAGGGACTGGAGGACGTAGCGATCTCATCCGCCCGACGCTACGTGAATGAACAAGGCAACAGCGCCGAGCACTATCTGGTCGCTATCCGCCTCATCACTGAGGCCGATCTCGACGCCGTTCGCAAGGAGTTCGGAGACCGGAAGATCTACACCCCCTCAGTTGACGGCGAAGTGGTGAAAGGCATGGAACGGCCGGTGCGGAAGAACCGCCCGCCGGCGCCAAGATACCCTCCAGAGGCGCGTGCGGCCGGCGTCAGGGGCACCGTGGTATTCGGCATGGTCATCGATGAACACGGAAGGGTCGCTCACACGAGCGTGCTGCAGGATCCAGGCTTCGGGTTCGCAAGGGAGGCGCTGAAGCACGTGAACCGCCAGAAGTACAGACCCGCGACTCTGCACGGAGAGCCTGTTCCCGTGTACTGGGTCATGACGATCAACTTCCCTTAGCCGTGATAGTCGGCCAAGATGCCATCGAACAACCCCCACGCGAGGAGGCTCCAACATGCGAAAGTCGCTCCCCAGCTCAGCGGGACTCCTGAGTGTCCTCGTCATCTGCAGCGCCGCAGCCGCAGCGGCCGAAGAAGCGAACAGGCGAGCCCTGTTCGGCGACCTTCACGTCCACACGCGCTACTCCTTCGACGCCTTCATCTTCGGCACCCGCAGCACGCCCGACGACGCCTACGAGTTCGCCAAGGGCAAGCCGATCGAGCATGTAGGAGGGTTCGAGCTCCAGCTTGACCGGCCGCTCGACTTCCTCGCGGTCACCGACCACGCGAACTATCTCGGCATGCTGGAGGCGATGTCGCAGCCGGACCATCCGCTGTCCAAGCTCGACCGGGCGGCCGACTTCACGCAAGCCCGCACGATCGCCGAGAAGCGGAGCGCCTTCCGCAGCGGCGCCTACGTCCGGGAGCATCGGGATCTGGATGTCATCCGCTCGGCCTGGAAACGCACGGTCGAAGCCGCCGAACGGCACAACGACCCCGGCGCCTTCACCGCGTTCCCGGCCTACGAGTACACATCCAGCCGCGACGGCGGCAACCTGCACCGCAACGTGATCTTCCGCGGCGACGCCGTGCCGGACTACCCGTACGGCCGCTTCGACTCGATCAACCCGGAGGACCTGTGGGCGTGGATGGATGAACTGCGTGCCCAAGGTATCGAAGCGCTCGCCATCCCCCACAACTCGAACGGCTCCGACGGCCACATGTTCCAGCTCGTGAACTTCGCCGGCGAGCCGATCGACGCCGCCTACGCCGAGACCCGGATGCGGAACGAACCCCTGGTCGAAATCACCCAGGTCAAGGGCACGTCGGACACCCACCCCTTCCTGTCGCCGAACGACGAATGGGCGGACTTCGAGATCATGCCCTACCGGATCGCCCAGTGGAACAGGTCGAGGCCGCGCGGCTCCTATGTCCGCAACGCATACCAGCGGGGGCTCAAGCTGGAGGCTGAGAGCGGCGTGAACCCCTACCAGTTCGGTCTGGTCGGCGCCAGCGATACGCACAACGGCGGCGCTTCGCTCGACGAGTCGAACTTCGTGGCCAAGGTCGGCGTCCTGGACGCGACAGCAAAGCTGCGCGGCTCGGTACCGATCACATCGGTCGACGGCGTGACGGCCTACAACGACACGTACTACAAGACCTGGGGCGCTTCCGGCCTGGCTGGTGTCTGGGCGGAGGAGAACACGCGGGACTCCATCTACGAGGCGTTCCGCCGCAAGGAGACCTTCGCCACCAGCGGCCCACGAATCGTCGTGCGCTTCTTCGCCGGTGACTATCCCGACGACCTGACCGGGCGCGAAAACGCGGTCGAAGTGGCCTACGCCGAGGGCGTCCCGATGGGCGGCGAACTGCCCGCCGGCTCGCCTGCCGCGGCGGCGCCCCGGTTTCTCGCCTGGGCACTCCAGGACCCGCTCGGCACGCCCCTGCAGCGGGTGCAGGTGATCAAGGGCTGGAGCGAGGCGGGTCAGGCCATGGAGCAGGTGTTCGATGTCGCCTGCTCCGACGGCCTGACGCCCGACCCCGAGACGTACCGCTGCCCCGACAACGGCGCCGAGGTCGACCTCTCCGATTGCAGCATCACGCCCGACAAGGGAGCGTCAGAGCTGGTCGCGCTCTGGCAGGACCCAGACTACGAAGCCGGGCAGCACGCCTTCTACTACCTCCGGGCACTGGAAAACCCGACCTGCCGTTGGTCGACCTGGGATGCCGTCAAGGCCGGCGTCGACCCCAGGCCGGGCCTGCAGGCGACGATTCAGGAACGCGCCTGGTCGTCACCGATCTGGCTCGGCGGCCCGGCCACCGACTGACGTGTATACTGCCGCGATCCGCCAACCCCGCTTCACAACCTCCCCCCAGTGCCGATCTCGATCATGCGCAAGTGTCTGATTCTGCTTGCGCTGACCCTGTTTGTCAGCGGCCGGCCCGGCCTTGCACAGGACGATGAGGGGGGTGCCGCGAAGGAGCCGGCGACACTCGGGCAGGCCGTCCGCGACGCGGACGTTTCGGTCGGTCTCCGCTACCGGATCGAGCAATCCGACGACGACGCGTTCGACGGAAGCGCGATCGCCTCGACGCTGCGCACGACGCTGAAACTGCAGACGAAGGCCTTCCGCGGCTTCTCCTTCTTGCTCGAGACCGAGGACGTGACTCCCGTCGGCAACGACCGGATGTACCGCAACCTCGGCTACGGCGGACTCGACAACGGCGTCCGCGACCGCCCGGTCATCGCCGACCCGGCGCTCACCGCGATCAACCAGGCGGCGGCGAAGCTCGAGCGCGGACCGGCCACGTTCACCCTCGGTCGCACCGAGCTCCTGATCGGCGACCAGCGCTTCGTCGGCGCGGTCGGCTGGCGGCAGCACCACCAGGCGTTCGATGCCGCCGCCCTTGACGCCTCGCTCGCCAGGGACTGGACGCTCCGCTACGCCTTCCTCGACAGCGTCCACCGGATCACCGGCGCCGAGGAGGCGATGGCCTCCCACGTGCTCTACGTGTCCGGCCCGGCGGGTCCGGGCAACCTGGCGCTGTTCAGCTACCTGCTGGACTACGAGCGGCCGGGGGCGGCGGCGAACTCGACCTCCAACTGGGGCGCCAGCTACACCGGCTCCCACGACGCGGGGGCCGCCTCCGTCCTGTTCGAGCTCCAGTACGTGTCACAGCAGGACTGGGCGAACCACCCCGGCAGCGTCGACCTGGACTACCAGAAGGCCGGGATCGGCTTCGCCCGCGGCGACGTCAGCGTGCGTGCGGTGCGCGAGGCCCTGGACGGCGACGGCGCCTACGGGTTCCGCACGCCGCTAGCCACACTGCACGGCTTCAACGGCTGGACCGACAAGTTCCTCGGCACGCCGGCCAATGGCCTCGTCGACCTCTACCTGCGCCTGGACCACGCTCTCGACACCTGGAACTGGACCGTGCGCTGGCACCAGTTCCGCTCCGCGGTCGGCAGCATGGACTACGGCTCCGAGATCGACGCGATGGCGGTGTGGAACACCCCCTGGAAGCAGGACTTCGGCATCAAGCTGGCGCAGTACAACGCCAACGACTGGAGCACCGACACGTTCAAGGTCTGGCTGTGGACGTCCTGGAACGTCAGCCTGCGATCCGCAGGCGGCCGCTGACCTCGACCGAAGCTTCGGCCCCTTCGCTAAGGGCCTCCCAGTCCGCCGGCGCCAGCACGACCACCGGCGGCGACTTCGCGTAAAGCTCCCGCGCCACTGCCGCGCCGAGGGCCAGGATGCCGTCGAGTTCGCGCAGCACGACGGCAACCGGCGCCGTGCCCAGGCGCACTCCCTCGAGCAGCACCGAACTGGAACTGCTCGACCCCCGGCCGTAGGGCATGACCAGGACGCGGCCCGAGACGCTCTCACCGCACCGGGGATGACGCTGGTCGATGATCCGCCCGGTCACGGGGTCCACACCGCCCCAGAAGGAGAGCGGCTCTTCCAGGCGCAGCACGGGCCCGGCGCCGGCGCCGGCGACCAGGACCTGGCTTCGCAGCTCGACGCCGCTCACGGCCACAACTCCGGGTCGCGCCGCAACCGGCCGGCATGGGCCGACTGCACGCACTCGGAAAGGCTGCCGAAGACGACATCGAAGCCGACGTTGCCCGGCGCGTAGTGCGCGAACTTGCCCGAGTTGGTCATGAGGATTCCCCCAGGCGGCGTGCGCAGGATGGGCGCGACGACCACGCAGGTGTCGACGACGACCCGCACGCCCAGCGCGCGCAGGCGATCGAGGTCGCCTCTACGTTCCAGGAAGTCGAGCGAAACACGGTTCGTGCAGACCACGAACTCGACGCTTGCCGCCGGCGGGTGACACCAGATCATTGGCAGCAGTTCGGCGAACTCGCGGGGCGAGAAGTGCGGACTGCCCAGCGCCACGACGTCGATTCGGAGGTCGCTCGCGCCGCCATCCGGGTCCGCCGCGTCCGGGGCCGTCGACAGCCTCCGGAGGCCGGCCCGCAGATCGGCGGCGGTGACCTCGATCCACTCCTCCGCGTCCCGTCCGCCGAGCGCCGCCTCGAGCGTCGGCGCCTCGGGTGTGATGCCGACGGCGTGGAACAGCGCCACCGCGCCCGAGGATGCCGCCGCCGCGCCCAACGCCTTCAGGCCATCCTCGTCGGCGTACTCCAGACCGAGGAGCACGGGCACCCGGTTGGCGCAACGCTCCCCCACCAGGTAGCCGATCGCCGGCAGCAGCCACGCCGCCGACGCCAGGCTTCGCGGCAGGGAGCGGAAATCGAACACGACCTGCCCGCGCCGGTTCTCCTCCAGGTGCAGTCCGACCGCGGGCGCGCGGCCGGTGATCGCGGCGCAGATGTCGATGAAGTCGCCGTACCGGTGGGTGCGAGCGCCCAGCACCGAGTTCGCGAACACGATCGCGTTGCTCTCGGCCCAGGCGACCTGCTGGCCGAACGCCGGCCGCGGCGTCGTCTGGTAGGGCGCGCAGGTCCAGATCGTCCGGCAGCCCATCTCCTCGTAGCACGCCATCAACCGCAGAGCCTTGGCGCGGCGCTCCGGTGTGCCCGCAAACTCCTCCGGGTGCAGCAGGTCCAACCCGCCGACGTTCAGCGTCGTGGGAACCCGGACCCGGGCGCCGCCCGCCACCAGCATCTCCGCGAAGTCGACGCCCGAGTCGCCGTGGTAGAGGCAGCCGTCGATGTGCGCGCCTTCGATGTCCAGCAACCGGCGGGCGCCGTAGATCCCGGCCATCGTCAGCAGGATGCGCATCGCAACCGCCGCGGCCGCGCCGTGATCGCCTGCCAGCATGGCGCGGTCGAGGCCGGTCAGTTCGACAGAACCGGGCATGTCCAGGGCGGGCATCGGCGGCGAGTCTAGCTATCGGTACACTCGCCGATCCGAAACCACTCGGCGAACACGGAGAGGGCCGCATGGCGATCGACCCAGCAATGCAGGAACGACTGATGGCGGCGGCGCCCTACGGTATGGGAGTCGCGGTTCACGCCGACCATGCCCCCGACCGGATGGCGGTGCTGTCGAAGTACGGCGGCCGCACGCTCGGCGAACTGAACCTGAACGCGAATCGTCTGGCTCGGGTGCTACGCGCGCACGGCGTCGGCCCTGATGTGGGCGTCGCCCTGCTGTGCCGGAACCGGCCCGAGTTCATCGACACCATCGCCGCGTGCTCGCGCACCGGCGCCCGGATGACGCCGATCAACTGGCATTCGACGCCGGAGGAAGTCGCCTACATCGTCGCCAACTGCGAGGCCCGGGTGCTCATCGCGGACGAGGCTTTCACGCCGGCGGTCGCCGCGGCGCAGGCCGAGTCGAGCCACCTGCGCCTGACGCTGGCGGTCGGAGGCGAGATCGAAAGAGGGGAGTCCTACGACGAAGCACTCGCCGCGGAAGAGGGCTCGAACATCGAGAACCCGATCCTCGGCGCCCCGATGCTCTACACCTCCGGCACCACCGGTCATCCCAAGGGCGTCTACCGCAAGGCGGACGCGACGCCAACGCTGTTCCTGCTCGCGGTGCGGGAGTCGGGGGATTTCGAGCCCGATACCGACTGCTCTCTGGTCACCGGGCCGCTCTACCACGCCGCGCCCCTGGGCCTGAATCTCTCCATGCCGATGGGCGCCGGAGTCGGCGCCGTGCTCATGGACAAGTGGGACGCGGAGGAGACGCTCGCGCTGATCGACAAACACCGCGTGACCCACACCCACATGGTGGCGACGATGTTCCACCGCATACTGGCCCTGCCGCAGGAAGTCCGGGAGCGGTACGACGTGTCCTCGATGCGCTGGCTGGTCCACGGCGCAGCGCCCACCCCGGTCCACATCAAGCACCGGATCATCGAGTGGTTCGGCCCCGTGGTCTGGGAGTACTACGCGGCCACCGAGGGCGGCACCTTCCTCATCGACTCGGAGCAGTGGCTCAGGAAGCCCGGCAGCGTCGGCCGCACGGTGGAGGGCACGGAGTACAAGGTACTCGACGACGACGGCCAACCGGCGCCGATCGGCGCCACCGGCACCGTGTACTTCCAGGCGTCCCAGAACCGCTTCGAGTACTTCAAAGCCCCCGACAAGACGGCCTCGGCCTACCGGGGCGACTTCTTCACGATGGGCGACATGGGCTACGTCGACGAGGACGGCTATCTGTTCCTGACCGGCCGGTCGGCCGAGACGATCATCGCCGGCGGCGTCAACATCTACCCCCAGGAGATCGACGACGTGCTGCACCAGCACCCCGCGGTGTACGAGGTCTGCACCGTCGGCGTGCCCCACGAGGAATGGGGCGAGAGCGTCAAGTCGGTGGTCGAAGTAGGCGTTGGCTACGAAGCGGACGACGAACTCGCCGAGGAGCTGCTGGCCTGGTGCCGCGAGAACCTGCCCGACTTCAAGCGCCCGCGCTCGATCGACTTCGCCACCGACCTGCCCCGCATGCCCACCGGCAAGATCCAGCGCGGCCTGGTGCGGGGGCCGTACTGGAAGGGCCGCGACAGGGCGATCTAGCAGAGGATTCACAACTGACACAGAGGCGAACATGAAGGCAGTCGTATGCAGCGAGTTCGGTCCCCCGGAGAACCTGACGATCGAGACCCTGGAGGATCCGGTCCCCGGTCCGGGCGAGGTCGTCGTCGACATCCGGGCGGCCGCGATCACGTTCCCCGATACGCTGATCATCGAGAACCGGTACCAGTTCCGGGGGGAACCGCCCTTTGTCGTCGGCGGCGAGGTGGGCGGCAAGATCGCCGCGGTCGGCCCGGATGTCGACGGCCTCGCGGTCGGTGACGACGTGGTCGGCGGTGGCGGCACCGGCGGCTTCGCGGAGCAGGTGCTGCTGTCCGCCTCCCAGGTGCGCAAGCTGCCGCCGGGTCTCGGTTACGCCGAGGCCACCGGGTACGGCTACGCCTACGGTACCGGCCACTACGCTCTGAAGTACCGGGGCGACCTGAAGCCGGGCGAGTCCCTGCTCGTGCTCGGCGCCGCCGGCGCCGTCGGCCTTGCAGCAATCGAACTCGGCAAGGTGATGGGCGCGCGGGTGATCGCCGCCGCCTCGACCGAGGAGAAGTTGGCGCTATGCCGCAAGCGCGGCGCCGACGAGACGATCAACTACGCAGGGGAGGACCTGAAGGTCCGCGCCAAGGAACTGACCGGCGGCAAGGGCGTCGACGTCGTCTACGACGCGGTCGGCGGCGAGTATGCCGAGGCGGCGCTGCGCGCCACGAGCTGGCGCGGGCGGTTCCTGGTCATCGGCTTCACCGCCGGAATTCCGCGGATCCCGCTCAATCTCACCCTGCTCAAGGGTTGCGACATCGTCGGCGTGTTCTGGGGCGCCTCCAGGATGCGCGAGCCGGAGCTGTTCGAAGCGGCCCGCGCCGAGACGGAAGCCCTCGCGGCCGCGGGCAAGATCAAGCCCTACATCTCGCGCCGCTACCCGCTGGAGCAGATTCCACAGGCCCTGCGGGACATGATGGACCGCAAGATCATCGGCAAGACGGTCATGGAGAACGCAGTTTGATGACCGGGAGGATCACGGGATGACCGGGAGGACCACGACATGACCGGGAGGATCACGGGATGACCGGGAGGACCACGACATGAAGTTCGGCGCACAAGTCACCTGCTATCGAAACACCTGGGACAGCATCCGCGAAGTGGCCGAGCTGCTTGATGCCGGTCCGTGGGACAGCATCTGGTACGCCGATCACTACCTGCCGCCCCCGGGGCTCAGGGAAGAGGAGCACCTCACGGCGCACGAGGCCTTCACGATCGCCGCCGCGACCGCCGGCATCACGAAGAACCTGAAGATCGGCCACCTGGTGCTGGGCAACACATACCGCAATCCCGCCCTCGCGGCCAAGATGGCCGGCACCCTGGACCACATCTCCCACGGCCGTTTCGTACTCGGCATCGGCGCCGCCTGGTTCAAGCGCGAGCACGAGGCCTACGGCTGGACCTTCCCGTCGATGAAGGAGCGGCAGGACCGCTTCGAGGAGGCGGTCGAGCTGATTCGGGCCCTGTTCCGGTCGAACCGGCCCGTCGACTTCAAGGGCGAGTACTACGAACTCGACTCGGCGCCCCTCTCGCCCGGCTGCTACGGGGACCCGATCCCGATCCTGATCGGCGGCACCGGCGAGAAGCGGACGCTGCGCACCCTCGCCCGCCACGGCGACGTGATGAACCTCGACGGTTGGGCCCGCGGACCGATGACGCGGGAGTACTTCCAGCACAAGGTCTCGGTGGTCGACCGGCACTGCGAGGAGGCCGGCCGCGACCCGGGCGAGATCCGGCACACCGTGCTGATGCCGACTTTCGTGACCGACGACGCCGCGGCCGCCAAGGCCTTCGTCGACGCCCGCGGGTTGGGCGAGGGCACAGCCGCCGGCACCAAGAGCTACGTCATCGACCGGATCGGCACGATGATCGACGCCGGCGCCCACGAGATCATGATCGGCGGCATCCCGACCCACCGTCTCGATCACTACCAACTGGTCGCGGAAGAGATCCTCACCGCCTTCGACTGAGGCATCGACGCCAAAGACCTCCTCGGCTCTTCCTGGGAACGCGGGCGTCTCGCCCGCATCTGTTCGCTGCAGCGCGCCAGACCTTGCGCGGTAGAACGATCTGACCTGGGAACCCGTGTGGCGCGACCCGCAGTCCGGATTGGGCGACGCTCGCAGTCGCCGGTGCGCTGCTGGCAACTCTCGTGACCGCCCAGGATCGCGACCGGCTGTACGTGGT
The DNA here is from genome assembly GCA_965216125.1 of Candidatus Multivorans sp. GTDB lineage: Bacteria > Acidobacteriota > Thermoanaerobaculia > Multivoradales > Multivoraceae > Multivorans. The sequence goes on along the minus strand of OZ244152.1, from coordinate 3,432,999 downwards.
CACCGGCTACGGCATCGCGGCCGCCATCGACCCCGCCGAAGGGATCACGATCTGGCAGCACGACCCCCAGAGCTACGGCCACGGACGGCCCACGAACCACGGCTTCACCCACAAGGGTCCGAGCTTCTGGCGCGATCCGGAGCGCCCCGAGTCGCCCGGCCGCCTGATCTACGCCAGCACGGACGCGATCCTCCGTGCCGTCTACGCCGACGAAGGCACGCCGGTGCGCTCTGACGACCAACAGCCTGGCAGCTCTGGACCTTCCACACCGTCCCCCCGGAGGGCGACCTCGGAACCCACACCTGGGAGGACGAGTCCTGGCGCATCACCGGCGGCACGAACGTCTGGGGCCTGATGCCTGGGCGATTCCGCTCGGCGAAGGGCCGCGCCGCCACCCCAAGCTCGCCGGCCTCGACCTGCCGCTACTGGGGTCCGGCGTCCGTGGCCACGCCCTGGTCACGAAGACGCTGCTCATCGTGAGCTCTGGCCACTCGCGCTCCTTCCGCTACCAGGAAGCGAAGGCCGAACGGGAGTGGCGCGAGACGCCCGAGGAGATAACCGGCGGTCTCGCCTGGACGAATCCCCGGTCCGCCGCCCCCGAGGACTGGCGCTACACCGTGCCGGCGCTGCGCGCCTTCGACAAGGCGACCGGCGAATTCGCCGCCGAGATCGAGTTGCCAGCGCACTCCGACGGCAGCCCGATCACTTACCTGCACCGCGGCGTGCAGTACCTCGTCGTCGCCCTCGGAGGACGCGGCGAGCCGTTCGAGCTGATCGCGTATCGGCTGCCGGGGTGAGCCGGCCACTCTTCCTACGGCCTCTGACACCCAGTGGTAGCCTGCGCACCAATGGGAGTTTACGGCTGCTTCGCCCCTATCTGAACCGCCAGGTACTCCCGGCTAACGGCCCCCCGGACGAGGAACCCAGCCGGATGAAATCCACAGAAAGACCACTTCAAGAGCGCCAGCGAGCCCTCTTCTCGTCGCTGGAACTCCCACCTGCCGACGAAGAACAAAGGGCACAAGCGAGCCGCGCCGATAGTGCGTCCGGCACCTTCGTCGGCAACATGAGCCTTCCGGTTCATCGTTGGTTCCGGTATAGCGCGGGCTTTAGCGGCGCTTGGGCAGGCGACTTGATTTCACGCGAGGCCCGAGAGCAGAGTCTCCGAGTCTTTGACCCGTTTGCAGGCAGTGCAACTACGCTCATCGCCGCCGAGCACTGCGGCGTCGAGTCGTTGGGGATCGACTCCCACCCGTTCGTAGCGCGAATCGCTCAAGCGAAACTCGCATACCGGTCTTCGGCAGATGCCTATGCTCAACAAGCGGCATGTGTACTTGACGATGCGCTAGGCCGCACAGGCTCATTGGAATCGTATTCTCCGTTGATTCGCAAGTGTTACGACGACGGCGCACTAGGCCGACTCGACCGGCTACGGCGCTCCCTCGAGAACAGGAACGACGAGTCGGAGGCTGGCCGACTCGTTTGGCTGACTCTGATTGGAATCCTGCGGTCAACATCACGCGTCGGCACCGCGAACTGGCAGTACCTTCTACCAAAGCGTCGCAAAGCGCGAGTTCTGGAACCCTTTGCAGCCTTCCAGAGAATGACGCGTGTCATCTACGACGATATGCGGTCGCTTGAGGGGCTCCCGGGACCCCGGGCCAGGTTCCTCCTCGACGACGCCCGCACTTGCGGCGAGGTGCCAAGCGACCGCTTTAACCTCGTCGTGACTTCACCTCCCTACCCCAACAACTACGACTACGCGGACGCCACCCGCCTCGAACTTACGTTCCTCGGTGAGGTTCAGACCTGGGGCGATCTTCAGGGAGCCGTCCGGCGCCACCTTCTCCGCTCATGCACACAACACGTCCCCGATAGAGCCGTTGACCTGCCACGCATCCTTGAGGACCCGGCACTTGTGTGCATTCGAGATGAGCTCCGCGGAGTCTGCCAAGAACTCGGTGAGGTCCGTCTCACCCGTGGTGGCAAGAAGACCTACCACAACATGATCGCGTGCTACTTCCTAGACCTCGCTCGGGTCTGGTTGGCCTTACGTCGGGTGTGCACGTCACCATGCAAAGTGTGTTTCGTGATCGGCGACTCCGCCCCTTACGGGGTCTATGTTCCGGTCGTTGACTGGCTGGCCAGACTAGCCGTCGCGGCCGGCTTCAAAGCCTGCACTTTCGAGAAGACGCGTGATCGCAACACCAAGTGGAAGAACCGGAAGCACCGCGTACCTCTTTGCGAGGGGCGTCTCTGGGTGCAAGGCTAAGGACCCGTGGCACAGTCACCAGCCCACAGGCTCGGCCAAATCGTCGGCGACCAGCTCGAACTCGCACTACGTGAGCCGCTGCAAGCGATAGCGAAGGAGTTTGGCCTGTACCTGGACTACAAGCACCCGCGACGTGCACGGACCGGAAGAAGGAAGGTCGTCTGGAAGGACCTGTACGGCAACACCCACGATCTCGACTATGTTCTGGAGGAGGGAGGGTCGGAAGGGAAGCTCGGGGAGCCACTCGCCTTTGTCGAGACGGCTTGGCGCAGATACACCAAACACTCAAGGAACAAAGTTCAGGAGATTCAGGGTGCGATCGTGCCTCTGGCTGAGACCTACGCGCGTCGGCAGCCGTTCTTGGGTGCCGTTCTTGCGGGTGACTTCACTGATGGATCTTTGAGACAACTTCGATCCCACCGTTTCCATCTGGCGTATTGCCCGTATGAGACCATCGTGCAAGCCTTCGCCACCGAAGGAGTCGACATCTCGTCCGAGGAGAGCACCGCAGAGGAGGACCTTCAATCCAGGGTCGACGCATTCGACCGACTGACGCAGTCACAACAGGCGCAGATCGCAGCAGCGATTCGACAACTCCACGAGTCTCAGTTCACGGGCTTTCTTGGTGCGCTTCGGCGCAGCCTCGAACGCGGAGTGTCTGAGATCTTCGTGTCGACACTTTCCGGCGCCTCGCGACGGTTCCAGACAATCCGCGACGCGATGCTCTTCGTGTCAGGATACGATGAGGGTACTCCACAAACAGACTTCGTACGCTACGAACTCAACGTTCGACATACGAACGGCGACGAGGTTCGGGCCACTTTTGGCGATCGACGCAGGGTGATCGAGTTTCTCGAGTCGCTCGATTCCTCACCGTGAGTCCCACCTACTCAGCCGGCCAGGGGGTACCCAGATCCTCCTCCGGCACCGGCTGCATCCCCAGGTTCACGAACTTCTGGAGCCGCTTCCCCTCGTAGGTCTCGGTGGTGTAGATGTTGCCCTTGGAGTCGGTCGCGATGCTGTGGACGGCGAAGAACTGGCCGGGCTGGCGGCCCCCGTCGCCGAAGGCGTAGAGCACCTCCATGCTCTCGCGCTCGATCACGTAGACCTTCATGTTCTGACCGTCGGCGAGGTAGAGGAACTTCTGCGCCTCGTCGGGTGAGAAGGCGACATCCCAGGTCGAGCCCTGGGAGAGCGTCTCGGGAGCAATGAACACTTCGTCGACGTAGGTGCCGTCGGCCTGGAAGACCTGGATGCGGTCGGCGGCGCGGTCGCACACGTAGAGCAGGCCGTCGGCGGAGATGTCCGCGCAGTGGACCGGGCCCCGGAACTGGGTCGCCGGCGGGTCGCCCGGCACGTACCGGCCCAGGTCCAGTTCGTCGTCAGGCGCCTCGCCGTAGGCGCCCCAGTAGCGCTTGAACTCGCCGGTGTCGGCGTCGATCACGACCACCCGACGGTTGGAGTAGCCGTCGGCGACGTAAACCTCGTTCGCCTCCGGATCGACCGAGAGCTTCGCCACCCGGCCGAAGCTCTCCATGTCGTGGCTGTTGCGCACGAAGGCCGGATCGTCCTCGCCGGCGCCCTCGTTGACGCGGGCGTTCGCCTTCCCCACCTGCATCAGGAACTCGCCGTCGCGGCTGAACTTGAGCGCGTGGGAATCGCCGCCGCCGTTGCCGCCGATCCACACGTTGTCCATGTGGTCGACGAGGATGCCGTGGTTGGAAGCCGGCCACTCGTACTCGCCGCTCTCGCTTGGACCGCCCCAGTGGCCGACCAAGTTGCCGTCCGGATCGAACTCGAGCACCGGCGGCGCCGGGATACAGCACTCGGAAAGAGGCGGATCCTGGGCCGCACCGATCTCGTTGATCGCGCCGAAGGCGCCTGGCGTGTTCCGGTGGACGATCCAGACGTGATCGCGGGAATCGACCGCGACCCCGATGGCCGGGCCGAGGATCCAGTGGTTCGGCAGCGGCCTGGGCCAGAACGGATCGACCTCGAAGCGCGGCGCCATCAAACCCTCGCCGGCCACATCGCCGGCGTCCGAGCCGCCGTAGCCGCCACAGGCGCCGAGAACAAGAGCGAGGGCTGCCGCGCAGCCAAGAGCACAAAGTAGACGCTTCGATGTCATCGCGGGGCGGTCCAGTGTCATTGTCGGCCCATCCAGTCGTTGGAATCCGTCGTGTTCCGCGGCATTTCGCGGTTCCTGCAGCACCAGGGAGGTGCGGTCAGTGTACAACGGGCCTGGCCGGTAACATCCGGCGCCTGTCCAGCTTCCCACCCAGATCACGCCTATCCGGGGCGAGCGTCGCCGTCGCCATGGCGCTGCTGCCCATTGCCCACGGGCCCGCGGGGGCCCACGAGGTCCCGGGCAGCGTCACCGTCCAGGTGCTCGTGCGGCAGCAGGGCGATCGGCTCCTGGTGCTCGTGCGCACCCCGCTCGAGGCGATGCAGGAGATGCAGTTCCCGGTCGACGTCCTGGGCATCCTCGACCTCGAAGAGGTTCGGTCCAGCGGCCTCCTGACGGAGTCGGCCCATCGCTGGATCACGCCCAATCTCGACCTGTTCGCCGGCGACGCCAAACTGCCGGCTGCCACCGTTCGCGCCGTCCGGTTGTCGATTCCATCCGATCGCTCGTTCACGGACTTCGACCGCGCTCTGGCGCACATCCGGGCGCAGCCGCTGGCGGCGACAACACGAATCGTCTGGAGGCAAGCCCTGCTCGACGTGCTGCTCGAGACGCCGCTCGACACCGGGCGCACGCGAGAACAGCCGCGCCTCTCGATCGATCCCCGTTTCGGCCGGCTCGGCCTGCGTGTACTCACGGTCATCCGGTACGAATCGCCGGACGGCGATTCGCGGGTCCTCCAGCTCGCCGCGGAGCCCGGCCGGATCCGGCTCGACCCGCATTGGGGGCAGGCCGCCCTCCACTTCGTGGCGATGGGCTTCGAACACATCCTGGGCGGTCTGGATCACCTGCTGTTCCTGGTCTGCCTGGTTGCCCCGCTCCGTCGCCTGCGCCAACTGGTGCTCGTCGTGACGTCCTTCACGGTCGCGCACTCGATCACCCTGATCGCCTCTGCCGCAGGCCTGGCGCCGCGGGCGCTGTGGTTCCCCACCCTGGTCGAAGTGCTGATCGCCCTGTCGATCGTCTACATGGCGTTCGAGAACATCCTGGGAGTCGGCCAGGAGCGCCGCTGGGCCGCCGCCTTCGGCTTCGGCCTCGTCCACGGCTTCGGATTCTCCTTCGCGCTCAGCGAGTCGCTCCAGTTCGCGGGCTCGCACCTCGTGACCTCGCTGCTTGCCTTCAACGTCGGCGTCGAGCTCGGCCAGATCGTGGTCCTGCTGCTGCTCGTTCCGTTGCTGGACTTCGTGTTCCGTCGCCTTCCCTCCGAACGGCTGGGGATCGTCCTGATCTCGGCCCTGATCGTCCACACCGCCTGGCACTGGACCGGTGAACGGGGTTCCGATCTGCTGCAGTACCGGCCGGCTGCGCCTCTCCTGGAGGCAATCCCCGACGGCGCCATGACCTGGCTTCTCGTCGCCGCGGCTCTGTCCGTCCCCGGCTGGCGCTGGCTGCGGAAGCGGGGGCTAGCGAACCGCGCCGGCGAGCGCCGAGACCAAGGCCGCGCGGTGGCGGCTGTACTCCCGGTTGGTCGCGTCGGGCCAGGCGCTGTGGGTGACGATGACGGTGTTTGACCCCGGGTCCATCCACAGGTACTGGCCGAAGATGCCGATGCCGGCGAATACGCCGTCGCCGCTCAGCCACCACAAGAAGCCGTAGCCGTCCGAACCGGGGCTGGGGCGGGTCGAGTCCGCCATCCAGCCCTCCGGCAGCACTCGCGTGCCGTCGCGCAGCACGCCGTTCTTCATCGCGAAGATGCCGATGCGGGCGTAGTCGCGCAGGGTCGCGCTGATGCAGCAGCCGCCGAGTTCCCCGCCGCCGGGTTCGTGAATCACCCAGTTCGCGTCCGCCTCCATGCCGAACGGTCCCCAGATCTTGTGCTCGAGGTAAGTCGAGAGGTTGTTGCCGATCGCCGCCCGCAGCACGGCGCCGGCCATGTTCGTCTCGCCGGTGTTGTAGCGGAACACCTCACCGGCGGCATGCTCTCGCTCCAGTGCCGCCATGTACCGGGCCTGCTCCACCAGGGGGGACGGCAGCGTCGCGACATCGGACTCCGGGTCGGCGTAGTCCTCGTTCCACCGCACACCGGAGGCCATCTGCAGCACGTTGCGGATCGACACGGCGTCGTAGCCGCCTCCCGCCAGCAGGGGCAGGTACTTCGTCACCGGCTCATCGACGCTGCCGATGTAGCCGTCGGCGATCGCGGCGCCGTACAGCATCGAGACGACGGACTTGGCGATCGAGAACGAGATCCAGCGGCTGTTCTCGTCGTTGCCGAGGCCGTAGCGCTCGAACACGACCTCGTCGTCCTTGACCACCAGGAGGCCTGCGATCCGACGGTCGCGTATGTAGTCCTCCACCGTGAACGACTCGCCCTCGACTTCGTATGTCACCGACGCGAGATCCCGCGGTGCCGGCGTCAGCGGATAGGGATCGTCGGAGGCCTTGAACCAGCGCGCGTTGCTGATCTCGTCGATGTTCCGGTAGCCCGCGACCTGCTGCTCCGGGGTCCAGAACAGGATCTCACCGCGCTGACCGAAGTTCTCCGCGTCCGGATTGACCGACTCGGCACGTGCCGCGGAATCGGTCTCCGCGGCAGGGCCGGCGCAGGCAGCGAGCGCCAGCACCAAGGCGACGGCCGCGCCGCCTGCCGGCCAGCCAATCAACACAGGCGAACTCAAGAACGGGACTTCTCTTCTTCGAGCCATTTCATTCCCCCTTTGATTCGGAACCACTGATCGTAGCGCCTCGACTGCGGCGCGGTAGGCTGCCGAGTCTGAGTCTCCGATGACCGACACGAGTTCCCCGAGCGAACCCACGCTCGTCCAGAACGCCTCGATCCACTCTGTCGAAGGCGACGACGCGGCCCGTGCCCTGTTCGAGGCCCGCGGCTGGACCGAAGGGCTGCCGATCGTTCCACCGACGCCGGAGCGGGTGGCGGCCGTGCTCGAAGCGGCGGTCATCGAGCCGGCGCACGTGCTCGGCGTGGAGACGGTCCGCGGTCGGGCGATCACCGCGGAGAAGGCTGCAATCAACGCGGTGATGGCGGGCTGCCGGCCGCGCGACTTCGCGGTCGTGGCCGCGGCGGTCGAGGCGACGTGCGACCCGGCCTTCCTGCTTCACGGCGCCACCTCGAGCACCGGCGGCTGTGCCGTGCTCGTGATCGTCAACGGTCCAATCCGTCACGAACTCGGCATGACCGGGACGTTCAACGTGTTGGGCGGCGCCGACCGGGCCTCGCTCGCGATCGGTCGGGCGCTGCGACTCATCCTCCGGAACCTGCTCGGGGTCCGGCCCGGAGAACTCGACCGCTCGACGCTGGGACATCCAGGCAAGTTCAGCTACTGCCTGGCCGAGGACGAGGAGGGCTCACCCTGGCCCTCGCTGGCAACGGAGCGCGGCGCGCCCGCCGGCAGCTCGACGGTGACCGTCTTCGCCGCCGGCGCTCCGCGGCAGGTGATGAACGAGTGGACGACCGAACCGGAGGACATCCTGGACACGGTCGCGGCCGAGATGCGGGCGAACCTGCTCCACTACTCGATCTGGGCCGGCAACCATTGCCTCGTGCTGCCGCCACAGGTGCGTGAGCGCCTGGCCGACGCCGGCTGGACCAAGGCGGGCATCCAGACCTATCTGCACCGTGCGGCGCGGGTGCGGCGAGGCGACTGGGAACGGGTCGGCAAGGCCTCCGTCGTCACGGACGCGAATCGGGACCAGGAGTACAAGGCGCTGCAGTCGCCGGATGACCTCCTGATCGTCGCCGCCGGTGGTCCCGCGGGCGGCTTCGCGGCCGTCATTCCGCCGTGGTTCGGCAACAAGTCGCGGGCGGTGACGGCGGGTGTGGGCTTCTGTCTGGAGTGTTGAAGGAACTCTCGCCGTATGTTCGGCCGACTTCAGACCAGCATCTCCGATTCGTGCTTTTCATCGAAGTCGCCGAGATACGCCAGGTTGCCGTCCAACAACACGCGAACGCGATACCTCGGCACGGGCCGGGCCAGCGAACAGGCCACCGGCCGGTTGGAGACGGTGAAGTTCTCCTGCCGCGCGCTTGCCGTCCGGCCGTCCAACAACCACTCGATCCTTAGATCGAACGGCCCGCGCATCTCGCGAGCGATGTTCAAGTAGAACGCGAACCGGGATTCGGCACTCGACAGATCGGTCCTCTGCACGAACGTGCCCCGCTTCTCGAACAGCCTTCGATCGCCCTCGTCCGTGTGAATCCTCGTCAACCATCGCCGCCGAGCCTTCGCAGAGAGCAGGTTCAGGAGCGTCTCGCGTTCCGGCGCCGACCGGCAGACGATGTGCTTCAGCTTGTCGAGCGACAGTTCGTTCTCGACCACGACCTCAGAGTGCCGAGCGTTCAGAATCGTCGGGCGTCGTACCGACTCGCCCAGTCGGCCCACTGCCCGATCGTGGTACACGTCACCGAAGTCGATCGACCTGAGGAACTCGGCGGAGTCGCCGACCTCGGCCTCTTCGTTGAGGCGGCCCTTTGTGAAGGAGACGCCTTGCTCGGCCAGCAACCTCGAGGTGAACAGCAGGTAGACCGGCACCGGCATATGCGCCTCGTACTGGATCTTGCCTCGCGGGCGGATGCCCTCGTTCACGTACTGCGTCGGCGTTCGGGGGCGGAAGTAGAGCCGGACCAAGTTGCGGTGCCGACTGGACAACTGCCCCACGTAATTCGGGCTGCCGCTGTCCACCCGAATCAGATTCCCGCGCTCCGCCGCTACGCGCGACAGCAGTCGCCCGCTGTTCAGTATCTCGGCGGCGTTTTCGACGTGATCCGATCGGAACAGCCAATTCGGCCAGAAACTCCGGTTGCAATCCAGTCCCAGGCTGGAGGGCAACTGCTGCATGTGTTCGAGGATTTCTTCCGCGTCAGCCTTGCACGGCATGATCCAGTCCCGCGAACAGATTCCCCGTCGCAGGCTCGGACGGCATCGGAGGCGGGATCACCTGGACGCCCGCCGCCGGATTCGACCGCAAGCCGCGCGACGACGCCGACACCATCACGGGCTCCACGTAGGGCAACGCCGCGAAGACCGGCAGGAGATAGGACACGAGCCGGTGCTCGGGCGCGATGCTCCCGTGCGTCAGACCGAAGTCCCGCAACTGCTGCCAGAACTCAAGGAGTTCTTCGGGGAGAATGCGCGCCGTCCTGCCGCCCGACGTTATCGTCAGCGTGGCCGGATCAGCCGTGGCCGCGACCTGGTATCGGTTGCCCTTGGACAGCGTCCCGAACTCCCGTCGCTCACTCAGTACCGCCAGCACGTCCTGCCAGACCTCGTCGAACGGCAGCGCCGACGGTTCCGACCGCAGCCACTGCTTGATGCGGCGCGCGTCCTTGTGTTCCGGCGGGTCGGTCTTCACGCCCCGCACGTAAATGAACGTCGGGACGGAGAGGCGGCCCAGGTGCCGTTCCATAAGCGGTCTGACCTGCGTCTCGAAGTCGAGTTCGCCGTTGCCGCATCCGAGCTCCGGGAATGCGATCGACGTCGTGCCCATCTCGGCACAGCGGGTTCGGAGCTTCCTGAGCCCCGCTTCGATGTACTCCACCCTCGACGGGCTGCGCCAGTGTTTCTTGGTCGGGAAGTTCAAGATCCACTTGTTCGGGGTCTTGTAGAGGAAGAGCTGGCCGACCTGCAGATTGCCCCGCTCGCAGTGATTGCGGTATGCCTCGAACATCTCGGGGTAAATGCGCTTGAACTTGAGCGCGATGCCCTTGCCCATGACGCCGACCGTGTTGACCGTGTTGACGAGGACTTTGGCTGGCGACCGGAACAGATCGCCGGACACGTAGGTGATCATTCGAGTCCCGAAAGGCCCCTGCGCGAGGCCGTCTTCCGCGTCGTTCCGTACTCGCGATGCTCTGGCGGCGCATGGTGCCATCGCCTGCATCTCATGGGACGGCAGTGTACCAGCCGACCAACCGCACGGCAGAATTTCCACTCCTCTGCCGAGGCCGCGGCCAGCCACACTGCCAGGTCGGAGACAGCCGAGACTTGGCGGCGCTGGCGGTGCCCCTCAGGGACCGCAAGGCGCGCTGAACAGCCGATCCAGAGCCTCCGCCGACACCAGGCCGCGGTAGCGCGCACAGACCTCGCCGCCCTCCAGCCGGGCAACGAAGACTGCGTCCTTGCGGTCCTCGGCCTCGCCGTCCGAGCCGGCGAGGTCCCGCCACGCGTCGGCACCCTCCTCGACGATCAGGAACGAACCGTGCCGGTCAGCCGGCACGTCGCCGCGCAGACTGCGCACCACGAATCGGCGGATCATCTCCGGGGCCCCGTCGAGCACGATCACCGTGTAGACAGACCACTGGGTGGCCTGCGGATCTCCGTCCAGTGCCCTGCGCCAGCCCCGCGCACTCCCGTTCGCCGCGCGGTGAAAGCTCATCACCATCAGCGAGCGCGGCGCGAAACCGCCCGGCGCCGCCACTTCCCGACCGTCCAGGGTGACTGCCCGGGGCGGGCCGGGCGCTTCCGCTGAAGGGTCGTCGCCAGGCACCGCCGCGGCGACAGCGGCCAGCGACACGCCAAACAAGAGCGCTGCCGCGCCGAACCGCCTCACTCCGCCCTCCGGAAACGCATGACCCTGTACTGCTTGATGCGAGCGAAGTGCTCCGGGTCGATCAGCCGGTCGAGGCGGTCGAGCCGGCCGGTGAGCGGCCGCGCCAATCGCCAGCCGGCGCCGGCCAATCGCGGGAACCGCCGCGTGGAGGCCTCACGCAGCAGGCTCACGGTGCCGCGGCCGAAGCGGTCGAGCATCGCCCGCGCAAGCTGCAGCATTGGAAGGACGGATTCGGTCACGTCCTCGTCGATCTCGAGCACGAGCCCGCTGGCCTCGGCCCGAGCCAGGAACTCGTCCAGCGGGTGGCCGCTCCTCGACCCCTCGCTGCCGTCCGGGCAGGTGACGAAGTAATCGCACAGCAGCACGTGCCCGCCCGGCGTCAGCGACCGCTGCACAGCCTCGAACAGCTCCTCCAGCCACACGTACTGCGCCGACTCGCAGAGGAACAGGAGGTCGTAGCGCCGATCCGGCTCGAACTCCTGGAAACGGCCAAGGTGGAAGCGCCGGTCCGGGAGCCGCGACCTGAACAGCTCGCCATGGTACGGATCGGGCGACAGACCCTCGACGTCGTAGCCCAGCCCCGCCAGCCGTTCCGTGATCACCGCGGTGCCGCAGCCGACATCGAGCACCGAGGACACGCCCGGCGGCAGCAGCTCGAACAGGCGTCCGACCAGGCGCTCCTGGGCCCGACGCAGGCCAGCCAGGTCGAGCGGGTCGCCGGCGCTCCAGATGCCGAAGTTCAGGTACTCGAGCCCCACGATCCGGTGCAGGAACTGGAGCGCGACGCTGGTCTTGACCTGACGCGGGCTGCGGCTGTCCTCCGCCTGACGGAACAACTGCCGCCCCTGCGGCGCGGACGGCCAGCGACGTCCCGGCTTTGGCGCCGAAACGGCGTCAGGAGGTGCGCTCGGACGCGGCGACGGTGGCACGATGCGCAGACTCACAGGTTGGCGAGTCTACAGCGGAGGCGCAGCCGCGATAGGTTCAGGTGGCGGAGCCAACAGCACTTGGGCAACAAGTCAACCCCCATCAAGCGGACTTGACCACCGCGACCCCAGGAGAAACCCATGCGCTCATCGACCTTCCTTCTCGCTTTCGCCATGGTTCTCGCCATGGCCGCACCCGTACCGGCCGCGGAACATCCGCTCGACCCCCTGAGCTACCAGGAGATGTGGCGTGCGCTGGAGGTGCTCCGCGATGCCGGGCACATGGACAAGGACACCCGCTTCTCGGAACTGAGACTCAAGGAGCCGGCCAAACGTGATGTGCTGGCCTGGCGCCCCGGCCTCGAAATGGCCCGGGCGGTCTATGCCGTGGTTCGCCAGGCCGACAAGACCTATGAGGCCACAGTCGACCTTGCCGCCGAGCGAGTCACGTCATGGACGCCCCTTACCGGAGTGCAACCCGCCTGGCTCGGCGAAGAGTTCAAGGCAGTCGTCGACAAGGTGCTCGAACATCCGGACTTCATCGCCGGCCTTGAGGCGCGCGGCATCACCGACCACACCTTTCTCGACTGCGGCACGGGACCACCCGGCTACTTCGGGACCGAGGAAGAGCGCGGACGGCGGATCGGCAATGTCAGGTGTTCCGAGGCGCGCGGTGTCCGCAACGCCTGGACCCGGCAGGTCGAGGGCCTGAGCGCCGTGGTCGACCTGGGCGCCGGCGAAGTCTTGCGGGTGGTTGACGACGGCCCGGTGCCCGTCACCACGACGAATGCGGACTTCGACCGCACCACCCTCGACCATCCGCGCGAAGTGCCGGGACCGATCGATACGCGACAGCCGCTCGGACCCGGCTTCGAGATCGACGGTTACCAGGTGCGCTGGCAGAACTGGAACTTCCACCTGAGGCCCGATCAGCGGATCGGTCTGGTTCTGTCCCTGGTCCGCTACCAGCCGGGATCCGGCGCGAGTTCCCGCTCCGTGATGTACCAGGGCCATCTGTCCGAGATCTTCGTTCCGTACATGGACCCGTCGTTCGCCTGGTATCGGCGCAACTTCATCGACGCCGGCGAATTCGTTGCCGGAGGATTGGCCAAGCCGATGCTGCGCGGCCGGGACTGCCCCGATCACGCGGTCTACATCGACACCCTGGTCAGCGGCGGCAACGGCCGCCCCAGCACCGTGCCCGACACGATCTGCATGTACGAACGAGAGACCGGCGATCCTGCCTGGCGGCACTACGCCTCCGAACAGTCCGACAGCCGACGGAGTCGCGACCTGGTCGTGCGGACGGGGGCCGTGGTCGGCAACTACGACTACCTGCTCGACTGGATCTTCCGGCAGGACGGCTCTATCGAAGCCCGGGTCGGCGCCACCGGCATCCTGGAAGTCAAGGCAACGAACGCAGCCTCCGCGATCCCACCGACGCCATCGGCGGGGCCGGTCAACACAGCCGCGGCCGACGCGCTCCGGACACCCGGTCGTGCCGATGCCTACGGCCGTTTCGTTGACCGCAACATCGTCGCCGTCAATCACGACCACTACTTCAGCTACCGGCTCGACCTCGATGTCGATGGCGCAGACAATCGCTTCGTCGCCGATCGCCTGGTCACCAAGCGGCTGCCGGCCGACCACCCCAGACGCAGCGTGTGGGTCCAGGAACAAGAGGTCGCGGCCAGCGAGCACGACGCCCGCCTGAACATCAGCCTGGAGCGACCAACGCTCTGGCGGGTGCTCAGCACCAGCCGGACGAACGCCGTCGGCTACCCGACGAGTTTCCAGGTGATGCCGGGCCGGAACGCGAATACGCTGCTCTCGGCGGACGACTATCCGCGGCGGCGCGCCGGTTTCATCGACCACCACCTGTGGGTGACCCCTTACGACCCGGACGAACTCTACGCGGCCGGTGACCACCCGACGCTGAGCGAGCCGGGCATGGGTCTACCCAAATGGACAGAGGCGGACCGGCCGATCCAGGACCGGGACATCGTGCTCTGGCACACGGTCGGGATGCACCACCTGCCGCGGGCCGAGGACTGGCCCGTGATGCCGGTCATGTGGCACGGTTTCGAACTGCGGCCGTTCGACTTCTTCGACCGCAACCCGGCGCTCGACCTGCCCTGAGCCCGAACCTGCCGGCGTTACAGTTCTGTCGCACCCCCGCCTCGAGTCGAACAGGAATGTTCGTGCGGGGCGGCGCGCCGGCAGCCTGACCCGGGAACCGGCGACCACACCCGGGCCTCATCGCCGCCCCCTCAATCCGCCGCTAACTCGCTTCTGCGCGCGGGTTAGCGAGCATTGACGCGGTTCCGCGTCCGTACTTCGCGATCCGATCCAGCGTCTCCGCGCGCTTGGCACGGTTTTCGATAGAGAAGCGGGGCAAGCCTGGGCGTCAGTTCCGGAAACCTGACCTCGCCCGCTCTTTAGAGGTAACGCGGGCCGAGATGATCTACCGGGTGGATCTAACGAAGAGGAGGGACTCGTATGAGCTTCAGAATTCGCGGTCGAACCATCGGTCTGGGTTCGGCCTTGGGACTCACTCTGCTGCTGGCTCTGTTCGGCGCCGCGCCGGCCGCGGCACAGGACGGCGTGGACAGCGGCGACACGGCATGGATGCTGACCGCCAGCGCCCTGGTGCTGCTGATGACGCCGGGACTGGCGTTCTTCTATGGCGGCCTGGTAAGGCGCAAGAACGTCCTCTCGATCCTCATGCAGTGCTTCCTGTGCATGAGCCTGATGACCGTGCTCTGGGTCGTCATCGGCTTCAGCCTGGCCTTCGGCTCCGACACCCTCGGCGGCGTGATCGGCGGCGGCGACTACTTCCTGCTCGCCAACCTGGGCTATGACGCCTGGGACGGCACCGGCATTCCGGCCCCGCTGTTCATGATCTTCCAGGGCATGTTCGCCGTCATCACGCCGGCCCTCATGATCGGCGCGTTCGCGGAACGGATGAAGTTCAGCGCCATCTGCCTGTTCATGAGCGCCTGGCTGCTGGTGGTCTACGCTCCGGTCTGCCACTGGGTCTGGGGCGGCTCCGAGGGCTTCTTCGGCCTCGGCGGCGACGGTGCCCTCGACTTTGCCGGCGGCACCGTCGTTCACATCAACGCCGGTGTTTCGGCCCTCGTTGCGGCGCTCGTTCTCGGTCGCCGCAAGGGCCATCCGGATCACACCTCGCCTCCACATAACCTGCCCTTCGCCGTCCTCGGCACCGGCCTGCTCTGGTTCGGATGGTTCGGCTTCAACGCCGGCAGCGCCGTGGCGGCCAACGGCTCGGCCGCCAACGCCTTCGTCGTCACCCAGGTCGCGACCGCGGCAGCGGCTGCCACCTGGGGCCTGATCGACTGGATGCGCGACTCGAAGCCGACGCTGCTCGGTGTCATCACCGGCGCGATCGCCGGTCTGGTTGCGATCACTCCGGCTTCCGGGTCGGTGAACGCGATCGGCTCCATCGGCGTCGGTGTCGGCGCCGCGGTGTTCGCCTACCTGGCGGTGACCTGGCTCAAGTCGAAGCTGGGCTACGACGACTCGCTGGACGTCTTCGGCGTCCACGGCATCGCCGGCATGTGGGGCGCGGTTGCGGCCGGCCTCTGGGCCACGGACGTGGTGCCGGGCAACGACGCGACCGGACTGTTCTACGGCAACCCCGGTCAGGTCCTGATCCAGCTCAAGGCGATCGTCTTCACCATCGTCTGGGCGGCCGTCGTGTCCTTCATCCTGCTCAAGATCATCGACCTGATCATCGGACTCCGAGTCAGCGATGACGAAGAGCGGATCGGTCTCGACCTCACCGACCACCGCGAAAACGCTTACACCCTGGTCGACTAGGAGGAATGACATGAAGTACATCGTGGCCATCGTTCAGCCCGACCGGATGCAGGAGGTCCTCGATCTCCTGGAAGAGAAGGATATTCACCTGCTGACCGTCTCCAACGTGATGGGGCGCGGGCGCCAGCGCGGCGTCGGCGAGGTCTATCGCGGCCACAAGGAGGCCGGCGCCCTGCTACGCAAACTCAAGATCGAGATTGCGGTCAACGAGGACTACGTCGACGTGGTGATCGATGCGATCACACGAGGCGCCAAGACCGGCAATGTCGGTGACGGCAAGATCTTCGTCCTGCCGCTCGAGGAGACCATCCGCATCCGCACGGGCGAAACCGGAAACCTCGCGATCGGCTGACCTGGCGCGGCAGAACTACCGGAGGCCGGCGCTTCGCGCCGGATGCGGGCGGGACGCCCGCGTTCCATCCGCGCGCCCGATGACGGGCGCACGGAGTGGTTCGCGTGTGGCGCGCGCCGCGGGAGCTTTCGCTCCCCGGCGCGCTTCTTCGCCTGTCGGCCCTCAGTCGGACAAGCCGTCGAACAGCCGCTGCAGGCTGCCCATCCGCTCGGCGATGAGGTCCCAGGCGCCCTCTTCGTCCGGCAACTGACCCAGGCTGTGCAGGCGCCGCGCCAGGAACTGGAACTCGCTGGTCTGCCGGGCGGGTATGACCAGGTCCTTGCTGTGACCGCGGACAATGCGCAGACAGTTGATGACCGCCCGCAACAGCCGGTATCCCGCCTCCACCTGCTCGTACTCCTCGCGCGAGATGTGGCCGCGGTCGTGCAGCGCACGGACCGCGTCCTGAGTGTTGGTCTGCCGCACTTCGGGGTCGTCCGCGCCGGCCGCGATCTGCCGCACCTGAACGAAGTACTCGGCGTCGAGCAGGCCGCCGGCGCTGAACTTCGCGTTCGTCGTGCCGGACGCCACGAGTTCGGAGCGTTGCCGGTTCCGCAGGTGCCGGATGCGCGCCAGGTCGTGCGGACGCTTGTCGAACACGTAGTCGCGCCGGTGCGCCTCGATGCGGGCGCACAGGTCCGGATCGCCCGCGACCGCGCGGAGCCGAACCAGCGCCTGACGTTCGTAGGGGTCGGCCTCGCCGTCAAAGCTGTAGTACGTGGAAAACCGCTGAAACGACGCCGACAGCGGCGAGGACGAGCCGCCGGGACGCAGGCGCCAGTCCAGTTCGAAGATCCCGTCCCGCTTGGCGCGGATCAGCCGCGCCAGCCGGATCGCCGCACGCTCGTAGAGTTCCCCGGCCCGGATCTGTTCCGACCCATCGGCATCCCAGACGAACATCAGCTCGATGTCCGAGGCGTAACCGAGATCGCGCCCGCCCCACTTGCCGAGCGCGCACAGTGACCACGCCCCGGGCGCCGGTCCACCACCCGCGACCTCGGCCACCGCCTCCTCCGCGCCCCGCGTGAGCACCACGTCGGAAAGGGTCGAGAGCTCGGCGCCGAAGTCGCTGAAGTGCTCGATCCTGCGCGTCAGGTGGCGCATGTCGATGCGCCCGATCTCGTCGTCCTTGAACCGGTTGAGGACGTCGTCCGGCGTCTTCTGACCTTCGAGCGCGGCGTCCAACCGACGCTCCAGCTCGCCTCTGTCGGCGCCGAAGTCGAGGTCGGCCATGTTGGCGAGCAGCGGCATCAGGTTCTCGTGTTGCCGGCGCAGGAACTCCTCCCAGAGGTAGGTTCCGGCCCCCAGGACCCGCGCCAGTTCGTCGAGCGACGACGCGAGCGCGTGGGTTGGATCGGCAACCTGTCGACACGCCGCGTCGATCAGCGCCCCGAACTGCCGCAGAGCCAGATGCGGGTTCGGCGCCACCGCCAGCCGGCGCGCGAACTGCTTCATCAGGGTCACCGTGAGACGCAGATTGTCGACGCCGACCCGGTCCTCGATCTTCCCGCCCCGCCGGGTGGTCACGAACAGCCGGTCACGCACCTCGCCTTCCACCGTGTCGAACTCGACTTTGTCGATCCAGTAGTCGCGGGTTGAGAGCACGTTCGCAAACTCGAACAGGAACATGAAGCTATCCGGACTTCGAATCTCCAGAATCGTGCAGTGTTCGTCCGACTCGTTGTCGATGGAGATGGCGATCGGCGGCAGGACCGGATCCGCCTGGGACCCCAGGTCCACCCGGCGCGCCGCCTCCATGACCCGCAGGGTCAGTTCCTCGTTGGCGCGGTGCGCGTCGCCCTTCTCCAGGAGCCCCAGCAGCCGGTTCAGGTCCCGCTCGAACTCGGTCCAGGAAAACACCTGGATCGACCGTTCCGGAGCCGCTTGAACCTCGGCCGAGTACACGATCCGGGTCGGGCCCTGCTTTCTTGGCGGTGGCGCCGGAACCCTGCGCCGCCGGCGCCGGTCCCCGGGCCGCTCGGGCCGGCGCCGCGGAACCCGCCGAGGCCCCCGGTAGAGGCCGATGTCGCCGACATCCTGGTAGGTGTAGGAACTGCCGCTCAGGATCGACTGCCCATAGGCCGCGAGCAGCCCGCAGATCTTGGCGAACTCACCCTGGTAGTCGTTCGCGACCACGGTCACCCGCCGCGTCGAACCGACGTACCGCACGTCGACCCGGCACAGCCGCTCGGCATCGAGTTCGCCGATCATCTCCAGGTGGCGCGCCACCTCCTCGACCGGGAAGCGTAGGAAGTAGCCCCTCTCAAGGCGCCGGAAGTGCTCGTCGACGACCTCGGCGGGCAGATCCGGGCACAACTCGCGGACCTGCTGCTTGCGCTCCAGGAGTTCGACCGTCTCCTCGAAGAACTCGCCGAAGATGCGGCGAACCGTTGCCGCCGTCTGCTCGTAGCGGCGGCCAAGATCGAGCGTGTCCAGAGGCTGGTGCAGGGCGAAGGCCACGCGCCACTGGAACGTCGCCCACTGCTTCGGGTCCTGCGGCAGTTGCCGCACCGGCAGATCGCGCTCCAACTGGAGCACGTGTTCCACCACCCGCAGAAAGACGTACGCCTCGTGCAACTCGTCGTGCTCGTCGTCGGTGATGACACGGTGCGACCGGAGCCGCGCCATCGCCTGCAAGGTGTTGGCCGAGCGCAGATTCGGGTTGGCGGCGCCGTGGTAAAGCTGAAGCAACTGGATGATGAACTCGATGTCGCGGATGCTTCCCGCACCAAGCTTCACGTTGCCGATGTCGGTGCCGCGGGACCGAAGCGACTTCTCGATCATCTGCTTCATGTCGAAGACTTCGCGCAGCAAGGTCTCCGGCGGTCTCTCCGGATTGAAGACGAAGCGGCGCGTGCCGTCGATCAGGTTCCTGGCCGTCGCCGCGTCGCCGGCCGCGAAGCGCGCCTTGATCAGCGCCTGGAAGGTCCAGGTCATGCCGTAGCGCTCGTAGAAGCGGAGGTACTGCCCCACCGTGCGCACGAGGGGGCCCATCTTCCCCTCGGGGCGCAGACGCATGTCGACCCGGAACACGAACCCGTCCGCCGTGTTGTCCGAGATCAGCCGGATCATTTGCGGCGCCAGCCGCTGCAGCCGGTGCAGGGCCTCCTGGTCGACAACGTCCGAGGCGACGAAGAGGGCGTCGATGTCCGAGCTGTAGTTGACCTCCAGGCCGCCCCACTTGCCCATCGCAATGACCGCGAACGGCTCCTGGTCGAGCCCCGTCGCCTCGAGCGCGCGCTGAACGCAGACATCCGCGACCTGGGAGATCTTCGCCGTCGTCGTGTCGAAGTCGTCGAGACCGCTGAAGTCCGAGACGGCGACGCGGATCAGCTCCCGGTAGCGCAGAAAGCGCAACCAGCGCCGGACGTCCTCGTCCGCCTCCGGCCGGAGTCCGGCCATACGCCTGCGCTGCTCCTCCGCCGACTCCTCCTCGACCGGGAACAGACCCTCCTCCGCCTCGGGGTGCGCGTCCAGCCAACGCATGTAGGCCGGGGAGTACTCGCGCAGGATGTCGCGCTGCGCCAGTGCCTGGGTCTGCCGCGGATCCTCGGCGTCCTCGATGTGCATGGCCTCAAGGGCCTGGATCGCTTCCTCGAGGCGGGAGTTCACGGTGGTACCTCCGAGCGGCTCCAACCGTCGCCGGGACTCATCGAGTCGCCGCCCAAGCCTGCCCCACTCTCAATCCCATTCATCGGTCTGGAACGGGATCTCTCGTTCCGGCTCGTTCTTCCTGTCGGGAAGCTCGAACTCGATGCCACGGGGCACGTTCTCGACCAGCCACCGACCGAGCGGCTTACGTATTCCACGCCGGAGCACGACATACTCGCGCTCGATCTCTCGGTGGAAACTCTCCGGGAGTCGGGCCCAGTCGCGCGCTTCGACCAGGAAAGGGACCGTGGAGTCGCGGAGCGCGTCCAAAAGACCGGCCAGCGCCGAGACATCGACCGGGGCCAGATCCGGTCCGCGCAGCACCAGGTCCAGGTCACTGCCGTCGTGGCTTTGGCCGCTCACCCGACTTCCGTAGGCCCATACTTCGACATCGGGCAAGTGCTGCTGCAAGAGCCCCTGGATCTGCTCCCGGTGGCGGGGCGGCAGACGAAGGGAGTCGGCGTCCCGCTCGCCCAACCGGGCGCGACTGCGTCTACTCATCGCACGCCTCCCCGACCACCGCAACCAGCGCCATGGCGTCAGCGAGAAAGTCCGGCAGCAGCTTGAGTGTCGCCTCGGCGAAGCCCTCGCCGTAGTCATGCGCAGTGTCGTTCCTGTTGTCGCGGTACGTGAGCCAGCGTTCGCAGGCGTCTGCTTCAATCAAGCCGTGCTTGTTCGCGTGACGAAAGGCGTCCTTGAAGATCAGACGATCAGCCTGCCGGTTGCTCACGAACCAGGGCCGCAGGTGTTTCTTCAACAACTTTCCGCTCTGCTCCAGTACCAACTCGAACTCCTTGACGCAGGCGGCACGGTAAACCTCGTAGAGAACCCGGTCAGGGTCCTCCGCAGCCTCCAGCTCGCGAAGGGCGGTAAACGCCCGCTCCAAGGCTTCGATGCAGCGCTCCAGGTAGTTCGTCTCGATGGCCATGGTTCCGCCATGTCCTCCTTCCGGGGCTCCGACCAAGCTCCAAGATACCAAGGCGAGGGAGTCGCCTTTCCCCAGCCGTTGAGGGCTCAGCCCGCCATCCGGTAGACCATAATGCCCCCCGACCACCGATGAGGAACACACGATGAGACTCTCTCCCGCGACAGCATTGCCGATCCTGCTGCTTGCCGTCCCCGCCCTAGCCGCCGCTCAGTCGGGGCCCGCCAACCCAAACGGCTATCTCACACCCCCACAGGAGATCGTCGACATCCTCGACGCGCCGCCGACGCCCGGCGTTCTCGTCGGGCCGACGCGCGACGTGTTCGTGCTGGTCGAGCAGCGGAGCATGCCGCCGATCGGGT
Source organism: Candidatus Multivorans sp. (assembly GCA_965216125.1). GTDB lineage: Bacteria > Acidobacteriota > Thermoanaerobaculia > Multivoradales > Multivoraceae > Multivorans. Next base: position 3,411,940 of record OZ244152.1, on the reverse strand, counting down.
GGCTGGCACGGCCCCTGGAACGGCTGGCGGGCTACCGGATCGATCCGCGGAACAGCGGCCCGTGGCGGTCGCCGGAGATTGCGGCGCTGACCATCCGTCGGCTCGACGCTGCCAGCAACGAGGCAACTGCCGGCAATCGCGGCGTCCGTATCGACGCTCCTGGAGGCACTACTCTCGGCTGGCCGGCCTTCTCCCCGGACGGCTCCCATCTCTCCTACGCGGTCCTCCGGGACACGGGGATCGAACTCTGGGTGGTCGACCTCGCGTCCGGCCGTCCGCGGCCGCTGACCGTCGCGTCGCTCAACGCCACCTGGGGCAATCCGTGCCAGTGGCTCTTCGACTCGACCGGCGTGCTCTGTCGCTTTCGGCGATCCGCCCGCGGCGCGCCGCCGTCTCCGCCGCGGCAACCGAACGGTCCGAACATCCAGGAGCACGCGGGCGGACGCGCGGCGCCGGTGCGCACCTACCAGGATCTGTTGAGCAACCCCTACGACGAGGCCCTGTTCGAGTACCACTTCACCAGTCAGATCGAGACCGTCGAGCTGGCCACGGGCGCCCGAACCGCGATCGGCGAACCGGACCTGTACGCGCGCGTCTCGGCCGCGCCGGACAGCCGCCATGTGCTCGTCGAACGCCTCGTCAGGCCGTTCTCGTGGCTCGTTCCGGCCAGCCGCTTCCCCCGCTCGGTCGAGGTCTGGACCCGCGACGGCGATACCACCACGGTGGCGACGCTGCCTCTTGCCGACGCCGTGCCGATCGGCGGCGTTCCCACAGGGCCCCGGGGCCACCAATGGAATCCCACCGCGCCGGCGACCCTGGTCTGGAGCGAGGCGCAGGACGGCGGCGATCCGAAGGCCGAAGTGCAGCACCGCGACTACGTCTACTCCCTCCCCGCGCCGGTCGACGGCGAGCCGCGCGAGCTCACCCGCACCGAGTACCGGTTCTCCGGCATCTCCTGGACCGCCGACGGCACCGCGCTGGTCAACGAGTACGACCGCCCCACGCGCTGGACCCGCACCGCCCTGCTCGACGTCGGCGGCAACGAGCCGCGGCCGCTCTTCGACCGTAGCGCCGAGGACCGCTACGGCGACCCGGGCTTCCCGCTACGGCGACCCGGCGGCGGCACTGCCGGCGTGACTCTTTTGCAGGACGGCGACTCGATCTACCTGAGCGGCGCCGGCGCCTCGCCCGAAGGCGACCGGCCGTTCGTCGACCGCCTCGATCTGCGGACGCTTCAGACCGAGCGCCTGTTCCGCACCGAACGGGAGACCTACGAGATCGTGGTCGCGGTCCTCTCGGATGACGGCAGGACCCTGCTCACGCGGCGCGAGAGCACAACGGAGCCCCCGAACTACTTCGTGCGCAACACGGCAGACCGCGCCCGGCGGGCGCTGACCGATTTCATCGATACGGCGCCGATCCTGCGCCAGATCGAAAAGCGCCTCATCACCTACAAGCGCGCCGACGGCACCGGGCTGTCCGCCACCCTCTACCTGCCGCCGGGCCATCGCGAGGGCGACAGGCCGCCGATGCTGCTCTGGGCCTATCCCCGCGAGTACACGAATCCCGACGCGGCCAGCCAGATCAGCGGTTCGCCGCACCGATTCACCAGGCTCGGAGGCGCCACGCACCTGCTTCTCCTCACCCAGGGCTACGCGATCCTGGACGGGCCGACGATGCCGATCATCGGCGAGGGCGAGACGGCCAACGACACCTACATCGAGCAGCTCGTCGCCAGCGCGGCGGCGGCCATCGACGCCGTCGTCGAACTCGGCGTCGCCGACCGCGACCGGATCGCCATCGGCGGCCACAGCTACGGCGCCTTCATGACCGCCAACCTGCTCGCCCACTCCGACCTGTTCGCTGCCGGCATCGCCCGCAGCGGCGCCTACAACCGCTCACTGACCCCGTTCGGCTTCCAGAACGAGCGCCGCACGTTCTGGGAGGCCCAGCACATCTACACCGCGATGTCGCCGTTCTTCCACGCCGAGAGGGTGAACGAGCCGATTCTGCTGCTGCACGGCGAGATCGACAACAACTCCGGCACCTTCCCGATGCAGTCCGAACGCTTCTACCAGGCCCTCAAGGGCCACGGCGCCACGGTCCGCTACGTCACCCTTCCCCACGAGTCCCACGGTTACGCGGCCCGCGAGTCGGTGCTCCACGTGGTGGAGGAGATGCTGCGGTGGTCCGACACGCACCTGGGCGAGGGACTGAAGGCGAAAACCTCGAAGTAGCGGCGAACCAGCGGGGCCGCCCCTAGCCGCCCACGCCTAGCACTACATCCACCTCTACGGCCGTGGCTTGAGGCGGAGGCACCGGCTGCCCGTCTTCCCGCAAGCCATCGACGTGGAAGGCGATGCCCTCCCGCATGAGCTGGATGACGTCGGCGCGGGTCCTGGCCGTCGCAACGCAGCCGGGCAGATCGGGCACGTAGGCTGCGTAGTTGTTCGGCGCCTTCTCGATCACGATCGTGTACTTCACGAGTTACTCTGTTGACTACTCCGGCGGCGCGGCCTCGAGGAGCTGGTCCATGACCGACTGCGCGTTCTCCGGCCGGCCGAGGTGCAGACCCATGCCGGGCATCGGCGCCACCGGCACCAGGACCCGCTCGACACCGAGGTCCGCCAGCGAACGCAGGCTCGACAGGTCCTCGCCGATGCCGGTGGTGATCTCGAGCGCCTCCGGGTCGCGGCCGTGCTCCACGGCCACGTCCCGTGCCAGTCCGATCAGTTCGGCCGAGGCGCCGCGCGCCGGGAAGAAACCGTCTCCCAGGCGGCCGGCGCGCCGTGCCGCGACCTTCGAGTGGCCGCCGACGATGATCGGGACGCTGCCGGTCACCGGCTGCGGGCGGCAGTAGGCGGCCTCGAACTGGACGAACTCGCCTTGGTAGGTCGGCCTCTCCGCGCCCCAGAGTTCCCGCATTGCCTCGATGTACTCATCGGTGCGTCGTCCCCGGTCGGCAAAGGAGGCGCCGATCGCGTCGAACTCCTCCTTCAACCAGCCGACGCCGATGCCCAGAAGGAGCCGCCCGCCGGTCATGTGGTCCAGGGTGGCGATCTGCTTGGCGGCGACCACCGGGTTGTGCTGGGGCACGATCAGGATCCCGGTCGCGAACCGGATCTGTCGCGTCTGCGAGGCCACATAGGCCATCCAGATCAACGGATCGGGCAGGTCGAAGTCATCCCGGCCACCCGCCATCTTGCCATCGGGCGAATAGGGATACGCCGATTCGTAGCCGCCCGGAACGACCGTATGCTCGACGGTCCAGATCGACTCGAAACCGGCCTCGTCGGCCGCCTGGGCAAGTTCCACCGCCAGGCCCGGATCGACGTAGCGGCCCGTGTTGCAGTACCTGAGTCCGAATCTCATGGCCGCGCAGTGTAACGGTACGTGCCGAAGGCCGGACCGTTGCCGCTTCCCTTCGCTACGATGCCGGCGTGCGCGAGGCCGCCGGCAAGACGAAGCTCACCGACATCGACTGGGCCACATGGCGCGCCGTCGATCGGGCCACCCTGACCTTCGTCCTCGAAGGCCGTCGAGTACTCCTGATCCGCAAGAAACGCGGCCTGGGCGCGGGCAAGGTGAACGGACCCGGCGGCCGGCTCGAGCCTGGCGAAGAGCCCATCGACTGCGCGACCCGCGAAGTCGAGGAGGAACTCGGCATCACACCGCTCGGACTCGAGTACCGGGGCGAGAGCCTGTTTCAGTTCGTCGACGGCTACTCGATTCACGTCTACGCGTTCACGGCCTCCGGGTACCTGGGAGATGTTCGCGAAACCGACGAGGCCACGCCGATGTGGACCGACATCGACGCGATCCCCTACGGCGAGATGTGGGAGGACGACCGGCTGTGGCTACCCCACGCCCTGGGCGGACTCACGCCCCAGGGCCGCTACATCTTCGACGGCGACCGCATGCTGGACTGGGAACTTGAGGTAGACGGACAACGTTACGGCCCCCAACCGCCCGCGTAAGCAGACCAGCCGCTTCGACCCCACCCAGGGATCGCAACGGGACGGCATCACTCAGCCCGACCCCCGCCAGCCTGCCGAGGGCCCCGTGGGTGGGGTCCCAAGGGGCTCGGAGCGAGCGACGCCCACCGCCCCAACGTCAACCGACTACCAACCGGAGCGAGCATCCGAGTTGAGGAGCATACGAAGGGTTTCCTGCTACCGATGCACGTGTACTCGTCCTATCGGCTGTCTGCCAACGATGTGCCTCTCGCGACAGCTCCTGGCCCGCGCCGCCCGTGGCCGTCCTTCACGACCACCAGTCGGAAGATCGTCGCTAAGTTCCACCCAGTGGGCCGTCCGGCTTGTCCCCTAGCTCGATGTAGGCCAGAATCGCACTCGATTCTGGAGTCGTCATCTCGCGAGTGACGCGGCCAGCACCTTCAAGTTGGCCCGCCACCGAGGGAAGACCAACCCGGCCAGAAACGGAAAGGGTCACTCGTGGGGAATTCGAACAAGAACAGCAGCCCGGTAATCCCCATCTCTACACGGGAGGCCTCGCTCAGGCGCAAGGTCCGACGCCAGCTGCGCTCGCTTGGCTTCCACAAGTCAGCGGACGGCACCCTCAACATCGGCGGCCACGACAAGGACCTCGTTCGGAGATTGCACGGGCCGCAGCGAACCGACCGTCTCTCGGTCAACTCGGACTTCGTTTCGCGCCGTGCCCCGAAGCTCCTTTCCTACTTCGCCTCTGGTCGGGATCTGGAACCCGCTGGAATCCGGCCCAAACTTGAGCGAGTGTACGCGGGAACCTGGCAGGCGGACTTGTTTCGCCTAGCCACGCTCACGTGGTCCGTACCGGTCTCCAACGGATTCGGGCGGCGTCTCCGGTATGTCATCTGGGATACCCACAACGACAAGCTGCTGGGCGTGCTCGCAATTGGCGATCCGGTCTTCAATCTCTCGGTTCGTGACGCCTTTATCGGATGGGATGCCAACGACCGCCGTGAGCGCTTGGTCAATGTCATGGACGCGTACGTGCTGGGCGCACTGCCCCCGTACAACTCGCTATTGGCCGGCAAGATGGTCGCCTGTCTCATCCGCTCACGACAGGTCTACAACGACTTCACGCGCACCTATGGCAACACTACCGGCATCATCTCCGGCAAGGCGAAGAAACCGCGCTTGCTGGCCGCAACCACCTCGTCGTCGATGGGGCGGTCCTCGGTGTACAACCGCTTGAAGCTGGGCGGTGTGCGGTATTTCGAGCCCATCGGATACACGCGCGGCTGGGGTCACTTCCACATCTCCGACGACCTGTTTCTTGAGTTGCGCGACTACCTGCGAAGCACTGGCCACGGCTATGCGGATCAGCACCGCTTCGGACAAGGCCCGAACTGGCGCCTTCGCACCACACGCGCCGCCCTCAAGGCTCTTGGGTTCAGAGAGGACCTGCTGCGCCACGGTATCCAGCGCGAAGTCTTCGTTTGCAAGCTCGCATCCAATGCCGCTACGATCCTGTGCACCGGCAAGGGACGACCGGACATTTCTACGCTTCTCTCAGCCGAGGAAGTCGCCGACCTCGCGCTAGAACGGTGGATTCTTCCGCGTGCTCGGCGACGCCCCGACTACCGCGCCTGGGACAGGTCTGACGTCCTCCACCTGCTCGACAGCCACGTCGGTACCCAGCCGCACCAGGCGGCGTCCAGCTTAAACCAGTCGCTCGTCAGCGACCTAAACGATGGACCGTGACGCCGCCGAACTGAACGCTCTACAGGAGCGCCTTCTCGCACACTTCAGTTCGCTCGCGAGAGCCCGCGAACGATCCGGCTTCCCGATCTTTGCCCTGGAACACGGCCTTGGTACTGACGAACTCAACCGCGCCAGTGCCTTGCTTCGCGACCGGGTTCGAACCCGGCAGCGCTTAGTGCCCCATTGGCTGCTATGGGTCGTCTACGCGAGCGAGGCCGGCTACGAGTACACGGGCGACGAGTACTGGCCTTCGTTTGAAGCGCAAACCCCCAACTGGCAGTTTCACGACCGAACCAAGGTGAAGTCCTGGTTCCAGAGATTCCAGAAGTCCTTCAACGGCGTAGTGCCATCCGGCCCATGGGCCGAGCAGTTCAGCATCATCGCTTGGCCGATTACCCACGCGCTTCTTCCACGGTATCTCCAATACCACTTCGCCAGGCTCCTTTACGACCTACGGTACCGATTGGCCTCTACCTCCTCACTCGACACACGTTCGATCGGCAGGCTCCTCGCCGCCCATGCGTCCCATGCCTCGACACGCTTTCAGGCGTTCCTCCAACAAGAAGACCTGAGCGGACAGATCGTCGCTGCGCTTCTTCGCGGCGAGTCCGTCAATACCGAGGATCTGATCCACCCACCGACCCTTCAACGAGTCGTCGCGGATCTGGATCACGTGCGCAGTTCTCGCGAGTGGCTCAAGGAGACAAGGCGCGTCGTCTCGGATCGTTTCAAGGGTATAGGCAGCGGCGCGTATCGTGTCTCGCCCAGCCCCACCCGCCCCGACGAGCCCGTTGCACCCGACACGTCGCGGCTCATCATCCGCCCAGCGCTCTTCCTCCGCCATGTCGGCGCCGGTCGCTGGTCCCCCGTCCTGCAGATGAAGTCCTTTCGCCCCGTGGCTGCCGAAAGCGCCGATCTGCGCGCGTTCCTCGACGGCACCCGATGCCGCCTGAACGGCGCCGACGACTGGAAGCCGACCGGATGGCTGTTGTCCGGCGATCGAAAGGGCGCCCTTCGACGCTGGCCGGACGCCACGGTGCCGCTGATTCAGTTTGAACGCCCAAACCCCCTCATGGAACATCTTCTTGAGTCCGAGTGCCGACTCCCGCCGGGCCCGCTCTGGCTCTTTCGCATCGGCGCCGACGGCATCGCCCGCCATCTCGCCTCGCGAACCGTCAGACCAGACCAGGACTACATCGTCGTGACTGCCGGGAGCGTGCCTCGGGAACTACCGAAAGCCCCTCCGTGCATTCTGGAGTGCGAAGGCGTCCAGGCTTTCCGCCTCGCCGTACCGGGTCGCGTTTCGGCGGACGAGGTCGCCCGCCTTAGCGAGTTGGGACTCGATGCAGCGCGCACCATCCGCGTCTGGCCAGCCGGTTTGCCCGGACGCGGCTGGGACGGCGAAGGCAGCACGGAGTGGCTGACCACTGAGTCCCCCTGCTTCGGAATCGCCGCGGATCACCCGCTCGATGCGCTTTCCTTCCGCCTGAACGAGGATGCCCCGCAGATTCTCGCGACCGACCCTCGAGGCGGCCACACGTTCGTGCGACTGCCGCCCCTACGAGCCGGCATCCACGTGCTGACCGTCGAAGCACACCGCAGCCCGGACCTGGACCGCACGGTTTCCACGCCCCCGGCAAAGGGGTTCGTGAGACTCGATGTCCGCGAACCGGAGCCCTGGACCCCAGGTATCGCCTCGCACCCAGGTCTAGTCGTCACCACAGATCCCTACGACGCCAGCCTCGACCTCTTCTGGCGCAACGAACTGAACCTCTCCGTCAATGGTCCCGAGGGCTTCGCCGTCCGCCTCAAGGTGAGCCTGTACACCGCCGGCGGCCGGGAAATCCTCTCCGGTCCGTTGGAACCTCCAATGGAGCTTCCCATCACGCCCGAAGCTTGGCGTCAGACGTTTGATCAATTTGTCAACGATAGATCCCGCGCCTGGAAGTACTTGGAAGCCGCGAGTTGCACGCTCGAAATCGACGGCGAATCCCTAGGCACCTGCGCCCTCAGATTTGAGCACGATCCCTCACCCCTGCGGTGGGCCTTGAGCTCCCGGAAGCACGAGACCCTGGTCCGCCTTGTGGACGACGGCGGCCATCACGACACCGCCTCGGACATCCGGTTCTACAGCATGGAGCAACCGCTCAAACGCATCCCCCTGCAAGCCGAGAGCGCCAGAGCAGGGCGCCCCGTCCCGCCGCCGGGTGGGCTCTTTCTCGCGCGCCATACGCGGTTCTTCGACGCGGTTGTGGTGAGTTCGTCACCGCCAAGCGCAGGCCTGCAGGATCTCGGCGTGAAGCCGGAGGTTGACGTTCCCGCGGGTCCACCGCTTTGGGAAGCGTTCCGCATGCTCCGTATCTGGCACCGCGCGAGACAAGCGGGCTTCCTTGCTAGCACAAGGAAGCGCCAAGTCATCCGCAGCATCATCAGCGCGATCTTCGGGACCATTTGCGGCGAGAACTGGGCAAGAGCGGAACGATCCTTCGTCGAACGACCGATGTCTGGACATACTCTCTCGGTTCTCAAGAAGCTCGTGGACAAATCCACACAGTTCGGCCGGCCCCTGGCTCGACACTCGGACCCCGGCGAAAGCGAAGACGCCGCAGCCAACCGTTTCGCCGACGTGGTCGAACTCCATCGCGTCTCGTCCGACCGCGACCTATGCCGGTTCGCGCTGCGTCTTGCCATCCGGCCAACCGATGTCCTCGCCGACCCGCTCCTGGACGACCGAGTCCACCAGTTCGTCAACAATCCGGCTTTGGTCCGCGGCGCGCGTCTCGTAGCACTTCTCCGGGAGCACCATCGTGGCTAACCCTGACCGCCAGCGGACGCGGGCACGGACATGATTGAGCGCGTCTCCGCGACTGAGGTTCTCGCCGACTGCCGTCGGAAGCTCGGCATGCCCAATAGCCAAGAGGTTGCACTCGACGACGCCACGCTGGCAGGCCTCGGCAGGCGCAGTGCCGGGGTCCACTGCCCATGCTCTCGAGCCACCCTACGGGCCTCGCTGCTCGAATGCACTCGCGGCCTAACGGCCGCTCTTGACTCCCTTCCCGAAGCCGTCGACGAGGCCATCGAATCTCTGATCGTAGGCGGCGACCTCCTGGAACTCAACGATGTCGCCACAGAAGATTCGAATGTTAGACAGACTTGGGTCTTCGCCGCGCCTCCCCGCTTCGTCGTGCGGCCAAGTGGCTCCGTGTTTCTCTTCGGCGTCGTGCCGGACCAGGACTCGTTCCTCCCGTCTACGTTTTCCGGCCGCGTTCTCCACCGTGGCGCCACACGCCTACTTGAACCGCGACCCAGTGAAGATCTCCCGCACGAACTGCGCGACCGGGGGCTGCAGCAACTGTCCGACGGCGCGTGGCTCAGGAGTCCGCGGCCCGAAGATCCAGCAAGCCTGATTGCTCGCCATGAGCAGCTTCTGGCCCGCCAACCCCCCGTCACCGAGGTCCCCGACCTTCAGATCCTCGACACCGCACGGCCCGTCACCTACTACCGCGGCCGATGGACCAAACCCACGAACCAGGACGGCGTATTCGTCGCTAGGCGGCCTCAAGAGTTCGGCGTTCCGATCTGGTGCTTGGTCGACCTGCGCAAAGGTGATCCTGTCCGGCTCCTTGACCTCCCGCTGGCTCGGACGCGCTGGCGCGCGTGCGACGCCGCCTGGCACCTTCAAATGGCCATCGACCACTGCAACGGCAGGCCACAGCGCTACCGGCGCCGGACCGACAACGGTGGCGTACGGTTCGACTTCTCGTCCCCGCTGCCGCAATGGTCACAGCGCCGCCTCATGATCTTCGGCAGGCCCGTGCCCCGCGACAGGTCCCTGTTCTCGTACGTCCTCCCGGCGAACGAAGCCGACACTGAGGAGGCGTTTCTGCGACAGAACCTGTGGTTGTCGCGTGTCGACAACGATCACTAGCAAGGCAGTCCATGCAGACCATCCAACAATCGATAGAGCAACTCCACGGAGCGCTGCGCGACTACATCGAAGCCACGTACCACGTAAGCGCCAAATCGCTCATAGATCGGCGCAAGGCGCTGCTGAACGTCCCCGGTGTCATCCACCAAGTCCCCTACTTAGAGTCAACGCCCCGCTACGAAACCGGCATGCTCTTCTCCGAAATGGCGGGACTCCCTCCCGCCGCACTCGAAGCCTTCAACGCCGTTTCACACGCGCAGGGAGAGTTGCCCAAACTGATCTACGACCCGCCTTACAAACACCAGTCGGAAGCGGTCCGGGGTAGCCTGATCGACAGACGCAACCTCGTCGTAATGACAGGCACCGGCTCGGGAAAGACCGAGGCGTTCCTCCTTCCTATCCTCGGAAAGCTGGCACGGGAAGCCAGTTCGGGGAGCGACTCCTTCGCAAACCAGCCCGGGATGCGCGCCCTCGTCCTGTATCCCATGAACGCCCTAGTCAACGACCAGTTGGGTCGCCTGCGCGGGCTCTTCGGCGACCCCCGCATAGTTTCACTCTTCAGCACCTGGGCCGGGCGGCCACCACGATTCGCCCGCTACACGAGCCGCACGCCCTACGCGGGCGTTCGGACGCGGCAGAAGGACTCCGCCAAGTTCAGGGCGTTCGAAGACTTCTTCGTCGACATCGAGCGCGCCGCGCGCGATACGAAGGCCGAAGGCCATGCCGAGGCGCGTCGCCTACGACATGCACTCAAGGAACGCGGAAAGTGGCCGGCCAAGCCAGACCTCAGCGCCTGGCTCGGCGAAAAGGGGAGCCGATGGAAGGACGCCAAGACGGGTGAGTACGTCAGGGCCATGACGCTGCCGGACGACAGCGAGCTACTCACGCGGCACGAAGTGCAATCCACGCCGCCCGATCTCCTCGTCACGAACTACTCGATGCTCGAGTACATGATGATGCGTCCGATCGAGCGCGCAATCTTCGATACGACACGTGCGTTCCTCGAACTCAATCCGGGCGAGGACTTCCTGGTCGTTCTCGACGAGGCACATCTCTACAGGGGGGCCGCCGGGGCAGAAGTGAGTCTTCTGTTGCGCCGCTTGCGCGACCGTCTCGGAGTTCCAGCGGACCGGTTCCGCGTCATTTGCTCAACTGCAAGCTTCAACTGCCGCACGTACGCCCCTGAGTTCGGCGCGCAGCTATCGGGCCTTTCGCCCGACACGTTCCTCCCGATCTCGGGGGCGCTCGATCTCCGACCGCACGACGGCCCAGGTTCCATCCGGGACGCCGAGGCCTTTGCGGGCATCGACCTCAAGCGTTACTACGACACGCGAACCGACCCGGAACGTCACGCGGTCATCAAGCCGATCGTCGACCATCTACAAGCGAAGGACAACGCCAATCCCGAACGAGCCCTCCACAACTCGCTCGCCGACTACCCACCCATGGGCCGTCTGATCAACATGACAATGGAGCGGGCGCTCCCTCTTACCGAACTCGGGCAACAGCTGTTCCCCAGCGCCAATTCGCACACCGCCGACAACGCGGTCAACGCGCTGATGGCACTCGGCAGCGCCGCGCGCCTCGCCCCCAAGACCCCCGGGCTCTTGCCCTGCCGCATCCACAATTTCTTCCGCGGCCTCCCCGGGCTCTGGGTCTGTATGGACCCCGCATGCAGCGACCTCGACGAGCCCGAGAGAGACGGCATCTGTGGAACCATGTACAGCCAGCCGCGCGAATCCTGCCACTGCGGCGCCCGCGTGCTTGAACTGTACACCTGCCGCAACTGCGGTACGGCGTACGCGAGGGCCTACACCCACGATGTCGACTGCCCGTCGTCCCTGTGGTCTGAACCCGGACAGCACCTTCGCATGGCGGAGGGCGAAACGGGCCCGCTTGGCCCCCTCGATCTTCTGCTTGAAACCCCCGCCACAGACGAGGCGGCCGAGCCAGCCGACTACGATCTCGAGACGGGCCGCCTCAACCCGCCGTCCCTCGGGCCGCGCATGCGCCGTGTCTATCTGTGCAACGATCGTCTGTCCGAGGCGACCGACGAAGACGCCGACGGCGGCGACTTGTCGCGCGCTGCTCCAGGCCAGTTCACTCCGTGCGCCGTCTGCGGCAAGAGTGCCCGTTTCGGCACCTCCTACGTACAGGATCACCAGACCAAGGGTGACCAGCCATTCCAAGCGCTCGTGGCCCGACAACTGCAGATCCAGCCCCCGTCCCACGACCCTCCGACTCCCTTCGCGCCGCTACAGGGTAGAAAAGTGCTGACGTTCTCGGACTCGCGGCAGGTCGCGGCGCGCCTAGCCCCGAATCTGCAGATGTACTCGGTCCGCGACTCCCTTCGCCCGCTCATCGCCTGGGGCTTTCGGCGGCTCCAAGCCGTCCCCTTCCTGCGGCCGAACCTCAACCTCAACGACCTCTATCTTGCTGTCCTCCTTGCCGCCCGGACGCTCCACGTGCGCCTGCGCCCCGAAACGAAGGCTGGCGAGAGCTTCGCAGCGGATCTCATCGTGCGAAACGCGGTCGAGAACAACCAGACCGACCACGGCGATCTAGTCGGACTCTGCATGCAGATTCGATCAGAACGTCCACCCGAAGCGTTGCTCGAGCAGATAGTAACGACCGTGCAGGACCGCTTTCTCGGATTCGAGGCTCTCGCCCTAGCATCCATCGCCGAGCGCGGAGACCTCACGGCTATGCTGCACGAACTCCCCTCGATTCCCGGCGTCGCCGATGCGCCCGACACCAAGGCGGAACTCGCGCGGGCGTGGCTCCGCTGCTGGCAGGCGTACGGCTTCTGGCTCGGTGCCATGCCGCCCGTCTGGGGCCAGCGCCCCCGTTCGCAAGGCATCAGCGTCCGCTCGCGGAAAGGCAAGTTCAGAGCCATGAATACCATTCTCGCCGACCCTGCAGCGCGCAAGATCTTCAACCGCGATTGGTCACCCCAACTACTGGCCCGTTTCACCGAAGCCACCGCCAACGGCTTCAGTCGCCTGCGAGGCAGCGATTTGACCCTCGCCTTCGAAGGCAGCTGGGCCCGATGTAGCAGTTGCAAATCCGTGCATCGGCCCGTTTCGAGCATCCCGCACTGTCTGGACTGCGGAAGCTTCAACATCGGGGAGCTTGATCCTTACCACGACCCCGTCTTCCTGGCCCGAAAGGGCTTCTATCGCAGACCCGTCACCGACGCGCTCACGGAACCTCCGAATCCGCCGCTTGCACTCGTCGCCGCCGAGCACACGGCGCAGTTGAACGCCCCGCAGACCGAGGACGTGTTTTCCAAGGCAGAGGAGAACGAACTCCTTTTCCAGGACATCGCCCTCGGAGAGCGCGCCAACTCGTCCACAGCCGTCGATGTCCTTTCGAGCACGACGACCATGGAGGTCGGCATCGACATCGGTGCCCTGTCCGGCGTCGCGCTGCGCAACATGCCGCCGAGCCGCGCCAACTATCAGCAGCGCTCGGGCCGAGCAGGACGCCGCGGCAACGCGGTCGCCACCGTCGTTGCCTTCGGCAGCGCCGACAGCCACGACGAGCACTACTTCACCAAGCCGGACGGGATGATCCGGGGCGATGTCGTCGACCCGAAACTGACGCTCGACAATCCGGACATCGTACGCCGGCACATCCGCGCGTTCTTGCTCCAGTGCTACCACCAGGATCGCATCCCGGCCGTGGATCCTGGCCAGAATCACGACCTCTTCTCTGTGCTCGGCACCGTCGCCGAGTTCCGCGATCCTGCCTCTGTCCTGAACCGCCACGACTTCGCCGACTGGCTCGGAGAGCACGAAGGCAACCTACGGTGCCGGGTGTCGTCCTGGATTCCGCGAGAGATCATCCCGCAGGACCGCGACTTGCTCCTGAGCGGCCTCGTTCAGGATTGCCTTGAAGCCATCGACGACGCTATTGGCCTCGCGCCCGACGTAGCCGAAGACTACGGCGAGTCCCCCGGGGAGACCGCCGAACTCCAACCGGAAGCGGGCGAGGAGAGCTCGCAGCAGGCCGCCAACACCGACAAGCTTCTCGACCGGCTTCTCTACTGCGGGAAACTCCCACGTTACGCCTTCCCGACCGACGTCGCGACCTTCCACGTGTTCGACACTGACCGGTCTACGCGATACCGCCCGATCATGCGTTTCGCGCCCCAGCAAGGACTCCCGGTTGCCCTGTCCCAGTATGCCCCGGGTAAACAGGTGTGGATTTCCGGCAAGTGCTACACGTCGAGTGCCATTTACTCCGCCCATCCCAACGACCGTTTCGCCGCATGGGAGTCCAGGCGCATCTACATGGAGTGCGAGATCTGCGGCTTCGCCAGGACGTACGCCGTCGGCGAGGCCCAGCGGCGCGAGACTCGGGACTGCCAAGCCTGCGGCGGCGTCCGGACCTTTGGTCCGGGGCGCTTCTGGCTGCGCCCCCCCGGGTTCGCCCATCCCGTCGACACCGAAGAGGTCACGTCACCAGACGACATGCCGGAGACCAGCTACGCGACCCGCGCCAAGCTGACGATGGATACGCCCGTCGATGCCGAGGCTTGGACCATCCTCAACGAACGAGTCCGAGTACTTGCGTCGAGAAAACACCTGCTCGTGTCCAATACGGGTCCGAGAAAAGACGGCTACACGTATTGCACAAAGTGCGGCCGCGTAGAGGCGACAGCGGCCCATTCCAACCAACTGCACGGCACGCACCTGAAGCCATATCCGGAAGACGACGACAAGCGCAACTGCGACGGCATCAACCCTGTACGCCACCTCGTCCTAGGCACCGACTTCATCACGGACATTGCACTCTTCTCCTTGCGAGTCGCTCCGCCAATGAGCCTCAAACCCGGCCACACCTCAACGGTCGTCGCCCTGCGAACCGTTAGCGAAGCGCTGGCTGCTGCCGCCTGCAGATTGCTCGAACTCGAGCCGGGCGAACTGATGGCCGAGTTCCGCCCCGCACTCACGCCCGCCGGTACGACTGGCCTTGAAGCCGAGGTCTTCTTGTACGACACCCTCCCAGGCGGTGCCGGGTTCTCGACCCAACTCACCGAATCACCCGTCGAGCTGTTCCAGGCAGCACTCGGTCTTCTAGCCAAGTGCAAGGAAGACTGCGAGGCGTCTTGCTACCGCTGCCTACGCAGCTTCAAGAACAAGTTCGAGCACAGTCTCCTCGACCGCCACATTGGCGCCCAACTTCTCCGCTACCTCATCGACGGACAGCTCGCCGAATTCAGCCCAAGCCGATTGGCTTCCTCGACCGCGCTGCTCCGCAGTGATCTCCAACGCCAATCCGTGGATGGGACGCGATTCGACATGGACGCCCCTCTTCAAACGGCCGGCGCGACCGTCATCGCACCAACCCTGGCGACGACCAAGGACGGCCGACGGTTCGTCATCGCCCTCTCAGATCCTCTGACGCCCTATCGCCCCGCCGACGCCTCCATCGCCGCTCTTGACTCCAGCCGAGAACTCCCGGTCATCGTCGAAAACGAACTCGTCGTGCGCGGGAACCTACCTGCCGCTACGCGGCGGATCATGACTGCCCTGCGGTGAGCGCCGACCAGTTCAAGTTCCGGTGAGGACACGGCAGCCCCGCTACGCACCGGCGGACTTGCGCCCGCAAGGCTCCGAGGGGAGCGCAGTGAGCGCCCCCTTCCCATCCTCCGATCAAGGGCGATCCCGGGTGGCGCGATCCGTGCCACCCGTGAACCAGTCCGTGCGCCCGTCATCGGGCGCACGGATGGCACGTCCCGAGGGACCCCACCCACCGGGCCCTCGGCAGGCGGGTGCGGATGCAGTTACTCGCCGCCGCCGGTCGAACTCGACCCGCCGGCGGTCCGGATCGCCTCCGCCTCTTCGGCCTCGACGTAGGTCCAGGCCAGGAACGGGGCCATCATCTCGTCCGTGCTCTGGGCGCCCCAATCGACCGCGCGCTCGATGTTCAGGAACGGGTACTCGTCGAGCTTGGTCTCCGAGTTGTCGTAGATCGCTTCGATCTCCACCCGGGTGCCGGCCGGCAGCACCTTCGGCTGACGGTAGATGTAGTTCGTCTGCCAGTTGTAGTCGTACTGAGGGACGTCGAGCAGCACCTCGGCGCCGCCGTCGGGGTAGAACGCCGTGTACTTCATGCTCTCGCCGCGGAAGTGCATGTGCGGATGCAGCGACAGCACCACCGTGTCCTTCTCGAACACCTTGGACGACCCGACACGCCAGCGCCCGTGGCCGGGCGGAATCTCGAAGGCGCCGGCGCCGACCGTGTTCCAGGTCACCGTGTGCTTCACGTCGGCGCCGACCGGATGGAACCTGAAAGCGACCGCCGAACGGTCATAGCCCTCGGTGCCGGGCCCCGGTTCCTTGTGGTAGTGGACGTTCAGACGAACCACCATGCCGGCGCTCAACTGGTTGCCGAAGCCAGGCGGGTAGATCGTCGGGTCCTCGCCGGCCGCGATCGAACCCAGCGAGAACGTGTTCTCGCTCAGCACGTTGACCTCGCCGTCCTCGTTCGGGGTCAACGCGCGGCCGGTGATGTGATGAACGAACTCGGCATCCGGCTGGTACTCGATCGCCTGAATCCAGCGCGGTTCGGGCAGCATCTCCTCGGTCAGCGTGATGTAGAAGTTGGGCTGCTCGTCCTCCACCTCATCGCCGACGAAGTGAGGCTCCTCCAGGTAGACGATCAGGTCCGGCTTGCCGATCAGGAAGCCGCCGGTGTCCTCGAACTGGCGCGGGGCCGGCCCCTTGGCCGGATCGCCCTTCGGCGCGCCGCGTCCCGCCCAGGCCACGATCGTGTCGATCTCCTCCTGGTTCAGTGTCCGCTCGTTGGCGAAGACGCCGGCCGTGTGGCCTGTCGCGTCCCATGGAGGCATCTCGCGGCTCTGCACCAGGCGCGCGATCGAACGCGCCCACGGCCGCGTCTCCTCGTAGGTCATCAGCGACATCGGGGCCACCATGCCGGCCACGTTGTCGCCGCCCGGGCGATGGCAGGTCTGGCAGCTCTGCTGGAAGATCGGCAGCACGTGCTCGTGGAAGGTGACCGCCTCGCCGGTGTCGGCGGCGACCGCCACCGAGGCGAGACCCAGGGCGCCCAGGGTGAGAAGTGCAACGATCGAGCGGCTCATGCGCGCCTCCAGCTTCGTCTAACCAGTTGTCGGTAGGCAGGCGGACTTTAGCAGCCCTGGCAGCTCTCGAGCCGCCTCAGTCCCACACGCCCTCGGGGATCGGCTTCGCTTCGACGACCTCGACCGCCACCTTGTCCGGGCCCATCGCGAAGAAACTTCGCATCTCGAGTTCCGGCCGGTAGGTGATCGGCTCCAGGATCTCGACCCCCGCCGCCTGCAGCCGTTCGAACACGGGTTCGATGTCGCGATAGGAAAAGGCGAAGTGGTCGATCGCCCTCCCCCGCTGAGGCGACAGCTCGCGCAGCGGCGCCGCGTCCTGCGGCCACCACGGCGCCACCGGCTCGTAGTCGGGAATGTTGTAGACGATGAAGCTCACGTTGTCGGCCCTGAAGCCGTTCGACCAGGCCCGGTGCTCGCGGTGGAACTCCTGCCAGTTCGCGAACTCCGCGTCCGGCCCAACCGGCCGCGGGTTGCCGTCCGCACTGCGCCCGGCGCGCAGCCCGAAGTGCCGCTCGTACCAGGCCGCAGTCTCGTTGACGTCGACGGCGAACAGGTGGACGTGGGCGAAGCGGTGGTGGCCCATCGTGTTCACTTCGATCATCTCGCGGTCGGGGCCGTTCACGTAGACGACGTGCCCACGGCCCAGGCTGTAGATCGGGGTGTGGATGTCGACCCCGCGGGACACCAGCCACTTGTACTCGTTCGGGAGATCGACGCCGCCCCAGCCGAAGTGCCAGATGCCGCTCTCCTGGCTGCCGTCGGGCGCCTCCTCCACCTCGTTGAACAGGATGAAGGATCGTTCCGTGAACACGGCGTCCACCGCGCCGCGAAACTCGATCGGCAACGCGCCGAAGGTGCTGCGGTAGAAGTCGATCGAGCGGTCGGTATCGGTGACGTTGAGATGGAGGTGGTGGAACCGCGCCGGCTCAACGGGCGCAGCCGTTTCCTGTGCCCCGAGCGGTGCGACGGCAACCCCGGTCGCCGCGGCTGCACTCAGAAGCCCCAGCCGCAGCCACACCCGCCGGCGGCGGTTCTCCCCGTTCGGCGCTCCCGTCAAGGAGCCCCTTCCTCAAGTATCTCGACCACTTCGATCTTCGTGCCGTCGGGCCCCTCGATGAAAGCGATCCGGTGCCCGTCCTCCAACTCCCGCGGCTCGACGACGAACTTCACGCCGTCGGCCCGCAACCGCTCGAGCCACGGATCGTACTCAGTAGTGTGCCAGCCGATGTGATCGACCACCGTGCCGTCGGTGCCGGTCCGTTCGCCCGGCACCTGGTTGACGATCAGCCAGGTCTCGTCGCCGCCGTTGTCGTAGAGGATCGAGTGCAGGGGGGCTAAGCCCTTGAAGGGCACGACCTCGCCGCCGAACTGCTTCGCGTACCAGGCGGCGGTCGCCACCGCGTCGCCCGAGAAGACGTGAATGTGGTGCAGCCCCGGCGCGCCGCCGTGGTCCATGTCGTCGATCACCTCGATCCGGGTACCCCAGGGGTCCTCGCAGAAGCCGAAGGTGAAGCCTGCCGCCTCCACGTGTCGGGCGGCGCCGACCACCTTGCCACCGGCCGCTTCACACTGTTCCAGCGTCGCTGCCACGTCTTCGACCGAGAAACCGATGTGATCGACCGAGGTGTCGCCGCTGCCGCTGGTCGGCTCGCCCTCCCGGACCTTCAGGATGTCGTTGCCATAGAACACGGCGTCGAAAGGGCCGCTCTTGCCCAGCTTGCCGCCGAAAAGATCGTTGTACCACTGGGCCGCCGCCATCGTGTCCGGGACGGTGAGGTGGACGTGGTCGAAGTCCTCCGAGGCCACCGGCGGCACGGCGCCGGCAGTCAAACCAAGGATCAGGCCGGCAACGAGGGAACCGGGGGCGTGGGCTCTCCGTGAATCGCGGTGCATGTTCAAGCGACCTCCGAACTGTTGCGCAGGACGGCAGCGGATCCTCCCGGATCCGCCACCGGCTGTATGATTCGGTCTGCGGTGGTCTCAGAGTACCAACTACCGACCGGTACGATGGTGAAGGCCACGCAGCACCTCGAACGCCGCGGCACGGCAGAGACTCCGCACGACTTGGCAGGAGTCGGACCATGACCCGATCGGGGCCTGAACACCTACAGCGAAGCATCGTGCTGGCCGCGACGCTCGCCGTGGCGGTCAGCATCGGCTGCCGCGGCGACGTGCCCGACAGCGTCGCGAACGCCGGAACGAGTCTGGCCGCCGGCACGGGCATCTCCAGGAGCGGCGCGCTTGCCCAGACCACCCGGGTGCGGCGCGGTCAGGTCGACGCCCTGGTCACCGCCTCCGGCTCCGTTGTGGCGCCGCGCCTGACCGAACTCGGTCCGGAGCTGCCGGGGAGGCTCTCGGTCGTCCACTTCGATGTCGGCGATCAAGTGGCAGCCGGCGATGTCGTCTTCGAGCTCGACCCGGCGCCGTTCAAGACCAACCTGCAACGGGCGCGCGCCGGCCTCGCGCTGGCGCAGGCAGAGGCCGCGCAGGCGCGCCTGGAACTGGAGCGGGTGCGCCGGCTGGCCGAGCAGCGGGTGGCGCCGCCGCAACAGCTCGATCGGCAACTGACCCTGCTCGCGGTGGCCAAGGCTCGGGTCCAGCAGGAGGTGGCCGCGGTCCAGAGCGCGCAGCAGGACCTCACCCGCACAAAGGTGATCAGCCCCTACGCCGCCCACGTGGTCGAACGGCAACTCCACGAGGGGGCGATCGTCGGCCCCGGCGCCGTCGTCGTCACGATCCAGGAACAGACGGGCTTTGCCGCCGAACTCGACGTGCCGGCCGCGGCGGCGTCGCCAGTGTTCGTCGGCGACCCGGCTCTTCTGCTCGTCGAGGGCGTCGCCGAATCGCTCCAGTCCACTATCGCGTCGGTCAACGCCAGAATCGACCCCGAGACGCGGACCTATCGGGTGAGGGCGCCAGTGCCCGGCAACATGCCGGGCGCCAAGGCAGGCGCCTTCGTCCGCGCCGAGATCCGGCCGCGGACCCGCGGCGGCGCGATGATTGTGGAACGAGCCGCCCTGCTCAACCGCGACGGCCGCGCCTACCTGTTCACGGCCGAGGACGGCCTCGCCCGGCAGATCGAGGTCACGGTCGGCGCAACCGGCTTGCGTCTGGTCGAGATCAGGACCGGCGTCGAAGCCGGCGACGCGGTGATCGTCGGTCCGGTGATCGACCGGCTCGCCGACGGTGCGCCGGTTCGCACCGCCGAGCCGCCGCCGCCATGAGCCAAGTCCTGTTCTCGGCATGCTGAACCTGCCGCTCATCTCGATTCGGCGTTTCCTGGAGTTCACGCGCTTTGATGCGAGCATCTCTACCCACCGGCTCCGCCTGGCTCGATGCTGAACCTGCCGCTCATCTCGATTCGGCGCCCTGTCTTCGCTTTGATGCTGAACGTGGCGCTGGTGGTTCTCGGCCTGGTGTCGCTGAGCCGGCTCAACGTCGACCTGAACCCGGATGTCGAGTTCCCCTTCGTCACCGTTACCACGGTCCTCGAGGGCGCCTCTCCCGAGACGGTCGAAACGGAAGTCACCGACGTCCTCGAGGAGCAGATCAACACCATCGAGGGCATCCGCGAACTGAACTCTGTGTCCTCGGAGGGGATCTCGCAGATCTTCATCGAGTTCGAAACCGGCTACGACATCGACGTCAAGGCGCAGCATGTGCGCGAGAAGATGGCCCCCGTCCGCGCGGAGCTGCCTCTCGACATCGAGGATCCGGTCGTCACCCAGATCGACCCGGACGCGACGCCGATTCTGTCGATCATGCTCGGCGGCCCGGTCTCGGTTCGCGAACTGTCCGAACTGGCCGAGAACATGGTCAAGGACCGGCTGGAACGCCTGCCCGGCGTCGGCAGCATCGAGATCATCGGCTCGCGGCGGCGCGAGGTGCGGATCTGGCTCGACCCGGTCCGGCTCGCCGGCTACGGGCTGTCGATCGACGACGTCCGCTCCACCCTGCTGCTGGAGAACGCCGAGACCGCCGGCGGCCGGGTCGAGGGCCCCGAGCGCGAATGGACGGTGACCACCTCCGGCCGGGTCAAGCGGGTCGAGGACTTCGGCGCCCTGATCGCCGCCGAACGCGGCGGCCGGCTGGTCTACCTGCGGGACGTGGCGAAGATCGAGGACGGCCTGGCCGAGGAGCG
This sequence comes from Candidatus Multivorans sp., assembly GCA_965216125.1. GTDB lineage: Bacteria > Acidobacteriota > Thermoanaerobaculia > Multivoradales > Multivoraceae > Multivorans. The sequence continues at coordinate 3,391,055 of OZ244152.1, read as the reverse complement.
GTCCGTGGCCCGTTTCAACGGCCAGCGCGGCGTCTCGCTCGAGGTGCGGCGGCGGAGCGGGGCGAACACGGTCGCCGTCGCCGAAGCGGTTCGGACCGAAGTCGAGGCGCTGCGCCCGAACCTGCCGCCCGGCATGGAGGTCCTGATCACCCGCGACATGGCGGTGTTCATCGAGGACTCGATCTACTCCGTGTTCTCGAACATGCTCTGGGGGGGCGTCCTGGTGGTCGCCGTGGTGCTCCTGTTCCTGCGCAACCCCAGGTCGACGATGATCTCGGCGCTCGCGATCCCCTCCTCCGTGATCGCGTCCTTCACCTTCTTCTACCTCGCCGGTTTCACCCTGAACGTGATGACGCTGATGGCGTTGTCGCTGTCGATCGGCGTCGTGATCGACGACGCCATCGTGGTCCTGGAGGTGATCTACCGACGGATCGAGCAGGGGCTGGACCGAAGGCAGGCGGCCGAGGAGGGCGCCAGCCAGGTGACGCTGGCGGTCATCTCGACCACCTTGGCACTGTGCGCGGTCTTCGTGCCGATCGCCTTCATGTCGGGCACGGTCGGCCAGTGGTTCTACGAGTTCGGCATGGTGATGGCGATCGCCGTCTGCGTGTCAAGCCTCTTCGCCCTGACCCTGACGCCCATGCTCGGCAGCCGCGTGCTGACGACGCGCCAGGGAAACGACCCGGTGAGCCGTGCCCTGGGCTGGGCCCTCGACGGGCTCGACCGCTTCTACCAGGAAGTTCTGCGGCGCGCCCTCGGCCACAAGGTGCTCACCCTGATCGTCGCCGTGGCGGCAATGGCCGGTGGGGTCCTGGTCGCCAGCACGCTCCCGTTCGATCTGTTCGTGACCGAGGACCGGAGCGAGTTCAACGTCGCCGTCAAGATGCCGATCGGCACCCCGCTCGCCGTCACCGCGCAGGCGACGCGCCGCGCCGAGGAGGTGCTCGCGGCTGACCCCGAGGTCATGAACCGCTTCGCGACGATCGGCGGCGGCAGCCGACGGGAGCCTCATCGGGCTTCCATCTACGTCCAGTTGACGAACAAGCGAGAGCGCGATCTCGGCCAGGTGGCGATCATGGACCGGGTCCGCGAGCGGTTGCTGACGCAGATCCCCGAGGCCGAGGAGATCGCCGTGTCGCCGATCAATTGGATCGCGGGAAGCGACGACCAGTTGGGCTCGCGCGCCGTGACCTACAGCCTGCGCGGTCCGCTCATGGAAGATCTCGAGCTCTATTCGGACCGGCTGGTGGCGCTGATGCGCTCCGATCCCGCCTTCGTCGACGTCGGGACGAGCTGGGAGACCGGCAAGCCCCAGATCAAGATCGACGTCGACCGCGACCGCGCCGCCGACCTCGGGGTGCAGGCAACGGTCATCGGCCGCACCATCCGCACCCTGCTCGCGGGCGAGGACCTGGGCTCTTTCGAGGAGGGCGGGGAACGCTACGACATCCGGGTCCAGGTCCTGCCCGAGTACCGGGACACTCCGGAGAAGCTGGACCTGATCCAGATCCGCACCGCCTCCGGTCAACTGACCCCGATCACCAACGTCGCCGACATCCGGCTCGGCGAAGGCGCGGTCCAGATCAGCCGGCAGAATCGCTCGCGCGAGATCACGATCGCTGCCAACGCGGCGGAAGGCGTGGCGCAGTCCGAACTGACCGCCCGGGTCGAGGAGTACGGCCAGATGCTGGGGCTCGAGTCCCCGAACCAACTCGTGCCCAGCGGCACGACGGTGGTCTTGCAGGAGACCAGCGTCTCGCTGCTCTTCGCCTTCGTGCTCGCGATCGCCGCGATCTACATGGTCCTGGCGTCCCTCTTCAACTCCCTGGTCCACCCGATCACGATCATGATGTCGGCGCCGCTCTCCTTCATCGGCGCCTTCCTCGCCCTCAAGCTCTCGGGCAAGCCGCTCGACATGTTGAGCGGCATCGGCCTGCTGGTGCTGATGGGGCTGGTGATGAAGAACGGCATCCTGCTGATCGACTACATCAACCGCCTCCGCCAGGACGGCCGCACCCGCAGAGAGGCGATTCTCGAGGCCGGGCCGGCACGCCTGCGCCCGGTGCTGATGACCGCCCTGTCGCTGATCTGCGGCCTGCTGCCGGTCGCGTTCTCCACCGCCTCCGGTTCCGAGGCCCGCGCCGCGATCGCGGTGCTGACGATGGGCGGGATGGCCACCTCCACGCTGCTCACCCTGCTCGTCGTGCCAGTGATCTACGACCTGGTGGACCGGGCAGTCGAGAAGGCAACGGCGTGGAGCCGCGCCGTGTGGGACCAGTTCGTGAACCTGGGCCGGCAGCCCGCCACCCAGGCCGCCCACGTCACCCGGCCGCGGCGACGACGCCGCAAGCGCCTCCGGAAGCCAAAGCGCCGCTAGCGCGGCAGACTCCCAGAGACCGGCGCTTCGCGCCGGATGCGGGCCAGAAGGCCCGCGCACCCAGTTTCTGCCGCGCTAGCGGACGCGCTGACGCGACGTCAGGAAACGCTGCGCACCGCCGCGCCGCGCAGGGCGACGGATCGGCAAGTCTCGAAGAGTGTCGGTACGAACAGGTCCGGCCGCGCCACGCAGGCGTAGTGGTCCGCACCCACCCGGTGGATCGAGGCCCCGGGGATCATCGACGCCATGAGCTCCTGGTACTGGGGCGGAATGTGCCCGTCCTGCTCGGTCAGCACCACCGCGGTCGGCACGTCGATGTCTCCGAGCCAGGGGCTCGAGTCGAACCGGGCCAACGCGGCGCCAGCCTCGATCACCGAGACCGGATCGGTCGGTCCTGTCTCCTGCTTCAATGTCTGCTGCAGGGCGGGATCCTGGACGTTCTCGAGCATCCGAACGCCCATCCTGTCCCACAGCGACTGGGGGGCCGCGCGCGCCGCGAACGACAGCAACGGCCCGAGCGTGGAGGCCGCCCGCTCGGCTCGAGCGCCAGCGAAGCGGAACCCCGTAGCGCAGAGCACGAGACCCGCGGTCCGATCTGGATGGCGGCGCCAGAACAACTGCGCCACCGCTCCGCCCATCGAGTAGCCGACCGGGATCACCCGCTCCACGCCGAAGTGATCGGCCAGCGCCTCCGCATCGTCGGCGCAGTCCTCGAGCTTGAAGGCGCCGATCCGCCGAATGCCGTGGCCATGCCCGCGCTGGTCGAGTGCGATGACCCGGAACCCGCGTCCGAGCGCGGCGAAACTGGTGGCCCAGTTCAGGCGCGCCGTGGCCGCCAGGCCGTGCAGCAGCAACAGGACCGGCGCCCCTGGGGGTCCTTTGACCTCGTGCACCCAGGTCGCACCCCGCCCTGGGAGGTCGACCCGGCGTCCGCTCGCTGCCATCTCCAAGCCGCGCTCAGGCGTAGCGCCCGGTCCGCTGGGTCCGGGCGTAGACATCGTCGACGATCCAGTGGAACAAGCTCACGTGAACGCTCTCGACCATGCCCATGTCGTCGAGCTCGACATGAACGCCGTCCTGCTGGAGTTCCTTCAGCCGCCCGCCGTCGAACCCGGTCAACCCGAATGTGCGCAGGCCGTGTCGGTTCGCCCAGTCCACCGCGGCGAGGACGTTGGGGCTGTTGCCCGAGCCGCTGAACGCGATCAGGGCGTCGCCGGAGACGGCCGCGCTCAACAATTGCTGGACGAAGACTTGCTCGTAGTCGAGGTCGTTCGCGACCGCCGTGATCCACGGCGCGTTGTCAGCCAGACTGACGACCCGCAACCGCCGAAGGGACTCGTCCCGCAGGCTGCCTTTGGCGACCGTGCCCTTGCCCAGATCGACACTCAGGTGGCTTGCCGCTGCGGCCGACCCGCCATTGCCGATCAGATAGAGCGTGCTGCCCCGCGTCCAGACATCGAACACCAGATCCGCCCAACGCTCGACCGCCGCCGCGTCCACCCGGGCCAGCTCGGCGCGCAGACGGTCGAGGTACGCCGTGGCGTCGAGGGTCGTGCCGAGCATCGCCGGCATCGTACCGCGGCTACCGCGGCGGGCCCGTACGGCGGCCTGTGGTCGGCCGCGCAGCATTCAGCGGATTCCTCCAACGCAGGTCCTCGAAACGGGCAAAGTCGCCGTCACACGACACCAGGGTTGCATCGTGCGTGATGGCGCACGCCGCGAGGTGAGCATCGGTTGTCAGGTTCCCCGCCGTACCCGTGTCTTCGAGCAGGCCCCGCAGCGCGCGCCAGTGGTCGGTCTTCTCCCCGACGATCGTGACGACATGGGCGTCCAACCACTGTTCCACCCTGTCAAGCGCCTCGTCGACCGACAACGGCGCCGAAAACACGCGCGGATTGGTCGCTATCCGAACGAAGCCCAGCAAGACGATCCACGGCAGGCCCACCGTCTCGTCCCCGTCCAGTGCGTCCTCCAACCAGGAGCGGATCGGCTCGTGGTTCTCGGCGTTCTCGTTGACCGCGTACAGGAGGACGTTGACGTCGACGATCATCACGGGGCAGTCATTTCCTCACCGAGAGCTTGCGAACAATCTCCTCGTCCTCGAGCGCTGCGGCGAGCGAGAGCGCCTTGTCCAGATCGACGCGGGATCGGCCCATGCGCGCGGTTGCTTGCCGAAACCTCGGCCGCCGGGTGGCGCCCGATTCCGCGGCGAGGCCGGACCGCAGCAGCCGGTTGAGCATGCGCGTCATGCTCAGGCCCTCACCCTCCGAGCGCGCTCGGAGGGCCCCCATGAGGTCGTCGTCGATTCGCACCGTACTACGCATGATGTCAGGACCTCCCTATTGGTGGTGCTATGACATCACCCGAGTCTCCAGATGTCAAATCGTCGAATCGATGAAGTCGGCGACGATCGTGGCCAGTTCCCGGCCCCGGCCCTCCTGCAGGAAGTGGCCACCGCCCTCGATCGTCTTGTGGGACTGCCCCTGCGCACCGGGAACCCTCGCCTCGAAGGGCCGCCTGGCGCCGCCCGTCACCGGATCGTTGTCCGCGAAGGCGCAGAGGAAGGGCTTCGTCCACTCCGAGAACACGCGCCAAGCCTCGATCTGGCCCGGCACGGAAGGATCGTTCGGCAGCATCGGCACGCGGCTCGGCATGGCCCGGATTCCCGCCTTGTACGACGGATCCGGGAAGGGCGCGTCGTAGGCCGCCATCTCCTCGGGCGTGAGCGACACGCCGTCGACGCTGGCCGCGAGCATGAGCCCGACCGGAACGTCCTCGGTCTCCCAGGTCCACTTCTGCCAGTACGCGAACTTCACCGCCGGGTCCGTCCCCATCTGCGAGATCTGCTGCTGCATCTCCATCATCGTCGGCGTCGGCGCCTCGGCCCGGAACGTCTCGATCTTCTTCACCGTCTCCTCGGGCATATCGAGCGGCAGCGGCAAGCCGGTGTTCGCGGCCACGATGCGGGCGAAGCGTGCCGGGTCGAGCGCCGCCATCCGCAGCCCGATCAGGCCGCCCCAGTCCTGGCCGACCAGCGTCGCATGGACGACGCCGTTGCTGCGCAGCCAGGCGCTCAGCCAGTCGACCTGCCTCTGGTAGGTGTAGTCATCCCGCTCGGTCGGCTTGTCCGAGCGTCCGTAGCCGACCAGATCAGGCGCCATCACCCGCATTCCCCGCTCCACGAGCACCGGGATCATGCGCCGGTAGAGGAAGCTCCAGGTCGGCTGACCGTGCATCAGGAGCACGACCGGACCGTCCTCCGGCCCCGCCTCCACGTGGTGGATCCGGAGGCCTTGGCCCTCACCGTCGCCCCTGGGCACGACGGTGTAGCGCGGTTCGTAGTCGAAGTCGGGCAGGTTGGCAAAGCGCTCGTCGGGCGTGCGAAGGACTTTCATCGGATGGGGTTCTCCGGTTTGACGTGCGAGGGGGCGGTCGCGCGGCCGCATAGGATAGCGGCCCTTCCGAGCTGAGGGGGCCCTTCCGGCCCAGAGGGACAAAGGCCGATGAAGTTGCTGATCGCCAACCGCGGGGAGATCGCGGTCCGTATCGCCCGCGCCGCGGCCGAACTCGAGATCCCGACCGTCGCGGTGTTCTCAGAGGACGACGCCGCGTCGCTTCACGTCCGGAGGGCGGACGAAGCGGCGGCGCTCAGCGGCGCCGGCCCCGCCGCCTACCTCGACGGCGAGCAACTGCTCCGGGCCGCCGCCGGGCACGGATGCGACGCGGTCCACCCGGGCTACGGTTTCCTGAGCGAGAACGCCGGCTTCGCCTGCGCCTGTATCGCCGCGGGCCTCCGGTTCGTCGGACCGGAGCCTACGTCCCTCGAGCTGTTCGGCGACAAGGCGCGGGCCCGGGCTCTCGCCCAGAAGCACGGCGTTCCGGTCGTCCCCGGGGTTTCCGAGCCGGTGACCGTCGAACAGGCCCGCGCCTTCATGGACGACCTGCCCCCGGGCGCCTCGATGCTGATCAAGGCGGTCGGGGGCGGCGGCGGACGCGGCATGAGGATCGTGACCCGAGAAAACGAACTCGAGGACGCGTACCGCCGGGCGGTGTCCGAGGCCGGGGCTGCCTTCGACAACGACGGTGTCTTCGTCGAGGAGCTGCTGACGGCGGTTCGCCACGTCGAAGTCCAGATCGCCGGCGACGTGAGCGGGGCGATCGTCCACTTCGGCGATCGGGACTGCAGCTTCCAGCGACGCCACCAGAAGCTGGTCGAGATCGCGCCCGCGCCCTGCCTGGCGCCCCCGCTGCGCGAGGCGATCCGGAACGCCGCGCTCGCTCTTGCTTCGGCCGCGTCCTACCGTAACCTCGGCACCTTCGAGTTCCTGGTCGAGACCCCGACCGCGCCCGATAGCGAACCGCGCTTCTTCTTCATCGAGGCGAACGCGCGCCTGCAGGTCGAGCACACGGTGACCGAGGAGGTCTTCGGCGTCGACCTCGTCCACCTCCAGCTTGAACTGGCCCAGGGCCGCCTGCTCGCCGAACTGGGCTTCACTCCGCAGAACGGCGCCGAGCCGCGCGGTTCCGCCGTCCAGGCCCGGGTCAACATGGAGAAGATGGCCGCCGGCGGCGCGGTGTTGCCGACCGGCGGCGTCCTCACCGCCTTCGAGCCCCCTAACGGACCGGGGCTGCGCACGGACACGTTCGGCTACGCCGGCTACCAGACGAATCCACGCTTCGACTCCCTGCTGGCCAAGGTGGTGGGGCGAGTGCCACAGGCCGACCATGTCGCCGCCCTGGCCCGGACCGCCCGGGCGCTCGGCGACTTCCGAATCGAGGGCATCGAGACGAACGCTTCCTTCCTGCGCGCGCTGCTCACGCGGCCCGAGGCCGGGTCGTGGGACATCCACACCCGCTTCGTCGACGAGCGGCTGGAAGAACTCGTCGAGGCGGCAGCAGGGTTCGAGGATCGGGGCTGCCGGGCCGGTACCACCGACGGCGGTAGACGCGGCCTGGCCGGCGTCAAGGTGGACGCGGTCGATCCACTCGCCGTGCTCGATCACGGCAAGTCGGGTGGCCCCGCGGTCAGCGTGCCGGCCGCCGCGCCCCCTCCCATCGACTCGACACCCGTCCCCGAAGGCCTCACCGCCGTCCGCGCCCCCATGCAGGGCACTGTCCTCAGTCACGAGGCGGAACCCGGCCAGGAGATCGCCCCGGGGCAGGTCCTCTTCATCATGGAAGCGATGAAGATGGAGCACGAGATCCGCTCGGACATCGGCGGCGTACTGCGGGATCTGCGGGCCGCTGTCGGCGACGCGGTCTGGGCAGGCCACGTCCTGGCGCTGATCGAGGAACGTGACGTCGAGGTCTCGAGCGACGAGCAGGAGGTCGAGATCGACCTCGACGCGATCCGTCCCGATCTCGCCCAAGTCCTCGAGCGCCACCGGGCGACCCTGGACGAGGCGCGGCCCGACGCCGTCCAGAAGCGCCGCAACACGAAGCAGCGCACGGCGCGCGAGAACATCGACCAACTCTGCGACGAAGGCAGCTTCGTCGAGCACGGCCAGTTGGTGCTCACTCCCGGCACCGGCCTCGCGAAGGACGAGATCATCCGCAAGTTCCCGACCGACGGCATGATCACCGGCGTCGGCTCGATCAACGGCGATCTCTTCCCTGACGATCGCAACCGCTGCGTCGTCATGGCCTACGACTACACGGTGCTCGCCGGCACCCAGGGCGCGATCAACCATCCGAAGACGGACCGCATGGTGGAACTGGCTCACCGCTGGAAGCGCCCGGTGGTCCTGTTCGCCGAGGGTGGCGGCGGCCGCGCCGGTACCGGCGGCAAGCGCAAGGGCGGCGCCTCGACCACCAAGGCAGGCCAGGGCCGCAGCGACGAGACCTACCGGCCTCTCGACACGCCGACCTTCACCTCCTTCGCCCGCCTGAGCGGACTGGTGCCGATCGTGGGCATCACCTCGCGCTTCTGCTTCGCGGGCAACGCCGCTCTGCTCGGCTGCTGCGACGTGATCATCGCCACCGCCGACTCGAGCATCGGCATGGGCGGCCCGGCACTGATCGAGGGCGGCGGCCTCGGCGTGTTCCGGCCGGAGGAAGTCGGTCCGATGGACATCCAGGTGCCCAACGGCGTCGTCGACATCGCGGTCCAGGACGAGGTCGAGGCGGTTGCGGCCGCGCAGCAGTACCTGTCGTACTTCCAGGGTCGGGTCGACGATTGGGAGTGCCCCGATCAGAGACTCCTGCGCCGGATCGTGCCGGAGAACCGCCTGCGCATCTACAACGTGCGCGAAGTGATCCGCACCCTGGCCGACACCGGCAGCGTGCTGGAGCTCCGGCCCGGGTTCGGTCTCGGCATGGTGACCACCCTGATCCGGGTCGAGGGGCGGCCGGTGGGCGTCCTCGCCAACAACCCCGAGTTCCTGTCCGGCGCCATCGACAGCGACGGCTCGGACAAGGGCGCACGTTTCCTGCAGTTATGCGACGCCTTCGACATTCCCGTCCTCGTGCTCTGCGACACGCCCGGCATGATGGTCGGGCCGGAGATCGAGCGCACCGCCCTGGTCCGCCACTGCTGCCGGCTGTTCGTGACCGGCGCCAACGTCACCGTGCCGACGCTGACGATCGTGCTCCGCAAGGCCTACGGTCTCGGCGCCCAGGCGATGGCGGGCGGCGACCTGAAGGAGCCGTTCTTCACCGTCGCCTGGCCGACCGCGGAGTTCGGCGGCATGGGTCTCGAAGGCCAGGTCAAGCTCGGGTTCCGCAACGAACTCGCCGCAATGGAAGACCCCGAAGAGCGCCGGGTCCGCTACGAGGAACTCGTCGCCGCGGCCTACGAACGAGGCAGCGCCATCACCGCCGGCGCTTCCTTCGCCGTCGACGACGTGATCGACCCCGCCGACTCGCGCCGCTGGATCGCACGGACGCTCGACTCCGTGCCGCCGCCCCCGGTGCGGGACGGCAAGAAGCGCCGCAACATCGACACCTGGTAGGCGACTACTCGCCGCCTCCCGCCGGCTCGATCACGCCGTACATCAAGCCGCCGTACGGCCCGTGGTCCCAGGTGCCGGCATACCGGTCGTCGTAGAACAGCACCCGCGCCCCGAACTGCTCGCCCAGGCCCGGAATCTCGAAGTCCGTGATGCTGACCATCGGCGTGTCGCCAGCCCACACCAGCGGCACGACGACCGGCAAGGTCACATCGACCGTCATGTAGACCACGCGGACGTCGAAGCGCCAGCGGTCGCCTTCTCCCTCGATCTTCGCGATGCTCGCGATCTCGTAGCGCTCGGGGTTTCGGTCGCGCCTGACCTCGAACTCCTCGAGCCCCTCGATGTTCCCGATCGTGAAGTGGCCTACGAGGTCCACGCTCTGCATCCGCTCGGCGAAGGCGCGCTCGCGTTCCGAGAGTTCGGCGATCGGTACCGTGCGGCCGACACCGGTGGCGCCGGCGATCCAGCCGACGCCGTAGCCGAGGCCCAGAAGGATAAGACCGGTTACACCGGCGACGATCCAGAGTGTTGTCTTCTTCATGGTGCGCGTGAACGTAGCCTCACCAGCGGTTTCCGTCAACCGACTCAGCGACATGACACGTGGCGGCGTTGGCGCCGACACCGGCCCCACCCGCACCCCCAGCTACAATCCCCCGGCCCGATGCGACACCTGACCGCCGCCATTCTGCCGATTGCGGGCGCCGTACTGCTCGCGGGCGCGGCCAGCGCCCAGGAGCTGACCGGCGACCCCTGGTCCGACATGGACTATGGGCCCTACAAGGTCCACTCCTACATCGTCGAGCCCGGGAACAACGCGAACAAGGGCATTGCCATCCGGGTCGACGACGGGCCCGGCGGGGTCGCCAAGGGCACGGAGTTCCTGCTCTTCGACACCGACACGCTGCGCTGGGCGGCGGGCTGGACCGGGTCCGGCTTCATGGACTGGAACTCGATCAACTACAACGGCAGACACGAGATCGAGCCGGCGATCACAGGCGACCTGGTGTTCACGAACCCGGACGCACCGGGCTGGTCGCGGGCCGACGACGACTTCCGGGATACCCGGATCGTGGGCCGTGGCGGTCGCCGCTTCGGGCCCCAGAACCGTGCCGTCGCCCGCTGGCTCGGCCACTACCTGCACGGCGCCCAGGTCGTGCTGCACTACAAGGTCGGCGACACTGAAGTGCTGGAACTCGGCGCCTCGGAGGGTGGCGGGCTGTTCAGCCGCACGCTGAACATCGGGTCCCGGGACGCGGACCTGGCTGTCCAGGTTGCCCACCAGGAGAGTGGCGACGCCTGGACCGACGGCGCAGCGGCGGGCTTCCGCTCGCCGCGCCCGTCGGCGGCGGCCAGAGGCGAACGGAGCGGCCCCATCGTCGCCGCCCTGGTCGGTGCGCCGGAGGGCGTCCGTTGGGTCGACGGCGACGGCGACGACCTCCGCCTCCGAGTCCCGGCCGGCGACGAACCGGTCCGGTTCAAGGTCGTGATCGGGCAGCGCGGCAGATCGAACGCCGGTTTCGTCGCGAGGGCGGCCGGGGTCGAGCCGGCAGCCGATCTCGAAGCGCTGACCCGCGGCGGCCCCGCCCACTGGACCGAGACCGTGACGACCGAGAGCCGCGTCCTCGGCCGCGGGGGCGGCCCCTTCACGCTCGAGGCGATCACCACCCCGCACGACAACCCCTACCGATCCTGGATGCGCCTGGGCGGCTTCGACTTCCTGGACGGCGGCCGGCGGGCGGTGGTCGCCACCTGGATGGGCGATGTCTGGATCGTCGACGGTCTCGGCGGCGAGGAGATCGGGGGGTTCACCTGGAAGCGCTTCGCCACCGGGCTCTACGAACCGCTCGGCGTGAACACCCGAGGCGGCGAGATCTTCGTCACCTCCCGCGACCAGATCACCCGCCTCCACGACCTGAACGGCGACGGCGAGGCCGACCACTACGAGGCGTTCAACCACGACGCGCAGGCATCGGCCCACTTCCACGAGTTCTCGGTCGGCCTGGAAACGGACGCCGACGGCAACTTCTACTACGCCAAGGGCACGGGGCACGACTTCGACGCCCGCGTGCCCCAGCACGGCACGATCCTCAAGGTCTCCGCCGACGGCGCCTCCACCGAGATCATCGCCAACGGCTTTCGGGCGCCGAACGGGCTGGTGGTCAATCCGGACGGGAGCGTGATCGTCACCGACCAGGAGGGTCACTGGACGCCCGAGAACCGGATCAACTGGGTCGAGCCGGGGACCTTCCACGGCTACATGCGCGCCTGGCGCGAGCCTGATCGGGACCCGGACGACTTCGTTCAACCCGTGACGTGGATCCACCACGACGTGGACCGCTCACCGTCGGCGCCGGTCTGGGTGCGTAGCCCACGCTGGGGCGAACTCGACGAATCGCTGCTCTACCTGTCCTACGGCAACGGCAAAATGTTCTCCGTGCTGTTCGACCAGGCCTTCGCCGGCAACGACGGACCGCCCCGCCAGGCGGCCGTGGTCGAACTCCCTGTCGCAGCCGCCCCGACCGGCCTGATCCGGGGCCGCTTCAACCCCGCCGACGACCACCTCTACGTCTGTGGCCTGTTCGCCTGGGCAGGCGACCGCACCCAGTCCGGCGGCTTCTACCGCGTGCGGCGAACCAGCGAGCCGCTGCGCGTCCCGGCGGCCTACGAGACCGCCCCCGACGGCATCGTGGTCCGCTTCACCACGGCGCTCGACCCGGAGGTCGCCGCCGATCCGGGCAACTACTCGATGCGGATCTGGCAGTACGTGCGGCAAGCCAGTTACGGCTCCGAGGACTACCGGGTGCTCGGCGAGGGTGTCGGCGAAGACGTTCTCGCGATTCCGTCTGCCACCCTCTCCACCGACGGACGCTCGGTCTTCGTCGAGATCCCGGACATTCTCCCGGTGCAGCAGTACCACCTGGAGATGAACCTCTTAAGCGCCGGCGGCGAGCGGATGCGCGAGTTCATTCACGGCACGATCCACGAACTCGGATCCCGCGCCGGCGCCGAGATCCTCGCCGGCGTCGTCGCCGCCGCGCAACCGGACCCTGAAGTCTTCGAGCAGCCCGGGCTTGAGCTCGAACTCCGTTCGCTGGACGGCGACACGACGGACGCCCGGATCGCGCGGCTGGCCGCCCTCTACGTTCCCGCGGGTCAGGCCGCGAGCCCCTTCATCGACGCCGGCCCGTTCGAGGCCATCTTCCGCGGCGCAATCGAACTCGACCTGAACGACTGGTACCGGTTCAGCGTACGCGGCTCGGGCGCAGTGCGGCTGAGCATCGGCGGCGAAGTCGTAGTCGAACTGCAAAAGCTGCCCGCTGGTGACGTTCCCCTGGCCACCGGCGGCGAGGTGCGTCTGAACAAGGGTCTCAATCCCATCGAACTCGTCTACCGCAGTCCGGCAACCGGCGACGCCTCCCTTCGCCTGACTTGGGGCAACGACTACCTGCCCGAGGAACCCCTGCCGCCGGAGTTGCTTCGGCACACCGATTCGCCGGCCTTCGACCACGGTCTGGCGCGGCGAGCGGCCCGCGATCTCGTTGCCAGCGCAATGTGCGCCCGTTGCCACTCCGCCACGAATGCGCCGAACGCACCGGTGGACGGCCTGCCCGAACTCCAGGCGACCGGACCCGATCTCGACGGCATCGGCTCCCGCCTCCGGGCACGATGGATCGAACAGTGGCTGCTCGATCCGAAATCGCTTCGACCACACGTCCGGATGCCGCGACTGCTGTCGACCGATTCCGCCGAGGCCCGCCAGCAGGCCGCGGACCTCGCTGCCTACCTCATCGCTGCCGGCGGCGACGGCCGCGCCGGCGAGGGGGCAGAAGCCATGCCTGCCGGCGAAGTCTCAGACGGGCGACGCCTGTACGCCGAAACCGGTTGCGCGGCCTGCCACGGCGATGCGACCTCCACTCCGGCCGTCGACACCGCGCCGCGGCTCGTCGCACCAGCGGAGACTCCCGACGGCTCCGAAGGGAACGATCCGGTGCGTCGACTCGGAGACAAGTGGCAAGCGATTGCCTTGGCCAGCTACCTGCTCGAACCGGCCAGGTTCGATCCATGGAGCCGGATGCCGCGGACGGAACTTGACGCCGTCGAAGCCAACTCGCTCGCTCGGTATCTGCTCACACCGGCGCCGAGAGGCGGTGCCGCGCCGGCCGAGTCCCCTTCGGCGACCCCACCCCCGACGGTTCCACCCGCCATCCAGAGTGATGCCGGGCGAGGTCGGCGTCTGGCCGACGAACTCCGCTGCCGCAGTTGCCACTCGCTGCCCGGAGGCGACCCGCCACCTGCCGCGGCCCCGGTCAATGGGCTTGCCGGTCGCTCCTCGACCTGGACCGCCGACGGCTACACGGACTCCAACCACCCGCGCTACGAACTCGACTCGGCCCAGATCGCAGCGATCGAACGCTTCCTGGCCGAGGACGTCACGTCCCTCTCCCGTACCGTGCCGGTCGAGTACGCCGAGCGCCGGATCCGCTCGGGCGGCTGCCTCTTCTGCCACGGCCGCGACGGCGTCGCGGCAGTCTGGTCGCCACCTTCAGAGCAGAGACTCCGGTCCGCGGCCGAAGACTCGGATCAGAACGACTTCGCCCTCTCCACCGATGACGAAACCGGCCCGGACCTGCTGCCGCCGGACCTGACGTGGACCGGCGAAAAGCTCCGCAGCGTCTGGCTTGCCGACTTCCTGGCCGGTCGTGCCGCCGACCGCCCACGGCCGCATCTGCGGGTCCGAATGCCTGCCTTTCCCTCCGGCGCGGACATCCTCGCCGCCGGGCTGCATCACCAGCACGGTCTGCCCGCCTCGCCGGTCGACGTCCAGCCCCAAGACCCCGAGTTGGCGGCCGTCGGACGCGACCTGATCCGTGGCAACCGTCTCGGCTGCCACTCCTGCCACGCCCTGGGCGAAGATCCCGCGCTGGGCGGTGATGGCTCCGAAGAGACGATCAATTTCGACCTCGTGCGCAGGCGACTGAGACGCGAGTACTTCGACCGCTTTCTGCGCGACCCCCAGCGCATCCTGCCCGGGAGCAAGATGCCTCAGTTCGTCGACGAGGACGGCTACACCGCGCTCTACGACGTCTTCGAGGGCGAGGCCTCGCGCCAGTTCGAGGCGATCTGGCACTACCTGGGCACCCTCGAGTGACGGTCGCAAGGTGGACGACATTGCCGATCGGCGCGTCGCCGTCCTGACTCGATGCCGTAAGCGCTTACGGCATCGATTATGGTACGTTCACGCCATGGCTGAGAGAGCAGGCAACGACGCGGCCCTGCAGAAGATCACCGTCCACGTGCCAAACGTGCTTCTCAAACGCGCCCAAAGAGCGAGCGGTTCCGGAATCACGGAGACGGTCCGCCAGGGCCTCCATCTCGTCGCGGCGCGCGACGCCTACGGGAAACTCCGCGCGCTTCGCGGCCAGGTCCGTTTCGATCTCGACCTGAAACGCCTGCGTGAAGACTAGGGTCGTGACTCCGCCTTGATCGCGCTCGACACGAGCTCCCTCATCGCCTACCTCGAGGGCGCCGAAGGCGCCGACGTCAACGCCGTCGAGGAGGCGTTGATCCTCAGTATCGGCGTCCTGCCTCCAGTCGTCCTGACCGAGCTCCTCAGCAGCCCGACCGCCGACGAAAACACGAAAGCGCTCATCCGGCAGCTTCCGCTCCTGCAGGTGACGCCCGGCTACTGGGAACGCGCGGCGACGCTGCGAGCCGACATCCTGGCCAGGGGGCTGCGAGCCAACCTGGCCGACACGCTGATCAGCCAATCCTGCCTCGATCACGATCTGCCCCTGGTCACGCGAGACCGGGACTTCCGCCATTTTGCAGCGCACGGCGGTTTGATGCTCACGCCCGCGTAGCGTCGACGGCCACGTGACTTTGCGCCGGTGAACTCACACCGTTGCGTTCACCGGAGCAAGCCCCTAGGCTGCCGGCATGAAACAAGGCCTCCCCCTCGCACTCGCGCTCGTCTTCGCCGCTGCCGCCGCCGCGCAGGAGGCCGCGCCCGCTCTCGAGCCCGCCTCGACGGTCGAGGAGAACCTGCGCCAGCACCGCGCCCTGCCCGATCCGGCCGAAGAGGTCTGGTGGACCGAGACCGGCGAGGCGATGGCCTGGCGCAACCGGAACCTCCACCAGATCGTGCCGTCGGTCAACGTCTACCGCGACGGGCCGGTCAGCGAGCTGACGGCGCGGCCGATGGCTGCGATCGCGGACTTTCCGGTCGAGACTCCGTCCGGCGAGATGACCTTCGACGCCTACCTGCACGGCGAGCACTCGACGACGATGGGTGTCGTCATCCTCCACCGGGGCGAGGTCGTCTTCGAGCGCTACCCCCGGATGCAGCCGCACGAGAAGCCGATCTGGTGGTCGGTGACCAAGGTCTTCCCGGCCACGCTGGTGGCGATCCTCGAACACCGCGGACTCGTCGACACCTCCCAGCCGGTCGACCGTTACGTGGCCGCGCTCAAGGGATCGGACTTCGAGGGCATCACCGTCCGCAACGTGCTCGACATGGCGTCGGGCGTCGACTGCCCCGACGGCGACTACAGCGACCGCAGCACCTGCTACTACCAGTTCGAGGCCTCGCTCGGCGACGGCGTGCGGAGCAAGCGAACGCCTGACGACCCGTACACGATGCTCTCGAACCTGAAGGTCGGCCGCTGGGCCGAGCAGGGCAAGGGCTTCGACTACTCGGGGACCAACACCTTCGTACTCGGTTGGCTGGTCGAGGAAGTCACCGGCATGCCCTTCCAGGATGCCCTGAGCCGCGAAGTCTGGACCCGCATCGGCGCCGAGGCGGACGCCTCGATCTACGCCGGGCGCTACGGGATTCCGCTGACTTCGGGCGGCATGCTGGCGCGTCCCAGGGACATGGCCCGGTTCGGCCTCCTGTTCACGCCGAGCTACGGGAAGGTCTCACAGCAACGGATCGTTTCGGAGGAGCACGTCAACGCCCTGCTCCACGGCGGTCGCCCGGAGCTGCTGGAGAATGCCCGCTTCGGCGGCCGACCGCCTGACGTCAAGCACAACGTCTACCAGTGGGATCTCGTGTTCACGAACAACGATATCTACAAGGGCGGCTGGGCCGGCCAGGGGCTCCTGGTCAACCCGGACCGCGATGTCGTCGCCGTCTGGGTCGGCTACACCGCGGCGGAATCCGACCCGGACACCTATCCCCCGCTGCCTCGGGTGCGCGCCGTGCTCGACGGCGTGTTCGGCACTGCTGCCGATACCAACTAGGCGCGCGCCAGCGGGCTGCCCCTTCGGCTCCTGGCCCTTCCCCGCCGGCCGACTCCGGAGGTCCGGCTCATCGGCATCCGCCGGCGACGAAGATGGGCCTGACGCTTGACCCGGCGGCGCGCAGTGGCGAACGTCTGGTTCAGCGCGATCGGGAGCGACGCCGACGCTGACCGATGGACGACAACGTCCGGCCCCGGCAGCGCGACCTTGACCACGACATCGAATGACGTCCCGTTGCGGCGGTTCCCGCTTGGGCCAGTAACAGCCACTTCACAGTCCACGATCCTCGAGTTGAACCGTTCCAGGCCCTGAGCCTCTAACTCGATCGAGCGTTTCAGATCCTCGTTCAGTTGGACGCCCTGAGTGCGGATCCTGACGGGAAAGCTCGGATTTGATCTCAACTTCGTTTGCCTCCTCCTGGTTGTTCCCTGGGTGGTCCGGCAACGAGGCCCGGCCGCTCCCTGCGGCCTACCGCTCGATACGGTCGCGACCGGTGAAACGCCCGCAGGCTCGACCAGCCACCCTCATCGAATCTTCACCATGTTACAACGCGCCATCCCCAACGAGATTCCGGTCCGGCGCTCCCGGGCTACCCGCTGCGCTCCATCCCGACCGTGCCTCGCAGGTAGACGTCGATCAACCGCGGTAAGGCGCCCACGTCGTAGCCGCCCTCCAGGACGGAGACCAGCCGACCCTCGCACACGTCCTCGGCAAGGTCGGCCAGATCGACGCCGAAGCGGTGGAAGCCCTCCTCCGTCAACTCCATGCCGGCGATCGGGTCGTTGCGCCAGGCGTCGAAGCCGGCCGAGACAAGCAACACGTCAGGGCGGAACGACCGCACCGCCGGCAGCAGAAGGTCAACCATGACCTCCCGGTAGACGCCGTCCCCGCTGCCGGCCGGAAGCGGCGCGTTGACCGTCGTGCCCTCGCCGGCGCCGATGCCCCGCTCGTTGGCGGCGCCCGTACCCGGATAGAACGGGTACTGGTGGACGCTGAGATAGGCGACATCGGAACGGTGGTCGAACAGGTGCTGGGTGCCGTTGCCGTGGTGGACATCGAAGTCGAGAATCGCCACCCGCTCCACACCGTGCACGTCGATCAGCCCCTGGGCCACGATCGCTATCTGGTTCAGGTAGCAGAAACCCATCGCCCGATCCCGCTCGCAGTGGTGTCCCGGCGGCCTGGTGACGCTCATCGCGCGGTGGCCCGCGCCGAGCATCACGTGGTCACCGGCCGCGAGCGCGGCATCGACCGCCGCCCAGGCGGCGTCGGCCGTTCCCGGCGACAGCGGGTTGTCGTTGGTGTCGAGAATAGGCGTCGGTCGTCGCGGGAAGTTCCCCTCCGCCGCGGACGCCGCAACTGCAGCCACGGCGGCCTCCATCCGCTCGATGTACTCCGGATCGTGGACCAGCGCGGCCAACCTGCGTCCGTGGCTGACCATGTCGCCCCTTGGTCCGTCTGGCCCGAGCTCAACCAGATCCCAACCCTTCTCGACCAGGTACGGCAGAGCGACCCGCAAACGCTCTGGCCGTTCGGGAAACTGCGATGGGACCGTGTGGCTTTCACAGCGCGGATCCCAGAAGACGCTCATGGGTGAAGCCACCGTGTATTCCCGTCTACTTTCGGGGCGATGAAGCCACGGCTGCACCTCCGCAACCCTCCGGAAACGCCAGGTTGTCTGTGATCGCCCGCGCCCGCCGGTCGGCCTCGTTGCGGTACTCACGCATCGCACCGGT
Source organism: Candidatus Multivorans sp. (assembly GCA_965216125.1). Lineage (GTDB taxonomy): Bacteria > Acidobacteriota > Thermoanaerobaculia > Multivoradales > Multivoraceae > Multivorans. The sequence continues at coordinate 3,372,750 of OZ244152.1, read as the reverse complement.
CACCGTATCCGTCACCCGGATCGAGTACCCCAGCGTCGTCGCCGACGCTCCGTACACCCACACATGGTTGTTCAACCCGCAAGCGTTCAGAACCTTGATCAGGACCTCCCAGCCCTTCCCCGGTTCAAAGAAGTAGAACAGCCCCGAATCGTTCGTCCCCTCGTACACCACCCTGCCGGGACCGCTCTCGCTGCCCTCGCTCGTCCACCAGTCCATCTCGACCGCATATCGCGAGTCCTGCAGACACAGCGTCTCTTCGCCGGCTTCGCAGGTTCCGGCAGGCTCGTTCGCCACCACCAGGATTTTCAGGGCCATCGTGGACTCCGTCGTGCCGTCACTAACCCAGAGCGCGACCTCATGGAAGCCCGGTTCAGACCATGCGTACTCCACGGTCGGGCTCTCCCGGATTCGGCCGTCGCCGAACTCCCAGTTCCGGAACACGACCGTGCCGGTGCTTGTGTCCTCGAAGGTCACCGGAACGTCGGTGCGGGCGCGACACAGTTCCTCCGCGCACTCCGCGCCCACCGTGATCGCGGCCTGTGGCGGCAAGCCGGCCTCATCGCCGTCGTCCTCGCCATCGTCGACGCCGCCGGCGTCGCCGACCGGCGTTGCAATGACCGCCGCTGCCGGGCTCCCGCCATTGGCGTTCACCGCGCGCACTTCGAGGGTGTATTCGATGCCGTTCATGAGACCGGGTACGTTGTAGCCGGCCTCGTTCCCCGCATCGTTGTCCGGATCGCCGCCGTCAGGGATGTCCGTCCAGTCGGGGTTCCAACTGGACCCGGCATCGCTGCTGACGCGGTACTGAAACTTCGTGATCGCGCTGCCACCGGCGTGGGGCGCCGTCCAACTGAGCATGACCTGTTCGTTACCCGACGTCGCCTCAAGGTCCGCGATTGCAGCAGGCGCCGACCGAGTCGTTTCCAGCGTAAATGTCAGCGTTGCGATCTTCTCGTTCGTGAACTTTCCAACACCGCGAAGGCTCGTGATGACACCCTGTGGCGAAGTCTCGTCGTTGTACAGGTCAAACTCCTCGCCGTCTTCAGTCCCTGCATCCCACGGATAGAGGTTCACGGAAAGCGACGGCTTCCAAGTGCCCGAACTGTCGAGCAGCGACAACCCGGAAACGCCCGTAAACCAGTCCGGACTGGGCGCGACCATCGTCAGCAGAGTCACGCGAGGATGATCGGTCGTGAGGGTAACGCCCGCAAACGTGACCGTAGTCCTCGGGCCGCTGCCTGAAAGCGCGCCCTTGATCACGCTGAGCCGGTTCGCACCCGCCGAGTTGATCACCGTCGTGAGCGTAGAAGTCCCTCCGAGTTCGGCCATCCTCTCGACGCCAAGGGATGCCTGTTCGCCGTCTCTAAGAAACACGACCTGGTCGTTGTGAACGCCGCCAATCAGGCTTGAGAAGTGCGCCCCGCGGGGAAGGCCGCCCGGCGTGACGGTAGTCGTCCACCCGCCCCGAAACGTGATCGTGTAGTCGGCTTCCGAACGGACAGTCACCCGCGGCTCCGGCGGCGATGGCCTGAGCGACGTGTAGGGCATGGGGTCGACCTGCGCTCCCGCCGCGTCCGGCAGAGTCGCAACGGAGACAAGGACAAGCAGGATCGCCGCCGCGGCACGCCCGCCGGTCCGGCTATGACAGAACCGGACCATCGTCCTGATTTCCGAGGATTCGCCTGAACTCATGGGACAGATTCTAGCCCGACGCCCCGTAGCGACCCTCCAGCAGGCACAACTTCGTCGCCATCTCGGCGCAGCCGCCGACGGCAACGGTACCGGGACGCCGCCGGTCACCTGGAACGTGGAGACCGGCGAGAACGTCCTCTTCCGAGTCGCCGTTCCCGGCCTCGGCCACGCGAGCCCGGTGATCTGGGCCGACCGCCTGTTCCTGACCTCGTCGGTGCCTGAAGGCAAGGAGGCATCGCTCAAGGTCGGGCTCTACGGAGACATCGCGCCGGTCGAGGGCGAACCGCCGTCGTCGACTGGACAAGCGGTGAGCGTGTCGCGCAGCGACGCCTGCGATCTCCGACGGCGTCATCTACTTCCGGGCCCGGCGGCACCTGATCGCGGTCGGCGCCGGGTCGCAGGACGCAACCGCTACGGCTGACAGCCCTCTGGAAACGCGGCCGCGTCCGCAATCGCTGCCGCCGGCAAACCCGGCTCGTTCCGGTATTCCTTCACCATCCCCGTCACGGTGTCTGTCACCTGGATCGCGAGTCCCAGGTCCGTCGTCGAGGCGCCGAACACCCACGTGTTGCCGTTCAGCGCACAGCCGTCCAGCACCTTGATCAGCACCTCCCAGTTGTCCCGGTCGAAGAATCGGAACATCCCGGAATCGTTCGTTCCCGCGGGGACCACGCTGCCCGCACCGCTCCGATCGTCGCCGGTCCACCAGTCCACGACGACTGCGTACCGCGAGTCCTGCAGGCACAGTGTCTCCGCGGCCGGCTCGCAACTCCCAGCAGGATCGTTTGCCGTCACCAGGACGACCCGGGACGCGGTCGATGGTTCGGCGCCGTCGCTCACTGTCAGGGTCACCGGGTAGAAGCCGGGCGCAGACCAGGCGTGATCGACCGTCCGGCCCCTTGAGGCCGTGCCGTCGCCAAAGTCCCAGCTTCGTTGCCGGACCGTGCCGGTGCTGGTGTCCTCGAACGAGACCGGAACGCCTGTGCGGGCGCTGCACCAGTCCTCGCCGCAGTCGGCGGCCACCTCGAAAGAAGCACGCGGGGCGACCTCCGGATCGGGCGGTGGCGGCTCGGGGTCGGGCGGTGGCGGTGGCGGCGGCGGTGGCGGTGGCGGCGGGGGCGGCGGTGGCGGCGGCGGTGGCGGCGGGGGCGGCGGCAGGGGCGGCGGTGGCGGCGGTGGCGGCGGCGGCGGTGGCGGTGGCGGCGGCGGCGGCGGCGGTGGCGGTGGCGGTGGCGGTGGCGGCGGTGGCGGCGGGTCGACTTCTTCCTCGTTTGTCACCCAGGTGACGCCGTTCGCCGCAAGACCGTCCACATCCTTGATCGCACCGCTGGCCGGCACCTCGTAGGTCAGCCCCACGATGTCGCCGCTGCCTACCTCCTGCGCGAGCGTCAGCACGACTTCGCTCTCGCTCACTTCGACCTCGGTCACCGCAGCCGGCCGGTACCCCGGGTTCAGGACGACCGTGAAGGCGTCCGCGGGCGGCGCGGAATCGCTGGCCAGCGTCTCACTGTAGACCAGCCTGACGTTGGCGCCGGCGGCCTCAATCCGGCGAAGAACCGGTCCCCGGTTGCCTTCCGCGAGCAGCCTCAGCGCCGTCTTGACCTCGGTGCGGAACTCAGCGTCCTCGTCTTCCCCATACACGATCGGCGTCGGCCCCGGCACATCCTCGCGGGCTTCCCCATCGCGCGCGAACTGAGCGTGGTAGGCCAAACGCTCTCGAAGTTCGGCGACTTTCTCCGTTTCGCTTCCCGCCAGATTCGTCTCCTCGAACGGGTCCTCCCTGATGTCGTAGAGCCGCAGGGTTCCGGCCCTGAAGCTGTAGTACTGCGTGTCTTCTTCGATCAGCTTCCAATCGCCCACCCGAATCACATCGAGCGAATGCACCACCTCGTTGCGCGGACTCTCGGCGCCCTCGGCGATGGCCTCCCAGGCGTCGAGTCCATCGAGTGGCAAGCCGCCACCGGTGTCCGCCGCGGCGAGCCCGGCGAACGTCGGGAACAAATCCACCACGTGAAGCAGCGCATCGCTCTCGGATCCCGCCGGGATGTGACCCGGCCAGCGAAGCGCGGCGGGAACCCGGATGCCACCCTCGAAGTAGTCGTCCTTCTCGCCGCGGTAGGGCGCGTTGTACCCCGCGCCAAACGCGCCGCCGTTGTCGTTCAGGAACACGATCAACGTGTGGTCGAGCACACCCTTTCCATCGAGCGCATCCATGACCCGGCCGATCGCCACATCCATGACCTTGAGCTGCGCTCTCTGCCCGGCATTCCGTATATGGCCGTAGTCCCTCAAGTACTTCGTCGGCGCATCATGCGGATCGTGTACCGCGTTGAACGGCAGGTACAGAAAGAACGGACGACTGCCGTCGTGACGCTCAATCAGCTTCACCGCCTCGTTGGCCAGAAGAAAGGTCGAATAGCCGGACTCCACCACGGGTCGCCCGTTGCGGTGCCAATCGAGAATCCCGCCCCGACGATGGGTGAACGAGTCGATCTGCGCCGAGTACATCCCGTAGTGATGGTCGAATCCCCGCTGCACCGGCAATTGCTCCCGCCGCCACTGCCCAAGGTGCCACTTGCCGACTACCCACGTCGCGTAGCCGGCATCGCGCAGGGCTTCAGCAATCGTGCGTTCGTCGAGCAGCATGCCGTTGATCCCAACCCACTTCGGACGGTACTCCGTGCCGTTCTTCCAGGGATAGCGGCCGGTGAGCAGGGAGCCCCGGGTAGGCGTACACACCGGCTGAACGTAGAACTGGGTGAGCTTGACTCCCTCGCTGGCGATGCGGTCCATGTTCGGCGTAGCCACGTCCGTGCCGCCGTTGAAACCGGGCTGCCACCAACCCATGTCGTCGGAGAGGATGACCAGGATGTTGGGCCGAGTGTCCGTGCCGTCATCCGTCTGGGCGCCAAGCTCGTTCGGCACACCCGCGAACGTCAGGACAACAGAGGCTGCAAGCAACGCCGTCCATCTGGACACGGTCGAAACACGACGCGTCTTCAGCGGCGTCGAACCGAACCGGACGTTCGGCGTTGTCTTTCTGCGCGTTGAACGAAAACCGTGCATCTTGCTCGGCGCCACCGGCGGGCTACCGGCTAGGACGCGCTGCGCGTTTCTCCAACCTAAGGTGCACACAGGGCTTCCGTCCCCTACAAGATCGCGGGGTCCAGTCCCGGAACCTCCCTGCCCGACCAGGACCCGCTACGGCTGACAGCCCTCTGGAAACGCAGCCGCGTCCGTGATCGCCGCTGCCGGCCGACCCGGCTCGTTCCGGTACTCCTTCACCATCCCCGTCACGGTGTCGGTCACCTGGATCGCGAGTCCCAGGTCCGTCGTCGAGGCGCCGAACACCCACGTGTTGCCGTTCAGCGCACAGCCGTCCAGCACCTTGATCAGCACCTCCCAGTTGTCCCGGTCGAAGAATCGGAACAACCCTGAATCGTTCGTTCCCGCGGGGACCACGCTGCCCGCGCCGCTTCGATCGTCGCCGGTCCACCAGTCCACGACGACTGCGTACCGCGAGTCCTGCAGGCACAGTGTCTCCGCGGCCGGCTCGCAACTCCCAGCAGAATCGTTTGCCGTCACCAGGACGACCCGGGACGCGGTCGATGGTTCGGCGCCGTCGCTCACCGTCAGGGTCACCGGGTAGAAGCCGGGCGCAGACCAGGCGTGATCGACAGTCCTGCTCCCCGAGAAGGTCCCATCGCCGAAGTTCCAAGTCCGCTGCCGGACCCTACCGGTGCTCGTGTCCCTGAACGACACAGGGACCTCTGTCCGCGCGCGGCACCACTCCTCGCCGCATTCGGCGCTCAGATCGAAGGAAGCTGTCGGCGGCGTCTCCGGGTCGGGCGGCGGTTCCGGGTCAGGCGGCGGTTCCGGGTCGGGAGGCGGTTCCGGGTCGGGAGACGGAGTTCCGCCACCACCGCCACCGTCCTGGTCACCGTCACTGTCGTCCTCTCCATCGACGGGTGGCGGAGTCCCGCCACCGCCACCACCGCCGCCGCCGCCGTCGTTGTCGCCGTCGTTGTCGAGGATCGCCAGGATGGTTTCGCCTCTGCCGCTGACCCTGGACGGCAGTGCTCCGAAGGCCAGGACCACGGCCTCACCGTCATCGTCCACGCTGTCGTCCGTCGCGGCAAACAGAAACTCGCGAAGCGTCTGGCCGTTGGCAAACCTCACGGTCTCAGGCAGGCCCGAGTAGTCGTCGGTCGTCGCATCCCCGCTATGCGTCAGGTCCAGGCTGACCGTCAGGTCGCGCTCCGGGTCGGCGCTCAGACGCAGCGAGACTTGCACCGCGTCACCCTCCGTCACCTGGTAGTTCCGCGCTCCGAACGACACCTCGACCTCCGGCTCGTCATCGTCCTCGATCGTCCCCACGGTCCGCAGGGTCTGGCCGCCGCCCGCCAGAGACGCGTTCGTCGCGTTGCTTAGCGTCAAGTGGAGCGTCTCCATCTCCGACTCATCCTCCGCGTCGTCCGCAATGGGCACACCGATCTCTTGAGATGCACTCGACCCGGCCGGAAACGTCAACGTGCCGGCGGTCGCCGTGTAGTCCGATGCCGCCTTCGCACCGGCTGACCCGGTTCCGTCCGATGTCGCATAGTCCACCGTGACCGCGGAGCTGCTGAAGGTGCTCAAACTCACCTCGAACGCCATCTCTCCTTCGCTCTCCGACGCCTTCGCGGCCTCGACCGACACCGTCGGCGAGTCGGTCTCAACAACCGTCACCAGCACGTCCGGCGCCGAGACCGATGCGTAGTCACCACCCGCTACTTCGTGGCTGACGGTCACCGATGGGTCGGCCACCGCATCCGCGTCCGGCGCCGCCGCCACGAATACCGTCCGCAGGACATCCCAGTTCCCGGCCGAGAACGTCAGCGAGGACGGCCCCACGGAGACATCCCCGCCAACGGGCGCGGAGGGCTCTATCGTCACGGGTCCGGTCGGTTCCGAATCCAGCACGATCGTGTAGGTCTCGGTGGACCCTTCTCGGACCGTCAGCGCGTCGAGTGACACCGTCACACCCGCTGAGTCGTCCTCAGTGATCGTGACTTCGATGCTCTCGATCCTGACCGAGCCATAGCCGCCCCCTGAGGCGGTGTGGCCGATCGTCACGGTTTCATCGGGTGTCGCGTCCGCGTCGTCCACGGCCCTCACACTCACCGTTTGAGCGACGTTCCAGTCGTCCGCCGTGAACGTCAGCGACCTCCCGTCCGCACGTACGTCCGTGTTCCCAGGCACGTCCACCGACACCGTCACGTCCGAACTCGGCTGAGTCGTCAGCACGACGGCGTACCCGGCGGCCTCCAGGTCACCCTCCGCCACCGTCAGCTTCGTGGAACTGAGGTTCACACTCGCCGTGTCGTCCTCGGCGATCGTTACCTTGACGCTGTCGACCATCACCGAGCCGTAGTCCCCGCCTGACGCGCTGTGGCTGATCGTCACGTCTTCGTCGGGCAGCGCGTCCGCGTCGTCCAGGGCCGTCACCTTCACCGCCTGTGCAACGTTCCAGCCAGCGCCGGTAAACGTCAACGACGCCTTGTCCACTCTCACATCGCTGCCCGTCGGCACCGACACCGTTACCGCGACCGTCCCAGACGGCCTGGTTGCGAGCGCCACGGCGTAGACGGCGCCTCCTGTATCGCCTTCCATCACGCCAAGCGTCCCGGGTTTGACGCTGACTCCGGCAGCGTCGTCCTCGGTGATCGTCACCTTCACGCTCTCGTCTGTCACCGCGTCGTAGCCCCCGCCCGACCCGCGATGACCGATCGTCACCTCCTCGTCGGGTACCGCGTCCGGGTCATCCACAGCCGTCACGTTGACCGTCTGCGCCATGTTCCAGTTGTCCGTCGTGAACGTCAACGAGGTCTTGTCCACTCTCACATCGGTACCCGTCGGTACCGATACCGTCACCGCAACGGTCGAGCCCGGCTGGGTCGCCAGCGCGACCGAGTACGCGGCGCCCACGACATCCCCCTCCTCGACCACCAACGACCCGCCGGTCACCGTCACTCCCGCACGGTCCTTCTCCGCGATCGTCACTACCACGCTGAGGACCGGTACCGAGTCGTAACCCCCGCCTGACGCGCTGTGACTGATCGTCACGGCCTGGTCGAGCACCGCGTCGGCATCCGCCACAGCCGTCACCGTCACCGTCTGCACCACGCTCCAGGTCGTCGGCGTGAACGTCAAGGCCGTTGAGGCCACCCTGATGTCCGTGTCCGTTGGCGGCGAGACCGCGATCGTCACGGCCGCGCTCGGCCGGCTCGTCAACACCACCGTGTACTCCTGGCCTGCCGCGTCATCCTCCTGCACCGTCAGTGCCGGCGGGTTCACGGTCACGTTCGCCGCATCCCTCTCCGAGATGGTGACGGATACGCTCCCGATCGACACCACGCCGTAGTCGCCGCCGGTAGCGGTGTGCGAGATCGTCACCTCGTCATCCGCCGCCGCATCCGCGTCCGCGACGGCCGTGACCTTGACCGTCTGCGCGACATTCCAGTCGGCGCCGGTAAAGGTCAACGTCGTCCGATCGACCCTCACGTCGGTCCCCTCCGGCACCGAGAGGCTCACAGTTACGCCGACGCTTGGCTGGGTCTTGAGCACTACCGCGTACTCGGCGCCGGCCGAGGCGCCCTCCGTCACGGTCAGCGCCGGAGGAGCAACGGTCACTCCGGCCTCGTCGTTCTCGGTAATCGTCACCTCCACGCCCCCGACCGTCACCGAACCGTAGCCGCCGCCGGACGCGCTGTGACCGATCGTCACCCTGGCGTCCGCCACCGCATCCGGATCGTCCGCCGCCGTCACCGTCACCGTCTGCCGCCTGTCCCACGTCTCCGGCGTGAACGTCAACAACGGCTTGTCGACCAATACGTCGGTACCCCCGGGAACCGCCACACTCACCGTCACATCCGAAGCCGGCTGTGTCTCCAGCACCACCGTGTACGTGGCCGACGACTCCTCAGTCACGGTCAACGTCATCCGACTCACGGTGACGCCCGCCGTGTCGTCCTCCGTGATCTCCACCGCCATGGCGTCGACCGCCACAGAGCCGTAGTCGCCACCCGACGCACTGTGACGAATCGTCACGCTGGCGTCGACCACCGCGTCCAGGTCGTCCGATGCCGTCACCGTCACCGTCTGCGCGGCGCCCCAGGTCGTCGGCGTGAACGTCAACGACGTCTTGTCAACCGACACGTCGGTACTCCCGGGCACCGCCAACTGCACAGTGACATCCGCACTCGGCCTGGTCCCCAGCACCACGGTGTACGTCTCGGACGAACCCTCCGTCACCGTCAATGCCGTCGGACTCACCGTCACGCCCGGCCTGTCGTTCTCCGCTATCGCCACCTCCACACCATCGATCGCCACCGCGTCGTAGTGGCCGCCCGACGCGCGGTGACTGATCGTCACGTTGCCATCCGCCACCGCATCCGGATCGTCCGTCGCCGTCACCATCACCGTCTGCGCGGTGCTCCAGGTCGTCGTCGTGAACGTCAACGACGTCTTGTCAACCGACACGTCGGTGCCCCCGGGCAACCGAACCGAAACCGATACGGGCGCGCTCGGCCTGGTCCTCAGCACCACCGTGTACGCCTCCGACGAACCCTCCACCACCGTCAGGGATGTCGGGCTTACCATCACACTTGCCGTGTCCTTCTCCGTGACCGTCACCCGCACCTCTGCCGTCACGGAGTCGTAGCCCCCGCCCGCGGCAGTGTGGCTGACCGTCACGACGTCGTCGGATATTGCGTCCAAGTCCGCGACGGCCGTCACCGTGACTGTCTGCGCTCTCGCCCAGGTCACCGGCGTGAACGTCAACGAAGTCTTGTCAACCCTCACGTCCGTGTTCTGGGGCACCGACACGGCAACGGTCACGTCCGCCGTCGGCTCCGTCGTCAACGCGACTTCGTATCCGACACCGGCTGCATCGGCCTCTGGCACACGTAGTGACTGCGGAGTCACCGCGACGATCCCCTTGCCGGTCCGGCCGAAGCCGGAGGGCGACCAATCGGACGTCCCTTCGTCGTTGGTGGCGTTCACCTGTACGGCGTAAGCGCTGTCCTCCTCGAGGCCTACAATGCGCGTGCTGGTCCCGGCCAATCCCTGCGGCCCCTGGGTCCAGGAGAGGCCGGACCGGCGGTACTGCAGGTTGTAGCTGGTGATGGCCGGCCTGCCCACGTTGTCCGGCGCAGTCCAACCCGCGTCCAGGCTGGAGTGAGTCCGAGCCGTCGCGTCGACCCTGGGCACACCTGGCGCCAACGGCGGCTCATCCACATCGGCAACGTCGATCGTCACATCGATCGCGCCACTGCCGCCCTGGTCGTCCTCCGCCTTGACCGTGACCGAGTAGGAGTTCTTCGCCGCCTCGTAGTCGTATGTGACACCGGCCTTGGTCCGAATCTGGCCGGACGAAGACACGATCTCGAAGAAGTCCCTATCGGCTCCCTCGAGCGTATAGGTCAGGGTGGGATCGTCACTGTCCGTCGCCGCCACGCGCGCCCCGACGCTCGTGCCGCCGCTCTGGTTCTCCGGCACGCTGCGGGTCGCCTCGAGCCCTTCCGTGAACACCGGATTCTCGTTCACGACAATCTGATTGTTCATGCCGCCCAAGACCTCGTACTTCACAGGCGCATTCAGCGCTCCACTCGCATTCAGCGTGATCGTGCCATCGCCCGAGGTCTGCACCCGAATGCCGATCCTGGTCGCGGTGATGTTCCCAGTGTGCGTAACCGTAATGTCTCCGCCTTCGCTCACCACATCGATACCGATGCTGGGGGCTTCGCTGACGCCATCCGGGGCACGGATACTCCCACTGTTGACGATCACCACATCGCCGACCCGGTAAACGTCCTCGCAGAGAACGTCCGGGTCTACCGGATCACCCGCTGCCGTCGAACATCCCGGCCCCGGAACGTCCTCACCCAACGCCGAGACCGAGACTCCCATCGTGTACGAAGACTCTGCCCGGTTCGAGTACCTGCTCGTCGCCTTGATCTCACCACCGTTGAACACAGTGATGTCACCGCCCCGGTAGTGCTCGGCCCGAATGCCGTGCGCCGCGTCACCGTCCGTCGTGATCGTCCCGGTATTCGCCGCATAGATGGCATCGTCCATCGATGTGTCTGGATAGTCGGGAAGACCGGGATACGTCGTATCGTCGAGGTCTCTGGCATTCTCGTACCCGTACGCGAAGATGCCGTAGCCGAATCTCCCCTCGGTGTCGACCGTCCCTTCATTGATCGCGAAGGTGCGGCCGGCCATCGAGTTTCCCGCGCTGATGCCGTACCCGTGGCGGTGCTTGCGAGTCTCGTCTGTTCGCCTGGTTTCCCGCGTGGTGATGGAGGCGCCCTCGTAGTTCCTTGCGTAGACATCGCCCGGAAGGTTGTCCTCGGTGTCCGGGAAGATCTCGTCCGTTTCGTCATGGCAACCGTTGTCATCAAAAGGCCAAGGAGAACAGTTGCCGGCGTACAAACCCACGGCATAGAGACCCGTCATCGTGATCGTGCCCAGATTATGCGCCTGTGAGGCGCCCCACAGACTCTGCGCCGAGATCCCGCGCGCGTTCTCCCCTTCAATCTGGATCAGGGCATTCCCATAGTTGACGTGTCGCGTCAGATGGCCGCTGCCGGTCTCGGCCTTGAGACCGTCGATCCTTCCGTTGTAGGGGCCCGTAGCGATGAGTTTCGCTCCCGGCATGTTGAACAGTTCGACTTTGTGGCTGTAGTTCACAAAGTCGCGAGGCTCAGATCTCTTGTTGAGACCGCCGGCGACCAACCGGTAGTTAGACTGTTCCTCTGCCGGAACCGCTGTGAATCCGTCCAGCCTGATCTCACCGTAATTCACAAGGAGCACGTTGCCGGGAGAGCCATCCGCCACAGCACGCAGGCCGAACCCCGAGCCGTCGATAGTGATCATCCCCTCGCTGAGGACCTGGATGTTCCCGGAGTTTTCCTCCGTGTTGATGTTCGCAGCGTAGGCTTCACTCACCTTGATCACAGCGGCAGAGCCGATCGTGATCGCGTGGTACTCCGTGCCCGAATCGGAGTTGGAGATCCTGATGCCAGCGTCCTCCGCGGGCGGCTCGATCGTGCCGTCGTCGAACTTGACGTGAGTCCGTGTGTGGTCGCCAGGATCCAGTGTCGCCGTGTGATCGCCATTGTACGAATGCGTGACCGCCTCGCCGAAACTGTGGTCCGCGTCCGGCGCCGGCGTGAATGCCGGGTGCGCGGCAGGAAGCGTTTCGGCGTCGGACGGCGCCTGTGCGTTCGCCGGAACCTGAATCAGCCAGACCAGGAGGACGATCGCCGTGAGAGAAGAGGCGCCGCCCGGGAGTCGGCCACGCGCCCGCAACGAGATCTGTTGACCTCCGCGGGGCGGGCGAGTCCACCAATTCAGCACGCTCTGGGGTCGTAGGACGCAGCCGCTACGGCTGACAGCCCTCTGGAAACGCGGCCGCGTCCGCAATCGCTGCCGCCGGCAAACCCGGCTCGTTCCGGTATTCCTTCACCATCCCCGTCACGGTGTCTGTCACCTGGATCGCGAGTCCCAGGTCCGTCGTCGAGGCGCCGAACACCCACGTGTTGCCGTTCAGCGCACAGCCGTCCAGCACCTTGATCAGCACCTCCCAGTTGTCCCGGTCGAAGAATCGGAACATCCCGGAGTCGTTCGTTCCCGCGGGGACCACGCTGCCCGCACCGCTCCGATCGTCGCCGGTCCACCAGTCCACGACGACTGCGTACCGCGAGTCCTGCAGGCACAGTGTCTCCGCGGCCGGCTCGCAACTCCCAGCAGGATCGTTTGCCGTCACCAGGATGACTCGGGACGCGGTCGATGGTTCGGCGCCGTCGCTCACTGTCAGGGTCACCGGGTAGAAGCCGGGCGCAGACCAGGCGTGATCGACCGTCCGGCCCCTTGAGGCCGTGCCGTCGCCAAAGTCCCAGCTTCGTTGCCGGACCGTGCCGGTGCTGGTGTCCTCGAACGAGACCGGAACGCCTGTGCGGGCGCTGCACCAGTCCTCGCCGCAGTCGGCGGCCACCTCGAAAGAAGCACGCGGGGCGACCTCCGGATCGGGCGGCGGCGGCTCGGGGTCGGGCGGTGGCGGTGGCGGCGGCGGCGGTGGCGGTGGCTGCGGCGGTGGTGGCGGCGGCGGCGGCGGCGGTGGCGGTGGCGGTGGCGGCGGCGGCGGTGGCGGCGGTGGCGGCGGGTCGACTTCTTCCTCGTTTGTCACCCAGGTGACGCCGTTCGCCGCAAGACCGTCCACATCCTGAATCGCACCGCTGGCCGGAACCTCGTACGTCAGCCCCACGATGTCGCCGCTGCCCACCTCCTGCGCGAGCGTCAGCACGACTTCGCTTTCGCTCACCCCGACGTCAGTCACGTCTGCCGAGTCGTATCCAGGGTTCACGACTACCGTGAATGCGTCCGCGGACGGCACGGAGGCGGCGTCCAGCGTCTCGTTGTAGATCAGCTTGAGGCTGATCCCGGAGGCCTCGAGCCGAAGAAGCGCCGGCCCCAGATTACCCGCTTCGCGTTGCGTCAGCGCCGTTTGGACCGCTGTCCCGAACGCCGCATTCTCCTCCGCCCCGAACATGACCGGTCGGTCATCAGTTGAGTCGATGCTGTCGAGGCCAGGGATGGGCGCTCCCGGTTCCGCATCTCGCGCGAATGGCCGATGGTAGACCAGTCGCTCCCGCAGTTCGGCGACTCTCGCCGTTTCGCTGGACGCGAGGTTCGTCGTCTCGTACGGGTCCTCTGCGATGTTGTAGAGCTGCAGGGGAGAGGTTGGCCCCTTGACGAATTCCCCGCCTTCTTCGAGCAGTTTCCAGTCGCCCACCCGAATCACGTCGAGCGAAAGCACCACTTCCTCGCGTGGACTCTCGGCGCCGTTGGCGATCGCTTCCCAGACATCGAGTCCATCGAGAGGCAGGCCGCCGCCGGTGTCCGCTCCGGCCAGCCCGGCGAATGTGGGGAACAGGTCCGCCACATGCATTAGCGCGTCGCTCGTCGACCCGGCCGTGATTCGACTCGGCCAGCGCATCACGGCAGGAACCAGGATGCCGCCCTCCAAGTACGACCTCTTGAGCCCGCGGTAGGGACTGTTCCCGCCCGCTTCGCTCACGCCCCCGTTATCGTTCAGGAACATGACGAGGGTCTCGTCGAGCACGCCCCTGCGTTCCAGCGCGTCCATCACCTGGCCGATCGCGTCGTCCATGGCCTTGACCATCGCGCGCTGTTTGCGGGTCTCCAGATCATATGGCAGATCACTGAATTGCGCGATGTATTCGGGCGGCGCCTGAAACGGATCGTGTGGGGCGTTGAACGCCAGGTAGAGGAAGAAAGGCCGACTGCCGTCGTGACGTTCGATCAACTGGCTTGCTTCCTCGGCAAGGAGAAAGGTCGAATAGCCGGATTCGACGACGGGGCGACCGTTCCGGTGCCAATCCAGAATCTCGTGCCAATACCGCCATGGGCGAACATGCTTGTAGGAGTCGATGTGGCCGTTGTAGAAGCCGTAGTGATGATCGAATCCTCGCTGCAGCGGCAGCCGTTCCGAGCCCCAGTACCCGGCTTGCCACTTGCCGACCAACCAGGTCGCGTAAGAGGAGTCGCGCAAGGCCTCGGCGATGGTACGCTCGTCGAGGAGCAGGCCATCGTCCATGCTCTTATCCGGATTGTCCGCCATCCCTGTCTTCCACGCATAACGACCGGTGAAGAGCGAGGCCCGGGTCGGCGAGCACACGGGCTGAGCGTAGAACTGCGTGAGCCTGACCCCTTCGTCGGCGAGGCGGTCCATGTTGGGCGTCGTCACCTCGGTGCCGCCGTTGAAACCGGGCTGCCCCCAACCCATGTCGTCGGAGACGAAGACCAGGATGTTGGGCCGAGGGGCCGTGCCGTCATCCGTCTGGGCGCCAAGCTCGTTCGGCACACCCGCGAACGTCAGAACAACAGAGGCTGCAAGCAACGCCGTCCATCGGAGCGAACGCCGGAGGCACGGCCCGCCGGACACCGTCGAAGAGGGGCGTGTCTCCAGCGGCGTCGAACCCGGCCGAAAGTTCGGCGTTGTCTCTTTGTGCGTTGAAGGAAAACCGTGCATCTTGCTCAGTGCCACCGGCGGGCTACCGGCCAGGATTCGCTACGGCTGGCAGCCCTCTGGAAACGCAGCCGCGTCCGTGATCGCCGCTGCCGGCCGACCCGGCTCGTTCCGGTATTCCTTCACTGCGCCCGTGACCGTGTCTGTCACCTGGATCGCGAGTCCCAGGTCCGTCGTCGAGGCGCCGAACACCCACGTGTTGCCGTTCAGCGCACAGCCGTCCAGCACCTTGATCAGCACTTCCCAGTTGTCCCGGTCGAAGAATCGGAACATCCCGGAGTCGTTCGTTCCCGCGGGGACCACGCTGCCCGCGCCGCTTCGATCGTCGCCGGTCCACCAGTCCACGACGACTGCGTACCGCGAGTCCTGCAGGCACAGTGTCTCCGCGGCCGGCTCGCAACTCCCAGCAGGATCGTTTGCCGTCACCAGGACGACCCGGGACGCGGTCGATGGTTCGGCGCCGTCGCTCACTGTCAGGGTCACCGGGTAGAAGCCGGGCGCTGACCAGGCGTGATCGACCGTCCGGCCCCTTGAGGCCGTGCCGTCGCCAAAGTCCCAGCTTCGCTGCCGGACCGTGCCGGTGCTGGTGTCCTCGAACGAGACCGGAACGCCTGTCCGGGCGCTGCACCAGTCCTCGCCGCAGTCGGCGGCCACCTCGAAAGAAGCACGCGGGGCAACTTCCGGATCGGGCGGCGGCGGCTCGGGGTCGGGCGGCGGTGGCGGCGGTGGCGGCGGTGGCGGCGGTGGCGGCGGCGGTGGCGGTGGCGGCGGGGGCGGCGGTGGCGGCGGCGGTGGCGGCGGCGGCGGCGGTGGCGGCGGTGGCGGCGGGTCGACTTCTTCCTCGTTTGTCACCCAGGTGACGCCGTTCGCCGCAAGACCGTCTACATCGCGGATCGCACCGCTGAATGGCACCTCGTAGATCAGCCCCACGATGTCGCCGCTACCCACCTCCTGCGCCAGCGTCAACGCGACTTCGCTCTCGCTCACGTCGACCTCGGTCACCGCCGCCGGCCGGTACCCCGGGTTCAGGACGACCGTGAAGGCGTCCGTGGGCGGCGCGGAATCGCTAGCCAGCGTCTCACTGTAGACCAGCCTGACATTGGCGCCGGCGGCCTCGATCCGGAGAAGAACCGGTCCCCGGTTGCCTTCCTCGAGCAGCCTCAGCGCCGTCTTGACCTCGGTGCGGAACTCAGCGTCCTCGTCTTGCCCGTACACGATCGGCCTCGGCCCCGGCACCACGTCGAGGGCGTCCGCGTCGCGCGCGAACTGAAGGTGGTAGGCCAGACGTTCTCGAAGCTCGGCGACCTTCTCCGTTTCGCTTCCCGCCAGGTTCGTCTCCTCGAAGGGGTCCTCCCTGATGTTGTAGAGATGCAGGGTTCCGGCCGTAAACCCGTAGTAGGTCGTGTCTCCTTCGATCAGCTTCCAATCGCCCACCCGAATCACATCGAGCGAATGCACCACCTCGTTGCGCGGACTCTCGGCGCCCTCGGCGATGGCCTCCCAGGCGTCGAGTCCATCGAGTGGCAAGCCGCCGCTGGTGTCCGCCGCGGCGAGCCCGGCAAAGGTCGGGAACAGGTCCACCACGTGAAGCAGCGCATCGCTCTCGGATCCCGCCGGGATGTGCCCCGGCCAGCGAAGCGCTGCAGGAACACGGATGCCACCCTCGAAGTAATCTTCCTTTCCGCCGCGGTAGGGCTTGTTGAGCCCCGCGATCCATCCGCCGCCATTGTCGTTCAGGGACACGATCAGCGTGTCGTCGAGCACACCCTTCCGATCAAGCGCGTCCATAACCCGGCCGACCGCTACATCCATGGCCTTGAGCTGCGCTCGCTGGTTCCCGTGGCTTAGATGAGAGTAAAGTTCGATGTACTGCGTCGGCGCATCGTTCGGCTCGTGTACCGCGTTGAGCGGCAGGTACAGAAAGAACGGACGACTGCCGTCGTGACGCTCGATCAGCCGGACCGCCTCGTCGGCCAAGAGAAAGGTCGAATAGCCGGACTCCACTACGGGTCGCCCGTTGCGGTGCCAATCCAGAATGTCGCCGCGACGATGTGTAAAGGAGTCGATCTGAGCCGAGTACATCCCGTAGTGATGATCGAATCCCCGCTGCAACGGCAATAGCTCCCGCCGCCACTGCCCAACGTGCCACTTGCCGACTATCCAGGTCGCGTAGCCGGCATCGCGCAGGGCTTCAGCAATCGTGCGTTCGTCGAGCAGCATGCCGGCCGTCCCTATCCAGCCCGGACGGAACTCCGTGCCGTTCTTCCAGACGTAGCGTCCGGTGAGCAGGGCGCCGCGCGTCGGCGTACACACCGGCTGGACGTAGAACTGGGTGAGCTTGATCCCCTCATTCGCGATGCGGTCCAGATTGGGCGTGGCAACCTCGGTACCGCCGTTGAAACCGGGCTGCCCCCAACCCATGTCGTCGGAGAGGATGACCAGGATGTTGGGCCGAGTGTCCGTGCCGTCATCCGTCTGGGCGCCAAGCTCGTTCGGCACACCCGCGAACGTCAGGACAACAGAGGCTGCAAGCAACGCCGTCCATCGGAGCGAACGCCGGAGGCATGGCCGGACGGACACCGTCGAAGAGGGGCGTGTCGCCAGCGGCGTCGAACCCAGCCGAAAGTTCGGCGTTGTCTCTCTGTTCGTTGAAGGAGAATCGTGCATCTTGCTCAGTGCCACCGGCGGGGTAGCGGCTAAGATTCGCTACGCGTTCGTCAACCTAGGCTGCACGCAGGCCTTTCGTCCCCTACAAGACTGCGGGTTCCGGTCCCGAGACCTTCCTCCACGACTGACGACTCACACCGCTCGGCCAACCCCACCATGAAGACGACAGACGCCGCCTCATCGATTCGTATCCTCCTCGTCGTAGCCGCGCTGAGCGCGGCGACGACTGCGCTCACGGCCGCCTCGGACAACTGGCCATCGTTTCGCGGCAACGCCGCTGACGGAAGGGGTACCGGGTCGCCGCCTGTGACCTGGGACGTGGAGACGGGCGAGAACATCCTGTTCCAGGTTGAGGTTCCAGGCCTTGGCCATTCGAGCCCGGTGATCTGGGGCGACCGTCTGTTCCTGACCTCGGCGGTGCCAGACAGCGGCGAGGCGTCGCTCAAGGTGGGGCTCTACGGAGATGGCACCCCGGTTGCGGGCGAACCGCAGCAGCGCTTTCAGGTGCTCGCCTTCGACAAACACAGCGGCGAACTCCTCTGGCAGCACACGGCGTTCCATGGCACGCCGGCGATCAAGCGGCACACGAAGGCGTCCCACACAAACTCGACCCCCGCGACCGACGGCAACGTTCTCGTCGCCTTCTTCGGCTCCGAGGGGCTCCACGCCTACGACCTGGACGGCAGGCCGCTGTGGAACCGGCAGTTCGGCGTGCTCGACTCGGGCCCCTACGACTTCCCCACCTACGAGTGGGGCTTCGCCAGTTCGCCGATTGTCCACGACGGCCGGGTCATCATCCAGGTCGACATCCTGAGCGACTCATTCGTTGCCGTCCTGGATGCCACGACCGGCGAGGACATTTGGCGTACGCCCCGTAACGAGGTCGCCACCTGGAGCACGCCGGCGGTCTTCCCGCGCGCCGATGGCGGCCGGCAGATCGTCGTCAACGGCTACCGCCACATCGGCGGCTATGACTTCGACACCGGCGAAGAACTGTGGCGGCTCGAAGGCGGCGGCGACATCCCCGTGCCGACGCCGATCCGGGCAGGCGACGACGGCCCGATCCTGATCACGAACGCCCATGGCCGGCTGAAGCCGATCTACGCCATCGACCCGGACGCCGAGGGCAGGCTCGATCCCGACCACGACGCGGTGGCCTGGTTCCACGAGCGACTCGGGAACTACATGCAGACGCCGATCGTCGTCGGCGACCTCGCCTACTTCTGCTACGACAGCGGGGTCGTCACCGTCGTCGACTGGAGGACCGGCGAACGCCTGACGCAGAAACGCCTGGGACGCGGCGCCTCCGGCTTCAGCGCCTCGGCGGTCGCCGCCGGCGAGCACATCTACTTCAGCAGCGAGGACGGCGACGTGTACGTCATCGAACCCGGCGCGGAACTGAACAAGATCGCCGTCAACGAGCTCGGCGAAACCCTGATGGCGACGCCGGCCATCTCAGACGGCGTCATCTACTTTCGGGCCCGCCGCCACCTGATCGCCGTCGGCGGATAGCGCCCGTCATCGGGCGCGCGGATGACGCCCGGGCGTCTCGCCCGTATCCGGCCTGTCAGGCCTTGCGCTGCAGAACGCCGCTGAAGCTCGAGCGATGCCGGTGAGCGACGTAGAGGCCGAGCACGACCGCCACGACGCCGATGAGCACGCCCTCGGGCGCCAGGAAGACGTGGAAGAGCAGGATATTCAGGACGATCGGCGCCAGCACGACGAGCGCCAGCGGCACGAAGAGGCCCAGGATCAGCAGCACGCCGCAGACGATCTCCGTCACCTTGATGACCGGCCACAGGTAACCGGTGTCCATCAGCGCGCCCATGAAGGCCGTGGCCTCCTCTCCCATCTCGGGCGCCGGCCCCAGTTGAAGCAGGCCTATCGTGCCGAAGACTGCGAAGATCAGCCCGAGCAGAATGCGCGCAATGAGCGGAAGATGCTTCATCGTCCATACCCTCCTTGTGTTGTCCGATCACATGAGCGTAGCGTCAAGCCCCGAACGGTGAGGAAAACAACGTGACCGAGCACGAGATTCTCTGGCGGCCCTCGCCGGAAGAGGTCGACAGATGCAGGCTCGCCGCCTACCTCCGCTGGCTGGAAGCCGAGCGCGGCCTGCGCTTCGACGGCTACGACGACCTCTGGCACTGGTCGGTAACGGATCTGGATGCCTTCTGGGGCTCGATCGCCGACTACTTCGAGGTGCGGTTCCATGCGCCGCCCGAACGGGTGCTCGCAGCCCGCACGATGCCCGGCGCCGAGTGGTTCCCGGGCGCGACCCTGAACTACGCCGAGCACGCTCTGGCTTGGGGCGGCAACGAACCGGCTCTCATCTGCCGCAGCGAAGCGGGCCCCCGGCGTGAACTGAGCCGCGACGACCTGCGGCGAGAAGTCGCGGCGGCCCGCGCAGGTCTGCGCCGCCTCGGGGTGGGCCCCGGCGACCGGGTGGTCGCCTATCTGCCGAACAGCGCGGAGGCCGTGATCGCCTTCCTGGCCACTGCCAGCCTGGGTGCGATCTGGTCGAGCTGCCCGCCCGAGTTCGGGGTTGAGAGCGTGCTCGATCGTTTCCGCCAGATCGAGCCGAAGGTGCTGATCGCAGTGGACGGTTACCACTACAACGGCCGCCGGTTCGATCGGCGCGGCGATCTGGAGCGGATCGTCGGCTCCCTGCCGACTCTTGAGGCGGCGGTTCTCGTCCCGGGGTCCGGCGATGGCGCCCAAGCAGCCACGGACCTGTCCTGGCGTCAACTGACCGCCGCGTCAGGCGAACTGGCCTTCGAGCCGGTTCCCTTCGACCATCCGCTCTGGATCCTCTACTCGTCCGGCACGACGGGTCTGCCGAAGGCGATCGTCCAGGGCCACGGCGGCATCCTCCTCGAGCATCTGAAGCAGTTGGCCCTCCACACCGATCTGGGGCCCGGAGACCGCTTCTTCTGGTACACGACGACCGGCTGGATGATGTGGAACTACCTGGTCTCGGGGCTTCTCGTGGGCGCGACGGTGGTGCTCTACGACGGCTCGCCCGGCTGGCCCGACCTCGAAGCGCTCTACCGCCTGGCGGATGAGGAGGCGGTGACCTGCTTCGGGGTCAGTGCGCCCTTCCTGCTCGCTTGCCGGGCCGCCGGCCTGGCGCCGGGCAAGCGATTCGCCTTTGACGCCCTACGGGCTGTCGGCTCGACCGGCGCGCCGCTGCCGGCCGAGGGCTTCGACTGGGTCTATGACCACGTCAAGCCTGATGTCTGGCTCGGTTCCCTCTCGGGCGGCACCGACGTCTGCACCGGCTTCGTCGGCCCGAACCCGCTCCAGCCCGTGCGGCGCGGTCGCATCCAGTGCCGTTCCCTGGGCGCCAAGGTCGAGGCCTTCGACCGGGACGGCCGGGCAGTGACCGGGCAGGTCGGCGAACTCGTGCTGTCGGAACCGCTGCCCTCGATGCCGCTCTTCTTCTGGGTCGACGAGGACGGCGAGCGCTACCGGGAGAGCTACTTCGACCACTGGCCGGGAGTGTGGCGGCATGGCGACTGGATCGAGTTCGACGAAGACGGCAGTTCCGTCATCTACGGCCGCTCCGACTCGACGCTCAACCGCGGCGGTGTCCGGATGGGCACCTCCGAGTTCTACCGCGCCGCCGCCGAGTTGCCGGAAATCGAGGACTGCGTGATCGTCGACACCGGCAACCTGGACCGCGAGGGCAAGCTGTGGCTGTTCGTCGTGCTGCAAGGCGGAGTGTCGCTCGACGACGTGCTCGCCGACCGCATCCGCCGGCACCTGCGCACCCGGCTCTCGCCGCGCCACGGACCCGACGAGATCCGCTCGATTCCAGACGTGCCGACGACGCTCTCGGGCAAGAAGCTGGAAGTGCCGATCAAGCGGATCCTCGCCGGTGAGCCGGTCGAGAGGGCGGTCAACGTGGGGACGTTGAAGAACCCGGAGTCGATTGCGGCGCTGGTGGCGGCGATTGCCGGCGATTGCCCTCTTACTGATTGAGCTTGTTTGAGAAGTCGCCGCCGCGGAAGATCGAGATGTTCTCGAGAGGGATGTGCCGGCGCAGGGCCGCGTTGACCCCTTCGAGTGTCAGGGCCTCGATCGCCCGCTCCTGGGCTGCCACGAACTCCATCGTCCGACCAAAGAACAGGTTGCCGTTCAGCATCGACACGAGCGCGCGGTCCTGGGAACGCCCGTTCTGCCGCGAGTCCAGGTAGCCACGTCTGGCGGCATCGAACTCCTCTTCGGTGAAACCGTCGTCCAGCGCCTTTCGCATCTCGTCCCGGAACGCGTCTACCACCTTGTCGGCGTTCTCGGGCGCGAAGATGGCGAAGGTGGCGAACAGCGCGCTGTCGTCGATCGGCTGCGCGAGGATTTGGGAGCCGATTCCGTAAGACAGGCCCTCCTCCTGACGGATGCGCGTTGCCAACCGCGAACTGAGGAATCCACCGCCCAGCATGTAGTTCGCCATGACCAGCGCCGGGTAGTCCGGATCGTCGTCGCGCATCGAGAAGTTGGCCGCGGCCATCATCATCGCGTTCGTCTTGTCCGGGGTCTCGAGATCGACGCTCACCGTCTCGACCTCGCGATAGGGATCGGCGACCCGCTCGTAGGGCTGGGGTGCATCCCAATCACCAAACAACTCCTCGAGCTCGCCCGCGATCTCGTCCGGGTCGAAGTCACCCACCACCGCGATCGTGCCGCCCTCGGCGCCGTAGAAGGAGGACCAGAACTCTCTCGCTTCCTCGACCGTGGCCGAGTTCAGACGCTCGATCTGCTCGTCGAACGTCGGCGAGTACCGGGGATGGTCGGCTGACCAACGATTGAAGTGCCTGTTCATCGCCTGCGGCACCTGAGCCATGGGCTCGGACCGCTGGGACTCGATCCCCGCCAGTCGCTCTTCCCGCAGCAGGTCGAACTCCTTCGCATCGAACGCCGGTTCCCGCAGGATCTCGGCGGTCAAACGCAGCACCGGCACCAGGTTCTCCCGCACGGTGGTCAAGGATCCGCTGGCGACTAGCGCGCTGCCTCCGGCGCCTCCCTGGGCCTTGAGCCGATCGAGTTCGTCGCTGATCTCCTGGCGCGAGCGCTTCTTCGTGCCGCGCATCAGCATCGACCCGGCGAGGTCGCCCGCGGTCGCACGGCCCATCAGCGCCTCCTCGGTACCGTGACGGAAAGAAAGATTGACGCTCACCGACTCGCCGCGGTTCTTCTTCGGCAGCAGAGCGACCTTGAGGCCATTCGAGAGGGAGACGAGCCGTGTGCGACGGTCGATGTTCGCAGGCGTAGGTTCGAAGGCCTCGCCCTCGGCCACTGCCTCACGCCCGGTGTAGTCCGCGACCAGCGCCGCGATGTCGGGCGGCTCGGGGACTTCGGCCCGCTCCGGTGTCTCGTCCGTCGGGTAGAAGTAGCCGACCGTCCGGTTCGAGTCCCGCACGTACCTCTGGGCCACCTCGTGGACCCCCTCCGCGGTGACCTGCTCCAGCCGGTCACGGTGGAGGAAGAAGAGCCGCCAGTCTCCCATCGACGCCCACTCGCTGAGCTGGAGCGCAATCCCCTGCGGATTGTTGAAGGCGAGTTCGATCCGCGAGAGGTAGTCCGTCTTGGCACGCTCGACCTCTTCCTCGGTCGGCGGCTCCGCCGCGACCTCCTCGAACGTGGCGAACAGCGCCTCCGCGGCCGCTTCGAGCGAGTCCTCCTTGCGGACCTCGACCGCCGCCGTGAGCACGCCGGGTTCGTTCAACTGGAAGCTGGAAGCGAAGACCGAGGCCGCAAGCCCCGGCTCGACCAGATTCTTGTAGAGCCGCCCAGCCGGTTCGACGCCCAGGATGTGGGTGAGCACTTCGACAGCGGCGTACTGCTCATGGGCGCCCGGGGGCACGTGGTAGACCGCCATCGCGAGTTGCGTGTCGCCGACCCGCTCGAGGGTCACCGTGCGCTCTCCGTCCTGGGCCGGCTCCGCCGTGTAGGTGTTGAACATCTTGTTCGCGCCCGTGCGCTCGGGGCGCGGGATGGGGCCGAACTTCTCCGCCACCAGTTCCAAGGCCCGCTCGACCTCGAACCGGCCCGCCACCACCAGGATCGCGTTGTCCGGCTGGTAGTACTTCCGGTAGAAGGCCTGAAGGCGCTCGATCGGCACGTTCTCCAGATCGGCTCGGGCCCCGATCGTCGAATTGCCGTAGTTGTGCCAGTCGAAGGCAGCGGACATCACTCGCTTCCGAAGCACGCTCCCCGGCTGGTTCTCTCCCGACTCCCACTCGTTCCGCACCACGGTCATCTCGGACTCGAGGTCCTCGGCCGCGATGAAGGAGTTGACCATTCGGTCGGCCTCCAGATCGAGCGCCCAAACCAGGTTCTCGTCGGTGGCCGGGAAGGTCTCGAAGTAGTTCGTGCGGTCGAACCAGGTCGTCCCGTTGGGGAAGGCGCCGTGCTCGGTCAGTTCGGCCGGAATGTCGGGGTGGTTCGGCGTGCCCTTGAACGCCAGATGCTCGAGCAGGTGAGCCATCCCCGTCTCGCCGTAGCCCTCGTGGCGCGAGCCCACTAGATACGTGATGTTGACCGTGACCTGCTGCTTGCCCTGGTCCGGGAACAGGAGGAACCGGAGCCCGTTCTCCAACTGGTACTCGGTGATCCCCTCGACGGAGGCCACCTTGGTGACGCCGTCGGGCAGGTCCTGTGCTGCCAAGGGCACTGCCGCCACGAGGCAGGCGAGCAGAGCGGCGGTCAGATTGAGCGCGTATTTCGTGATTCGCTTCATGTTCCCTCTCCGTTGGGGCGACCGCAGCCTACTCTGCGCGTCGGAGGCTACGCCTCCGCCTTGCCGCCCAGCCGATGCTTCGCCTTCAAGTCTTCCTTCACGTACTTGGCCGCCAGCAGGAACAGCACCAGCGCAAGGATCTTCGCCATGCCCACCCAGAGCAGGGAGTAGCGGATCGCCTCGATGCCGTATTGCGGCGCCAGTTGGTCGTTCAGGAAACCGACAATCTGGGGCCCGAGACCCATGCCGATCAGGTTCAGGATGAACAGCAGGATCGAGGACGCGAGCGCCCGCATCCGGACCGTGACCAGGGCGTGGGTCATGGCGATCGCCGGTCCGAGATAGACGGCGCCCAGGGTCAGCGGAACGAAGTAGAAGAGGATGGCCGGAATCGCCTGGTCGATGAGCAGGAACGCGACCATGAACGGGAAGTAGACAGCGATCGTGCCGGCGCCGATCCACGCGTACCAGCGTGGATCGCGCTTGACCAACCGGTCGGCGGCGAAGCCGGTGATCACCATGCCCAGCGCGCCGCCGATGCCGGTGCCGAGCCCCATCCAGGTACCGATCTCGCCGCTGCCCATGCCGTGGACCCGGCCCAGGAAGGGAGGCACCCAGGCGCCGAAGCCGTAGGCGGTGAGCGAGGCGATGCCGGCGGCCACCGCCAGCAGCATGAAGGAGCGCAGGGACCTGAGGAACCGGACGACTTCGCCCAGCGAGTACGACTCTGTATCGGCTCCCGCCGCCTCCGACATGCCGCGCGGCGGTTCGCGGACGGTGAAGCGCATCACCAGCGCCAGCAGCACGCCGGGAATCCCGACGACGAAGAACGCAACCCTCCAGTTGAAGAACTCGACGATCCAACCGCCGGCGAGGTAGCCGATCATCACGCCGACCGGAATGCCGATGTTGTAGATCGACAGCGCCGCCGCCCGGCGTTCAGGCGGGAAGTAGTCCGAGATCAGAGAGTGCGCGGGCGGGCTCCCCGCCGCTTCGCCGACACCGACGCCGATGCGCGCCGCCGCAAGCTGGAGGAAGTTCTGGGCCACGCCGCAAAGCGCGGTCATCACGCTCCATACGGTCAGACCGAGAGCGATGATCGACCGCCGCACGCCGCGGTCCGCCCAGCGCGCGATGGGAATGCCGAATCCGGTGTAGAAAACCGCGAAGGCGATCCCGGTCAGGAAACCCATCTGGGTGTCCGACGCCCCGAGTTCCTCCTTGATCGGATCGATCAGGATCGAGAGGATCTGCCGGTCGACGAAGTTGAAGACGTAGACCAGGAACAGCACGCCCAGCACATAACGGGAGTACCCCGGAGTGAACTGCTCCGTCTGCGATTTCTGCTGTTCGGACAAGGCGGCGACCGTAACAGACGGCTGTCTTCAGGACCTGCCGGCCCGGGTGTCCAGACTCACGCTCTTGAGCAAGGCGAACACCGGCGATCCCACTTCAAGGCCGAGTTCGGCCGCCGACGCGCGCGTGATCCGCGCCCGCAGCCGGTGCGACCCGAGGTCGACCGTCGCTTCGGCGAACGGAGTCGACTCATCCTGGTGGAGCGCGACGAGGACGCCCGACAGCACGTTGCGGATGCTGGTCGGCGACGGGCGCTCGGTGGCGAGCGAGACGTCCCGGGAACGCACCAGCAGGCGCGCGGATTCACCGACCTCGAGATGCTCGATCCGCGGCACGCTGAGCCGCTGTCCGTCCAGATCGAGCCAGCTCAGGCGGTACTCGTCGTCGTGCGCGCTGACCCGGGCCTCCAGCACGGCGGCGGCCTGGTAGCGCTCGGTCAGCGGCGCCAGGTCGAGCTGTTCCAGGACCTCCACGGTGCCGCCGAACGCCTGCACGCGACCATCGGCGAGCACCAGGATGCGGTCCGCCAACAGGGCCACCTCGTCGACCGCGTGACTGACGTAGAGGGTCGGGATGCCGAAGCGGGGATGGAGGGCCAGGAGATACGGGAGGATCTCGGCCTTGCGGCGCCTGTCCAGGGCCGACAGGGGCTCGTCGAGCAGCAGCAGACGCGGGCGGCTGAGCAGCGCCCGTCCCAGTGCGGCTCGCTGCCGCTCGCCGCCCGCCAGCGTGTGGGGGCGCCGGTCGAGGAGCGGCTGGAGGTCCAGCGCGTCGACGACATCGTCGCGCGTGATCGCCGTCGCGGCTCCGGACGCCGGCGCGCTCCGCCGGTCCGCGTAGCGGAGGTTGCCGGCCACATCGAGGTGCGGGAACAACCGTCCGTCCTGAAACGTGCAGCCGACGGGACGGCGGTGAGGCGGGGTCCGCACGCCGCGCTCGCTGTCGAGCCAGGCCTCGCCGCCCAATGCGATGCGTCCCGTTGCGCCAGGCTCCAAGCCCAGCACGGCCCGCAGCAGGGTCGTCTTGCCGCTGCCCGACGGACCGAAGACGGCGGTGACGCCGGCGGCCGGGATCGCCTGGTCAACCTCGAGGTCGAAGCCAGAGAAGCCGACCCGCACGTCGAGTGCCAAAGCGCTCCCGCTGCGATCAGGCGACATGGACCGGCAGCCTCCGGTTGAAGACGTAGACGAACACCAGCACGGCGAACGCGAACAGGAGCAGACCGGCCGCGAGCGTGTGCGCCTCCGAGTAGCGCAGCGTTTCCACGTGTTCGTAGATGGCGATCGAAATGACCCGCGTCTTGCCGGGGATGTTGCCTCCCACCATCAACACGACTCCGAACTCGCCGATCGTGTGCGCGAAGGTCAGCACCGCCGCGGTCAGAAAGCCCCGAAGCGAGAGCGGCACGGCAACGGTCAGGAAGGCATCGAGGGGCGAGGCGCGAAGGGAGGCCGCTGCCTCCAGGGGTCCCCTCCCCAGGGACTCGAACGCGGCCTGCAGCGGCTGGACCATGAACGGCAGCGAGTAGACGACCGAGGCGATCACCAGGCCCGTGAACGAGAACGTCAGCGTCGTGTCCGTGACCTCGACCCACAGCCCGCCCAGCCACGACCGCGGGCTCATCAGCAGCAGCAGGTAGAAGCCGAGCACCGTCGGCGGCAGCACCAGCGGCAGGGCGGTCACCGCCTCGACCACCGGTTTGACGCGCGAACGGGTACGGGCCAGCCACCACGCGAGCGGCGTACCGACGACGATCAACACCGCGGTCGCCGCGGCCGCGAGTTGCAGGCTGAGCCAGAGCGGGCCGAGTTCGGGCAGATTCACCGCGCGGGTACTCGGGCGCCCGACGAGCTACTCGACCACGTAGCCGGAGGACGCGATGGCTTCCCGCGCCCGCGGGCTGCCCAGAAAACGAAGGAAGTCGCGCGCCACCGGGTTGTCTTCGGCGCGGTTGAGCAGCACCGCGTCCTGGCGAATCGGCGCGTGAACGTGCTGGGGCACCTCCCAGTGGCTTCCCGGCTGCAGGTTGCGGGCACTGAGCACCGAAGAAAGCGCGACGAAACCGAGTTCCGCGTTCCCCGAAGCCACCATGGCGAAGGCCTGACCCACGTTCTCACCGACCACGATCTTCGACCGGAGACCCTGCCAAAGGCCGAGCTCGCGCAGCGTGTCGCGAGCCGCGGCGCCGTAGGGCGCAAGATCCGGGTTCGCGATCGCGAGCCAGCGGAAGGCGCTCTCTTGCAACACCGAGGCCGCGTCGGTGAACGCGTCGGGGGCCGGGCGCCAGAGCACCAGTCGACCGACTGCGTACGTCGTGCGCGAGTTCGAAGCCGCGAGCCCCTGCTCCACCAGCAGCCGCGGCCGCTCCTGGTCGGCGGCCAGAAACAGGTCGAAGGGCG
Organism: Candidatus Multivorans sp.; assembly: GCA_965216125.1. Classification (GTDB taxonomy): domain Bacteria; phylum Acidobacteriota; class Thermoanaerobaculia; order Multivoradales; family Multivoraceae; genus Multivorans. The sequence goes on along the minus strand of OZ244152.1, from coordinate 3,344,804 downwards.
CGCCGTGGAGGATCTGGGCGTAGAGCTTGCCCGTCGAGCCGACCGTCACCGTGACCCGGTGGCCGCTCTCCTGCTCGAACTCGGCGGCGAGCGTCTCGACCGCTTCCGCCGCGTTGGCTGCCACCGCCACGGTCACCTCACCGGCGAAGGCGCCGGTCGTCGCGAGTGCGAGCGCCGGCAGGAGCCGCAGGAGCCCGCGTGGCAGAAACCGGGTGCGCCGGCGTCCCCGCCGGCATCCGGCGCGCAGCGCCGGCCTCCGGCAATTCTGCCGCGCTGGCAACGGGGTTCTCAAACGGCTACCGCCTGCGCCGTGCGACGCGGGTCGCCGCATGCCACAGCGCCGTCCTCCTCGATCAGAACCCCCTCGAACGAGCCGCACAGCCAGTTCCAGGGGTTCACCACATCGACTGTGGCGCCGGCTTCATGGAGCAACCTCGCCGGCTCACCGGGCAGGTCCGCTTCCACCATCAGCGCTCCGGGGACGTTCATCGACGAACCGCCGAACCGCGGCTTGTGGACCGAGGTCTCGAGGTCGAGGCCGAAATCGAGCACGTTGACCGAGTTCTGGACGATGTTCTCGGTCAGCGACACGCTCGGCGAGCCGGACGCGAGCAGCGGCCTGCCGTCGCGGGTGAACATGTTCGGGCAGATCCGCGCGTGCGCCCTTGCCCCGGGCTCGACCGGACCTGAACCCAGGTGGACGCCGGAAGCGCAGGCGTAGACGCCGTCGACGTAGATGCCGGTCCTGAACGGCATCGACATGACCGAGTGCAGCACCGTGGCGACGTTGCCCTCGGCGTCGACCACCGTGACGTGGTTCGACCCCGGCGGAGGCGGGATCGGTCCGGCTGCCGCGTACCGGTCGTTGGGGCTGGCCGGACGGCCCTCGAGCGCGGCGAACCGCTCCTCCGCGTACTCCTTGGAGATCGCTCGCTCGACTTCGGGCAGCGTGCCGTCGAAGCGGCCGCCAACCGCGTCGGCGTACACCCGGCCGACGATCTGCATCATCTTCAGCGTCGTCTCGCCGGACTCGAAGGCCGGCCCCATCTTCTCCAGGTCCAGCAGTTCGACCATGTTCATGATCTCGACCAGCGCCTGGCCGCCGAAGTCCGGCGCCGGCGAACCGACGACGCCGTAGCCGCGGTAGATTCCGTGCACCGGCTCGTCCCACAACGCCTCGTAGGACGCCATGTCCTCGGCGGTGATCAGGCCGCCCTTGGCCTGCACCGTCTCGGCGTAGCGGCGGCCGAACTCGCCGCGGTAGAAGTGGTCGCTGCCTTCCGCGACGAGCCGCTCCAGGGTGTCGGCGAGCGCGCTCTGCACCAGCGTGTCGCCAATGTCGCGGAGCGTGCTGCCGCGGAAGTAGATCTCCCGGCTGAAGGGCGCCCGGCCCAGAACCGACGACTCGACGAACATCTCGCCCCACAGGAAGGGGTGGATCTCGAAGCCGTGGCGGGCGTAGTGGATCGCCGGCGCCATCACGGTGGCCCGGGGCAGCCGGCCATGGCGGTCGTGCCCGGACTCGAAGCCGCCCCAGAAACCGGGCACGAAACAGAGCGTCCCGTCGGTCTTCGCCATCAGGGCTCCGAACTGGGCTACGTCCATCTTCCGCACGTCCGGCACCGCCTGCGGCGCCGCCATCATCCCGTTGACGTAGCTGTACTCGCCCGAAGCCGCGTCGTAGTAGAGCATCGAGAGACAGCCCGACAGCGTCGTCATGTGCGGCTCGACCACCGCCTGGGCGATGCTCGCGGCGAGCACACCATCGCAGGCGTTGCCTCCCAGAGCAATCATGTCCGCGGCCGCCGCGGCGGCAAGCGGGTGGGTGCAGATGGCAACGCCGTTCGCGCTCCGGACGGCCTGCTTCGGGCCGAAGTGCGCCGTCGACACCAGGGCTCGCCGCTCGTCGTCGCTCGGCGGCTGCCAGCCGCTGGCCCCAGCGGCCTGCGACTCCGCGAGGTCCCGCTCAGAACCTGCGCCGCAGCCAATCGCGAGCGCGGCGCTCCCTGCCACACCGGCCAGAAGCGTCCGGCGGTCCAGCGTTGCTGGCTGCCGAACCGCTGCACGCCTTAGTTTTCGTTGCATCGTTCGCTCCCTCGTGCAGATACCTGAAGAGCCTACCCGCAGTGCCGTAAGATGCCAGCCGTTCAACTTGAGAAGGAGAGTTCGAGCCATGTCCGAACCGGTACTGCTGGTCGACAACTCGGAGGGCATCGCGACCCTTACCCTGAACCGTCCAGGCGTGCTGAACGCACTCTCCGAGGAGTTGCGCGACCTGCTCGCCCGGACGATCGAGGACCTGCGCGGGGATGACGAGATCGGCGTAGTGATCCTGACCGGCGCCGGGCGGGCCTTCTGCGCCGGCCTCGACCTGAAGGAGATGAGCGATCCGAAGCGGAAGCGCACGTACCTCGCCGACCCGCCCAAGCTCCTCCGCTCGCTCAGGCAACCCGTGATCGGGGCGATCAATGGTCTCGCGGTCACCGGCGGCTTCGAGATCGCCCTGTCCTGCGATCTGCTCATTGCGACGCCGGAAGCGCGTTTCGCGGACACCCACGCCCGGATCGGTCTGCTCTCCGGTTGGGGGCTCTCCGCCCGGCTGTCACGGGCCATCGGCCCCGGCCGGGCCAAGGAACTCTCGCTCACCGGCAACTACCTGTCGGCCGAACGGGCCTACGAGTGGGGCCTGGTCAACCGCATCGTCCCGCGAGAGGAACTCCTCCCCACCTGCCGCGCGCTGGCGGCCGACATGCTGAGCTGCCAGCGAGACGCGATGCTCCAGTACAAGCGGATGATCGACCACGGCTTCGACCTCAACCTGGGCGACGCCATGGACTACGAAGTCGAGATCAACCGCATGTACCAGTCGCCGAAGGCCGAGCAGGTCGGCGAGCGTCTCGCCGGCGTCCGCAGCCGGGGCCGCGCGCAGACCGAATCGGCGCGCTGAAAGCAGCGTCGGCGACGGAATCCGTTGCTGGGTACGCCGGCCTCCGGCCGGCATCCGCCGCAGGCGGATGCCGGATCTAACCGTCGCCGGTCCCGGGCAGATCGAAGTACTTGTCCACGATCCACTGCGGCTGCCAACGGTCGGGCTCCCGTTCGGTGCCGGTGAGGTCACGGCGTAGGGGCGCCGGATCGGCGACTGAGAGCGGCACGGTGTCCCCCATCGCGGCCCGCCAGCCTTCGAGCAGCGCGTCGAGGCGGGTGGCGATCCCGGCGTATCTCGGCTCGGCGATCAGGTTCCGCAGTTCGTCGGGGTCGTCCTGGAGATCGAACAACTGGCGGTGGTTCACGCTCGGGTAGACGATCAGCTTGTAGCGATCGTCGCGTACGGCACGCATCAGGTCGCGGTACGGCAAGAATACGCTCTGGCGCCAGATCGCACCGTCGGCGGACCAGAGCGGCGCCAAGTCGCGGCCGTCGATGCCGGGCAGAGGCTCGACGCCTCCCTGCGCGAGCAGGGTCGGGAACAGGTCGAAGAGGTAGGTGAAGGCGTCGGTCGAGCCCTGCGGGATGCCCGGACCGCGGACGATCAGGGGGCAGCGCATCGAGTGCTCGTACAGGTTCTGCTTGCCGAGCAGGCCGTGGCTGCCGACGGCCAGCCCGTGATCGGCGGCGTAGACGACGATCGTGTTCTCCGCCTGTCCGTTCGCGTCCAGCGCGGCCAGGATTCGCCCGACCTGCTCGTCGAGGTGGGTGATCAGGCCGTAGTACTCGGCGAGCTGGTCGCGGACGACTTCCTCCGTGCGCGGCCAGGCGGCCAGGTTCTCGTCGCGCAGGATGAGCGCGCCGTGGTCGAACGGGTGTTGCGGCATGTAGTTCGCCGGCAGCGGCAGGTTGCGCTGGTAGTAGCGCTCGCGGTACTCGGGTGGCGGCTGACGTGGATCGTGGGGCGCCGTGAAGGGAACGTAGGCGAAGAAGGGCTGGCCCGATTCGCTGCCCTCGTCCGTCCTGGCCTGCCCGTTCAGGAAGTCGATCACCGCGTCCGCGAAGAGCTCGCTGGAGAACTTCTCGCCCACGCGCCGCCGCACCATGCCGCCGTTCTCGATGTCCTGGACCTCGACCTGGGTATGGTCGGCCATGCCGCCGAGATAGACCGCCGTGCCGCGATCGAAGCTCCGGAGCAGAGCCTCCTCGCCGTTGTGCCACTTGCCGGTGATGAAGGTGCGGTAACCCGCCGCCTCAAGCAGCCGCGGCAGGGTCGGCACTCCCTGCATGTTGTTCGGCGAACGCATCCAGCTCCGGCCGGTCAGCACCATCGCCCGGCTGGGCACGCACACCGCGCCGCTGTTCGAGCCGAAGACGTAGTTGCGCCGGAAGCTCCACCCTTCGGCCACGAGACGATCCACGTTCGGGGTGTCGATCAGGTCGTTGCCCCAGGCCCCGATCGTGTCGGCCCGCTGATCGTCCGCGAACAGGAACAGGATGTTCGGCTGCGGCTGGCCGGACCCGGCGCCCGCGCCGGGCTCGTCGGCCCCCGGCGCAGCGCAGGACAGGAGCGCCAGAGAGGCGGCGAACGCCGCGGTGGCCTGGGCGACGATGCGGAACCCGCCCATCACGACTCTTCGCGGGCGGCCTCGGCAGCCGCCGCGATCCGGGCGATCGCGTCCAGCTTCTCCACCACTTCGGGATCGATCTCGTCTTCGGGCACGAACTCGGCGAGCCGGTGGAAGTTCGTCTTCGCCATGAGATTGGGCTGGCCAAGGTTGGCGGCGTAGGTCTCGAACAGCGGTCCGAGAAAGTCTACGCTGGCCTTTGTCTCCGCGCTCCAGGGGTTCGGCCGGTCGAGATGGCCAAGGGCCTTCTCCACCTCGGCCACCGACTCCCGCATCGCTTGGACATGCCGATCCGCCTCCGACTCTTCGAACAGCGGCCCCGACGCCTCCTGCCGGGCGCAGTCGGCGGCGTAGGCCTCGAGCGCTGATCGCGAACACAGGTAGTTCTCGATTTCGCGCTTTCTCCAGGCGAGCCGCTCCAGGCCGTCGTCGCCGGCGCCCTGCGCCTTCTGCGGCAGTTCGTCGAGCACGGCGATGCCCTGAAGACGCGGACACGCTTCCCGAAGCCCGTAAAAGTGCCGCTCTGCGGTCGAAACGCGATCGCCGACGTATTGGACGAAGGGCCGGTCGAGCGCCTTCGCCGCCGCCTCGTGGCCCAACCGGTTCGCGAAGGCCTTGAGGATCGCCAGGTCCGTCGACCCCTCGAGGTAGAGCACCCAGCCGGTCGTCTCCGCCTGCAGGTACTGGTTGAAGCCGATCCGGGTGAGCGCCTTGGCGACCTGGCTACCGCCGTCATCGATCCGATGGGGCTTACCCACGAAGGCAATCACCGTGTCCGTCCCCGCGGCCTCGGCAAGCAGCACTTCGGAGTGGCTGGCCACCACGATCTGACTGTGGCTCTCCCCCGCCACCTCCCGGATCAGGGAGTACACCTCGCGCTGACGAAGGATCTCCAGGTGCGCGTCGGGCTCGTCGAGCAGGAGGACGGCGCCGGGATGCGCGTACATGTAGGCGAGGATAAGGAGCGTCTGCTGCAGGCCGCGGCCGCTCGACGAGAGATCGAGCCAGATCCCCCGCTCCCGATACCGCATCGAGATCTCGCCGCGTTCCTCCACGTACACGGGCGGGTCGAGTTCGACGCCGAACAGCCGCTCGATCCGCTCCGACATCCGATCCCACGACGCGGCATCCTGTTCGTGAACGCGGAAGCAGAGGTTTCGCAGCACCTCGGCGGTACGACCCTCGCCGATGCGGACGTTCACCGCACCCGGATCGAGGCGCATCTCGGCCGAGGCCAACCCCGACATCGGCGGCAGATAGGCCACATCCACGGCCATGGCCGGCTCTGGAATCGGCATCCGCTTCGTCGTTCCTCCCGTGCCAAGGCGCAGCGGCCGGCAGTAGAAGGACTCCTGGTTCGCGTAGTCGAACTCCAGGCCGCACTGCCAGGCCTCGCCACCGGTCGTCCCCTCGACCAGGATGTCGATGCAGATGTTGTCCGTGCGCTGGCGGCCATCCACAAGGCGGACGTGCCGGGTGTGGAGTTCCCGCCACAGCAGGTTGGCGTTCGGAACCGGGATCGTCACCAGGTCGCGCCGGTTCACCGTCACGCCGGGGCGCTTCTCCGGAGCGCTGCCGCCTGCCCGCTTTTCCCTCCAGCGCCGGAGACCGATGTCCCACAGCGCCAGGGCCTGCATCGCCGAGGTCTTGCCCGAGTTGTTCGGGCCGATCAGGACGACCGGATTGCCCAGCTCGATCTCGACCTCCTCGAAGCGCTTGAAGTTGCGGATCGTGAGGTGGCGCAACATGCCCGACGGTTCTTCAGTCAAAGGTAGCGTGGCCGCGCAACGACGTCAACTGCCGATGTGAGTATGCACCACCGCGAGCCCACAGCCGACCCAAGGCGCATGCCGCGCGCTCTCTGCCCTGATGCAGGCTGGTAGATGGTCGGATGCCGCTACAGCCGCCGGCTACGCATCCGGGGAACTCGCTGGCCGAGGTGCAGTCGCGCGGTTTCTCTACGGCGCGGGGAAGTAGGCGACCCGTAGGCGAGCAGAGCCCACGACCCACACTACGACTGACGGTCATCGGCCACAGCACCTGTGCGGCGCTTGGGCGCATCGTTGGCCGAAGGACGGGCAGCCATCGCACCGGCGCCAGAGGGCGCGGATTCGGCGCTACAGGGCGGCCGTGTGCCGCTTCCTCGGAGCCGCCACAGCCTCCAAACCGACACGTTGTGGCGGACCGCGCCGGCAAGCGCCTGGCGCGCGAGCGATCCCCTGGGATCAGGCTGGCCTTGCGCCCGGGCGCCAGACGTGAACCACGGGTGCGACCGTCAGCGGGCACACGCATGAAACGCGGTCGCGTCGGTGATCGCGGCCGCCGGACGCCCCGGTTCGTTCCGGTACTCCTTCACTGTGCCCGTCACCGTGTCGGTCACCCGGATCGTGTAGCCGAGGTCCGTCGTCGACGCGCCGAAGACCCACACGTGACCGTTGAGCCCGCAACCGTCGAGCAGCTTGATCAGCACCTCCCAGTTGTTCGGGGCGAAGAACGTGAACAGACCCGAGTCGTTCGTGCCTGCCTGCACCACGCTGCCGGGACCGCTCCTGCCGTCCGCCGCCCACCACTCCACGGCCACCGAGTAGCGCGAGTCCTGAAGGCAGAGCGTCTCCGCGTCCGCCACGCACGTCCCCGCAGGAGAACTCGCCTCGACCAGGAACACGCGCGATGACGTCGATTCGCGCCCGCCGTCACTCACCCACAGGGTCACCTCATAGAAACCGGGCTCAGACCAACTGTGCGACAACCTCCGCAGATCCGACTCCGACCCCTCGCCGAACTCCCATCGACGCGACCCGGTGGGACCCGTGCTCCTATCCGTGAACTCCACCGGCTCGCCGGTTAGAGCCCGGCAGAGCTCCCGGTCGCACTCCACGCCACTCACCGCGATTACAGCCATCGGAGGCGTGTCGTCGTCCTGGATCGACACCGTCGCCGAGCCGTCGCCACTCACGCCCGCAGGCAGACGGCCGAAACCAAGAACCAGCGATTCGCCAAAGTCCTCCTCGCCGTCGTCCGTGGCCGCAACCTCGAGTGTCCGGGTCGTCACGCCGCTGCTGAACGTGATGCTCGCGGGCACGCCCGAGTAGTCCGCATCCGACGCGCCGCCGCGGTGGGTCCGCACCAGGGGAATCGACACCTCCCGCTCCGGATCACCGCTCAGAACCACCGTCACCTCAACCGTCGCGCCCTCCGGCACCTCGTAGCGCAGGGAACCGAACGAAACCTCCACTTCCGGCTCCTCGTCCGGCGGTGGTGGAGGCGGCGGTGGCGGTGGTGGAGGCGGTGGTGGAGGTGGAGGTGGCGGCGGTGGTGGAGGTGGAGGTGGCGGCGGGGGTGGCGGGGGCGGCGACGAGCCAAAGACCCAGGGGCGGGCCTGCTTGATCGCCAGGACATCCTCGCTGGTGATCTTGAACTCGACCTCCATGGCGAACGGTTCGCCGGGTCCGGGGTTGTAGAGCATCTCGAAGTGGTCATGGATCGTGGTCAGGCGACCGCGCAACTGTGCCATTTGCGCGGTCTTCATGATCAGTTGTGTCCCCTCCACCTGGTTGGAGTAGACGAATACTTCATAGCCGCCGCCCGACAGCAACAGGACTTCCTCCGGCACCGAGAGCGCGTTGGGATTGGTGACCAAGTCCTCGCCGACCTGCGTGTTGACGTAGTAGACGTCGTCTCGGTCGCCAATCGGGTCATAGCTGACGGCTACGCCGTTGGCCAGCTCGTCTGAGTAGTTGGGGTGCACCAGGACGCCCATGGCCGTCGCGAGGTGGTCGATGCGATGGAAGTCCCGCTCGACAAAGGCGCGAAAGTTCCAGAGGCTCGCCCAGACCCCTTTGATCGACTTGTCGATGCCGTCTTCCTCGGTCTCGTCGGGGTCCTGCGTCTTGGAGTCGTACAGCCCGGCGCCGCTAAATCCCGGCAGGTCCTCGTTGTTGGTGCTCGACCGGTAACGCAGTGACGTGCCCTCCGGGAACTCCGCGTGCATAGCCTCAAGTGCGGTGATGATCCAGTCCGGCGTAGTTGCATCCTTGATGGCCGCGCGCAGTTCCTTCAGCTCGGCCTCTTGGGTGTCGTAGTCCGTCTGGAAGTCGGAGTCGGCCAGCATGCTTGAGACCTCGGAATAGAGGTCATTGGCCTGCATGAACGCGTCGTAGAAAGAGAAGGGCACGGCAAATCCGTCGGGGACGGTGCCGTCCGGGAAGCCGAGCGTCCCCAGCACGGCCACGTTCGCCGCCTTCACCCCGAACGCATCCCAGTCGTCGAATACGATGTCGCTGAGCGCGGTGATCCCCGTGACCGAGAGGTCCCGTTGCGGCGTCTGCGCCGCCGGGCGCGAAGCCTCGGAGTGGGCGTCGACCTCCGCCTTCGTGGCCGCGCGAATAGTGTAGCCGTCCCGCGTCACCGAGTATTGGACATGGCTCTCCATAAGGGAATCAATGGTGTCGTCATCGAGGGCGTTGCGGATGAAGGCGTTGGGAACGCCGTCCTGTACGGCGCGCAGGTTGACGTGGGAGAGCGGCGTTTGAGGCACGGTGGTGATGATGCCGGCGACGCGGGACAGGTCGTTGGGCAGCGACTCATAGATCACGATGTCGCGAGGACTGGGGCGTTCGTCCCGCTCCATGACGCGCAGGAACCCGTACCCTGTTCCTTGATTGAGGGAGATGAAATCGACCTCGGGTAAGATGTCCTCTTCCAGAAGCACCTTGACCCGGGAAGCGTCATACAGGGTCTTTTCTCTGTGATAGCGAGGTAACGCGCGCTCGGGCATTGGGTAGTAGGCCAGGTTGTTCTCAAGCAGGGGCATGCTGGCGGCCAGCGTCTCATACGCATATTGGACAGCCCCAAAGGCGTAGGAATCGCCCGGCTCGAACTCGAAGCGGTAGATGCCCAGCGAGCCGTCCGGCGCAACGACATTGGGGTGGTAGATGATCTCGCCGCGCATCCTCCATCTTTGTGGAACATAGACAGAAACTGAAAAACTGCTGTGAGACCGATGTGTAACCGTGTTCATGAAATAGACCGCCGGTCGGTCGGTTTCCATGTCGTAGAGGTAGAACTTGACGAACTCCAGATCGCGGAGATGGTCGTCAATCGACACCTGACTACCTTGGTAAGAGAGATGTTCGAAGGTCGCGCGATCGGGAATGGCGGTAGTGCCGTCAATGAGGTCGATCGACCGGGCGGGGTTGACCGGGTTCATGGTTCCCACGTCCGCCAGCTCATCAATGTCGTGGGTGCAGTCGCCGTCAACATCTCCAGGGTCGTCGACGGAGTATTTCTCCACCCGGTAGTGCTCGACGGGCAGCGCCTCCAGGTTTTCGTCGAGGCTGGTCGTGTCCGCCTCTCCCACCTTCACCAGGACCGGCAGCGCCACCTCCGCGCCGTCCACCTCGTGGCTCACGTAGAGCACGAAGTAGTCGGCGGTTGTGGACTCGACGACGATGGGCACAGCCGTCACTGCCACCGCCGTCGGAACGGGAGCCTCTGCTGGACACGGTTCCAATTGCGCGTTGCCTTCCGCCTGTGTCGGCATCGGGGCCGCCAGCAACGCGGCCAGCGTCACCAACACTCCCGCCACGGTGCGGGGTGCTCGGCGCTCGACTCTGATTGCCACGCTAACAACCCCTTTGTTTTGGCCGGTCCACGGCTTCTTCCTGCCATCGCGTAACTCTGTTTCGTCTCGTAGTCGTCGATCACGACCACCTGAATTTGGATCTTTCCGGCCCCCCAGGACCAACCGTGATTGAACGTTACCTGTGCCCCATCGGAACGCCGAACCGTGGTAACGACCGGTGGCGCCGGAGGGGTCGACTCTGAGGGACTTCTTGCCGTTAACGGTCAAAGGTTAGTGTTCTCAATGACGTCGAGTCACTGCCAGGATTGGCAGGTTTTGAAGAAATGTGGGTCGATTTTGGAAAAAAGAAAGCGGCAAGCATCCGGGAGCTATGGTCGAAATTCGTGTACGGGGGTTGAACGAGGTGGCGTGCCCTGCTGAGATCGGTTTTCTCGAATCGACAACAGCAGAGGAGGCACGCCGTGACAGACAGTACAGTAATATCGCTGGAGAAGCGAGGTTCGTTCAGGGACGAGTTGACGGAGGTTCTGCGCCGTGGCGCGAGGGAGTTGGTGGCGCAGGCGGTGGAGGCCGAGTTGGCGGAGTTGCTCGCCGGGTACGCAGACCGGAGGCTGGCGGACGGTCGTTCGGCGGTGGTGCGCAACGGATACCAGCCGGAGCGTGAGATCGTGACCGGGATCGGTTCGGTGCCGGTGCGGATTCCCCGGATACGCAGCCGCGACGGGGCGCCGGTGACGTTTCGTTCGGCTCTGGTGCCTCCGTACGTTCGCCGGAGTCGTTCGCTGGACGCCGCGATCCCGCACAAGCCCGCTGGCGGCGCCTGCGAGGCTTCGACAAGGTCGCCAAAGTGATCCGCGATGTCCGTTTCGTTGGCCGAGCCCGCGATCCCGCCCCTTCCGGGTCGCTCCGCGAAGGGCCAGCCGGCCGACCCGACCTACCGGATCGGCCTCGTCCCTACTGCGTGCCGCCCAGCGGATCGCCGTCACGGCCTGGCGGATGTAGGCTGGAGAGGCTCCGCCGTCAAAGCGGAACGCGACGTAGTCGGCGATCGCAGCATCTCGGTCGGCGGGCGCTTCGTAGGGCCGCTCTTCGCGGTGTAGCCAGAGGTCGAACCGGACGCCCACCTCGAATCGCCGGGGCTGTCGGTAACTCGTCGGCAAGCTAAACTCGCCGATCGCGGGTTCCCCACTCAACAGCGTCTACCGGCCTTGAGGGCAAGCGTACGATGACCCCAAGCACCCCCGTTCTGGTCGGCGTCGCCCAGGTCCTGCAGCGCGCCGACGATCCAGCCGACGCTCGACCGCCGATCGAGTTGATGATCGAGGCCGTGCGGAACGCGGTCGACGACGCCGAAGCCCCCGGGCTGCCCGGGCGGATCGACTCGGTGCGTGCGATGAAGGGAGTCTGGGGCTACAGGAACCCGGCCCTGGCAGTGATCGAGGCCCTCGATCTTCACGGCGCCGAGACCGGGCTGTCCGTGGTCGGCGGCAACCAGGTCCAGGCGGTTTTCAACCAGAGCGCGCTCGACATTCAGAGCGGGCGCCGCGAAGCCGTCGTGCTCTGCGCGGCGGAGTGCGGCCGGACCATGGGACGGGCGGGCAAGATGGGCGTGGACCTGGACTGGCTCGCCGACGACGACCCGCCCAAGCTCCCGGACGCGAACTATGGCGACACCCGCTGGACCCGGCACGAGATGGAGATGGCCTGCGGCATCCAGCAGGCGGTCCAGTACTACTCCTTGTTCGAGATCGCCCTGCGGCGCCGAAACGGCGAGGCGGTAGACGATCACCGGGCTCGGATCGCGGAGCTCTGGGCAGGCTTCAACCGGGTCGCGCAGGACAACCCCAACGCCTGGATCAGGCGTCCTCTGACCGCTGCCGAGATCGGCGCCGTTTCGCCCGCGAACCGCGCCGTGACCTACCCCTACACGAAGCTGATGAACGCGAACATGCGCGTCGACATGGCGGCGGCACTCGTGCTCTGCTCGCTCGACGTGGCACGGGCGCTCGGGGTGCCGCGGTCGAAGATGATCTTCCCGCTCTCCGGCGCCGACGCCGTCGACCACTACTTCGTCTCCGAACGCGACGACCTCCACTCGTCGCCCGCAATCCGCATGGCCGGTCGCAAGGCCCTCGAACTGGCAGGCGTCGAAACGGCGGCCCTCGACTTCGTCGACGTCTACAGTTGCTTTCCGAGTTCGGTGCAGGTCGCGGCGCGGGAGCTCGGTCTCGACCCGCAGCGCCCGCTCACCGTCACCGGTGGTCTGACCTTCGGCGGCGGGCCCCTGAACAGCTACGTGATGCACGCGATCGCCCGCACGGCCGAGCTGCTCCGCGGATGCTCTGGCGGCCGTGCCCTGGTGACCGCGAACGGCGGCATGCTGACCAAGCACTCCTTCGGCGTCTACGGCACCGAGGAGCCGAGCCGTCCCTACCGTCACGTCGACCTCACCGGCGAGGTCCATGCGCTGCCGAAGCGCGAGGCGGTGACCGGCTACGCGGGTCCCGCCGAAATCGAGACCTACGCCGTGATGTTCGGCGGCGGCAGCGCGAAGTCGACGGCCTCCTACCGGTCGGTCTACGGCGAGAGGAAAGCCCCCAGCTTCGTCCCCACCGTGGCCCACCTGGCGTGCCGGCTGCCTGACGGCCGCAGGAGCTGGGCAAACGTCGAGGATCCCGACACGTTGCGCGCCATGTGCGAGCAGGAGTTCTGCGGCCGATCCGTCCGACTGGACGGGGCCGGCGCAGCCGAGTGCCGGTGACCGGCCGACTCGCCCTCGCCGGACTCGCCGCCCTGCTGTGCGCCGGCTGCTTTGGGGACCTCGGCGCCCCGGCGACCAGCGCCATGTTCGACTACGACCCGCTCGCCGACCCGGTAGCCAACCCCGACTCCCTCTTCGCACCGCTCGACCCGGGGCACGCCAACACCGACGCCACGATCACGCGCTACTCGCTCGACCAGCCGACTTCGCTCAACCCGCTCTTCATCCGCGCCTGGACCGACGGTTTCCTCTACGAACTGCTGTTCGACCCGATCGCGCACCGCAACTCGAAGCTGGAGGCGGTCTGGAACCCGGCGATGGTGGACGAGGTGGAGGAACTCGAGGGCGGACGGATCCACCGCATCCGGCTGCACAGGGGCATGAAGTGGCACGACGGCGCGCCGCTCACCTCCGAGGATGTCCGCTTCACCTGGGAGGCGATCAGCGACGACAACGTGCCCGCCGTGGACCACAAGTACAAGGTCAGCGAGATCGAGGACATCCGGATCATCGACGACATCACCTTCGATGTCGTCCACAGGCAGGTCACCGCTCTGACGATCGACAACCTCTACTTTCCCATCGTTCCCGCCCACATCCTGAACAACCCCGAGGAACGGACCGCCGACCCGACCATGCGCTCCAGCGCCTACTACAACCGCTACATGCGGGAACTCGGGATCGGCAACGGACCGTACCGGTTCGTGGAGTGGATCCACGCCGACCGCGTCGTCGTCGAGCGCTGGGAGGACTACCCCTTCGAGAAACCGCCGATCCGGCGGCAGGTGATCACCACGCACAGCGACCGCAACGCGGCCCTGCTCCAGTTCCGCAAGGGCACCCTCGACGACATCTGGCTGACGGTCCAGCAACACGGCAGCCAGACCAACGACGAGGACTTCCACGCCGTGGGCGTCAAGGCCTGGGGTCCGCGATGGATGCAGGCCTACATCGGCTGGAACCAGAACGGCAGCAATCCGTTCTTTGGCGACGTCCTGGTGCGGCGCGCGATGGCCCACGCCTACGACGCGGAGCGGGTCCTGCGCCAGGTGAGCTGGAACGTCTACACCCGCTCCAACGGCATGTTCCCGCCCAGCCACTGGAGCCACAACCCGGACGTCGCACCGATCGAGTACGACCTGGACAAGGCGGCATCGCTACTGGACGAGGCCGGATGGCTGACCAGCCCGGAGGACGGCTGGCGCTACAAGGAGATCGACGGCCGGCAGGTCCGCTTCCACTTCATGATGAACCTGCCCCAGTCCTTCGTCGACGCCCGCCGCATGGTCGACATCTACCGCGACGATCTGCGCCGCATCGGCGTCTCCTTCGACACCGAGGTTCAGGAGAACGCGAGCCGCTCGCCGCGCCTGATCCAGCACGAGATGACAGCCCACGTCGACACCTACCAGGTCTTCGCCGATCCCGACATCTGGCGCAACTACTTCCACACCGAGGCGATCGACAACGGCCGCAACTACGACAGCTACAGCAACACGGTTGTCGACGACCTGTTCGACCGCTCCCGCCTGGAGCTCGACCGCGACCGCCGCGCCGCACTCCTGCGCGAACTCCAGGCCCAGGTCCAGGCCGACCAGCCCGTGCTGTTCCTGTGGAACTACAGCACTACGTGGGGCTTCAGCAAGCGGATGCGCGGCGTCGTCGTCGGGCCCTCAGGCGTCACCGCGTTCCGGCCGGGGACGCGGGCGTGGTGGGTGGGCCGGGAGGAGTAGGGGCGCGTATGGCGAAAGAGCCTGACGATGCTGATGACGCATTCCTCGCTACCGCAGCGGAGCGCGCCCTTCGTCGCGTCGAGTGGGATCACACAAACAAGGAGAGCGGGACGATGGTGTTGCTGGTCCGAAACCGCGCCAAGGACATCGAGCACTGGAAGAAGGTCTTCGACGAACAGGAGGCCGCCGGAATGGCCGCCGGCCTGTCGGTCAAGCACGTATGGCGCTCGGCCGACAAGCCGGACGAGGTGTTCTTCATCCTCGGAGTCGAGGACCGGGCGAGGGCAGAGGCCTACATGGCGACGCCGGAGGCCGCCGCGGTCGGCGAAGAGGCCGGCGCAATCGACGGCGAGTACTGGTTCCTGGAGGAGTTTCCGCCCAGGCACCCTTGACGCCACACAGACTCTCCAGTTGGCCAACGCCACTCGTCGTCGCCAAGTCAAGAACAGCACCAGAGCCCATTCGACCTCGTTCGAGGCAGTGGCGTATCCTCTGAGCGAGAACAGTCCGAGGCGCGACCGATGCACGACACCCTCCCCATCGCCGAACTTCAAGCGAACGTCACCGGTATCACCGGCCAGGTCCACTCAGCCGGTATGCGCATCGCCGCCCAGAAGCGCGGCAAAACAGTGGCCGCACTTGTACCGCCCTCCGATCTCGAGATGCTTGAAGCGCTTGAGGATCGTCTTGACCTGCTCGACGCCCTGGACGCGCTGGCCGACTATCGGGAGAACGGCGGCGTTCCTCTCGAGGACGTGAAGCGCAACCTTGGAGTCTGACGATCAAGGTCGTACAGCGCCCCGACTGAGCGCCCGGAAGAACCCCCTCCCCAACCCGGAACCGGCCGGACGGGCGCCTCCAGCGCCGTTCAAGGAACGCAGTAGCGTCGCTGCGTGTAGCTTTCTGACGAGCTGGCGCGGTGAGGTCCTTGCAGCCAAGCCTCGAAGCCTGATCGGTGCGCTAGGCTCCCACCGATGTCCGGCAGCGAACCGTCAGGCTACCAGCAGCATCCTGTACCGGCAGCACCCACGGAAGAACCCGGGGCGATGTCGAATCTCGACCAGAACCACGTTTCCGGGGACCCGTCCGACCCAAGAGCCCAGGCCGCTCCCGACGATAAGGAGGCTGCCGCCCGCGATGCCTCGGCAGAGGAGATCGAGGGCCTCGACGAGCAGGGCGCTCCCTGGGGCGACTATCCGATCGACTCCCTCCTGATTCGGCACGAGCACCGGACCGTCCACGATGTGGTGCGCAGGATCAACCGCGAAACCTACATCCTGAATCCGGACTTCCAGCGGGACTTTCTCTGGAACGTGCCCACCCAAAGTAAGTTGATCGAGTCCATCCTGATGCGGATCCCCCTTCCCGTTCTCTACCTCGCCGAGAACGACGACGGAAAGGTCGTCGTCGTCGACGGTCTGCAGCGCCTCCGCACGTTCCAACGCTTTCTGGCAGATGAGTTGAAGCTGCGCCTCCCCGACCGATCGGACCTGGACGGCAAACGGTTCTCCGACCTCTCCGAGAAGCTCCAGAACCGCGTCGAGGACTGCAGCCTGACTCTCTACTCCATCGACTCGAAGGTGCCGGAGCGGGCCAGACTCGACATCTTCGACCGCGTGAACAGCGGCGTTGCGCTGACCCGACAACAGATGCGGAACTGCCTCTACATGGGGCCAGCCACCCGATTCCTGGCGGAAGAAGCCAGCACAGACCTATTCAGGAAGGCCACAGGTGGCAGTCTCAAGCACAAGACGATGCGCGACCGGGAGTTCGTGAACCGCTTCTGTGCTTTTTCTCTCCTGCCCATCGAGGAGTACGACGGGGACATGGACCGCTTTCTCGCCAGTGCGCTCGGCCACATGAATGGAGCAGGTGAGGAGTCGCTTCATGAGGTTCGCGAGGCTTTCTACAGAACGTTGACGAACAACCATCTGCTGTTTCAAAAGCACGCTTTCCGGAAGCACGAGCCCGACCAGGACCGGAGAGGCGTCATCAACGCATCGCTCTGGGACGTGATGTCAACCGGCTTGGCCCCCTTCGAAGCGATGCATTTGGTGGAGCGAGCCGAGGCCATCAGAGCCGCCTTCTTTGAACTGCTCCGGAACGAGAAGTTCAACGAAGCGATCACATACGGCCCGAACGACGCGAGGAAGGTCCGGCGTCGGTTCAAGATGGCCGGCCGGATGTTCCAGGAGACGCTCGGTGCTGACGCAGATTGAACTCCGGCACTTCAAGTGCTTCGAGTTGCTCAAGCTGCCCTTGGCGCCCCTGACGCTCCTCGCCGGCGCGAATGCAGCCGGCAAGAGCACCGTCCTGCAAGCCATCGGATTGCTGCACCAAACAGTGAAGGACGCTTTCTGGTCGAGGCGACTCCTTCTCAATGGCTCAGTGCTCCGCCTAGGCAGGGCCTCCGACGTAATCGACCAAGTTCACGGACGACGAACTTGTTCGATCACCCTCATTGACCGTGGTATCGGCGATCCTACCGGCGCGCGCGCCGCCGAACATGAAGATGATCCAGACTGGGCAGAAGACCTCTTCTACTCCTGGAAGTTCGCCGGCGAGCCGACGGATCGTTCCTTGAAGATCAAGGGTATTCGCTCGTATGACGACGTCGAATGGCAGGAGGAGCCTCTGCACCTTGAGGGGCTAATGCCGAGCGGGACGTACTACGGCACTCTTCCTTTCCGCCTCGAAGCTCTCAGCTACCTGACAGCCGAACGGCTGGGACCACGTGACTTCTACAGGCTCCGGGATTCCGAGGAGGACGCGCACATCGGCCCGGAAGGCGAGAACGCCGCGAGTCTCTTGGAGTCCGGCCGCGGCACCGACGTACTGCCCGGTCTCGTACTGTCTGACGTGCCGCCGACTCGGCTTCCTCAGGTCCAAGCGCGAATGGCCTCCTTCTTTCCTGGCTGCGTTCTGGACGTGCAACAAATCCCAGCGGCAAATGTGGTCACCCTGGGCATCAGGACATCCGGTGACACGCCGTTTCACCGCCCCGTACACACCGGCTTCGGGCTGACCCAAGTGTTTCCCATCGTCGTCGCTGCTCTTTCTGCAGACCGGGATGCTCTCCTGTTGATCGAGAATCCCGAGGTCCATCTCCATCCGGCGGGTCAGGCTCAGATGGGAACCCTTCTGGCCGAAGTCGCAGCGGCAGGTGTGCAAGTCCTTGTCGAGAGCCACAGCGACCATGTACTGAACGGCATTCGCCGCGCCGTAAAGGACGGAATCCTGGAACCCGAAGCAACAGCCCTTCACTTTTTCTCTCTGCGGTCTGCCGACGGGCCGC
Organism: Candidatus Multivorans sp.; assembly: GCA_965216125.1. GTDB lineage: Bacteria > Acidobacteriota > Thermoanaerobaculia > Multivoradales > Multivoraceae > Multivorans. The sequence continues at coordinate 3,326,875 of OZ244152.1, read as the reverse complement.
AGGTGCAGACGCCAACGTTGAATGCCGAAGGAGCAGTCGACTTCTGGCCCGATGGTTTTTTCGACCAGTTCGACAAAGATCTGAACGCTTTGGCTGGCTGGCGCTGACTGAATGGACCTGCTGGCCAACGAACTCTCCGTGCATGGGCAGTTTCCCGACGACGGCTCCTTCTGGAACGCAGTCCGGCACTTGATGCATATGCGGGAAGTCGCAAGGCGCCACGGAACCGATATCCACTGCGGGCGCTGCTTTCGCAACCTCGAACCGCGGCCTGGCGTTCGCCTTGAAACGGCCCTGCGCACGGTGCGGCGGGATCAGCGACGTGCGTTCTTTTCCTGGCTGGATCGTGGCGGTCCCTTCTGGGACGACTCCCGCACCCATCGGCCCGACGACTGGCTGGAGTGCCCGGAGTGGCGTGAGAAGGTTGTTACCGACACGTCCGTCGGCGAAGCTGCGTTCCGCGCACTCAGCGGCTTCAGTTGCGCACTGGTCAGCCTCACGCCATCGGACTGGGACTACTCGCCAGTCCGCGTCCTCCATCGAAGTGGGGACGAGGCCTCGCCCGTCTCATGCACCGACCTGACGAACTGGAGAGACCCGGACAGTCTAGAGACGGGGCTCCAGGCGGCGCAACCCAGCGTCCGAAGATGGAAGGACCTCCAACGCGAGCGCGTTCGCTACCCGAACCTGCGCTTCGCTCCCAAATGCATCGACCCCCTCAACGGTCTTCCTTTCAGCGAGGGAGCGGTCCGCGAGATTCTGAGGCGGCTCGACGTGTTGAACCGCTTCGCGGGCCTGCAGGCCGCAGGGGACGCTCGGGCTCACGAACGGCGGCAACTCCTCCAGGACCACTTCGTCGGTCAGAAGGCATGGTTCTCGGACTCGTCCGACGATGAGAAGGCGAAGTTCCGGGCCAGGATGACCTTCCGCCACCCCGACAGACCCGGCGAGCGCCTCTTCTGCCCGTGGCATGGCAAGGTCAAGATCCAGCAGATCCGCATTCACTTTTCCTGGCCCGAGCCCCCGATTCATGTCGTCTACATCGGGCAGAAGCTCACGCGACGCTGAGGAACGCGTTGTAGCGGAGCGGCCCGGTTCCGCCCGGTCGGACTCGCCCCTCACGATGGCCGCGATCCCCCGCCGAAACGACTCGACGGCCCCGGTCAGGCGCTCCTCTTCTCCCACACCGCGGCCCACAGGCCGACCCAGATGCTGTAGCACATGGCCAGCAGCACCAGGGTGAACGGAAGGCCCGTCGAGCCGGCCATCGCCCGCAGGGCGTCCAGCGCGCCTGAGCCGCCGACCAGGAGCAGGAGCGCAGCGAACGCCGCCTTCGAGAGTGGCCCAGAAGACGCGCTGGCTGGTCGGCACTTCCTCCTTGCCGCCCGCGGCGATCGTGTCGACGACGAGCGAGCCGGAGTCGGACGAGGTGATGAAGAACACGAGCACCATGACGATGCCGATGAGCGACAGCGCCGGCCAGACCGCCCGTACCCCAGCCGTAGAGCAGGTTGAACCCGGCCAGGGCCTGGGTGGTCCCCAGTCCAAGCGAGGTCGAGAACCGCAGGGGTCCGCGACTCAGTTGAACTGCTCCCTCAGCAACCGCTTCAGGATCTTCCCCGACGGGTTGCGCGGCAACTGGTCGATGAAGTGGACGGCGACCGGCTGCTTGAAGCGGGCCAGCTTGTCCTTGCAGAAGTCGAGGACCTCCTGCCCTTCGAGGCTCTCGTCGGAGCGGACGACGATGGCGACCGGGGATTCGCCCCACTTCTCGCTCTCGCGGCCGATGACGCCGACCTCGAGGACCTTGGGGTGGCGGACGATGACCTCTTCAAGCTCCGCGGGATAGACGTTCTCGCCGCCGGAGATGATCATGTCCTTGAGCCGGTCCTGGATGTAGACGAAGCCGTCCTCGTCCATCACGGCGCCGTCGCCGGTGTAGAGCCAGCCGTCCTTGATCGCCTCGGCGGTAGCCTCGGGGCGGTTCCAGTACTCCTTCATCAGGTGGCGGCCGGCGACCAGGACCTCGCCCGCTTCGCCCGGGGCGCAGTCCTTGCCGTCGCCGTCGACGACGCGCACGGAGGTGTGGAAGAAGGCCTTGCCGGTGGAGCCGGCCTTGCGGATGGCGTCCTCGGGCGAGATCAGGCAGGCCGGGCCGCAGGTCTCGGTCAGGCCGTAGACCTGGTGGATCTCGATGCCGAGCTTCTCGTAGGCCTCGATCAGGCTGACCGGCACCGGCGCCGCGCCGCTCATGCACCAGCGCAGCCTCTCGTGCTTGCAACGCTCCGGGTCGTACACCTGGAGCATGAAGTTGAGCATCGCCGGCACCTTCAGCATGACGTCGATGTTCTCTTCGTCGATCAACTGCCAGGTTCGGACTGGATCGAAGGCCCGCATCACGATGCTGGTGCTGCCGCGGTGGACGTTTCCGGTGGCCGGGGTCAGGGCGCCGACATGGAAGAGCGGCAGGGAGACGAGGTAGCGGTCGCCGTAGCGAGTGTCGGCGCTGGCCATGATCGTCAGCCCCGCCCACAACGCCGACTCGTGGGTGTGGACGGCGCCCTTGGGCAGGCCCGTGGTGCCCGACGTGTACATGATGTAGAGCAGGTCGTCGTCCTGGGCGCCGATCTCGGGCTCCGCGTCGCTCGCCGCGGAGGTGGCGTCCAGGTACGAGAGGCAGCCGTCCGGGCGCTGCTCGTCCGGACCCACGTGGACCCACCTGTTGATCTTCGTCCCGTTCTCACCGCCGCCGCGCGCGATCAGGTCCAGGACCTGGGCCTGGAACTCGTCGCCGAAGACCAGGGTCTCGGCGCCCGCGTCGCGAACGATGAAGGAGAGCTCTTCAGGCGTCAGCCGCCAGTTCAGCGGCACGCAGACGGCGCCGATCTTGGCCACCGCGAAGAAGGTCTCCATGTACTCGACGCCGTTCATCAGCAACAGCGCGACACGGTCGCCCTTGCCCACGCCCAGTTCCCTGAGCGCATTGGCGGTCCGGTTCGAGCGCAGGTTCCACTCCGCGAACGTGAAACGGCGCTCCGTCTCGACGTCGACGAAGCCCTCCATGTCCGGCGACAGGGAGGCGCGCTTGGTCAGGATCAGTCCGACATTGTCTCGCATGGCTCGTTACTCCTCAGGGAACGGTTTCGGTTCTGGGATCGTAACCCGCCCGGAGCACGCAGTGGAGCCGGCGGCCGCTCCCAGCGTCAGTCGCCGGCGGCGGCAGCGGCCTCGCCGACGCCGTAGCTCTCGAGCGTGCGGTGGAACGCGACCACATCCAGGCCCATGACCAGAAGATCGTGCTTCTCGCCGGAAAGGTCGCGCACGTGGTTCCGCATCAGACCTTCCGGAACGAAGCCCAGCCCCTCGAAGGCCGCGACCGCGCCCTTCTGATCCGGCGTCATGCGGGCGACGAGCTTCTCGATCCCCGATGCAACCGCCGCCTGGAAGGCTTGCTCCACGAGCAGCCGGCCGAGGCCCTTGCCGCGTGCAGCCTCGGAGATCACGACCCGGATCTCGCCGACGTGGGAAGACCAGCGCAACTGGCTGCGGTCGACCGACGCGTAGCCGACCATCTCGTCGTCGATCGTCGCCAGCATGGTCACGATCTGGCCCGACTCGATCTCGCCGATCCACTCGTCGACGACCTCGGCGTCGCGGATGTCGCGGCGCAGAAACAGCAGGTCGTGGTCCGGCAGGCCGTCGGCAAACGCCAGCACCTCGGCCTGGTCTTCCCGACTCATGGGCCGTACGGTCAGGTCAATCGCGCCGAGCCTGCTCGCCACGCGACCGGTACGCGATATGACGCTGTCGCCGCCCTCGTTCTTCTGTTCAGCCATCCCGTAGACCTTTCCTCCTTAGCGGTCCGTTCATCGCCTGGCAGCGTTCTACACCGACCGCTCGGCCAACCACTCCTCGAGCCGCGGCCAAAGACGGCGCACCGCGTTGCCGCCCGCGACCAGACTCACGTGGCCGCCCTTGAGCATCATCTCCTGCTTGTCCTCGGAGCCGACCATTCCCACCAGGTCACGCGCCGCCTCGTACGGCACGATGTGATCGTGCTCCGCCACCACGTGGACGAAGGGAACGCGAATGTTCGACAGGTCGACCACGCGGCCACCGAGCTCGAACTCGCCCTTCATCAGGAGATTCTGCTGCTGCAGCTCCTTCGTGGTCTGGCGGAAGCACTCGCCCGGGAAGGGGATCTGGTCCGCCGACCAGCGCTGGAGCCGGCGATAGGAGGTCACGAATTCGTCGTTCCACAGGTTGTCCCAGAGCCGCACCCGGCCGGCGACCTGGGAGGCCGGCCGCAGCGCGTTGAACGAGGCGTAGAGCATCTGCGGCGGGACGTTGCCCAGCCGGTCGACGATCCGGTCGACATCGAAGTGGGCCGGGTCGGTCCAGGTCCTGAACAGGCCCATGCCGTCGTAGTTGACGGGCGTCGTGAAGCAAGCCAGGTTGCTGAGCCGGCCGCCCGACGCCGCGTCGGGATGGAGAGCCGCGTACAGCGCCGCCAGCAGGCCGCCCATGCAGTAGCCGACCATCGAGACGTCGGGCTCGCCGCTGCGCTCATGAACCGCTTCGACGCACTCGGGAATGAAGTCGAGCACGTAGTCCTCGAGCCGAAGGCGCTTGTCTTCCGGCCGGGGCGTGCCCCAATCGATCATGTAGACGTCGAAGCCACGGTCGAGCAGGAACTCGACCAGGCTCTGGCCCGGCGCCAGGTCGAGGATGTAGGGCTTGCTGATCAGGGACATGACCAGCAGGATCGGCGTCCGGTAGACCTCGTCGACGCGGGCGCGGTAGTGGTAGAGGCGCAGGGTGCCGCGGCTGTGGACGATGTCCTTCGGCGTCAGGCCGACGCCCGGGTCGCCGGTCGAGATGTACTGCAGTCCCTTGACGTTGCGGCTGAAGGTGCGCTCCATCTCGCGGCGAACGCTCTCGGCGACGCCGGCCATGTCGAGGGTCACGGGGTTCACCGATCGGGCTGTTCGGACGGTGGACGGCGGGTCCGGGCCGGGCGAACCGTCTGGTTCTGCCCCTTGCGTCCGACGGCGGTCGCGAGCAGCGCCTCGATCTGTTGCAGCCGTTCCTCCACCGCGGTCAGACGCTCGGCGAGCTCGCTGACGTCCGTGCGTGTCGGCACGTTGACCATCTGAAAGTAGCGCTGGGAGTTCTCGCTCATCGTCTGCTGGAACATCGTCATCGCTTCGATCCAGCTTCCGGAGGCGCGGGCGAACTCCTCCGTCCCCATCATCTCGTTGAACATCGCGTTCATCTGATGCTCGGACTTCGTGACCCACTCCCTCCACATGGCGAAGGGATCGGGCGGCGGATTCACGGGCTTGGCGGTGCGGCGGTCGTCGGCCATGGCGGCTCTGACTACGACTCTTCGGTCGTCTGCGGCGCGAGCGAGTCGAGGTAGCTGTTGGCGAGGCCGAAACTGGTCTCCACCGCGGTGCGGTAGGCGTTGCGGCTCTCCTGGCCCAACCGGGTCCACTCCTGCATCAGGCTCTTGGCCTCCGCAGGGATCCGGTCGGCGTTCTCAACCCAGTTTCCGACTGCCTCTTCCCGGCGCTCCTGCATCCTGACCACCATGTCGAAGGTGGTGTCGAACGCCCGCTTCTGGAAGTCGAGCATCCGGCGGTTGGCGTCGATCATCGGTCCGCGCCAGCCCTGCATGGGGCTCTTCGTCGTGTTGGCTGCTGTACTGGTCGTCATCTGAAGTCTCCTGAGTGGTACGATCCGCGGTCCGGATTGTCCATGTGGTTTCGGCTCGTCTGGCCTGTTTCGACGGATGCACCGATGACGGTGACGCCAGTCGACTGCGTCCGCCTTGTGCAGTGCAGCATGAATCCTGCACGTTATGCTGCACTGTGTCAACCCCCAAACAAATGCCTACCCCCATCGTCATCAAGAAGTACGAGAACCGGCGGCTCTACGACACCCGCAACAGCCGCTACGTGAACCTCGACGGCGTGGCCGAGATGGTGCGGAGCGGCGAAGACATCCAGGTCGTCGACTCGAAGACGGGCGAGGATGTGACCCGCCACGTGTTGACCCAGATCATCGTCGACGGGTCCAGGGATCCTGAGCGGGGGCCGCCGCTCGAGTTCCTGCGCGACCTGGTGCGGGCACGCGATCAGGCGGGCCGCGACTTCTTCCAGTGGTACCTCAAGAGCGCCGGCGAGGTCTACGAGCGCATGCGGGAGACGGTGGGGAAGAACCCCTTCGCACCCGATCCATCCTGGATGCGGCTCTGGGATCCGCGTGCCCTCGCCGAGCAGATGCACGCCCAGATGACCCGCCAGGTGGAGGGCGTCTTCGGCGGCGGGCGGAGCACGGCCGGCAGCCCGGGACCGGCGCCGTCGGCCACACCGACAGCATCTGAACCAAGCGCCCCTGCCGCAACGCAGCAAGAAGAAGAAGAAGAAGAAGAAGACGGCGGCGGCGGCGCCACCCGGGCGGAACTCGACGAGTTGAAGAACCGGCTCCAGGATCTCGAACGGCGCCTCAGCGGCGCCACGGACTGACAGTCCGAACCGACCGGGAGCGCCCACCTTGCCGATCTCCACCGCCGCGGCCGGCAGCGACCTGCCGCTCTACGAGCGCCGGATCACCGTCCGCGACGCGCTCGCCTATGCCGCCGGCATCGGCGACACCTGCGAGTCCGTGTTCGACGACGCTCGCGGCGAGGGCATCGCGGCGCCGCCCACCTACTGCGTATCTCTGGAGTGGCCGGTGGTCAGCAACGGCAGCGGCCGGCGCCTCCTCGGCGGCGACGCGGACGAACTGGTCCGCGGCGTCCACGCCAGCCAGGACTCCCACTTCCACCGGCCGATCCGGCCCGGCGATTCGCTGACCACGCGCGGCCGCTACACGGGCATCCGGGCCACCCGCGCCGGCGCCCTGCTGACCACCTGCCTGGAGACGGTCGCCGACGATGGCCGGGCCATCGTCACCTCCTGGACGCGCTCCATCTTTCGCGGCGTGGCCACCTGTGGCGGCAACGCCGAGATCGAGCCGGCGCCCGAGGTTCCCCGGCTCCGGTTGAACGGCGCCGACTCGAGCCGGAGCGAGATCTTCGTGCCCCGCGAGATGCCCCACGTCTACACGGAATGCGCCCGGATCTGGAATCCGATCCACACCGAGCGCGAGGTCGCGCTCCGGGCCGGCCTGCCGGACATCATCCTTCACGGCACCGCCACCTGGGCTCTCGCCGGGCGCGAGCTGCTGCGCGCTTACGGCAGCGGCGATCCGGCCCGCCTGAAGCGCCTGCACGGCCGATTCACGGCCATGGTCATTCCCGGTACGTCGATCACAGTGGAGCACGCGCCCGCCGGTAAAGTCGACGGCGGCCGGCAGATCGCCTTCCGGGTGTTGAACGCGGACGGCGAGGAAGCGGTGAGCCAAGGCGTCGCCGTGGTTGCGTGAGCGTTCGCAACGAGCCGCCGAAGGGGCGCTAAGGTACGTCCCCGACAGTCACTACGACAACCCGACGGAGGCAGCAAGATCATGGGAATCCTCGAAGGCAGGACGGCAATCGTCACCGGCGCCGGCCGCGGCATCGGCAAGGGCATCGCGGTCAAGTTCGCCGAAGAGGGCGCGAACGTCGTGGTCAACGACCTCGGCGGCGCCACCGACGGCACCGGCGGTTCACGCATCGCCGACGAGGTCGTCGAGGAGATCCGGAGCGGCGGCGGCTCGGCGGCGCCGAACTACGACTCGGTGGCCACGGTCGAGGGCGGACAGAACATCTTCCAGACCGCGATTGACGAATTCGGCGCCCTGGACATCCTGGTCAACAACGCCGGCATCCTGCGCGACCGGACGATCTTCAACCTGGAAGAAGCGGACTGGGACGCGGTGCTCAATGTCCACCTGAAGGGCCACTACTGCTGCAGCCGACCGTTCGCCAACTACATCCGGGCGACGAGCCGGACCGGCTGCCGGATCATCAACTTCTCTTCGGTCTCCGGCCTCTACGGCAACTTCGGCCAGTCGAACTACGCCGCCGCCAAGGCCGGTATCGCCGGCCTCGCCCGGGTGCTCGCGCTGGAACTGGCCAAGTACGGCTGCACCGTGAACACGATTTCCCCCGGCGCCACGACCCGCATGACGGCGGAGCTGCGCGCCTCACGCGGCATGCAGGTCAACGAGAACGCTCCCGAGCAGAGCCCCAACCAGATCGCCCCGGTGTGCGCCTGGCTGGCCTCGGAGGCCGGTCAGGACATGACCGCTCAGATCATCGACGTGATGCGCGGTTGGATCGGCATCATGCAGCAGCCCAAGGTGATCCGGAAGTTCAGCAAGGAAGGCATGTGGAACAACCGCGAGATCGATCTGATCATGCCGCAGTTGCTGAAGGCGAAGCAGGACCACGACGCGGCGGTCGACGCGAAGTCCGAGCCGACACCGGTCTAGGGGCAGTCAGGTCAGCCAGCGCACGTACCAGGGCGTACCGTCGGTCTTCTGCTGCGCCTTGTAGCGCTCGCGTTCCAGCTTGCGCAGGAAGGCCTCGCCCTCGGCGAAGTGGCAGTCCTTGTACTTCTTGCCGCTGCCGCACGGGCACGGCTCGTTCCGCTGCACCTTCGAGAAGCTGCGCGGCGCAGTGATCACCGATTTCCGGGTCGCTATCGCGTTGCTCAGCCGTCGTCCACGCTTCATCGACTCACCCTGACTGTTAGGAAATGTCCTCAATGCGCGCCGCAACCCGAGCGCGGGGAGCGACGCATTCCGCTCGCTGTTATATAACAGCGCGCGTGAGGATCTGCGTCGTCGGTTCCGGCTACGTCGGCTTGGTCACTGGCGCGTGCCTGGCCGACTTCGGTATGGATGTCATCTGCGTCGACCAGGACGACGCGAAGATCGCTCAGTTGCAGGCGGGCAGGATTCCGATCTACGAGCCCGGTCTGGCAACCCTCGTGGCGAAGAACGACGAAGCCGGCCGACTGAGCTTCACGACCGAACTGGGGCCGGCCCTCGAAGCGGCGGCGGCCGTGTTCATCGCCGTCGGTACGCCGCCCCGCGAGGACGGCTCCTCGGATCTCCGCTACGTGCGCGAAGTGGCCCAGGCAATCGGCGGGCGGCTCAACAGCTACAAGGCCATCGTCACCAAGAGCACGGTACCCGTCGGCACCGGCCGCATGATCGAGGAGCTCATCGGCCACGGCCGCACTTTCTCGGTGGTCAGCAACCCCGAGTTCCTGCGCGAGGGCTCCGCGATCGAGGACTTCATGCGGCCGGACCGGCTGGTCATCGGCAGCCGCGATCAGCGTGCCACCGACATCATGCTCGAGATCTACTCGCCGCTGCGCGCCCGCGGCGTGCCGATCGTGGTCACCGACGTGGAGACCGCTGAGATGATCAAGTACGCCTCGAACAGCTTCCTGGCCACCCGCATCTCCTTCATCAACGAAGTCGCGGAGTTGTGCGAGCTGACCTCTGCCGACGTCCAGGTTGTGGCCCACGGCATGGGCCTCGACCGGCGCATCGGACCCCTGTTCCTGCGCCCGGGGCCCGGCTTCGGCGGTTCCTGCTTTCCCAAGGACACCCGGGCCATGGTCTCCATGGCGCGCGACGCCGGCGCCCGCGCCGAGATCGTCGAGGCGACGCTCCAGGTCAATCACCGGGTCCAGGGACGGATGCTCGCCAAGATCGAGTCCGTGCTCGGCGATCCCAGGGGCCGGACCGTGGCGCTGCTGGGCCTGTCCTTCAAGCCCAACACCGACGACATCCGGGAATCACCGGCGATGTTCGTGCTCGAGAACCTCCTGTTGCGAGGCGCCGCGGTCCGGGTCTACGATCCGGCGGCGATGGACAACGCCCGCCGCCTCCAACCCGAAGCGGTCTACTGCGGCGACCAGTACGAAGCGGCCGACGGCGCCGATCTCCTGGTCATCCTCACCGAGTGGAACCAGTTCCGCGCGCTCGAGTTCGACCGGCTGAGGCAGTTGCTGCGCGAACCACAGGTCGTCGATCTGCGCAATCTCTACGAGCCCGAGCGCGTGGCCGCGGCCGGACTCAGGTACTCCTCGCTCGGCCGCGCCGACGCTCTTCCGGCCAGAGAACCGTCGGTCAGCGAGCCGGCCGCCGTCCCGGCCGCCGCGGTTTCGGGAGTGAAGGCCTCGTGAGCGGACAACTCACTGTCGTCACCGGCGGCGCCGGCTTCATCGGCTCCCATCTCTGCTCCCGGCTGCTCGCCGAGGGCCATCAGGTCTACTGCGTCGACAACTTCATCACCGGCAGCCCCGCGAACATCGAGCACCTGCTCGGCAACGAACGCTTCACGCTGATCGAGCACGACGTGAGCAAGCCGGTCTACGTCGGCCCCCACGTGGACAACGTCCTCCACTTCGCCTCCCCGGCGAGCCCGGTCGACTACCTGGAACTGCCGATCCAGACCCTGAAGGTCGGCTCGCTCGGCACCCACAACTCGCTCGGCCTGGCCAAGCACCACGGCGCCCGTTACCTGCTCGCCTCGACCTCGGAGGTCTACGGCGACCCGCTGGTCCATCCCCAGCCGGAGTCGTACTGGGGCAACGTGAACCCGGTCGGTCCGCGCGGGGTCTACGACGAGGCCAAGCGCTTCGCCGAGGCAATGGTCATGGCCTACCACCGGATCCACGGTCTCGATACCCGGATCGTCCGCATCTTCAACACCTACGGTCCACGCATGCGGCTGCGCGACGGCCGCGTGGTTCCCAACTTCATCCGCCAGGCCCTCTCCGGCAAAGCCCTGACCGTGTACGGAGACGGCCAGCAGACGCGTTCCTTCTGCTACATCGACGACCTGGTCGAAGGCGTGTGGCGGCTGCTCAACTCGTCCGAGACCGACCCGGTCAATCTCGGCAACCCGCGCGAAATGACCGTGCTCGAGTTCGCCCAGGTCATCCAGGGCCTGACCCAGAGCGGTAGCGAGATCGAGTTCCTGCCCCTTCCGGTCGACGACCCGAAGACACGGCAACCCGATATCGGCCGCGCCACCAACCTGCTGGACTGGCAGCCCCGGGTCGACCTGGAGACGGGCCTGGCGAAGACGATCGGCTACTTCGCGAAGCTGCTGGAAGCGTAGAGCCCAAAGGAGACATCCATGAACAATTCAGCCCCCGTTCGTACAATCCCATTTCGCCCGTCTCGACCTCGAGCGGTCGCGGCGTTCACAGCCTGCGTCGTGGGCGCGGCCCTTGCCATCGCCTCGCTCGGCGCGGCGCCGCTGGCCGCCGCCAACGAGGGCTTCGCCGGCGTCTGGCAACTCGACAACGAGCGCAGCGATTCCCTGGCCCCGGGCCGCGCCGGCAGCGAACAGCCGAACACGCTCGACCTCGAACTCGACATCGCCCTGACCGGGGAAGACCTGGTCATGAACTACACCATGCGGAGCGAGAACCTCCCGGGGCCAGTCCAGTTCACCCAGAACCTCACCACCGACGGCAAGCCCGCCGTGATGCCCAACTTCCAGGGCGGCACGCGCACCGCCCGCGTGAAGTGGCGCAAGGACAAGCTCTCCGTCTCGTACACCAGAGCCACACCGTTCGGCGATTTCGACATCACCGAGACCTGGAAACTGTCGAAGGATGGAAGCGAACTGGAGGTGATGCTGCACACCCGCACTCAAGCCCCCCGTCCGGACATCCGTAAACTGATCTACGTCCGCGCCACGGCCGTTCAGTAGACCACCTGAGCACAAGGAGCAAAGAAGGATGCGGACAGCGATCGGCATCGGGAGCGCGTACGCCTCCGGAACGAACTGGGACGCCCTGACGGAGTACGTTGTCGAGGCGGAACGCCTCGGTGTGGACGACGTCTGGTCGGCCGAGGCCTGGGGCACCGACGCGGTCACGCCCCTCGCCTACCTCGCCGCGCGCACGGAGCGCATCCGGCTCGGCACCGGCATCATGCAGATTTCGGCGCGGGCCCCCTCGATGACCGCGATGACCGCGATGTCGCTGGCTTCGATGTCGAAGGACCGGTTCGTCCTCGGCCTCGGCGTCAGCGGCCCCCAGGTCGTCGAGGGGCTGCACGGCACAGCCTTCGCAAAGCCCCTGGGCCGCCTCCGGGAGTACATCGACGTCCTGAAGATCGCTCTCTCCGGTGAGAAGATCGCCTACGACGGCGAGCACTACACCCTGCCCCGCCCCGGCGGTGAGGGCAAGGCGATCCGCATGTCGCAGCCGCCGCGGCCCAGGCTGCCGATCTATCTCGCGACGCTCGGGCCGAAATCGCTCGAGTACACCGGCGAAGTCGCCGATGGCTGGCTTGGCGCCTCCTTCATCCCGGAACACGCGGAGGCCTTCTTTCCCTCGCTTCGTGCCGGGGCCGAGCGCGCCGGTCGCAGCCTCGACGACATCGACATCCAGGTCGGCGGCGAAGTCGAGTTCGGCGACGACCTGGAGCGGATGGCGGCCCGGCGCAAGCCGGCCATGGCCTTCACCCTGGGCGCGATGGGCTCGGCGCAGACCAACTTCTACAACGACGCCTACCGCCGTGCCGGTTTCGTCGAGGCGGCCCGCGAAGTGCAGGTGCTGTGGATCGCCCGCAAGCGGGAAGAAGCCGCCGCGCGCGTGCCCGACGAGATGGTGCTCGGCAACACCCTGATCGGCGACGAGGCCCGGATCCGCGGCCGCATCCGCGCCTACCGGGACGCCGGCGTCACCACGCTGCGCCTGAGCCCGGCGGGCGCCACCGTGTCGGAACGGCTCGACACCCTCGGCCGGGTCGTCGAGCTGATCCGCGAGGAGGCGCCGTGAGCGGTCTGGCGGCCGCGGCTACGTGAGCTTCCCCGCGCGGCACGGTCCGGAACTCCACGCCCACGCTGAGCGGAACCTGGCGCGCTTCGAGCAGCGGGAGCTCGATCCTGAAGCGGCCGCGGCGCGCGCCGAGGAAGCCTCGGGGCACACCGGCGCCGTGCCGGCAAACGCGCATGCCGCGGTAGCGATCACCCTGCTGCCGGACAAGGGCGGGCGCGGGTGCTTCCTGCTCACCCGGCGCTCCCTGAGGCTCCGCCGCCACCGCGGTCAGTGGGCACTTCCGGGCGGCCGGATCGACGAGACGGAGACCCCCGAGCAGGCGGCCCTGCGCGAACTCCACGAAGAGGTCGGCCTGGATCTCGAACCCGGCGCTCTCCTGGGCCGGCTCGACGACTTCGGCACCCGCTCCGGCTTCGTCATCACGCCGATCGTGTTCTGGTGCGACGACTACCGCGAACTGCAGCCGAACCCGGACGAGGTCTACCGCGCCTACCGCATCCCGCTGATCGACCTGGACCGGCCCGACGTGCCGGTGCTGCGGGCGATCCCCGAGAGCACGAATCCCGTGCTCTCGATGCCGATCCGCGGCGGCCTCGTCCATGCGCCGACGGCGGCGATCGTCTACCAGATGCTCGAGGTCGTCCTGCGCGGCAACGACGTCCGCGTCGCCCACTACGAGCAGCCGGTTTTCGCCTGGCGATGACCTCCCACCGTCCCCTGGACGGCCTGCTCGTGGTGGCCATCGAGCAGGCGGTGGCGGCGCCGCTGGCGACCTGCCGGCTGGCAGACGCCGGCGCCCGGGTGATCAAGGTGGAGCGCGATGGCGGGGACTTCGCCCGCGGCTACGACGGCACGGGCGGCGTCTCGGCCTACTTCGCCTGGCTGAACCGCGGCAAAGAGTCGATCGTTCTCGATATCAAGGGCCCGGAGGACCGGACCCTGCTCGAACGGATGGTCGAGCGCGCCGATGTGTCGTGCCCTACGGCGCCTTCCAGCTCGGTGACGCCAGTTCCGTCCTGATCGGAGTCCAGAACGACCGCGAGTTCGTGCGGCTGTGCAATGAGGTCCTCGAACAGCCCGAACTCGCCGAGGCCTACCCGCGGAATGTGGACCGCGCAGAGGGCCGCGCCGCCATCGAAGCCGCGATCGGCGAGGTCTTCATGCGCCACGACCGGGAGTCGATTCGCACGGTCCTCGATCGCGCCCGCATCGCCTACGGCTTCCTGAACGACGTCGCCGCCCTGTCGCGCCATCCCCAGCTTCGCCGGGTCAGGCAACCTCTCCCCGACGGCACCGAGATCGACATGGTCGCGCCGGCTGCCGCTCCGAACGAACCTGGACGGCGCCTGCCGCCCGTGCCCGAGCTCAACCAGCACGGCGCGGCGATCCGGGCGGAGTTCCATCCGTGCGCCCGCTGACGGGCGCACGGACTGGGTCGCGTCTTGCTCGTCTCCTCCCAAGACGGGTTCAAAGCGGCTTAGACCGATTGACATCAGATGCGTGATGCGTGATGCTTCCGCCATGCGCACCACCCTGAATCTCGACGAAGATGTTCTCTGGGCCGCCAAGGAACTCGCCGCGCAGCGGCGGGTGCCTGTAGGTCGAGTCGTCTCGGAGCTGGCCAGGAAGGCGCTGGCGTCCCCGGCCGACCGACTCAAGGAGCGAAACGGCGTTCCCCTCCTGCCGCCACGCGACCGTGCCCGGCCGGTCTCGCTCGCCACAGTCAACGCCCTTCGAGACGAAGAGACTTGACCACTCTGCTCGATGTCAACGTTCTGATCGCGCTCTTCGACCCGGATCACATCCACTACGAAACGGCCCATGCGTGGTTCGGAAGTCACGCGCGCGGCTCCTGGTCAACCTGCCCGCTGACCGAGAATGGCTTCGTTCGGATCGTGGCGAACCCGAACTATCCGGGACGCCGAACAACCGTCGCGGACGCGGCCAAGCGCCTGAAACTCTTCTGCCAGACCGACGATCACGTCTTCTGGCCCGACTCGCTGTCGCTGCGTGAACGCGATCACCTTACCGCCGGGTCGATTCGCGGTTACCGCCAGATCACGGATGTCTACCTGCTGGGCCTGGCGGTGCACAACGAAGGCGTTCTGGCCACCTTCGACGACTCGATACCGATCGGGGCCGTACCGAACGCCAGCGACGACCACATCATTCTGCTCAAGCCGGAGTCCCGGAAGTAGCGCCGCGAAGCCGGCCCTGGAGCCTCTCCACAGGCCCACGGGCTGGCGGGCGCCACGGTCTCGAATGTAGAGTGCGCCGGTCGTGCGCTGGCTGCACTACTACCTCCGGCTGCTGGCCGCGGCATCCCTGCTGCTGATCGCGGCGGGCGGTCTGGTCACCAGCACGGACTCGGGTCTCGCCGTCCCCGACTGGCCGAACACCTACGGCTACTTCATGTTCTCCTTCCCGTTCTCGAAGATGGTGGGGGGCATCCTCTATGAGCACGGTCACCGGCTGATCGCCAGCTTGGTCGGCCTGCTCACGATCGGCCTGACAGTATGGGCCACCCGCGTCGAAAGCCGCACCTGGGTGCGGCGCCTGGCCTGGGGCGCGCTGGCGGCGGTCGTGGCGCAGGGTCTGCTCGGCGGCATCACGGTGATCTACCTCTTGCCGAAGCCCATCTCGATCAGCCATGCCGGGCTGGCTCAGCTCTTCTTCGCCCTGGTCGTCAGCCTGGGTGTGTTCACGTCGGCCGGTTGGCGAACCCGCTACGGGTGCGCACGGCCGCTCGACGACCGGGTTCTGGGCCGCCTCGCCGTGATCGTTCCGGCCTGTGTCTACGGCCAGATCCTGCTCGGCGCGACCATGCGCCACAACGATGCGGGACTGGCGATTCCTGATTTTCCACTCGCCTTCGGACGACTCCTGCCGCCCGAGTGGAGCCTCGGCATCGGTCTCCATTTCGCGCATCGGCTGGGTGCCGTGGCCGTGACCGCAGTCGCCGTGACCCTGATCGTCCGGGTGTTTTCCCATCACCGCCACCGGAATGAACTCGCCCGGCCCGCGGTGCTTCTCGGCGCCGTCCTCCTAATTCAGATCGGCCTGGGCGCATGGACCGTCTGGAGCGATCTGCAGGTCCACATCAACACGGCCCATGTCGCCACCGGCGCCCTGGTGTGGGTGGTCTCCGTTGCTTTGGCCCTTCGCGTCCACCGCGCCTGGTTCGGCGACGAGAAGTCCATCCGGGCGGCCGACTTCGTAGCCAACGCCGCCGGTGCGCCGCGGCAGGCAAGAGCGTGACTGTTCTGACCGCCACGGCTACGCATCCAGGGCGCGGTTCGGTACTGCTGGCGTTGGCCAAGCCGAGGCTCAACGCTCTGGCCGTCGCCACGGTCGGCATCGGCTACTACCTCGGGGCTCAGGAACTCGATCTCGTCGTGCTGCTCTGCGTCCTCGCAGGCTCCGCGCTCGTCGCCGGTGGCGGCGCCGCATTCAACCAGGTCGCGGAACGCGATCTGGACGCGCTGATGGTGCGTACGCGGTCCCGTCCACTGCCCCTCGGCGGCATCACGCCGGCGGGAGGCCTGATCTTCGCCACGATCCTGAGCCTGGCGGGTCTGGCCCTGCTTGCGTTCGGAGTCAACCTTGTCGCAACGGGTGTCGCGCTGGTGACCCTGGTCAGCTACGCCTGGATCTACACCCCGATGAAGCGGCGCACCACCTGGGCAGTCATCGTCGGCGCCGTACCGGGCGCCCTGCCCCCGGTGATCGGATGGGCCGCTGCCCGCGACGCCCTGACCGTCGAAGCCTGGCTCCTGTTCGCCATCGTCTTCGCCTGGCAGTTACCCCACTTCCACTCCCTGGCCTGGCTCTACCGCGACGACTATGCCCGCGCCGGTTTCGAGGTCCTGGCGGCCGTCGATCCGGACGGACGCCGCACCGCGGTGCACTCCCTTCTCTGGGCCATCGTGCTCGTTGGCGTGTGCCTGCTCGCCGCAGTCGTCGGTCTGACACCACTGACCTTCGCGGCCGCAGCCGCCGGCTTCAGCGCCGCCTTCGTCGTGCTCGCCGTCCGCTTCGCCGGCCAGCGCAGCAACTCACGCGCCCGAACACTCTTTGTTGGCTCCCTGATCGTGCTGCCATTGATCTGGGCCGCCCTGGTCGCCGGCCACGCTGCCCTCTGAGACGGACCTCCTGCGTCCCCGCGACGCTGCCGCTGACGTGTGCTTTTCTCAGAAAGCGCGAGCGGCCGCTGGGACCCGTCCCCTGGGGCCCTCCGCGGGCGGGTGCCACCGACGCCAACGCTTAGCCGACGATCTTCTGGCGCCGCAGCGCCTCGATCTCGGCGGCGGCCATGCCGAGACCGCCGAGCAGGTCTTCGGCCCCCTCGCCGAGTACCGGCGATGCCGCGACCGGCGCCGGCGGCGTGCCCGAGAACTTCGCCGCGGGACGCGGCACGCGCATGCGGCCGACCTGGGGATGGTCGACTTCGCGCAGCAGCTCGTTGCGGACCACCTGCGGGTCGGTCAGCACCTCGTTGCGGTTGAGGATCGGAGCGCAGGGAACGTCCTCCGCCTCGAGCGCCTCGAGCCACTCGGCGGAGGTGCGCTGGCGCAGCACGTCGCCAACCATCTCCAGGCGCTGGTCGGCGTTCGAGATCCTGCCCGCCGCCGTCTTGTAGCGCTCGTCCTCCAGCCATTCCAGGCGCCCGGTGGCGCGCGCCATACCCTCCCACTCGGCGTCCGCGATCGTCGACGCCGTGATGTAGCCGTCGGCGGTCCGGTAGATCAGGTCGCTGGTCGATCCGGGGCGTCCGTGCGCCACCTCGCCGCCGACCAGGATCTGGCGCACGAAGCCTTCGGGCCACACGAAGGAGATCGTGGCGTCGAGCATGGCAATTTCGAGGTGCTGGCCGAGGTGCTGGCCCTCGCCGGCCCGTTCCCTCGCAAGCAGCGCCGCCGTGATCGCCTGGGCGGCGGTGAGCCCGGTGACCTTGTCGGGAATGATCGTGCGCACCATCTTCGGCTCGCCCGTCACCCGGTCGGCCTGGATGTCGGCGAAGCCCGACAGCGCCTGGATGATCGGGTCGTAGACGCGCTTCTGAGCGTACGGGCCGTCCTGGCCGAAGCCGCTGATCGACACATAGACGAGCCTCGGGTTGATCTCTCGCAGCCGGTCGGCGCCGAGCCCGAGCCGGTCCACCACCCCGGGCCGGAAGTTCTGGACGAAGACATCGGCCGTTCCCACCAGGTCGTGGAGGATGCCGATGCCGCGCTCATGCTTCAGGTCGATCATCAGCGACCGTTTGCCGCGGTTGATCGTCGCGAACCCGGCGGTGACGCCGCCGCGCTGCGGCCCGAGCCGGCGCATGATGTCGCCGTGGGGCGGCGCCTCGACCTTGATCACCTCGGCGCCCTGATCCGCCAGCAGCATGGTGGCGATGGGCGCCGACACCATCGTCGCCAGTTCGATCACCCGGAAGCCTTCGAGTGGACCGCCCATGGCGGCGCAGGGTACCACCGGCCTGGCGGCCCCGGCAGGCGAGCTACTGCCGGACGTTCCGGCGCACGGGCGCCCCCGCTCCCGGCCGCAGCGACTCCAGGTCCAGTTTCGGCAACCGCAGGGTCACGTTGAGCGGAGCAGACGAACTCACGACCGCCTCCACCGAGGCGCTCGCCAGGTGTCCGCCCAGACCCCGCGGATGGGCGGAGATGCGGATCCAGCCGACAGGTACGCCCCGGGCCGAGAATCCGCCGTCGTCGCCGGCGCGGGCCTGATGGACGATCCGCTCGTCCGCCGTCTCGAACCGAACGACCGCGCCCGCAGCCGGTTCTCCGGTCTCAGCGAACACGACGCGGCCATGGACCACGGTGTCCGCGAGCTCCAGCGTCAGGGGCTCGTTCGCCGGCACGTCGACGTCGTGGAACGACTGCGCCACATCGCGTTCCGGCGAAGCCACGTCGACCCGCCAGTCCTCCCGCCCGGGCAACGCGCCCCGGAACCACCCGCCCTCACCGATCCTGAAGGTCAGCTCCGGCGACGCGTCGCGACCGCCGAAGAACACGTAGCCCGCCAGCGGGACGCCGTCCAGGGTCACCTGGCCGACGACGGGCACCAGCTCCAATTCGACCACCGCGGACCGGTCGCCCACGACTTCGAGATAGTCCAACTCGCCGAATCGCCCACCAATCGCATCCTGGATCTCCACCGTGAAGACGCCGTCGCCGGGGACATGGAACCGGGCGTGGCCGTTTTCGACCACTGCCGTCTGCTGCGGGTACTCCCTCCTCACGTAGCGGGAACGGAACTCCGGCGAATCGTGCTCCCTGATCTGCTCGAGATGGGCAATCCAATGGCTGCCGTAGGGCGGCTCGCCCGGCTGCACGAAGACGTCCAGGAGGTGACTCCGCGCCAGCAGCACCCGCCTGCGCGGGAAGGTCTCGGCATTCCCGGCCAGTTCATACGGTCCGGCGCGCGCCGCAACCCGGCCGTCGCATTCCACCTCGATCCAACGCCTTCCGGCAGCCATGCCCGAGGCCTGGAAGAACCCGTCGCTGCCCACAACGACGCTGGTAAGCACCTGCTCAGGACTCGTCGTCCACCGGCCGGGATCGCCCGCCGCGACGTGAACGACACAGTGGTCGACGAAACCCTGGAAATCGGGGCCCGCGGCGACGAAACCGGCAAGGCTCGCTCCGGGAACGAGCTCCTGAACACCCAGGGCAAGCTGCCGCCGACCTTGCAAGGGCGTGTTCCACCGGTAGTCCGGAGAGTGCCCGGGCCGCCAGAACACGAGGTGAACGAGCGCGGCCGGCAACTCGCACGACCAGCGGCCGTCGCCGGCCACCGGGCACCTGACCACCACGCGCTGGACGTGGAACCGTGGGTCCGTGTCCTCGGGATCCACATCGCCTAGCACGATCCGTAGCGTGTCGTCCGCACGAGAGGCGCCCACCACACGACCGCTGGCCGTCACCGCCGGATACGCCGGTATCTCGAACACCGGAACGACCTCGGGCTGAACCTCCGCCTCGCCCTGCACCGAGGTGATCCCGTGGCTCGTCGCGCCATCGGGATCGATCAGGGTCTCGCGGCCCCAGAAGCCGCTGCCCGGCGCCGGCCGCACCAGCCACGGTCCCGGCTCGAACAGGTACACCTCGTAGTACTGATCGCTGGTCACGGGCAGTTCCTGCTCGACTCCGTCCGCGTTCGTGGCCAGAAGCGTCACCTTCGCGGAGGCCTCGCGGTAGACCACCGCCTGCAGGACGATGTACGCAAGTCCCTCCGCGAGTGCCGGCTCGGCGGACGACGGCTCCTGGGCAGGTGACACCGAAGCGCCGAGAAGTCCGCAGGCGACCCCGAGGGCTGCGACCTTCCGGTGACGCCGTGTCATCGCACTCTCGCTCGTCTTCCGCGAGGCCCTAAGGCAGCGTCATCACCAGTGGCTTCTTGCGCGTGACGACGATCGTGTGCTCGAACTGAATCGTCGTCGTGCCGGGCTCGTTCAGCAGGGTCCAGCCGTCCTTCGCGGTCAGCGCCTGCTCGCGGCCGTTGGTCAGGAACGGCTCGATCGTCAGCACCATGCCGTCTTGGAGGAAACGGTCATCGTCCAGATCGTCGAAGCCGGGCACGAACTTCGGGTCCTCGTGCAGTGAGCGGCCGATGCCGTGCGAGCCCAGGTTGCGGATCAAGCCGAAACCCGCCCTGGTCGCGGTGTCCTCGATCGCCCGGCCGATGTTGCGCAGCCGGCGGCCGTGGCGGGTCTGCTGCATCGCCGCCCGCAGCGCCCGCCGGGTGGCCGAGATCATGCGTCGCCGCTCCTCGCTCACCGGCGGCACGGGAAAGGCCGCGCCGGTATCGCTGAAGTACCCGTCCAGCTCAAGAGAGACGTCGATGTGGACCAGGTCGCCGGCCTCGATCCGCCGCTCGCCGGCAATGCCGTGCGCGACCTCCTCGTTGACGCTGATGCAGGTCGCGGCCGGGAAGTCGTAGCTCAGTTCGGGCGCCGAGCGCGCGCCCCGACTCTCCATGTGCTCGCGGCCGATCCGGTCCAGTTCGGCGGTGCTGAGGCCCGGCTCAACGCATTCGCCCATGCGGGCCAGACACCGCGCCGCCACGCGACCTGCCCGACGGAGACCCTCCAGATCCTCCTGGCCGTCGATCGTCACCGCGGCCTCACACCAGCAGCGGGTCGGCGATGATCTCGATGGTTGCCGGTCCGTCGTAGTCGAGGGCGCGCCGCAGAGCAGCGTCGAGATCGGCCGCGTCCTCGACGCGGATGCCGAGGCCGCCGCAACTGGTCACGAAGTCGGCGAAGTTCGGGTTCGTCAGTCCGGTCATCCACACCGGCAGCTCGATCGCCCGCTGCTCCTTGGAGATCTTGCCGAGTTCGCAGTTGTTGAGCAGCACGTGGGTGATGTTCATCCGGTGGTGAACCGCGGTCGTGACCTCGCCCAGGTACTGGCCGAAGCCGCCGTCCCCCGTGATCGCCACCACCGGACGGCCGGCGAACCGCGGGTCGTCCGTCTGCGTCGCCGCCCAGGCGCCCATGGCGGCCGGATAGCCGAAACCGATCGATCCGAGATAGCCCGACATCAGCACGGCCTGCCGGCGGCACTCGAAGTAGCGGCCGAAGGAGTAGGTGTTGTTGCCGACATCGACGGCGATGATCGCGTCCTCCGGAACGTGTCGGTTGAGGGCCGCGAAGACGGCCGCGGAGCTGATGCCCGCCTCGCCGACGTCGGCCAGACGGCGCTCCTTCTCCTCGCGCCAGATCCGCCAGCGCTCGGCCACTTCCGGCCGCTGATCGACGGTCTCGACTCCGCCCCGCTCCAGGGCCTCCTCGAACAGTCGCGCGGTGACGCCGATCTCGCCCCAGACCGGCACGTCGACGGCGTGGAACTTGCCGAGCGCCATGGCCTCGAAGTCGACCTGGATGAGCGGCTTGTAGGTCGTGATCCCGGTGTGATTCGAGAACGAGGCGCCGAACACGATCAGCAGGTCGCTCTCGTTCATGAACCAGCTCGCGACCGGCGTGCCGCTCCGTCCGAGCACGCCGCAGCCCAGCGGATGATCGTCGGAGATCAGGCCCTTCGCCTTGAAGGTCGTCACCACCGGCGCGTTCAGCCGTTCGGCGAACGCGGTCACGCCGTCCATCTGGAACCGGGCGCCGTGGCCGACGACGATCACCGGCCGGCGCGCGCCGCGGATCAGGGCCAGCGCCTGCTCGACGGCATCGGGAGGCGGCGTGATCTCCGAGGGCGTCAGCCGGCCCTCAGGCGATCCGGCCGAAGCGTCCGAGGGCAGCGTCTGCACCTCGTCGGGGAAGATCAGGTGCGCCACGTCGCGCTTGAGGATCGCGTTCTTGCACGCCAGGTTCGCGAGTTCCACGTGGCGGCTGTCCCGGTAGACGGCATGGCTCATCGCCGCGACGCCCGCGAAGGCGGCGGAGAGGTCGACCTCCTGGAAGGCGCCCGGCCCCAGCACCTGGGTGTCGACCTGCCCGGTGAGCGCCAGAATCGGGGAGCGATCCATCCGCGCGTCCCACATGCCGGTCAGCAGGTTCGTCGCGCCGGGCCCGGCGATCGTCAGACACGCCGCCGGCCGTCCGGTCAGCTTGCCGTAGGCCGAAGCCGCGAACGCCGCCGCGCCCTCGTGCCGCACACCGACGTACTGGAGCGCGCCGGCCTCGCACTGGTTGCGAATCGCATCGGCAAGACCGAGGTTCGAGTGGCCGACCATGCCGAAGACGTGGGTGACCCCCCAGTTGATGAAGGTCTCGACCATCGCATCGCTGACCGTCCGCTCCCGCTCGACCTCCGGTTCGACACCGACGTAGACGCCGTCGGCCCGCACCTCGACCGCGTAGGTCGGGACCTTCTCGTCAAACCCGGCCGGCGACTTGCCGCTGAGCGGGCAGTAGTCCCAACCGTGCCACGGGCAGCGCAGCCAACCGTTCTCGATCGACCCCTCGCCCAGCGGGCCGCCCTGGTGCGGGCAGCGGTTGTCGAGCGCGCCGTACTGACCGTCGTAGTGGGTCAGGCAGATCGAACGGCTACCCGCCACCACTGTCTTGACGCGGTCTTCGGGCAGTTCACCCGGTTCGGCGACCTTGAACCACTGCAGGCCCGCCGCCACGCCTGGATCGTCCATCAGTCGGGCAGCACGAGGACGCGCAGATTGCGGAACCAGATCTCGTTGCCGTGGTCCTGGAGGGCGATGTGGCCGGTTTCCATCATGCCGTAGCCCGGCATCGAGGCGAACTTGCTGGCCGCGACGAGTTCCTTCCACTCCTCGTCCCAGAGCATGTACTCCACGACCTTGTCGCCGTTCAGCCAGTGGGAGACGGCAGCCCCCTCGACCCGCAGCGCGCTCGTGTTGAACTCACCCAGCGGCATGACCTCGCCGCCCTGGCGGGCATGGAGGGCGTAGTTCGAAGCCGCTGAGGTCTCCATGCGCTGACCGTCCCGGTGCCCGCCGTCGTCCAGGATCTGGAACTCGGGGCCCGTCGAGTAGGACGCGGGAGCGTCCTCTGCAACGTGGAACATGACGCCGCTATTTCCGCCCGGCGTTACGGCCCAGTCGAAGCGGAATTCGAATGACCGGTACTGCTCCCGTGTCATCAGATCGGCCCGCGGGCCGGCGTCCTCTCCCTCAGGCGGCAAGAAGTGGATCACGCCGCCTTTCACCGCCCAACCCGCCGGCACGTCGTCGAGCTTGAAGCCCCGCCAGTGCTCCAGGGAAGCGCCGTCGAAGAGCGACTGGAAGCCGGCCTCGGCTTCGTCGGCGCTGAGCTGGTTGAGCTCCGCGGCCGGCTCGGCCGCCGCCTCCTCCTCCGTCTCTGCCGACGGCTGGCCCACAGAAATCCTGCAGCCGAAACTGAGCATCGCAACCACCAACGCAGGCATTGCCATCCATCTCATCGATCCACCCTCCCTCTGAGGTTCTGGTTGCTAGTGCCCGTAGCGCACGCCGATTCTGACGGAACGCCCCGGACCGGGGAAACCGACCTGGGTTTCGTACGACTCGTCGAGCACGTTGTCCGCCCGCATCGTGACCCGCCAGCGCTCGGCGGCTCGCCACGACAACGTCAAGCCGGCCAGCGTTCGCCCGTCGACCTCGGTCCGCCAGGGCGCCGGAATCTGCTCGTCGAGATAGCTGCCCGCGTGCCTGGCCTCGAGACCGAGCCGGACCGCCTCGCTCAGGTCCACCCGCAGTCCAACGCCGCCGTAGAGTTCCGGCCGGCGCCGCAGCGGCCTTCCCGTAGCGCGATCCTCGGTGTTCTGCGCCGTCAACGCGACATCGAGCGTGACCCGGGTCGATGGGCGCCAAACCAGAAGCCCTTCAAGCCCCTCGACGTCCACCTTGTTCCGGTTCACGTTCAGGAAGGCCTCGAAGTCGAAGTCGATCAGGCCCTCGAAGCGGTTGACGAAGGCCGTCAGGCCCCACCGCAGCGATCCATCCGTCGAACGCGCCTCGAACCCGAGATCGGCGCCGACGCTGGTCTCCGCATCGAGGTCCGGGTTGCCCCCGATCGCACGCGGCGACGCCAGCGCGAAGAAGCTCGGCAACTTGAACGCCCGGCCGGCCGAAGCGCGAAGCGACCAGCGGCCGCCGTCCGGCGCATAGCGAAGACCGAAGCGCGGGCTCACTTCCTCGCGCCCGCCGCCGGCGCCCCGACCCTCGAGCACGTCCGCGCGCACGCCGAGTTCAGCCACCAGATCGCCCCGGGACCAGCGCCAGTCTCCGAACAGACCGACGCGGTTCCGGTCGATCGCGTAGTCGCCCGCGACCGGACCGCCGAAGAAGTCCGGCAACAGCAGCAGACTGGTGTTGCGCGCTTCCTCGGTGAGCGCCTCGGCGCCAAAGCTGAACTCGGATCCACCGCCCTCGGGTACGAGCGTTCCGGTCCAGGCGAGGCGCAGATCGCGAAAGTCGGTGTCCTCGGTCCACGGCGGCACCTGGAATCCAATTGCCGGACTGTCCCGCTCCATCGAGTGCCGGTACCACGTCGACCGCAGGTACTGACTGAAGCGCCCCCCGCCACCGAGATCGAGAGTGGCCGCCACACCGTACTCGCGGTGGTCCGAGGAACGCAGTTCGCCGCTGCCGAACAGTGGTCCGGCCGAACCGTCCGGGTAGTCGTCGGCCGCCCAGTCGGCCGTCCGGGCCGAAAGCCTGAACGCCGACGCCGATCCAAGCTGGCGCTGCCAACGGCCGCTCAGAGACGCCTGCTCCAGACGGTCGTCGCCGACCCTGCCCTGCTCCTCCCGGACCGCGGCGCCGATCGATCCGGCCGAGGACTCGCCGGCGCGGCCCCAGGACAGGCGGCCGTTTCGATGCTCGTGGCTGCCCGCGTCGGCGTTCAAGCCCAGAAACGGCGCTGCACTCCGCGGCGCGGTGGTGATCAACTGCACCGCCCCGCCGAGCGAACTCGAGCCGTAGAAGGACGACAGCGGGCCGCGCACCACCTCCAGCCGCTCGACCTCCGCCGCGCCGATGCTGCCGAGCGGGAAGGCGCCGCCGTACTGGTCCGTGCTGTCGTTGACGGGCACCCCGTCGATCAGCACCAGGGTGAAGTTCGCGTCGCCGCCACGGAGCGAGACACCGGCGACCGCGGCGCTCGAGTCGTTGCCGAGGATGAAGGCCCCGGGCACCAGCCGCAACGCCTCGGCCGCATCGCCCGCCGCCAGATCGGCAAGGTCGTCGCGGTCGATCACCTGCACTGAAGCGGTCGCCGTGTCGAGCGCACGGGCCCGGACGGTGGCGGTCTCGTAGTAGGTCGCGGCCGGAGGCTGGTCTTCTTGCTCCGCTTTCGGGTCCTCCGCCTCCTGGGCGATCAGCCCGACAGCGACGAACAGGAGCGACGGCGCCACCACGACGCACCCGCGCTCTCGCTGCATGCGGAACATCCGAGAGAGCTTAGTCGAGAGCACCGTTGGTATCGTCCCGGCTCATCCATGCTCAGGCTCACTCGCATCGTCGCCGCAGTCTCCCTGCTGGTTGCCGTCGGCGCGGCCGAAGCGCAACCCGCGATCGAGACAACCCGCTTCGAGGTTCCCGGGCTCGACGCGCCGGTCGAGATCCTGGTCGACCGCTGGGGCGTGGCCCACGTCTTCGCCGGCGGCCAGGACGACCTGTTCTTCGTCCAGGGCTGGAATGCGGCCCGCGACCGCCTGTGGCAGATCGACCTCTGGCGGCGGCGCGGCGAGGGGACGCTCTCCGAGGTCTTCGGTCCCAGCTTCGTGGAGCAGGACCGGGCGGCGCGGCTGCTGCTCTACCGCGGCGACATGCACGCCGAGTGGCTCGCCTACGCCTCGGACACCAAGCGCATCGTCACGGCCTGGGTGCGCGGCGTGAACGCCTACGTCGACCTGGTGCTGGAACGGCCCGAGCTGATGCCGCCGGAATTCGAGGCGCTGGACTACGAACCGTCGCACTGGACGCCCGAAGCCGTACCGCGGATTCGAAGCCACGGCCTGCTGCGGAACGCGGTCAGCGAGTTCGCCCGGGCCAGATTCCTGGCGGACCACGGACTGGAGGCCCTCGCGCTCCGCGATCGCTACCAGCCGGACCACCGGCTCTCGGTGCCGGAGGGCCTCGATCTCGACTTCTTCCGCTTCCAGTCGGCGCCACCCCATGCACTCGACCTGTACCGGCTCGGCACCCGGGGCGTCGGCTTCAGCGACCTCGAGCCGGGGTTTCCGGGCGCCGGCGACCCGACCTCGGAGGGCAGCAACAACTGGGCCATCTCGCCGCGCCGCACGGCCACCGGCCGGCCCCTGCTTGCCAACGACCCGCACCGCACCCAGGCCGTGCCCTCGCTGCGCTACATCGTCCATCTCAGCTCACCGGACCTCGACCTGATCGGCGCCGGCGAGCCGGCGCTGCCCGGGATCTCGATCGGGCACAACGGCACGATCGCCTTCGGCCTGACCATCTTCAGCATCGACCAGGAGGACATCTACGTCTACCGCACGAAGCCCGGCGAACCGGACTTCTACGAGTATCGGGGCAACTGGCTGCCGATGGACGCGATCGAGGAGACGATCCCGGTTCGCGGGGGCGCCGCGCAGTCCGTCGAGCATCGTTTCACTCGCCACGGCCCGGTGCTCTACCAGGACCCCGACCGCGACCTGGCCGTGGGCCTTCGAGCCGCCTGGCTCGAACCCGGGATGGCGCCCTACCTGGGGTCCATCGAGTACATCCGGGCGCGCAACTGGGACCAGTTCCTGGCGGCGATGAACCGTTGGGGTGCGCCCTCCGAGAACCAGGTCTACGCCGACATCCAGGGCAACATCGGCTGGAAACCGGGCGGTCTGGCGCCGATCAGGCCCAACTGGGACGGACTGCTGCCGGTGCCCGGCGACGGCCGCTACGAGTGGCAGGGCTACCGGGACATGGACGAACTCCCGGTGGAGTTCAACCCGGAGCGCGGCTGGGTCGCCACCGCCAACGAGATGAACCTGCCGGCGGGTTACGCCGTTCCCCTGGGCTGGGAGTGGGCCGGACCCTACCGGCGCCAGCGGATCGGCGAAGTGCTGGGCGCCGCGGGCGCGGTGACGGTCGACGACGCCGTCCGGCTGCAGACCGACTACGTCTCGATCCCGGCCCGCCGGCTGCTTGCGCTGCTGCGCAAGGTGACGCCGACCCTGGACGCGGGGCCCGCGCTGGAGGTCCTTGCCGGCTGGAACGGAGAGCTCGCCCCGGACAGCGCCGCGGCCGCACTGTTCGAGGTCTGGTGGCGGGACCACCTCGACGCCGAGGTCGGCAGACGGATGGCGGCGGCGCTCGACGCGGGCGAAGACCCCATCCCGGTGCAGGACGAGAACCTGCTGCGGATCCTCGAAGCGGCGGATCCCCGGCTCGGCGATCCGCCGCAAGCGGCGCGCGACGCGGTGCTCCTCGGCAGCCTGGAAGCGGCCTTCGCCGAAGTCGGCGAGCGCCTGGGCCCCGATCCCGCCGCCTGGCGCTGGGGCGATCTGCACCAGATCGAACTGCGTCACCCGATGTCGGTCCACCTTCCGGACGATCTCCGTCAACTTGCCGATGTCGGACCGGCGCCTCGCGGCGGCTCCGGCGACACGGTCGGCAACACGAGCTACGGCGGCGACTTCAAGCAGCGATCCGGCGCCTCCTTCCGCATGGTGATCGACGTCGGCAACTGGGACGCTTCGGTGGCCATGAACAACCCCGGCCAGTCGGGGGACCCCAGGAGTCCGCACTACAAGGACCTCTTCGAGCCGTGGGCCACGGACCAGGCCTTCCCCCTGCTCTACACGCGCCCCTCCATCCTCGAAGCCGCGGAGGCTCGGATCGAACTGGTTCCCGCCCGAGAGGACTGAGTCCGGCGATACACTGGTCCGGCAATCCCGATGACAGTTGTCCTCAGAGCGCTCCGCGTAGCGACGTTCGCGTCACTTGGTCTGGCCGCCGTAGCGGCCGGCCAGACCGGGGCTTCCGGAAGCGGCGAGCAAGACGGTCCCACGGTGGCCGCCGTCAATCCAACGCCGTACACGCAGACCGCGGCGAAGAAGGGTCGCACCCACTACCTGCGGCACTGCCAGATCTGCCACGGTGTCGACGGCCGGGCGCTTGAGAACATCGACTTCGAGGCCGCCGACCTCACCGCCCCCGAGCGCTGGCGATTCGGGACCACCGACGGCGATCTGTTTCGCTCCACCAAGTTCGGCGCCGGCCTCGACATGCCGCCGTTCGAGGCCGAGCTCGATGACGGCGAGATCTGGGATCTCGTTCACTATCTGCGCAGCATCGGTCCCAAGGAGTTGCGGCCGAAGAAACCACCGCTCGAAGGCACCGTGCTGATCCAGGAGAACTGACAATGAGCGAATCGCAACGCACGCCCAAGGCCCAGACCACTATGAGGAACGAGGCCGGAGGGTCTCAAAAGGGATCCCCGGTCTCCCGCCGCAGCTTCGTTGCCTCGAGCGCCGCCGGAGTGGGCGCCGCCGCCCTCTTCGCCCAGCAGGCCCGAGCCGCCGCCGTCGACCGCGAGGAGCGGCCGATCGCG
This sequence comes from Candidatus Multivorans sp., assembly GCA_965216125.1. Taxonomy (GTDB): domain Bacteria; phylum Acidobacteriota; class Thermoanaerobaculia; order Multivoradales; family Multivoraceae; genus Multivorans. The sequence goes on along the minus strand of OZ244152.1, from coordinate 3,298,141 downwards.
ATTCCCGAGGACATCCCGCGCACTCTGGGCGAGGCGCCCGACCCGGCCGAGTTCCCGATGAACGGCGCCCAGGTCTTCGCGCGCGCCTGCGCCCACGAGGGGCTCAAGGCGTTGTTCTGCGCACCCGGCAACTACCAGGTGATCAACGCGATCGCCGCCGAGGGCATCCCCACCTACGGCGGCCGCACCGAAGGCAGCATGTGCGCCGCCGCCGACGGCTTCACCCGGGTCACCGGCGAGGTCGCGGCCTGCTCGGGCACCGAGGGGCCGGGCTTCACGAACATGATCATGAACATCGGCGCCGCGAACGCCGCACGTACGCCGCTCCTGGTGCTGGCCAGCAACATGACCGTCGGCGGCGACGACACGGAACGCGGCATCCAGCGCGGCTACCAGCAGCCGACGACCGTCGGCATGAAGAAGTACGGCAAGCGGCTGATCACCCCAAACCGGGTCTACGAGTACGCCGCCTACGCCTTCCGGCACCTGCGGTCCGGCGTACCTCGGCCGGTGCATCTCGACTTCACCGGCGAGGTGGCGCGAGCCCAGTTCGACACGCCGGACGACCTGCTCTATTACCACGACAAGAGCACGTACCGCACCGACTCCCACCCCTACCCGTCCAAGGCGGACACGGCGAAGGCGGTGGAGATGATCCAGAAGGCCGAGCGGCCGATCATCGTCGCCTCGACCGGCGTCTTCTACGACCGGGCCTGGGACGTGCTCCGCACGGTGGCCGAGCGCGCGGACATCGCGGTGGTCGAGTCCGGGGCCATGCGCGGCCACTTCCCCGACAGCCATCCGCTGTCGGCGAGCACCGGCCCGGACGCCCTGCTCTCGGCCGATCTCGTGATCTTCGCGGGCCAGTACTCGATGCCCAACGTCGGCGAAGTCGCCTTCGACCCCGACGTCAAGGTCATCCGGATCGATCTCGACGCCGCCGACATCGGCCGCAACCTGCCGGTCGATCTCGGTCTCGTCGCCAGCGCCCGCGGCGGGCTCGAGGCGCTTGCCGAGGCGCTGCCGTCCGCGTCGCGTCCGGCCTGGCGCGCCGAGCTCGCGGCCGCCCGCGAGGCGTTCGAGAAGCAGAACGCGGAGTGGTACGAACTCGGCCTCAAGCACAGCGCCGCCACCGACTCGATCCACCCGGCCGTGATCGCGCAGGAGCTCTCGTCCTTCCTCTACTCGGGCGATCTGCCAAGGGAACAGACGACGGTGGTCTCCGGCGGTTACGGCATCGCCCGCTACACGCGACGCTGGCTGCGCGCCCACCGGCCGGGGCAGCTCCTGAACGGCGCCTACCAGTACGGCGCGATCGGCCCCGACGTCGGCTACACCGTCGGCGCCGGCGCCGCGGTGATGAATGGAGTCGGACCGCAGGCGCCCTATCGCGGCGCGCCCGTGTTCGCCGTCACCGGCGACGCCGGCATCGGCTACTCCGGCATGGAGTTCGAGACGCTGGCGAAGTACAAGATCCCCGCGGTCGTGCTGGTCTACAACAACAACGCCTGGGGGGTGTACGGAACGGCGCGGCGGGCCACCCGCTCGATGCACATGTACCTGTTCCAGGAGAACCTCCGCTACGACAAGATCGCCGAAGGCCTGGGCGCCCGCGGCGAGTACGTCACCTCGCCCGAGCAACTGCGAGAGGCACTTCCCCGGAGCTACGAGATGGCCGCCAAGGACGGCGTCTCGACCCTGATCAACTGCCAAGCGATCAAGGAGTTCTGGACCAACGACTACCCGCCCGGCCTGCCCCGCAAGGTCGAACCCGGTTGCATGGCCTACTACCACTAGCCCAGCATTGGGTAGGGTCTTCGAATGACCTCGCGTGAGACCGTACTTGCCTGCTTGCAGAAGTACGCTGATCGGGGGATCTTTCGGGGATTCGGGGCCAAACCAGGGCGCGGAGGCGAGTTGGAGTGCCGGTTTCTCTGGCATGCACCGGAGCCGCACCGGTTGCGGTTCGAGCCGCGGCGGAACGCTCTCGTGTTCGTCGACCTCTTGCCCGGCATTCCCTATCCATCGGCCATGGATCGGTCGGTTCGCGCCTACGTGGCGGGGCGCAACAGTGAGGAACTGCCGGAGCACCGCCGCCTTGACAGGGCGAAAGCGAATGCCGGCTGCCGGAACCGGGCCGGCTTCGTGTCCATCGAGGTGCGCTGCCTCGACGGCGACTTCGAGTACGCCGCCACCCGGGCCGTCAAGCTGGTCAACGAGGTCTTTCTCGACTTCCTGGCCGGACCCTACGACGGCTACATGGTCGAGCACTTCGGCGCGCCGGAGGAGTGAGCCGGCCACGGTTGCACGGCAAGATCCAGGCGCTACACTCGTCACTCACAAGCAACCGCAGAAAGGAAGTGTGCATATTGCATCTCGCCGACCTGAACTGGCTCGCCGTGATCGTGTCCGCCGTCGCCTTCTACGCACTCGGAGCTCTCTGGTACTCCGTCCTCTTCGGCAAGGCATGGGCCGCCGAAATGGGGATCGACATGGAGAACCCGCCGGAGATCAACATGGTCCAGACCATGGGCGGCACCTTCGTACTCGAGCTGGTCGCCGCCATCGTCGTCGGCATGCTGATGGCCGAAATGGGTGGCGAGGGCTACATGGCCGGAATCCACACCGGTCTGCTCCTCGGCCTTGGCGTCGCTTCGGCGATGATGGGCGTCAACTACCTGCACGAGCAGAAGTCGCTCAAGCTGTGGATGATCAACGCGGCGCACATGACGCTCGGGTTCGCGTTGGTTGGCGCCATCCAGGGGGCCTGGCAGTAGGCGGATTCGGCCTGGCGCGGCAACTCCTGGCGTTCATCTGGATTGGGCTGTCTGGCTGTTCCACGCCCTCCGAGCCGGAAGCAGGCCCGTCTGACCCGACCTCCAGCGCCGGCCCGGCAGCAGCCGCTGTAGCCGTCCGTTTCGTCGACGTCACCGCCGAGAGCGGCATCGACTTCACCTACCGGAGCGGCGCGGATTCGGCGTATCCGATGCCCGCGGTGATGGGCGGCGGCGCCGCGGTCTTCGACGCCGACGGCGACGGCGATCTCGACCTCTACCTGATCGCCCCGGCCCCCGGCGGCAACCGATTCTACCTGCAGCAGGACGACGGTCGTTTCACCGACGCCACGACGGTCGCCAATCTGGGTGGCGACGGCATGGGCGCCGCCGCCGGCGACCTCGACAACGACGGCGACATCGACCTCTACGTCACCCGCGTCGGCCCCGACCGCCTGCTGCTGAACGACGGCAACGGCGTCTTCAGGGACCGCAGTGCGGCCTGGGGCGCCGCCACACCGGGATGGTCCTCCTCTGCCGCCCTGCTCGACTTCGACCGCGACGGCTACCTCGACGTCTACGTCGCCCGCTACGTCGCCTTCGATCCCGAGCGGGTCTGCTCCCAGCACGGCGGCCGGCGCGACTTCTGCGGACCGACCGAGTTCGAGGGCCTGAGCGACGTGCTGCTGCACAACCGGGGCGGCGAGCGTTTCGAAGACGTGAGCGCCTCAGCCGGCATCTCCGCGGTCGCCGACGCCGGCCTGGGGGTCGTCGCCGCCGACTTCGACCACAATGGCGAGATGGACCTCTACGTGGCGAACGACGCCGACCCGAACAACCTGTGGGTCAACCAGGGCGACGGCAGCTTCGTCGACGAGGGCGTTCTTCAGGGCTCGGCCTTCAACCGTTGGGGCAACAGCGAAGCCGGCATGGGTATCGCCACCGGCGACGCCGACCTCGACCTCGACCTCGACCTGTTCGTGACCCACCTGATCACCGAGACGAACACCTACTACCGGAACCTCATGCTGCCCGGCTTCGAGGACGCAACGATCGATTCCGACCTCGGCGCCGCCAGCCTCGACCTGACCGGTTTCGGCGCCGCCTTCTTCGACGCCGACAACGACGGCGACCTCGACCTCGCGGTCGCCAACGGCGCCGTCAAGCGGCGCCCGTCGGCCCTGACGCCGCCTGGGAACCTGGGCGTCCCGCCCGAACCTGGGAAGGCGGGCATCCTGCCCGCATTCTGGTCCGACTACGTCGAACCCAACCTGTTCCTGATCAACCAGGGCGGACGCTTCACCGACACCTCGTCCAAAGCCCCCTGGACAGAACTCGGCCTCAGCCGGGCACTCGTTCCCGCCGACCTCGACCGCGACGGCGACCTCGACCTGGTGATCGCCAACCTGGACGGACCTCCCCAGGTGCTCCGCAACCTGACGATCAACGCCGCCGGCGCCGGCGAAGGAGCGGGCGCAGCCAACTGGCTCCAGATCCGCGCGCTCGACCCTCGGCTACGCCGCGAAGCGATCGGCGCCCGGATCACCGTCCGCACCGAGAGCGGCCCCCGTCTGCTCCATGTCCTTCCACCCGGCAGCTACCTCTCCACCGGGCCGGCAACCGTTCATCTCGGCCTGGGCGCCGCCGACGCCGTCGAGAGCTTCGATGTCGTCTGGCCCGACCGCCTCGCCGAGTCCTTCGACGGCGCCGCCGCCAACCAACTCGTCGAACTCGTCCGCGGCGAAGGGCAGCCCCAGTGATGTTCCGCGCGCTCCCCCTTGTCCTCGCCGCGGCCACAGCCACCACCCTCCCCGCCCAGCAGATCCCCCAACCCCGCCTCGACGGCGCCGAGCCTGCCGTCCGCCAACGTCTCGCCTCACTCCAGGCCGACCTCCGCGCCAGCACCCAAAGCGGCGAGACCTGGGGCCGCTACGCCATGGCGCTCGAGGCGCACACCTTCACGAACGAGGCGATCGACGCCTACCGCCAGGCCCACGAACTGTCACCGAAGACCTTCCGCTGGCCCTACCTGCTTGCCGCCCTGGTCGACGAGCGATCGGCAGCAGACAGCCTCCCGCTCTACCGTGCCGCCCTGGCGATCGACCCCGACTACGCCCCCGGTCACGTTCGCTACGCCGAAGCCCTGGAGCGGACGGGACGGTTCGACGAAGCCGCCCAGGAGTATGAACAGGCGATCCGGCTCATGCCGGCCAACGCCCACGCCAACGCCGGGCTGGGCCGGCTGGCCCTCGGCGCGGGCGACCCGGCCGGCGCCATCCGGCACCTGTCCCGGGCCCGCGACCTGGCGCCCGAGAACCGATCGTTCGCGGTCACTCTCGCCCAGGCCCACGCCCGCGCCGGCGAACGGAGCCGGGCCCAGGAGATCGCGACGGCAGCACGCGCTCTGGGCCGCATCAACTACCGCAACGATCCCGTCCGCTCCAGCGTTCACGATCTCGCCCTCGATGTCCGCAGCTACCTGCGGCGCGCGAACGCCCATCGAATACACGGCGAACTGGAGCTCGCGCAGCGCGAACTCCGGGCCGGCATCGCCGTCGACGGCTCCAGGCCCGAACTCCACTTCGCCCTCGCCGAAGTGCTCGCGGCGTCAGGCGACCAGCCGGGCTCGCTCGCCGCCGCGCGTCAGGCGTACGAGCTGCACCCGGAACTCGAAGGAGTCGCAGCCTTTCTGGCCCGCGCCCTCTTCCAGGCTCGCGATCTCGGCGGAACTCTGGCGATGGCCGAGAGGGCGCTGGAGCAGGACGGGGGCGACGTGAACACGATGCTCCTCATCGCCATCGTCAGCGCGGAAAGGGGCGATGTCGTCCGCACAGTCGAGGTCCTGGACCGCGCCTACCAGACTCGGCCGCAGGATCCGCAGACGCGCAATGCGTTGATCCAGTTGCTCACGAACGTCGGCGAGGCAATGGTGGGCAGCGGGCTGCCGGACGCCGCCGTCAGGCAGTTCGAGAAGGCGCTCGATTTGGCCGAGGAATCTGGTAGCCCGGACGCCGCGCGCCTGCGCGACCGACTCGCCCAGCTCAAGCCCTAGCAGCCCGTGGCGGAAGTCCCGGTTCGGGGATGTTCGCGGTGCGCGACGGGGTCGGCGCTGGGAGGTAGCTCGATCAAGTAGAGGAATGGCGATTGGGTTCAGATGGCCAAATTGGGGTGCTGTTTCGCCATCAGGCGGGTTCCGAGAGCGCTCAGACGCAGCCGGAAGCGGCGAAGCAGGGCGAGCAGGGTCTGGCGCCTGCTTTGGAGGCTTCGAGGAGTGCCGAAGCCGACGATGTGGCGCATCAAGAGCCCGAGGTTGCACGCGCTGGCGTGAAGGAGCACTCGCTTGAGGATGTTCGAGCGACCGCGCAGATGCACGCGGCGCATGCCGCCGGTCTCGTACTGGTGAGCGAAGGGCCGCTCGAGCCGTTCCCCTCGCTGGCGCTGCATCCGCTTGCCGCGATTGCCTCGGATCCGGCGGCGGTTCGCGTACACGATGGCCTGCAGCTCCTTCTTGCCCTTCCAGCGACGGCGACCGCGGTCCGGTTCCGCGATGTAGCTGCGAAGGCCCAGTTCGTCGATGTCCGCGAGAACGTCGTTGCTGTGGTACCCCTTGTCGGCAACGACCTCCTCGATCGCGGCTTCGTCCGCGGTCACGGACGACACCTGCTCGAAGGCCTCCTCCAGCGTTTCGTGAAACGACTCCGTGTCGCCCTTCGCTCCGCCCTGAACCGACACCCCCACGATCGTCCCGTGCTCGAGGTCCACCGCCTGCTCCGCCTTGTAGGCAAGGTGCGTGCGGCCATCCTTCATCTTGGTGATCTGCGCATCCGGGTCGTGCGGATTCTCCCACTCCTCGTTCGACAGCTTCTTCTTGCGCTTGCGGTCGAAACGGGCCAGCTCGGCCCGCGTCGGCGTCTCTACCCCCGACGCCTCCGCCAGACCGCGCACGAACGTCTCGTAGTCGTCGCCGCTGTCGCGACGCACGATGCTACGCAACGCCGCGTTCGCCTCCAGCGTCGTCGCGTCCACGCCCACCGTCTTGCCCGACAACAGACCCGACTCCGCCAGACGACGAAGCACCCATGAAAACACACGCCGGTGAGACTCCACATCGATGCGCCGGCGCGTCCGCGAAATCGTCGAATGATCCGGCGCCGCCTCACTCAGGCCCAATCCCAGGAAGCGGCGAATGCTCAGAGAATCCTGAGCCCGCCAGGCGATCGCGCGCTCCGAATCCAAACCCTCGAAGTACCCCAACAGCAGCAAGCGAAAGTACCGCCCCGGCGCCAGACTCGGACGCCCTATGCGCTCCGCATAGAACCGCGAACACTCCGACTCCGCGAACTCGTCGAACCCGCTGGATTCCAGAATCCCGTTCAACCGCTCGTAGAACGGGTGCCCCGCGCTTCGAGGCAGATCACCTGCCGACACCCACAGAGGCTCCTGACCGCTGCTTCTACTCTTCTTGCCCATAGACATGCTTCTATCCTACGCGAGCGCAGAGAACCGACTTTCACCACGGGCTGCTAGGGATGTCCGCCGAACACGGCCGCGCCTCCCATCTCACGCTACTTCCCCGCAACTGCACTGACAAGTGGCCGGGCGGGTAATGTTCCAAATTCCATGACCAAGATCGACAGCGCAGGCCGGCTGGTCGTGCCGAAGGCCATTCGAGAGGCCGCACACCTGCATCCGGGCACGCTCGTCCGCTTTCGCCTGACCGGCGGTTGCGTTCAGATCGAGCCGGAGCCCCTCGAAGTGAAGCTCGAACGCCGCGGGTCGGTGGTCGTCGCCGTTCCGACAGGCAAGACTCCACCTCCGTTAACCGCATCGGAAGTCGCCGCTGCTGTCGATGAAGTCCGCAACCGGCAGGAACGCTGAACGACGGCCCTGGCACGCGTGTTGCTCCTCAGCACACTGTCTTGACCCACAAGACAACCAAGGAGACTCGATGAGGCTGGGTTCTGCGGCCGCTGTCACCTTCTGTGTCGCAGCCGTCCCCGTCTGGGGACAGGAAGAGGTCCTGCCGGACCTCTTCTCGGACGTCATCGACGTCCGCGTCGTGAACGTCGAGGTCGTCGTCACGGACAAGAAGGGCAATCTCATCCAAGGCCTGGATCCATCGGACTTCGAACTCCGGGTCGACGGCGAACCCACTCCAATCCACTACTTCACGGAAGTCGACGAGGGGATCGCCCGAGAAACGTCGACGAACAGCCGGGCGGAGGACGCAAACCAGGCCGCACCCTCGTTGCTCCCCGGCGAGCCTGTGCGGACCAACTACCTCGTCTTCATCGACGAGTCCCTCGCCAGGGCGCAAGACCGCGACCGGGTGCTCCAGCGGCTGGAGACGGACCTGAGAGAGCTCCAGCCGGTCGATCGCGTGGCCGTCGTCGCGTTCGACGGGACGAACGTCCTGCGACTCCTCAACTGGACACACTCTGAGGACGAGATCCGGGATGCCCTGGGTCAGGCGCGGGAACGCGAGACGGGCGGCGGCTGGAGGTGGGTCGATCCAGGCGCCTGGCCCTCTTACTTCGACTCGGAGCCGGACGTTTTCGCGCCGGCCAGGGCGCGCCACCGACGGTTGCGACGCGAGCGCCTGATCCAGCGATCCGTCATGGCTGCCGTCGCAACAGTGAGGAGCTTCGCGGACACCCCCGGTCGAAAGGTGATGCTGGTACTGGCCGACCGCTGGACCGTACCGTCATGGCTTGGCACGAACCCAGCCAGCGACGGCGCTTGGCTGGAAGACCTCTACGACCCCCTGGTGCATGCCGCGAATCTGGTGGGCTATACCCTCTACCCCGTGGACCTTCCAGGTCACCGGCCGGAGAAGGTACGTACAACGACCGCCTTTACCCTCCAGGAGATCGGCCAACGGAGCAACCTGGCCTTCGCCGGCCGCTCCTCCAACTTTACCGTCCAGGAGATCGGCCAACGGAGCAACCCGGCGTACGCCGGCCGCTCCTCCAATGGGCGTTGGGTGAATCTCGAACCCTCCCAGCACGCCGCCTTCGAGTTCCTCGCCCGGGAAACCGGCGGCGTAGCCATGATCAACGCGGCGCGCAGTACCGCCCTGGCGGATGCGGCAGCCGACACGCGCTCCTACTACTGGCTGGGATTCGAGCCGGCACGTGAACAGAACGACGAACTTCACGACATCGACGTGCGGTTGGTCGGGCGCCCCTATCTCCAGGTCCGGTCACGCCGCAACTACATGGACCTGTCGAGAAGCACCGAGGTCACGATGCTGGTCGAAGGCAACCTGCTGTTCGGCGGCGCCCCCGGCGCCGAAGCCCTGGATGTGCGCTTCGGCCCGTCCCGGAAGGCCGGGTTCAGAACGATCTTCGTACCGATGGAGGTCGAGATCCCACTCGACGATCTGACCCTGCTGCCGGTGGGGGACCAGTGGATGAACGAGTTGGAGTTCCGGGTCACCCTGATCGACGAACACGGCGCACGGTCCGAAACCCCGGTCAGCAAGATCCCGATCCTCGGTTCGGAGACGCCGCCGCCCGGCGAGACCTTCGTCTACGAGACGGACCTGCGAATGCGCAAGCGGGCGCACCGTTACGTAGCCGCCGTCTACGATCCCCTGTCGGGCGCCATCCTGTCAGCGAGCGGCGAGTTGGCACCGGACACGGGTACAGACGCCTCCACGGAGGACATCAGGTGAGATTCCACCACGCAACCATCGCCGCACTGTTCCTGGCCGCGGTACCGGCCGCCGGCCAGGAGAGCCCCCTGCCGGACCTCTTCTCCGACGTGATCGACGTCCGGGTCGTGAACGTCGAAGTCGTCGTCACCGACAAGAAGGGAAACCGGATCCGGGGACTGCAGGCGAGCGACTTCGAACTCCTCGTGGACCGCCGACCCGTACGAATCGACTACTTCACCGAGATCGACGACGGGCGGGCGCTGGCACCGTCCGACAAGGGAGTCGACAACGTGCCGTCGCTGACGGCCGACGAGCCGGTGGGCACGAACTACCTGATCTTCATCGACGATCTGTTCGCCATCAAGCAGCGCAGAAACCGGGTGCTGACGCGTCTTGAACGGGATCTGGTCCAGCTCGAGCCGGCCGATCGCGTGGCGGTTGTGGCCAACGACGGCCGCGAACTCACCTTGATCACGGACTGGACCGGTTCGCCTGACCAGATTGACGACGCGTTGCGGCAGGCCAGGAGACGCAAGGCGCGCGGCCACCTGTACGCGTTCGGCATGGGCGCAGACCGGGGCGACAAGACCCGGCGATCGGTGATGGCTGCCGCCGGCGCCATGCGCAGTTTCGCCAACGCACCGGGCCGCAAGGTCATGCTGCTGCTGATCGAAGGGTGGGCCACCGTGTCCGACTCCTGGAACTTCGAATCGGCGTACGCGGCGGCGTCTGCCGGGGCAACGCTGGACCGACTCTATGCGCCTCTGGTCAACGCCGCGAACCTGGTCGGCTACAGCCTCTACCCGATCGACCTGCCCGGCCTCCGCGGCCGGGATATTCCGATCAGCGGCTTCGGCACGGCAGGCGCCGGGCCACCCTTCGCGGGTCCCATCGGAGGGTACGCAATGTGGAGGGAAGTACCCGAGCGCAGATTCCACGACGTCCTCCGGTTCCTGGCCGAAGAGACCGGCGGACTACCGATGATCAACTCCTTCAGCAACAAGGCGCTCGGGGAGACCGTGAAGGACACCCGCTCCTACTACTGGCTCGGCTTCGAGCCTCCCCGCAGCGAAGACGACAGACTTCACGACATCAGAATCCGCTTGCCCGGGCATGAGGGCGTCCGGGTCCGGGCCCGGGAGAACTATCTGGACATGTCCAAGGCGACCGAGGTTTCCATGCTGGTCGAGGGCGCCCTCCTGCTCGGCGGCTCACCCGGTACCGATTCCCTGGCGGTGAGCTTCGGCACACCGCGAAAAGCCGGTTTCCGGAAGCTCTTCGTCCCGATGAAGGTGACGGTCCCGCTCGACGACGTGGAGCTGCTGCCGGTGAACGGCCAGTGGATGAACGAGTTGGAGTTCCGGATGAGACTCATGAACAGGTTCGGTGACATGGCGACGCCGCCGGCCGCGAAGCTCAACGTGGTCATCCCGAACGAGCCCATGCCAGGCGACCAGTTCGTCTTCGAGACGGACCTGCGGATCCGCAAGCGGAAACACCGCTACGTCGCGGCGGTCTACGACCCGCTCACCGGCGAGTTACTGTCGGCGAGAGGTAACGTTGGACCAAACTAGGAGCTACCGCGGTAGAACGATCTGACCTGGGAACCCGTGTGGCGCGACCCGAGCAGGAGACAGATGAGATTCCACACCGCCTCACAAGTCGCGCTGCTCCTGGCCGCCCTCCCCGTCGCCGGGCAGGAGAGTCCCCTGCCGGACCTGTTCTCCGACGTGATCGACGTCCGGGTCGTCAACGTCGAGGTCGTCGTCACCGACCGGAAGGGGAAGCGGATCCCGGGACTGCAGGCGAGTGACTTCGAACTCCGGGTAGACGGCACACAGGTACCGATCGAGTTCTTTACGGAGATCGATGACGGGCGCGCGCGGGCCACATCCGACGACGACACCGACAACTTGCTCTCGCTGGCGCCCGACGACGCGGTGGGCACGAACTACCTCATCTTCATCGACGATCTGTTCGCGATCCGGCAACGCAGGAACCGGGTGCTGAACCGCCTTGAACAGGACCTGGCCCGGCTGGGGCCCGCCGACCGCGTGGCGGTGGTGGCCTTCGACGGCCGCAACCTGACCCGGATCACGGACTGGACGAACTCCCGCGACGAAATCGAGAGCGCACTGCTGCAGGCCAGGGAGCGGAAGGCACTCGGCCTGCTGAACCAGTCCGGCCTCGGACATCAGGCCCGGCGATCGGTGGTGGCTGCCGCCGGCACTCTGCGCAGCTTCGCCGACGCTCCCGGCCGCAAAGTGATGCTGCTTCTGATCGAGGGCTGGGACACGCAGTTCGATCTCTGGGATCCATTGTCGCTGTGGGGGTCAGCACTCATGGGAGCGAGTCTGGATGATCTCTACGGACCGCTCGTCCATGCAGCGAACCTGGTCGGCTACTCGCTCTACCCGATCGACCTCCCGGGGCTCCGGCCGCCCGTCCCGTACGCGGACGAGCCACCGGACGGGCCACCGGACGCGCTCTGGGACAAACCGGAGCGGAGATGGCACGACGTACTCCAGTTCCTGGCCGACGAGACCGGCGGACTGCCGCTGATCTTCGGCGCCTCCCCCGGCGTCAAATCCCTGGACGTACAGTTCGGTACCCCGCGAAAGGCTGGGTTCAGGAAGATCTTCGTGCCGATCAAGCTGACGATCCCTCTCAGCGACCTGAACCTGCTGCCAGTGGACGGTCAGTGGATGAACGAGCTGGAGTTCAGGATCCGACTGATCAACGACTTTGGTGATCAGGTCGAGCCACCGGCTCTGAAGATCCCGATGCTCACGCCGCACGAGCCCATGCCCGGCGAAGTCTTCGTCTTCGAGACGGAGTTGAGGATCCGCAAGCGCAAGCACCGCTATGTCGCGGCGGTCTACGACCCGATCTCCGGCGCACTCCTGTCGGCGAGCGGCACTGTCGGCCCCAGGTAGGAGCAAGGACGGCGATAGGGCGATAGGCCGATAGGGCAATAGGCCGATCGTCAACACAACTATCCAATCAGCCCGTCAGCCGGCGCCCAGTAGCCGGACAAGCGAAGAGCCCGGCCGCGGCCGGGCTCCACGCGTATCCGAATCAGGCCACTGCGCGTACACGCAGCGGCCCAGCGACCAGCCGTCTCAGAAGCTGAACGTCGTCGACAAGGCGAACCGACGTGGGCCCTGCCAGCCGATGTACCGCGAGGTGTTGATCTCGCCCTGGCTCGTCCATCGCAGAGCCTGCTGGTTGTTCGTCACGTTCGAGGCGTCAACCCGCAAGCTACCCCTGAGATCCCCCCGTATGCGGAACTCCCAGTTCAACTGCAGGCTGACGTTCCAGTTCGAGTTGAACGGATCGCGGGTGCCGCGAGGCTCAAGATACAGGGCAGTGCCTGAACTGATGGCGGCCTGCACCGGATCGCAGCCGTCAAAGGTGCTGCCGCAGCTCCCGAGTCCCGCACCCGCCTGCCGCTGCCACGGCTTCCCGGAGCGCCATGAGAACGAACCGCCCAACGTGAACCTCTGACCGGTGTTGCCCAGATCCCAGGCCTTGAAGCCGTAGCTGTTCCATGTGACCTTGTTGTTCTCGCCGACCGTCCCGTAGCGGTTGATCGTCGACACCGGTACGCCAAGGAACCCTGACAGCGCCGCCTCGCAATCGACCGGGTACGGCCTCACGATGGGACTGCCGTCGGCGCCGATCACCGGCTGTCCACCAAGGGTCACAAGTTGGCCCCCCGCGCACGAATCGATGTGCCCCTGGGTCAGTCCGACATCAAGGTTCCGCCCGTAGTCCGCATTCACGTTGTTGAACAACCCGCCCCAGAAGTGGCCCCTGGCATCGGCCAGAGTCAGATTGTTGTAGAGCGCCCAGTCGTTGCGGAAGCTCCGGTTGAGCTGCAACTGCAGGGACCTGTATGTGCGCTTGCCCTCTTCGAAGTTCGCCAGCACGTCCGGATCCACCACGCCGAGCGCGCCCAGGACCTCCTCGTAGTCCTTGTAGTTCTCGGTGAACGTGAAGAAGTCACCGTTGGGCAGTCGCTGCTGGGTGGTGCCGATGGAGTTCTGAAACGTCCAGTAGATGGCGCTCGCCTGAAAGTACCAACTCGGGTTCAGGGCCCAACGCAGGCTCAGGTCGACTTCGTCCTTGAAGTAAGGCTCGATGTCGACATTGGGGAGCACACCGGCATCGATCTGCTGCCACATGGCGCCGGGACGCTGCCTGCCTACCAGGCCCGTATATCCCACACCGTTACATACATACGCAAGGAAGAACGCCGCGGCCGGATCACAGTAGATGAACCGGTCCCACGCGTTGGTTCCGTTCCATCCTTCGAGCAGGTGATTGTTGACGAGATCCTGCGGCAGGTGCTGGTAGGAACGACCGAGACTCAGACTGAGCAGCATCTTTCCGTCACCTCGAAAATCGTAGGCTGTGAAGATGCGGGGTGAGACATCGGTTGAATCGATCACCGTGCGGCGGACGTCGTTCTTGTGCACCTGGTCTTCGTAGCGAAGCCCCAGGTTGAAAGTCCAGTGATCTCCCGCCGAGAACCGGTCGCGTGCAAAGAGCGCCACGTTCGATGACCTGGTGCCGTCGAGAACCGGTTCGCCAGCCAGATCGGCGGGTGAGTAGTCCTCCAGATAGCAGAGACGATAACCCAACGCAATGATGCTGCAGACGTCGAAGCCGGACGGGCTCGAGACGTCGAACTGGTTTCCGACGTAGGTGTTGTTCCGTTGCAGGTTCTGCACCCAGCCGACGCTCTGCCAATCCATGCCGAAGAGCGCCTCGTGGTTCTCGCTGGCGAACCAGGTCATGCGCGCGTTCGCCTGGTCCCGCGGGTAGTCGTTGCGACCGAAACCGTTGTCGAGGATCCAGCCGTTCCACCAGTGATCCTGCCCGTCGAAACCGACATAGCCGTGGAAGTTGTTGCCGGGGCTGTGGGGCCCCCGGTTGTTCGCCGGATACCGTGGGTCCTGCTGCTTTTCGAGCAGGGCGGATTCCAGGTCGTAGCCGTCGCCGGCGTTCAGGGGCTTGTGCTCGCTGGAATCGTGGAACGCCAGCTTGAACTCCATGAACACGTCCTGGCTGGCGCTCCAGTTCCAGTTGGCGGTCAGCAGCTCGCCGCCGAAGACATGCGGCGTAGCCGTGTACCTGTCAGCCGGCAAATCACCAAGGATGAACGTGACGTCGAGCGGCGACGACGTGTAGTAGGCGGAGAGCGCGTGGGAAGGGCTGGGCTGGAAGTTCAGCTTGGCGATCCGGCTGCCAACGTAGGCGCTGTTGTCCACGATGTCGCCGCCATATGTCTCCTGGCTGCTGAACGTATTCGTGTCCGCAGCCGCGGCAAAGAACCAGGCCTTGTTCCGCGCCAGCGGGCCGCCGAGCGAACCCTGCAGTTCGAGGTCCGAGTAGTCCTTCTGCTCCTGGGTACGGAAGAAGAAATCCGGGTTGCAGTATGGGCTGCGGGCCAGGAGGTGCGGATTCACGACCGCTCTGTACTTGCAGGTGACACGCTCCGTGAGCTCCGGATGGCTCTTGAACTCCGACACCCAGTCGCCCTGCTGCCGGTGGGCGTAGTATTCGCCGTGGAACCGGTTCGTGCCCGACTTCGTGGTGACGTTGGTGACGCCGCCGGTGGCGCGCCCGTACTCGGCGCTGCCTGAAGTGGACTGCAGGGAGGTTGAGGACACGGCGATCTGGGGAAGATACAGCCGCGAGCCGCCCCGCCGCGTGTACGTCGTATCCACGCCGTCGACGAAGACCGCGGCCTCCATCCACCGCGAACCGTTGCTGCCGGGGTATTCGTCAGCCAGGTCGCCGTCCGAGGTGACGCCCGGCAGCAGCGCGAGCGCACTGTAGTAGTTCGAGTTGAGCGAAGTCACGTTGCTCGCCACGTCGGATGTGATCGTGCCGGCCGAGGTCGACTCGAAACGGTTGATCACCGGCGCTTCGGCGACCACCGTGATCTCTCCCGCCGCTTCGAGCACCATGGTCAGGCCGACTTCCGAGCGGGTGCCGGGGGTCACCTGCACCGCGCTCTCGGCCGTCCCGTAGCTGTCGAGGGCGCCCCTTACCGTGTACGGTCCAGGCGTCACCAGGGCAAACCTGTACGCACCCTCAGCGTCGGTGATCGTGACCTTCTCGCCGCGCTCGCCGGCGAGGGTCACCGTGACCCCGGGCATGGCGTCACCGTTCGAGTCGACAGCCCGTCCGACGACGATCCCGGTTTCGGGGCTGTCCGCCGCGACCGGTGCGGCGAGGACCAGGAGGCAGAGACTTCCGAGCAGGGCCAAGGTGCGTTTCATGAGCGAGTCTCCCTGTGCGTTGGCTAGCTGCGGAGAGCTAGCTGTTGAGCGTGACGGAGCAGCTACCTTGCAGTGACTGGAAACCCGAAACTATAGCAACTGCGGGGGAAGGGGGGGGCCATACGGTCGGACCAAGTTGAGGAATCCGCGGTTCTTCGCTGCTTGGGGCCAATTGGGAGCTTCATTCGTCCAATCCGTTGGATATTCGGGGGATTGGACGCACTGGCCAACGATCGGCTCCACTCAGGCGGGAGCGGCTGCGGGCGGTAGTTTCGGGCTCGCCGCTTCGCTGCGTCGCTCTACGCGCCGGCGGACCGGACCGGCGCTCTCCGCCTCGGCGCCAGAACGCCTGCGATCGTGCGGCTCACCCAGGCGCGGCCATCCTCGATCAGGGTGTAGAAGACCGGCACCGCGAGCAGGGTCAGCAGTGTCGCCGCCGCCATGCCGCCAATCAGCGTCAGGCCGAAGCTCTTGTAGCTCAGGCCCATCTGCGTCGGTTGACCGAAGAGTAACGGCACCATGCCGCAGATCGTGGTCAGCGCGGTCATCATGATCGGCCGGAAGCGTCGGTCGGTGGCTTCGAGCAGGGCTTGGCCTCGCTCCATGCCATTCGCGCGCAGGCGATTCACCGAGTCGAGCAGCACGATGCCGTTGTTCACGACCACCCCGATCAGGATGATCAGCCCCACCAGCCCCAGGAAGTCCAGGTCGCGCCCTGAAAGTACATGGATCCAGGTTACGCCCATGCTCGCGAGCGGGATCGTGATCAGGATCGCCAACGGCAGCAGGAAGCTTTCGAACAGGAAGCCCATGAGCAGGTAGACGAAGGCGATCGACATCAGCGCCGCGATCATCAGGTTTCGGGTCTCCTCCGCGGCCACGTTGCGAACCCGCCGGGCCCATGCCACACCCTCGGGCAATTCCGTCTGAGCGGCCACGGCCCGTACCGCCCGGCGCGCCTCGCTCTCCCGTCCCTCTTCGAGCTCCAGCGTGATCCGGCGCGCGGTCTGCTTGTCGCGGCGCGAAATCCGGGTCGCCGCCGGCTGCTGGCGGACATCGACCAGGGTGCCGATGGCGAGCGTCTCGCCGGTCTCGGTAGGCACCGAGAAGTCGCGCAGCTCGGCGAGACTCTGGCGATCCTGCTCCTCGAAGCGGATGCGGACCGGGATGTCCTGGCCGCCGTAGTAGATCCGCGGCAGCGCCTGACCGCGCAGGGCGTAGCCGACCATCACCGCCAGCGTGCGCGGGTTCACCTGCTGGCGCATGGCGCGGTCCCGGTCGAGAACCAGGGCGAGTTCGTTCGGCGCCTCGTCGGCCGACTTCTTCACCGCGAGCACGCCCGGCACCCGGACCAGCCGATCCTCGATCCCGCTCGCGACCTCTTCCAGAACGTCGGCGTCCTCACCGAACAGGGTCAGCGTCTCGAGAGCCTTGTCCGTGGTTTCCTGTTCCGAGGCGAAACCGGTGTGGAAGCGCACACCCGGCATCTCGGGCATCAGATCGAGCACCCGCTGGGTGACCTCGCGGGGCTTCAGCCCGGTGTCGACGTCGGTGGCCATGATCCCCTGGATCTGGCCCCAGGTGCGCTCGTGGAAGAACACGAGGTACTCGAGGCCGAGCTCGTCGCGCAAGCCGTCGATCTTCTCCTCGGCGCGCGCGAAGTACTCGATCGTCTCGTCGAACGACATGTTGCGCGGCAACCGGACCTCGATATTGAAGAACGCCTGGTCGTCCTCCGACATGGGCACGACTTCCAGGCGGCCACGGGCAGCGAACTGGGTCAGCGCCAGTGCCGCCACCAGCGCCAGAACCACGTCGAGCCGCCGCCGCAGGCCGTAGCCGAGCATGCCGCGGTAGGCACGGTTGAGCAGGCCGAACGTCGCCTCGTAGGCGCGGCGCAGGACCACGTTCGACGCATCCCGAACCTGGCGCAGGGCGCCCTTCTCCGCCGCCTGCTGCGAAGGCAGGGTGACGTAGACCATCAGCGGCACGACCACCAGCGCCACGACCAGCGAAGCAAGCAGGGAGACCGTGATCGGGATCACCAAGCGCAGCAGCATGAACTGACCCTGGCCGTCGACCAGGGAGACGGGCAGGAAGACGATCACCGTGGTCAGGGTGGCGGTGGTGATCGCGAGCGCGATCTCTCCAGCGCCCTGGAGCGCCGCCTGCCGCCGGCCAACGCCGCTCTGGTGGAGGCGGTGGATGTTCTCGGCCACGACCACCGAGTTGTCGACGAGGAGGCCGACCGAGATCATCAGGCCCAGCAGCGAGATCACGTTGAAGGTCTCGCCGAAGAAGTACATCGCGACGACCGCGGCGACCATGGAGAGCGGGATCGAGAAGGCGATGATGAGAGACATCCGCAGCCGGCGGAGGAAGAAGAAGAGGACGATCATCGCGAAGATCGCCCCGATGCGGCCGCTCGACAGCAGCACGCCCATCGAGTCGCGGATGATCTCGCCCGAACTCATGATGATGTCGACTTCGAGCGCCGCGAGCCTCGGGTTCTGGGCCAGCTCCTTGACCAGCCGTTCGACTTCGCCGGCCACCTCGAGCGCGTTCGCCTCGCCTTCCTTCTGCACCTGGATCGCGTAGGCGGGCAGGCCGTTCACGCGGACCCGGAACTCGTCGTCCGGCACGTCGTAGCGGATTGACGCGATGTCTCCGAGGCGCACCGTGTCGGTGATCCACATGTCGCGGACGTTTTGCGGCGCCGGATACCTCGCCACCGACCGCAGGAGCAGTTTGCGGTCGCCGGCGCGGACGTTGCCCGATGCCAGCGTGAAGTAGTCGCTTGCCAAGTCCTGCGCGATCTCGAAGATGTTGAGCCCCGCCGCTTCGACCCGCTGCCGGTCGAGTTCGATCAGCACCTCACGCTCCAGCAGGCCCTGGGCGTCCACCGAGGCCACGCCGGGAACCCGCTCCAGCTTCAGGATGACCTCGTTCTGGACCAGGTTGTAGACGTCCGCCGTCTCCTCCTCGACGATCAGGCCGACCATGGCCACCGGCATCATGGCGTCGTCGTCCTTGCGGATGAGGACCTGCTCGACATCGTCGGGCATCCGCGCCCGGGCTCGTTCGATCCGGTCGCGGACTTCGCGGTAGGCGACATCCATGTCCGTGCCGTGCGCGAAGCTCAGGAAGACCTGGGTGAAGCCGACGGCGCAGAACGAGAACTGGTTCTCGAGCCCGCGAACCGTGGCCAGCTCCTCCTCGAGCGGAATCGTGATCTTGTCCAGGAGTTCCTGGGGCGGCGCGTCCCGCCACGGCACGGTCACGCGCAGGAAGGGCGAGCTGTAGCCGGACGGGATGAGTTCGATCGGCAGAGACAGCGCGGCGACCAGGCCCATGACCAGGACCGCGCCGACCACGACGATGACGCCGATCGGGCGCCCCAGCGACAGCCGCGGCAGGAACTTGCCCAACCCGCCAGGGATCATGGCCGTGTCGCCTCCGGCGCCGCCGCGGCCGGCGCCGGCGCCCCGCCGCTTGCCGGCGCGCCGCGGCCGGCGCGGTCGCCCGAGAACGACAGCGCATCACGCAGCCGTTCGACCAGTTCGTAGATCACCGGCACGACGATCAGGGTCAGCACGGTCGAGGTGGCGAGCCCCCCGATCACCGCCAACGCCATCGGAGTCCGAATCTCGGCGCCCTGACCGAGGCCCAGAGCCATCGGCAGAAGACCCAGAGTGGTCGTCGCCGTGGTCATCAGAATCGGCCGCAGCCGCACCAGGCCGGCGCCGACGATCGCCCGCTGGCGCGGGAAGCCGCGGCCGCGCAGCGTGTTGATGTAGTCAACGAGGACGATCGCGTTGTTCACCACGATCCCCGCGAGCATGATCATCCCCAGGAAGACGACGATCGACAGGTTGACGTCGAACAGGTAGAGCGTGAGCAGCGTGCCGAAGAACGCCAGCGGGATCGAAAACATGATGACCAGCGGGTGCAGCAGGGACTCGAACTGGGCCGCCATGATCACGTAGACCAGGAACACGGACAGCCCCAGCGCCAACCACAGGCTCGCGCTCGACCGCTGCCACTCCTGGCTCTGGCCGCCGACCAGGAAGCTCATGTCCGCGGGCCACTCGATCTCGCTCGCCAGAACCTCCTCGATCCGCTCGACGGCACGACCGAGCGAGGCCTCGCCGAGGTTCGCCTGGACCACCGCCACCCGCTTGCCGTCGATCCGCCGCACCTCCGAGGGCCCCTCGCCCACCGCCACGGACGCCACCGCATGGAGCGGGATCGGACGCTCGCCGCCGGGGTTGACGACCAGACCGTTCAACTGGTCCGTGGAACGGCGATCCTCTTCGGCGAGCCGCACGATGATCGGTATCCGGCGGTCCTTCAGGTTGTAGAGGGTGGCCTCGAAGCCCTCGATCTGGTTGCGCACCATCTGCGCCACCACCGAGGTCTGGAGTTCATAGCGGTTCAGTATCGCGCGGTCGTAGACGATCTGGACCTCCGGCGCGCCCCTCTTGAGCGTCGTCTCGACGTCAGCGACTTCGGGCATCGCCGCCATCAGCTCTCGCACGCGGTCGCCGTACTCCTGCAGGCGGCCAAGATCCTCGCCGTGAACCTCGACCTCGATCGGCGTCTTGAAGCTGAACAGGACCGGCCGCGTGACGCGCGAAGCGGCGTCCGGCACCTCTGCGAAGCGGCGCCGCAGCCGCTCCACCACCTGGTCCTCGACCGACGCCTGCACCGACTCGAGCAGGACCTTGAACCGCGCCGTGTGCTCGCCCTCGTCGGAGCGCTGGGTGTTCGTCACGTCGTAACCGAAGGTCACGAGCAGCCGTTCGATATGGCGCTTCTCTTGGAGGATCGCGCTCTCGACGGCGGCCAGCGTGCGCTCGGTCTCGGCCAGGGGCGTGCCGACCGGCAGCGACACCTCGATCGTGAACTCGCCCTGGCGAACCTCGGGCAGCAGCTCGCTGTCCAGACGGCCGAGCAACCACCAGGAACTCCACAGCGTGACGGCGACCAGCGCCACCACCGCGACCGGGAAGCGCACGGCGCCCTGCAGGACCACCGGATAGACCCGGTTCAGCCAGTCCAGCAGCCGCCGGACGAGGATGAGCGGGCCGCGGCTGAGCAGCCCGAACACCCGGATCAGAACAGGTGCAGCCAGGCGGACGACGAAGAAAGCCAGCCCGGCGAGAACCAGGAGGACCAGCTTGGCGAGGAGTTCGAGCGCGGTCCCCACGAACAGCCGCAGGCTGATGAACAGGAACGCCAGCACGAGCCCGGGCCAGGCGATCGCAGCGTTCCGCGACCGGGACCACTCGCGAAGCGACGCCGCGTCACGCCGGAACAGCGCCAGGGCCGCGTACGTCAGCAGCCGGGAGACCACGCCGCCGCGTTCGGGCAGTTTCCAGCCGCGGCGGCTGGCCAGCATCGGGATGAAGCCCAGGGCCACCGCCAGCGACGCCAGGAGCGAGATGACCACCGCCAACCCGAGATCGCCGAACGCCTGCCCGGCGATTCCCTCGACGAACACCATCGGCAGGAAGACCGCGATCGAGGTCAGGATCGAGGCGACCACGGCCGACCGCACCTCGCGGGCGCCGCGGATCGCGGACGCGACCAGGTCGTCGCCCTCCTCGCGGCACCGGAAGATGGACTCGAGCACGACGATCGAGGAGTCGACCAGCATGCCGATGCCGAGCGCCAGACCGCCCAGGGACATGATGTTCAGCGACACCGAAGCGGCCGAAAGCGGCGCGAAGGTGATCAGGAGCGAGATCGGAATCGACACCGCGACGATCAGGGTGGTGACCAGGTTGCGCAGGAACAGGTAGAGCACGATCACGGCCAGCAGGCCGCCGAGGATCGCCGTGTTGCGGACTTCGGCGATGCTGCCCTCGATGAACTCGGAACGGTCCGAGACCACCGTCAACGCCGCTCCCTCCGAGCGGTAGAGGTCGGCCGAGAGGGTTGCGCCGCCGAGACCGGCCCTCTGCTGCCCGCCACCGCCGGTGAGCCGCTGCAGGAAGGAGAGCGGCTGCTCGACCTTCTCGCCGCGGGCCAGCGCGCGCTCCCGCTCCAGGTCGAGTTCGCCGACCCGGGACCGCACCCGGTCCGCCAGCGCGACCATGTTCGCGTCCGCTTCCTTGTAGACGTCGAGCTGGACGCTCTCCTGGCCGTCGGTCCGGGTCTGAATTTCGCGGTCCTTGTGCGAGCGCCGGACTTCGCCCAGATCGCCGATCCGGACCTCCCGGCCCTCCACCGACGCGACCACGGTGTCGCGAATCTGCTCCAGGTTCAGGTACTCGTTCACCGTGCGCACCATGTACTCGGTGCGCCCCTCCTTCAGGGTGCCGCCGGCGACGTTGATGTTCTCCTGGCCCAGCCGGTCGATCACCTGCTGCACCGAGAGCCGTGAGCGCTGCAGGTCCTGAGCATCCAGCAGGACGTGGATCTCCTCCTCGAGTCCACCCCGCACCCGCACCGCGGCCACGCCGTCGATCGGTTCGAGCGCCCGCTTGACCTGGAGTTCCGCCAGCCGACGGAGCCGCCGCAAGCCCTCTTCGCCCCCGAAGCGCTCGCCCTCACCCGAGAGCGAGAGCTCCAGGACCGGGTCGAGGCCGGGGTCGAAGCGCAGGATCAGCGGCCGCTCGGCGGCATCGGGCAGCAGGACGAGGTCGAGCTTCTCCAGGGTCTCCTGAATCGCATCGGACATCGGCGTGTCCCAGGAAAACTCCAGCACCACGTCGGAGACGCCGGCACGGCTGACGCTGCTCATCCGCCGCAGACCGCCCACCACGCCGAGCTGCTCCTCGATGCGCCGCGAGATGTCGTTCTCGACCTCTTCCGGCGCCGCGCCCGGGTACTCCGTGCGCACGGTGAGCGTCGGGTACGACAGCTCCGGCATCAGGGTCACCGCGAGACCTTGATACGACAGCAGGCCGAAGACGACGGCCGCCAGGAAGACCATGGAGACCGCGACCGGCCGGTGAGTGACGAAGGATCTCGCAGCCCGCGGACGATTCACAACGCCGCTCCTCTCGCTATCTGGGTGGCAGGAGTCAGCTCGCGGGCTGGTAGGCCGGCGCCGACGCGGCGCCCAGCTCCGCCGCGGAGCCAAGCGCCTCGGCTGGATCGATCAGCCGGATCCGGGCGCCGTCCTTCAGTCCGGCCTGCCCGGCCACGATCAGGCGCTGGCCCTCGGCCAGGTCGCCGGCCAACTGAACGACGTCCTCGCTCTCGATCAGGATGTTCACCAGCAGGCGTTCGGCGCGCGGGCCCTCGGCGCCCTCGGTGACGCGGAACACGAAGACCTGCTCCTGGTCATAGACCAGAGCCCGCTTCGGCGCCAGCAGGGCGTCCTCCTCGACCGCGGCCACCAGGTCGACCTCGACGTACATGCCCGGCAGCAGACCGCGGTCACCAGGAATGTCGAGGGTCACCTTGACCGTGCCGCTCCGCGGGTCGACCTCCGGCGAGATGCGTTCGACCCTCGCCTGGTGCGAGCCGTCGAGAGACTGCGCCAGCACTCGCGCCGGCTGGCCCACGAACAGACCCGTCAACTGGCGCTCCGGCACGAACACGCGCGCCACGATGGAGTCGAAGTCGACGATCTCGAACAGCTTGGCGTGGGTCTCGACGTGGTCGCCGAGGTTCACGAGGCGCGCGGTGACGACGCCGGAGATCGGCGCCGTGACGGTCGCGTAGCTGAGCTCGCGCTCGGCGTCTTCGAGCGTGAGTTCGAGCTGCTCCGTGTCGTAGAGCGCCTGGTTGTGGGCCTGTTCGCTGATCAGGTCCTGCTCGAAGAGGCGCTGCTGGCGCTCGAACTCCAGCCGCGAGCGGGCGAGCTGGCTCTGGACTCTCTTGAGGGCGGTGCGCTGGGCCTCGTCCTCGAGCAGCAGCAGGGTCTGGCCGGCGCGCACGGTGTCGCCCTCCTCGACCATCAGGTCGGTCACGTGCCGCTCGGTCTCGGAGAGCACGTCGACCCGGTTCTCCGCCTCGAGATTGGTCGAGAAACGGAGCACGGACTCGATCCGGCCGCGAAACATGGGCAAGGCCGCGACGGGGATCGCGTCGTCGGCCGGGCTCGCGGTGTCGGCTGTCGGCGGCTCGCCGGCCATACCGCTGTCGAACGCGCAGCCGGCCGCGAAGGGAAGAAACAGGAGAAGGGTGAGAACAAGCGGCGTCCAGCTCGCTCGGGACGTGGCCGCTGTGGGCTGGTTCGTATACGACATCAAGGTTGCTCGTCTGTTTGGAAGCGTGGCTTTCGGAAGTGGTTTTCGGACTTGGAGGCGAACGGAGCGCGGGCGTCTTGGCCGCCAGGCGGCGTCCGTTGGCAAGGGACCCGGTAACTGCCCGCTTCACCAAGGAATACGCCGCAGCCGCCGGCTTTGTTTCGACGGTTGCCTAAGAAAGCTGGCTCTCGGCCAGGCGCGCCCAGTACTTGGCGCCGACGGTCAGCAACTCGTCGTTGAAGTCGTACCTCGGCGTGTGCAGCATCTCGCTGTCGCCGTTGCCGATCATCATGAAGGACCCCGGCCGCTCCTCGGCCAGAAACGCGAAGTCGTCGGAACCCATCAGCGGCTCCATCTCGGCGTCGACCTCCCAGCCCATGCCGCGCGCCGCGGCGGTCATCTCCTCCGTCTCGCGCGGGGCGTTGACCGTCGCCGGGTAGTACCGCTGGTAGTCGACCTTGGCCGATGCGCCGTGGGCCGCGCAGATGCCGTGGACGACGCGCTTCAACCCGAGCTCGAGTGTCTCCTGGACCTCGCGCAGGAAGGACCGCACGCCCCCCGCCAGGTAGGCGGTCTCGGGGATCACGTTGAAGGCGTCGCCGGCGTGGCTCATCGTCACGGACACCACGGCCCGGCGCCTGGGGTCGACGTTCCGCGACACCAGCGTCTGGAGGCCGAGCACGACCTGGGACGCGGCGACGATCGGATCGATGCCGCTATGCGGCCAGGCGCCGTGGGTGCCCCGGCCCCGGATCTCGATCTCGAAGTGGTCGATCGCGCTCATGAAGGGGCCGCTGTTGGTCGCGAACGTGCCGGTCGCCACACCGGGGAAGTTGTGCAGACCGAAGACCTTGTCGGCGGGAAAGCGCTCGAACAGCCCCTCGCGGACCATCACCGCGGCGCCGCCGTCCTTCTCCTCGGCGGGCTGGAAGATGAGCTGCACCGTGCCGTCGAAGTTTCGTGTCTCCGCCAGGTAGCGGGCCGCCCCAAGCAGCATCGCGGTGTGGCCGTCGTGCCCGCAGGCGTGCATCTTCCCCGGCGCCGTGGAGCAGTGTCCGAACTTGTTCTTCTCCTCGATCGGCAGCGCGTCCATGTCCGCCCGCAGGGCCACCGCCCGATCGGAATTGCCGGCGCGGATGGTGCCGATCACTCCCGTCTTGGCGATCCCCTGGTGGACATCGACGCCGAAGGACCGCAGACGCTCGGCGACGATCCCGGCCGTCCGCTCCTCCTCGAAGGCGAGTTCCGGGTGGCGGTGAAAGTCACGCCGCCACTCCGTCAGCTCGTCGCGCCAGTCGTCGATCCGGCCGTAGTTCTCCGAAGCCATGGCAAGCGCCAGTGTAGCGCCGCCGGGCGGTGTAGTTTCGCGGCAGAGATGAAGTTCGAAGCCACGCCGCTCACCGAGGCCCTGGGGGCCATTCTCGGCCACAACGTCTACGACGGCGAGGGCCGCCGGGTACTGCGCAAGGGCCGGGCCCTGGACGACGAGGAGCTGGCTCTCCTGACCGGGCTCGGCCGCACGGAGGTGTACGCCGCCCGCCTGGAACCCGGCGATGTCGACGAGAACGAAGCCGCCCAAAGGATCAGTGAGGCGGTCGCCGGCCCGGGACTCGCGCTACGCGGCCCGACCACCGGCCGGGTGAACCTGCACGCCGAGACCCTCGGCCTGGTGCGGGTGAACGCCGAGGCACTCGATCGCATCAACGACTGCGACGGCGTCACCCTCGCCACCCTGCCGAACCACAGTGTCGCCCGCGCCGGCAAGATGGTCGCGACGACCAAGATCCTCCCCTACGCGCTGCCCGAAGAGACGGTGGCCGCGGCGGAGAGCGCTGCCACCCAGCATCTGATCCGGGTCGACCCGTTGGAGGCCAAACGCGCCGCTCTGATCGTCTCCGGCACCGTCGCCCCCGGTCAGTCCGCCGGTCGCGGCCGGCTGGTCAAGGGATTCGAGACCGCGTTCAAGGAGCGGCTCGAACGCCTGAACGCCACGCTGTCAGAGGTCCGCTTCGTGCCTCTGCACGGCGAACGGGGCGCCCCCGGCCTCACCGCCACCGCGGCCGAACTCGCGCCGCAGACCGATCTTCTCATCCTCGCCGGCGAGACGGCCATCCAGGACCGCCACGACCTCGCCCCGAGCGCGATCGAAGCCGCCGGTGGCACGGTGATCTGCTACGGCGCACCGGTCGATCCCGGCAACCTGCTCCTGCTCGCCGAATTGGGCGGCACGCCCGTCCTCGGCGCCCCCGGTTGCGCGCGGAGTCCGAAGCGCAACATCGTCGACCTGGTGCTGCCCCGCCTGCTCGTCGGCGACCGGTTGACGCGCCGCGACATCACGTCGCTCGGCCACGGCGGCCTGCTGGAGGACGTTCCCGAGCGGCCGCTGCCGAGACGCCGGATCGAGCGCCCCGAGCCGCCGCCCTGATGGGTCAGTGTGCCGGTCCGCTGCTTCCGGCGCCTTCCTCGCACGCAAACGCGAACGTGTCGGCACTGGTGCGGCCTACTTCTCCCTGTCGGTTGCGATGCCTCCAATGACCAGCGCCGGCAGGGCCCGTCACGGACAGGTTGAAGGCAAGGTCGGTCACAGGCGATACGTACACCCAGTGGTGGCCGTTCACTGCGCAGCCGTTCAGTACCTTGACCAGAACTTCCACATTGTCCCGGTTGAAGAACCAGAGCAAGCCCGAGACATCCGTCTCCCACACTCCGGAGCGTGCTTGGCCGACCACGTGGCCCGGCGTTTCGTAGCACATGCTCACTTCGTAGCCGCCGAGAACCAGCGGCGTTGTCGTCGGCACGCAATCGGTGTAGTACGGCGGCGGATCCGGGTCCGCATCGACGCCGATGCGGATTCCGAACGCCTTGCCGTCACCAGGACTACCCCAGGGCAGCGGACTATCGGCATAGTGAACACGCCAGCGAAGTTCGGTGCCTCCCGGGCCGTCGAGGTCCACTCCGAGCGTTTTCGTGTTCTGGCCCAAAGTCGTCCGCCACGCCACGGAGACCCATACATCGTCGAGTACCTGCAGCGGCGCTACGTTGACCCTGACGCAACGGTCGGAATCGGCCTCTTGCAGCGTCCTGTGCAGGTTCGAGTACTGGGCCAAGCTGGCGCCGGGCAGATTCCCCTCCGGCGAGCGAGCATTCCGGTACACACCGATGTCGAACCTCACGACGCTGGCTGGATCATGCGCCTCGCGACGAAAGCACGCTTCGACATAGCGGAGCCGGCTGTCCTCCGCCAGACGAAAGCGCTGAGCGTATTCCTGCATGACGGTAGGTCCACCGCCCAACGATGAGAAGCGCTCGAAAGTGCCGTCGTCGTACTGGTATCTGGTCGCCTCGGAAGAAGCCTGCTGCGCGGCAGCGACTACCCCGCTGCAGGAGAAAGCCCCGGTGTCGCGCGCCGCGCCCGCCTTGACGCCCTGCCGGTTGCGGTAGGTCCAGCGGCGGCCCTGGCCGTCCTCGATCTGGAGATTGAAGGCGAGGTCGGTCGCAGCGGCCATGAACACCCATCGGTGGCCGTTCAGAGCGCAGCCGTCGAGCACCTTGAGCAGCACCTCGGCGTTGTCGCGGTCGAAGAACCACAGCAGGCCTGCCGTTTCGGACTCCCAGATGCCGGACTGGCCCTCCCCAAGGTCCCCCCGCGGCGTTTCGTAGCACAAGGACACCTGGTGACCGTCCAGGACCAGCGGCGTCGTTGTCGGGACGCAGTCCGTGTGCGGGCCCGGCGCCACGGAACGGCCCGGGTAGAGGAAACGGATCCCGGCCCGGTCATCGGAGTTGAGTGCCGCTCCACGGCCATCGCGGTGGGCGTAGGCGCGCATGAGCGCCTGATTCTCTACCTCGTCGTCGCAGGGGCCGCTGCGTCCGTCGCCACAGGGATGCGCCAGACCCAAGGCGTGACCCATCTCGTGGCCGATGATCTCCTCGAGCGATGTGCCAGGGCTCTCCGCCAGGAAGCGATGGAAGCCGTCCTGGGTGACGACGTTCGCCTCGACGAGTTCGCCCGCCTGCTCCGATTCGTTGCCCGGAATCGCATGCGGCGTGAACCCGCTACAGTAGGAGAGCGTGAAGGTAGCGGCGAGAATGCCGCCCTCCGGAGCGAACGAACCCGGAATCTCTTCGAACGGATCTTCGAACGTGATCGAGTTCACGCCGTCTTGCTCCCTGCCCTTGGCAACCAACGAAGTAGTGGATAAGGCGACGTTGACCCGGCTATCCGGATCGTTGTTCCAGACCTCCAGGGCGGACTGCACGTAGCTCAGCCCTCCGCCGGGAGCGCCCTTCTGACCGTCCCTGTGCGCGAAGAATTCGAGGCTTCCACCGCGGTCGAAGTTCTTCCAGCGGATCGGGAGGCCCGGGTGTTCGCAGTTGTCACCCAGCCGAAGGAGCCGGAACGCCGAAGCCACCGCTGCCGGGCCGGCGGGGAATTCGGCCTCGAAGTAGTCGGCAGGCCGGTCGACGCCTGCAGCCCGGTCGGCGATCCAACGGCGGAAGCCGTCCGCGTCCCGCGGCAGGTGGTAGCGGGCCAAGTCCGTACCCACCGTCTGGCCGGGCGGCGGCATGGCCGTCTGCAGCGACGGCTCGCGCAGCAGCAGGACGCGGTTGCCGGCCTGTACTTCGAAGAACATCCCCAGAGAAAGCTCAAGCGGGCGATACACACCGTCCGCGGGTTCGAGAAACAGCAACACGCGGTCCCCCGCTGCCAGCATGGGTAGTCCCATGACCAAACGGACCAGGCCGTTCGGACCCACGCCACCGGGCTGACGGACGAGGATGGCGCCCCCGGGCGCTTCGCCCTTCAGCACCTGTTCCACCCGCAGCACGAAGTCGGTGGCCACCCCGTCACCCGCCGCCGCTGGCTGCGCGAAGAGAACCTCGCCAAAGACAATGATCGGCGAGCGGGCCACCATCGATTCGTCAGTCGGCATCACGTACACGATGGCCGACGCCGGCGATGTCGCGGCAACCGCCAGGAGGAGTAGCGTTGCGGCGCTCAGCGGCCGAAAACGACAGCGCGCCGGCGTTCCATCCCTCTGCGGCATTCCATTCACTTGGGCGGCGCTTTCCTTGTTCCAGTGGAGAACCACCTCTGGACATCCCGGGTCAATTGCACGGGAAGGCACCCAGGCTTCTCCTGGCGGCCGTCCGGCCCTGCCCGTTGCGCAGCGTCCAGCGATGGCCCTCAAGGTCAGCCACCTGAAGGTTGAAGGCGAGATCGGTGGCGCCCACGGCGAAGACCCAGCGATGGCCGTTGATCGAACAGCCGTCCAGCACCTTGATCAGCATCTCCGGGTTGCTCCGACTGAAGAACCAGAGCAAGCCCGAGTCTCCCGACGACCAGAGGTCGGCACGCCCTTCGCCGACGGCGCCGTCCGGCTTCTCGAAACACATGCTCACCTGGTAGCCGCCCGCGAGGACCAGGGAGGTCGCTACGGGTGCGCAGTCGGAATAGCGCGCGTCCTGACCGAGGTCCGAACCGAGCGAACCGACACCCAGATCGACGCTGCTTGCCCGTTCAAGTGAGGACTGCCCGCCCTGAACCGGGCGTTCTCCTCCGCCGCTTACGGACACACCACTGGCGCCGGGCAGCGGGTCGCACACAAAGGCCAGGGTGTCGACTCTGGACTCTGTCGCTCCCTGAGGGTTCTGGTGCGTCCAAGTTCCGCCGTCTTCCTTCCTCACCTCGATGTTGAATGCCAAGTCCGTCACCGGGGCCACGAACACCCAGCGTTTGCCGTTGATTGCACACCCGTCAAGGACCTTGACCAGGATCTCCGCGTTCCCGCGCTCGAAGAACCACAGTAGACCCGCCTCACCTGACGCCCAGATGCCGGCGCTGCCCTCGCCAACAACGCCGTCGACCGTTTCGTAACACACACTCACTTCGTAGCCGCCGTCAAGAACCAACGGCGTGGTTGAAGGAATGCAGTCCGAGTACCCTCCCAGCGGCAAGGGGTCGGGAACCGGATCGATGTCGTCGGCCGCCGGATAGAGGTAGCGCGCTGCCGCGCGATCGTCGTCGTTCAACATGGCGCCCCGCCCGTCGCCGTAGGCCGTTGCGCGCATGAGCGCCTCGCCGGTCACATCACCGCAGGCGCCGCTTTCCTCGTCGCCACAAGGGTGGTCGATACCGAGTGAGTGACCGAGTTCGTGGCCAAGAACCTCCTCGTGGGACCGTCGCGGACTATCGGTCTGCAGCAACCACAAGTAGTACCCGTCCTGAGTCACGATGTCCGACTCGAGAATCTCGTACGCCCGGACCAGCTCTCTTCCGGGAATCTGGTGTAACTGCACTCCGCGGCAAACGTAGTGCACGTAGCTAACCGCAAGGACGCCGTTCTGCTCCCAAGAACCAGGTATTGCACCGGTAGATATCGGTCCGCCACCGCCCTCAAACGGATCTTCGAAGTAGATTCCGTTCTGGCCGTCACCGAGCTGTATCAGCGCCGGTATCTTCGCCTGGCCCCCTGCGACGAACACGGAGACGTTGCTCCCGGGATCCTCGTTCCAGGCATGCATGGCCACAAGCGCCTCAGCTCGGCCATCACCGCTCACGCCCGGCTGGCCTCCCCGCTGAAGCGCAAAGTCGACGCTCTCGCCCCGGTCCAAGGTCCGCCAGCGAAAGACGTGACCGGGCCTCTCGCACTCGGGCCCGGTGAGCTGGTGCCGGAACTCGAGAGCGACCGACACCGGGCCGCCAGGAGGGTCGGTCACGAAGTAGTCGGCCGGTGGCTCGAGGCCGGCCGCCCGGTCGGCGATCCACCGGCGGAAACGGCCCGCGTTGCGGGGAAGCCGGCTCTGGGCGCGTTCCTGTGCGTCCACATCGAAGCGAGCCGGCAGTTCAAGCTGCAAGGAGCGTTCGCGCAACAGCAGCGTACGTCCGCCAGTGTGGACCTCAAAAAACATTCCCAGGGACAGTTCGACCGTACGGTAGAAACCGCGCCCCGTCTCGAGGAAGAGCAGCACCCGGTCGCCCTCGTTCAGGCTCGGGAGACCCACCAGCTTGGTCGCCAACCCGGCAGGCCCGACGCCGCCAGGCTGGCGAACGACGATCATGCTGCCCGGAACGAAACCCTTCAACACCTCCTCGACCCGAACGAGGACGTCCGTGGACGGAGGCCCGCCCCAGGGCGCGGGCTCCCGGGCCGCTACTTCGCCGAAGACGATGACCGGTGACCGCGTCACCATCGATTCGTCGGTCGGCATCACGTAGACGAGCGCCGACGCGGGCGCTCCGCCACCGGCTGCCCACAACAACGCCGCTGCGGTGCAGGCTCCTGCGCCACGCAACAGGGCGCACTGCACGAAGCGGCTTCTCGGCCCCGCTCCGGCGCCGCTCCGGTTTCCTCCCGGCGCGGCCTCCGCTCTCTTCACTGCTGCCGCGCTATCAAGAACCGGGAGCATGCCGCCGGGCGGAGCCTTGGCTTCACGCGCACTCAACCCTATGGCGCTGCCGGCAGTGGCGGGCAGGCCAACGAGAATCCATGAAAGATTGCCATTTCAATGACATCGTCTGAGCTAAGCACCGGCGCCACGTTCCTCACTTGCCCTAAGCCGATCACCAAGTCCAGCACGTTCGCTCGGTCAGGGTTGGTCTCATGGCAACGTTCGCCGAGCTCGGTCGCATCTTGAATGACGTACGTGCTGATCTCGCCAGGCATAGCCATCATAATTGCGCACCCAAACGGAGAAGGTCCACCAGGCCCTATGTTGCACAGCGCACCACCCGGAAGAACGATCCCCAGGTTTGGCAGGTCGATCACCACGGTAGGGGGCGCAGTCTTGAGGTGCTTGATCAACGTTGCCCCGATAAGGGGCATCTCGGGGTCGAGCAAGACGAACCCCTCCCCGCTGACCTTGACGGAAACCGTCATGTCAGCGGCCTCGAGACGGGTGAGCAACGAACCGACCGGCGCCGGCGCCGCATCTCCGCCGGTGGCCTGCCAGGTGATTTCCAGCCCGAATCTCGGAGCAAGCAAGCACTGGTCCGACAAGTTGCTCTCGCCGCCGCAGAGAGGCATCGCCGGCGCCGGCAGAATGTGATGCAGGATGCCCACCCGGCCGCTCGTCTCGTGCTTCACGTAAGTGCCCGCACCGCCGTCGCTCGTGGTCATCGTCACGCCGCCCGGATCGAACGGTGTGGTCGGCGGGCCTGCCAGGGTTGCCGCTCTGACCAGAGGGGACACGGCCGAGTTCCTCTCGTCGTTGATCCAATACCAGCCACCGGGTTGGATCTTGTCGATCTGGAGCATCCCGCCGTTTTCGGCGTTGCAGGCCAGACCGTTGTCCCAGGTGAACAACTGGCGAACGATTCCCTCGCTGTCCTGCTCCGCCGCCGCCGTTTGTACGGTCGAGCCGCAACTGACGGCGAAGACCACTTCAGTACCCGTCCTCCCCTGGGCGACGAAACCTCCCTGGCCCTTGAAGAAGGGCGCGACGTAGCAGGGATCCTCGCAGGCGACCACGGTCCCGGTCTGGCCCTGGGCGATCGCCGGAATCGCGCCGAGCAGCAACGCAATAATCACGGATTTGGCGTCTCTCATTTGTTTTTCCTTTCGTTGTGGTTGAGGCGTCTATATTCACATCTCCTGGAGCTCACTGGCGAACCTCAGTTGCAACGGAATGCCGAGGTATCGGCCTTCGTCGCGTTTTCGCCCTGCCGGTTGCGGTGCGTCCAACTCCGACCCTCGCTATCCGTCACGTACAGATTGAAAGCAACGTCAGTCACTGGCGCCAGGAATATCCAGCGGTGACCGTTGTGGGCGCAGCCATTGAGCACCTTGACCAACACTTCGGCGTTGTCGGGGTTGAAGAACCAGAGCAGCCCCGATTCGGCCGTAGCGAAGAGGCCGGCTCTAGCAGAGCCAAGTTCGCCGGTGGTCGTTTCGTAGCACATGCTCACCTTGTAGCCACCGTCGAAAACGAGCGACTCCGACGTGGGGAAGCACTCGGTGTACTCACCCTTCTGGGGCGGTCCGCCGTCAAGGCCCATGCGTATGCCTACGGCCCGGGTTCCCGGCACCTCGAACCGGCCCCAGCCGTCCACAGGGTTGAGGAACCCGTCCAGTTCGCGGCTCATCACGGCGGCATCTGCCGGTCCGTTCGTGTCCACCGCGAGGAGCTTGGGTCTTTCCGCGCTGAGCAACCCCTCGCCCTGCCAGATCACGGACACCCAGAGCGGCTCGCCCTCTTCGAGAGACGCCAGATTCTGGAGGTAGTCACGGAAGTCGTCCTCCGTCGTCGCGCGGCACGTCACCGTGGGATGGTCGGCGCTGAGCAGCACGGCCTGCGGGATAGGCCTCCCCAGCAGGGACTCGCCAGGACGTCCGTTGTCGTCCGCGTGCAGTTCAAACTGCACGATGTGTCCGAGTGAAACACCGGTGTCCGTCTCGGATTTCTGCCAGCACGCCTCCAGATACGCGATCTCACCTGCCTGCGTGGTCTGGAACCGCTGAGCTACCTGAACCGCGTAGGCCGAGGAGGCGGAGTAACCGTCCTCAAAGGTGTCGTCGTCGTGCTGGTAGTGCTCCGGGGGCCCGGGTTCTACCTTGATGCCGTCGTCAGGCTCCTCGCCGTCGCCGTCGTCAGGATCGTCGCCGTCGCCGTCGTCGGGATCGTCGCCGTCGCCGTCGTCGGGATCGTCGCCGTCGCCGTCGTCGGGATCGTCGCCGTCGCCGTCGTCGGGATCGTCGCCGTCGCCGTCGTCAGGATCGTCGCCGTCGCCGTCGTCAGGATCGTCGCCGTCGCCGTCGTCGGGATCGTCGCCGTCGGCCGTGTGATCAACCCCGATGCGGACCGCAAGCGCCATGACATCGGACGGAGGCCCTAAGATCTCCCAATCAGCGACCTCCTCAGACGACTCTTGCCAACGGCGGCCCGCTATTACGGTCTCTCCGACGCCGTGGAAGTCCACCTGTACGCCCTTCTGCGTGCCAGGTGGATTATCCCCGCCAGGCAGGTTCTGCTCTTCCAGGCCCTTGTTTCCGTAGTAGTAGACAGAGACCCAGACATCGCCCCCTGGAAGTTGCACTTCGCGATCCGTGTACCGGTCGCAGAACCCTGGCGCCGCACCCGGGTTCGCCAAGTCCGGGTCCTCCTTGGGCAAGCTCGTCTCTTTCCACCACGGGTCGAGTGGGTCGAGCAGGGATTCTCCCGGGAAGCCATCATCGTCCGCGTGGACATCGAATCGCCATCTGAAGAGGGGGTGCGGATCTGCCTCTACCCTCAGAAAACAGGCTTCGATGTAACGGAGGCGGCCATCGCCCCTAAGCCGGAACCGCTGGGCCAACTGGACCGCATAAAAAACGTTGGCCCCGAAGCCCCCCTCATTATCGCCGTCGTCGTACTGATAGTGATCGACATGCTCAGCGGCCGCCGGAACCGAGGCGCCGCAAACGAACGCGGACGTATTGATCCTCGCCTTCGCTACACCCCGCGGGTTCTTGTGGGTCCAGCGCCGGCCTTCAGGGTCTGTGACGTGGAGGTTGAAGCCAAGGTCCGTGACCGGCGCCGTGAACACCCAGTGGTGATTGTTGATCGCGCAGCCATCAAGCACCTTGACCAGAACCTCGACGTTGTCCCGGTCGAAGAACCACAGCAAGCCCGCCTCGCGCGACATCCACAGGCCGCCGCGGCCCTCGCCGACTGTGCCGTCCGGTTTCTCATAGCAAAGGCTCACTTCGTAGCCGCTGGGGAAAACGAGCGGCGTCGTGGTCGGCTCACAGGTGCTGAACTCCTCGTCGCTGACTCCCGAGCGGCTCGAGTCCCCGCTGCTGCGGCGATGAACGACCATGCGTTCGCCCCGGCGTTCCGCCCCGACCGGCAGCAACTCCTCAGCCGCGTTCCCTACATGGACCATGGCTCTTTCAAACTGCGCCGCCACTGGCGCCGCCTGAACCAACACTATTCCGGATAGCACAACCCAGTGGAGAAGCTCCACTCGCTGGAGAACGATTCCTCTCAGTTGTCTCATCCTCAGTTGTTTCATCTCATCGGTGCAAAAAAGGTTAGTCACATTTCAGGCCCGGGTCGCCTACAAAACTGCGGGGTCTCGCCTGCACCGCGATGCAAGCCCTCACCCGACCTTAGGGCCTGCCACGAGGGCAACTACTCGATGGGTGGCACGCGGCGCGGCGCCGTGTACTTGGCGCTGCGCCCCATGTTCAGGGGGCCGCTCCGGTCGAGCGAAACGACGGCGGCGCCTGCAGAACCCTCGAGGGCTCGGCCGGCCGGTCGCGGCCGATCAGCCGAACTCGGCTACCGCCAACACCAAGCGCACCAGATCCACCTGCCGTCGAACGTCGAGCTTGGCGTAAATCTGCTCCAAGAGCCAGTAGATCGAGCGTCTCTGCCTTCCCGTAGCCATCGCAATCTCATGGACGGTCATCCCTTCGGCCAGCCTGCTGGCCACCTCACTCTCCGCGGGCGTAAGGCCGAGAGTCCGGGCCACCACGCCCGGATCGATACTGGGCTGGCGACCCATGTCGACGATCAACACCAGCGCGCCGACACGCCGCCTGGTGCCGGAATCGATCTCAGCGTCGACTACTGGTTTGACGTGCACAGCGTACTGAGGGCGACGTGACGAACCGTGGAACGCCATCGAACCACCGACGGCGAGCGCACCGTGGAGCGGCAGCGCACTGGCCAACAACTGGTCGAAACGGCCGCGGTCTGCCGCCGACAGTGCACGCAAGGCGCCGAACTGGTCCGACAAACCGTCGCCGCGCAGCAGAATCCCCCGGGCGCACTCGTTCGCCGCGATGACTTTTCCGCCGGGGTCCAAATGGATGACGCCGATTCGATGGTTGTCGAGCAGGTTCGTCAAGGAGGCATTCAGAGCCCCGGCGCGGGCCAGTGCCTGGCGGACCGCGACCAACTGCCGGACATGGGGTACAAGCCGCTTGATCAGCATGTGCTGATCGGACCGCCAGCCACCTGCTTCGACTGGATCCCCTAGGCCCCACGTAGTGTGTGAGCAACCCTCCGGCCCATCCAAGAGCACACGCAAGCCATCCTGGGCACCCGCCCGGCCCAGATACTCGTTGTAAGTGGCAGAGGTCTTCAACTCCTCTTCCGTGTAGAGCGAGGCGGCGGACACCACGAGGCCGCGGGGGAGTCGCCTAAGGCGCGGCACCATCTCGTCCATCGGGTGGTACGTTTCCAAGTACTCGCGCTCCAGATCGATACGACGCTGCCCCCGGAGGTAGAAGCCGAAACTGACTGCCTGCGGGTTGTCCCTCGGGCCTTCGCCGACAACCACACCGCCGCCCTTTGCCCCACACGTCTCTTCGATCAGGGCCCAGGTTCGCGGCCATCGAGCATCGTCGAGCATGGCTCGATACAACGACTCCAGGACCGATTCGAATGCGTCTTGTTCGTTCACTTCGGACTACCAGGAGTGGCTACAACGGACCTGGACTCCCAGGCATTCCCGAGTAGGGCCAGCACAGGGAAGGACGGAAGCTACCCGTGGCGACGACGAAGGCGGGTCGTCGACCACTGCGGCCAGATCGCCAGAGATGAGGGTATTGCCACTACTCCGGCACTGAAGCCAAACGGTACCCTCACGACAGTACACTTGCCCCGGTAAAATTACCGGGGCTGTTGGCCCGACACTAGCGGCTGCCGCAGAGTCGAGAGCGAACGCCGCTACGGCCGGCAGCCCTCCGGGAACCCTGCTGGCGCGCTCGCGGGCCAGCAGTGAACCGTGCGTGCGCCCGTCAGCGGGCGCAGGCACGGAACGCCTTCGCGTCGGTGATCGCGGGCGCCGGCAACCCCGGCTCGTTGCGGTACTCCTTTACCGCGCCGGTCGCCGTGTCGGTCACACGGATCGTGTAGCCGAGGTCCGTCGTCGACGCGCCGTACACCCACATGTGGCCGTTGACCGCGCAGCCGTCAAGCACCTTGATCAGAATCTCCCAGTTCTCCCGGTTGAAGAACGTGAACAGCCCCGAATCGTTCGTCCCCGCGTGGACCACGCTGCCGGCGCCGCTCTCGCCGTCCGGCTTGCGCCACTCCACGGCCACCGTGTAGCGCGAATCCTGCAGGCAACGCCTCGCAGCGCTCGACTCGCACGTCCCCGCCGGTGAGCTCGACTCAACCAGGAACACGCGAGACGACGTCGATTCACGCGCGCCGTCGCTCACCCACAGCGTGACTTCGTAGAAACCCGGCTCGGACCAACTGTGCGACGGCCTCCGCAGATCCGACTCCGACCCCTCGCCGAACTCCCATCGACGCGAACCGGCGGGACCCGTACTCGTATCCGCGAAATAGATAGCGTTTGAACGCTGGTGCGATCGTGTGCCAGTTGCCGGCGGCAGCGGGGACTGAAGCGCGGAGGGTCGCCGCTTCGGAACCGCGGCCCCTCCGCTACACTTTCGGCTTCCAGTCGAAAGAGGAGGACGCAGAATGAGACTCCGAGTCCCCGCAGCCCTGACCGCCCTTGTGGTGCTGCTGATCGCGGCGCCGACGCTAGCCGCCGAAGGCGAGATCAAGCGTGCCGCCAACGGCAAGCCCGACCTGACCGGCACCTTCGACGCCGGCACGCTGACGCCGCTGCAGCGGCCCGAAGAGTATGGCGAGAACCTCTTCCTTTCTCCGGAAGACGCCGCGAAGATCGAGGCGGAGGCGGCCCAGTACGCCGCCGACCGGCACCAGGTTTCCGATCCGAACCGCAAGCCGCCGCCAGTCGGCGGCGACGGGACGACGGGCGGCGCCGGCAACGTGGGCGGCTACAACCGATTCTGGGTCGAGACCGGGACCGAGGCATTCGCGGTCGACGGCAAGTTTCGCACTTCGATCATCTTCGATCCTCCGAACGGGCGGATTCCCGAGATGACCGAGGCCGGCAAGGCGAGAGCCGCGGAGCGCGCCCGGCTGCGGCGCCCCAACGACGGCTCGGCCTGGTGGCTCGACATCGAGGGCCACGGCCCCTACGACGGCCCGGAGACGCTGCCGGTGACCGAGCGCTGCATCGTGGGCTTCACCGGCGCCACGCCGACCTTCCCGAGCCTCTACAACAACTTCAAGCGCGTGGTCCAGACCGAGGACCACATCATGATCCTGATCGAGATGGTCCACGACGCCCGCATCGTGCGCCTGAACGCCGAGCATCCGAGCCCCGAAGAGCGGAAGTGGCTAGGCCACTCGGTCGGCTGGTGGGAGGGCGACACCCTCGTCATCGACTCGAGGAACTTCCATCCCAAGGCAGTGCTGCGCGGCGCGACGCAGGATTCTCACGTCACGGAGCGGCTGACCGCGCAGCCGAACGGCGACATCCTCTACCAGTTCACGATCGAAGACCCCGCCGCGTGGGACGTCCCCTGGTCCGGCGAGTACATCTGGAAGCGCAGCCCGGAGAAGGTCTACGAGTACGCGTGCCACGAGGGCAACTACTCGATGGGCGGCACGCTGCGCGGCGCCCGGGTGCTCGAGTCCGACGTGCTGGCCGCGGAAGCCGGGAGTACCGGCGGCGGCAGCGGGGATTAACGGCCCCCCGCCGCGGCCAGCGCTGCCTGACGATTGAACTCCAGCGCCTCGCTCAGCGTGATGGTCAAGGTCTCCAGCAGCTCTTTGCGGCTCCCTTCCTGGCAGTTCACGCCCGGCACTTCTCCGATCCAGCCGATCCACCAGTCGCCCGCACGCTTGACGATCGCGGTGTACTCCTGCATTCCTCCGGCTCCTCTCACGAAAGCACCTGTGGACGGTGCCCGTGCATGTGGGGCAGCGCGTAAGGCAAACTCTAGCGCCTACCAAACGTCGCCGAACTCTGGCGCGCCCTGACCATCAACTAGGGATTCGAACATTGGGGATGCCCCTCCAGTGCCGTCCGTCCAGGACCGAACTCGGGCTAGACTCTCGGCATCCAGTCGAAACAGGAGGACGCAGAATGAGAGTCCGATTCCCAGCGGCCCTGACCACCATCCTCGTGCTGTTGCTCGCGGCGCCTACCCTGGCGGCCGAGGGCGAGATCAAGCGCGCTCCCAACGGCAAGCCCGACCTGAGCGGCACCTATGACGCCGCCACGTTGACGCCGCTGCAGCGGCCAGAGGAGTACGGCGAAAACCTGCTCCTGACCAGGGAAGAGGCGGAGAAGATTGCGGCCGACGCGGCCAAGGCCCGCGCCGACCGGCACCAGGTCTCCGATCCGGACCGCGAGGCGCCGCCGGAGGGTGGCGACGGCTCCCCCGGCGCTGCCGGCAATGTCGGCGGCTACAACAGCTTCTGGCTCGACCGCGGCACCGAGGCCTTCGCGGTGGACGGCAAGTTCCGCACCTCCATCATCATCGATCCGCCGAACGGCCGCATCCCGGAAACGACCGAGGCAAGAAAGGCGAGATTCGCGGAGCGCGCCAAGCTGCGGCGCCCGAACCACGGCACCGCCTGGTGGCTCGAACACGACGGCCCCGGCCCCTACGACGGCCCCGAGTCGCTGCCGATCAACGAACGCTGCATCCTCGGCTTCACCGGCGCCACGCCGACCTTCCCCAGCGGCTACAACAACTACAAGCGGGTGGTGCAGACCGAGGACCACGTCATGATCCTGATCGAGATGGTCCATGACGCCCGGATCGTGCGCCTGAACTCGGAGCATCCGAGCCCCGAGGAGCGGGCGTGGCTCGGCGACTCGATCGGCTGGTGGGAAGGCGACACGCTGGTCATCGACTCGGTCCACTTCCGATCCAATGGGTTCCTGCGCGGGGCTACCCGGGATCTCCACGTCACGGAACGTCTGACGCTCCAGCCGGACGGCAACATCCTCTACCACTTCACGATGGACGATCCGGCTACCTGGGAAGCCCCCTGGTCCGGCGAGTACATCTGGCGGAACAGACCCGAGCGGGTCTACGAGTACGCCTGCCACGAGGGCAACTACGCGATGGGCAACACGCTGCGCGGCGCGAGGATTCTCGAAGAGGACATCCGGTCCGGCGAAACCACCAGCGCCGGCGCCGGCAGCGGCGACTAGTTTCTACTCGTCGCGGCGGTTGACGTAGAAGACCGCCTTCTCGCCGCGCACGTCGACGGCCAGGACGTTCTCCGCGGGCGACTGCGCTCCCTCGCCGGGCCCGGCGATGCCGTCGTGGGCCGTCCACGGCACCAGTTCGCGTAGTCCGCCACCCGTGTGCTCGGCGACCCGAAACCGGCCCGCGTTGTCGATCTGGAACGAGATGTACGCCGGCGCCGCCCCTTCAAGGTCGCGACCGCCGAGACTTCGGCGATGACGCATCAACACTCCTCTGCTCCTGCTCACCTCTTCTTCGCCGACTTCGGACGAAACGCCGCGATCCGCGCTTCGTCCGTGGTCAGGTACGGCCCGCCGATCAGGTCGACGCAGTACGGGATGGCCGGGAACACCGCGTCCAGGCACTCCCCGATCGCTTTCGGCTGCCCCGGCAGGTTGACGATCAGGGAGGAGCCGCGGATTCCGGCCGTCTGCCGCGAGAGGATCGCCGTCGGCACCGCCTTGAGCGACACCTGGCGCATCAACTCGCCGAACCCCGGCATCGGCTTCTCGCATACGGCCAGGGTCGCCTCCGGGGTCACGTCGCGGAGCGCCGGGCCGGTGCCGCCGGTGGTCACGACCAGGCAGCAGCCCTCGTCGTCGCACAGTTCCCGGAGCGCCGCCTCGATCCGCTCGACTTCGTCCTCGACCACGCGCTCACAGGGCGCCCACGGCGACGTCAGGACCTCCGCCAGGTAGTCGCGGATCGCCGGGCCGCCGCGGTCCTCGTACTCCCCGCGGGAGGCCCGATCCGAGACGGTGACGATGCCGATCCGCGCCGGTGTGGCGTCTCCTGTCTCGTTTCGAGTTGCCATCGTTCAACTACAGCCTCGGTCGCCCGCGGATTGTAGTCCGTCGACGCGGGCTGGATGGTGACCGTTGATACTGTCCCCAGCCGTGTCAGGCACGGAAAGAAGGGCGCGGCTACACGAACTGCAGGCGCTGCTCCAGGAGCGGAGCATCGCCAAGGGGGACTTCGTTCTGACCTCCGGAGCGCGCTCGCACTACTACTGCGACACCAAGGCGACGGTGCTTTCGCCGCGTGGGTCGCGGCTGATCGGCGAAGCCCTCTGCGACCAACTGAGGCCTTTCGAAGTCGACGCGGTCGGTGGACCCGAA
Organism: Candidatus Multivorans sp.; assembly: GCA_965216125.1. GTDB lineage: Bacteria > Acidobacteriota > Thermoanaerobaculia > Multivoradales > Multivoraceae > Multivorans. The sequence goes on along the minus strand of OZ244152.1, from coordinate 3,257,078 downwards.
GTCGGCGGCGCCTACCTGGCGACGGCGGCGTCCGTCGCGAGCGACCTGGAAGGGCCGCCTCTGTTCGGCTTTCTGGTCCGCAACAAGGCGAAGGGCCACGGCACGAGCGCCCAAATCGACGCGTCGTACCACCCGGACGGGCGCAAGCTGATTGTCCAAGGCCGTCGGGTGGCCGTGGTCGACGACGTCGTCACCTCGGCCGGCTCGATCCTGCGCGCGATCGAAGCGGTTGAGTCCGAGGGCTGCGAGGTCGTTGCCGTGTCGGCCGTAGTCGATCGGCAGGAGGGCGGCGGCGAACTGCTCCGCAGCCGGGGCTTCGACTTCCGACCGCTCTTTGTCGCCGACAGCGAGGGCGACCTGTCGGTCTACTCCGGAGACGGGCAATGACGTCGGCGCGACGCAGCCGGCACGGCCGGCGCATCGCCGCGGCCACGGCCGTGATCGGCCTGGCGGCGCTGACGCTGACCGGAATCGCCACCGATCCCGCGCCGGCCCACGTGCGGATCACGACGGACATCAACTACGCCGACGACGTGCGCCCCATCCTCCGGCGCTACTGCATGCCCTGCCACAACCCGAAGGGGTCCGCGCCCGACTACATCGACCTGACCACCTACGGCAACGACGCCAAGCCCGGCGCCCGCGCCTGGGGCGTGGCGATCGAGGAGGAACTGCTCACCGGCCGCATGCCGCCGTGGACCGCCGATTCCCGGTACGACCACTTTCGCAACTCGCGCCGGATGAGCCAGCGCGAGATCGACATCGTGGTCGCCTGGGTCCAGGGCGGCGGGCCCCAGGGGCCGCGTCGCAACCTGCCTCCGCCGCCGGAGTTCACGGAAGAGGAATGGGTGCTTGGCGTGCCCGATCTGGTCGTCGAGCCCGCCGCCGAGACGGTTGTCGCGTCCGGGCAGCAGACCGCCCGCCAGCGCGAGCGGCTCGCCGTCGAACTCGAACAGGACGCCTGGATCACCGGCTACGAGTTCCGGCCGCAACACCCCGGCGTGGTCTACCGGATGGCGGCCTGGGTACACGATCCCGAAGACGTGCCGCCGGAGCAGCTCGAGGTCGAGGTCCAGGTCCCGTACGACCCCTTCCGCGACGAGGACGAGCCCGAGCCGACCCGGACACGGACCGCGACCGCCGGCCCCCATTTCCTCGGTCAATGGCTTCGCGGCGACGACCCGGTGCTGCTGCCCGACGGCGCCGGCAAGCGGCTGCGCCGCGGCTCGACGATCGAACTCGTGGTCGAGTACCGCCGGCGCCCGAACGACGATTCGCGTATCGAGGTCCACGACCATTCGAGTCTGGGGCTGTTCCTGGCCCGGTCCGAGGATGAGGTCGAGCTCTGGGTCGAGAGCGCGCAGGCCGGCGGCGAGGTCATGCTCAAGGGCCGCCGCGCCGCGCGGCCGCAGACCGCGAGCACGACCCTGTCTGAGCGCGCTCGCCTGATTGGACTGCATCCGGACGTCGGCGACCGGCTCGCCAGCATGGAGGTCCGCGTCCACTTCCCGGACCAGCGGGTGCAGACGGTGCTCTACGTCCCCGCGTACGACCCCGAGTTTCCCGCCACCTACCTGTTCGAGGAACCGGTTCACGCACCGCCGGGGACCCGCGTCGAGCTGGTCGGATCGTTCGATGCCGGGAAAGGCAAGGAGACCGTCGTCCAGGCGTTCGCCCTCAACGTGGACTACGAACTCGACGACCACCTCGTCCTGCCCGAGATCTTCGAGCCCCGCGAACAGCCGCAGACGCGCGGCGGCATGCTGTCCGAGGCGTTCGGCGACCCGGCGGCCGGCGGAGCACCCGGCGGCGCACCGGCGGCCGGCGGGCTCGACCCCGCGGATCCGAACGCCGCCGCCCACATGGACCACAACCCGCTGCACGGCGGTCAGTTCTTCATGGCCGCGAACAGCTACCACCACCTGGAGGGCGCCCTGCCGCGGCCCGGCGAGTTCCGGCTCTACGTCTACGACGACTTCAAGCAGCCGGTCGATCCGCGGAACTTCGCCGGCCAGGTCGTGTTCGAGGCGTGGAACGAACAGACCGAGAACTACGACGAGACCCGCTACCCCCTCGATCTCGCGATCGGCAGCGACTACCTCAGCTCCGAGATTCCCGAACAACTCCCCAGCGAGTTCTTCGCCCACGTCTGGCTGGCCGGCGAGCAGCAGCGCTACGACTTCTACTTCGAGGAGACGACGGTCGAGCCCGCGGGCGGCGCCTCCCGCGGCACGGCCGTCCGCGCCGGCCCGCACAGCCACGAGCGGCCGCCGATGACGATCCCTGTCGATCCGGTCGCGATCACGGCGCTGATGGCGAACAAACGGGACCGCGTGCGCACCCAGATCGAGAACGGCGAGTGGCTCACCCTCTACGTGCCCGCCTTCGACGCCCGCGATCTCGCCGAGGTGTTGCTCGACCGGCTCAGCGGCCTGAGTGCGCGGCAGCGCGGTCAGGCGCGCAAGGCGATCGGCCGCGTCATGCAGAGCGCCGCCGAACTCGACCGCAGCGGCGACCTGGCCGACCGGGCGCGGGCTCAGCGGGCGTTCCAGCGCTTCGACAGCGGCGTCCGCGAATTGGTGGACCTGATCGACCCGTGACCGGCGCACGCGCTCTGGCGGCTGTTCTTGCCTTCGGGCTGCTGCCCGGATGCGCTCCCGAAAGCGACCCTGAGCCGCGCCCTGAGACGGCGCCGGAACCGCTGCCGACCTGGGAAGAACTTGCCGGCGAGGTCGCCCTCGACCGGCTGAACGTCATCCTGGTCACGATCGACACGCTGCGCGCGGACCGGCTCTCCAGCTATGGCTCGGAGCAGGTTTCAACCCCTCACATCGACAGGCTTGCCCGTGAGGGCGTGCGCTTTTCGAACGCCGCCACCACCGTGCCGTTCACACTGCCGGCCCACTCCTCGATCATGACCGGCACCTACCCGCCGTTCCACGGCGTACGGGAAAACGTGGGCTACTACCTCGACGAAACGGCGCCCACTCTCGCCGAGCGGCTTTCGGCGGCCGGATGGGACACGGCGGGGTTCGTCAGCGCCTTCGTCCTCGATTCGCGCTGGGGGATCGGCCGCGGCTTCGGTCGTTACCGCGACGATTTCCAGCTCGACCCGAACAAGCCCTCCGTGAACGTCGGCCAGGTTCAGCACGATGGGCGCGACACGATCGAGGAGGCGTTCGCGTGGCTCGACGAGCCCCGGGACCAACCGTTCTTTCTGTGGGTCCACCTGTTCGAGCCCCACGACCCCTACACGCCGCCTGAGCCCTACCGGTCCCAGTATCCCGACCGCCCCTACGACGCAGAGGTGGCCTACACCGACTCCCTCGTCGGCCTGCTGCGCGAAGGTCTCGACAGTCGAGGCGTCCTGGACGAGTCGGTGCTCCTCCTCACCTCCGACCACGGCGAGGGATTGGGCCAGCACGGCGAGGGGTTCCACGGCTATTTCATCTACGACTCCACCGTCCGCGTTCCCCTCATCCTGCGCCTGCCCTTCGGAGACTTCGACGAGCGCGTCGTCGACGATGCGGTCAGCCACGTCGACATCCTGCCTACCGTCCTCTCGATCGTCGGCCAGAAAGTGCCGGCAGCCGTGCAGGGAACCGATCTGCTGCCCTCGATCCTGGGCCGCGAACTGGAATCGCAGCGAGAGGTCTACACGGAGTCGTACTACTCCCTCTACCACTACAACTGGGCGCCTCTGCGCTCGATTCGCACGCGGTCAGAGAAGTTCATCGACACGACAGATCCGGAGCTCTACCTGCTGCGGGAGGACGAAAACGAAGCCGACAACGTCGTACTCCGGGACCGGGAGCGGTCGAGGTCTCTGCGCGACCGTCTCGTCAACTACGCCAGCGGTCTGACACCGTCAGGCGACCGACCTGGCAAGCTGCCCGACCTCGATACCGAGACGCTGGCGCAACTGCGCGCCCTGGGCTACCTGGCGGGCCGCGCCAGCACCAGAGTCGACGACAACGACGGCGCCCCGCGAACGGATCCGAAGGAGAGGATCGCCGTCCACCGGGCGATCATGGAGGCGCAGAGCCTGATCGGGCGCGGCGACGAAGAAGGGGCCGAAGAGTACCTGCGCGCGGCGCTGGCTCTGGACGACAACATCGTCGACGCGAACCAGATGCTCGGCGGCATCATCGGCCGCCAGGCCGACATCGCTTCGCGCCAAGGGGAACCCGCCGAAGCGAGAGAACTCGAGCAACAGGCCCTCGAGCTCTACCAGCGGGCCCTCGCCCTGAACCCTGAGCACCAGGCCTCGCTGCTCGGACTGGCAACCAGCTACTGGCGCCTCGGCCGCCTCGAGGAAGCCCTGGTCGGCTTCCAGCGCCTGCAGGAGCTGGCGCCCTACGAGTCGAACGCGGCGATCGCCATGAGCGACATCTACGCCGATCTCGACCGCCTCCCCGATGCGCTGCGAGTCGTGGAAGCGGCTGCCGCGAACGAGCTGGCCCCCGCGTGGATCCACAACCAGCACGGCGAACTCCTGGCCCTCCTGGGACGGAGCCGGGAGTCGGCGGTCCACTTCCAGAAGGCGATCGCCAAGAACCCCGAGATCGGTCAGGCCTACTTCAACCTGGCGCTCACCCACGAAGAGGCCTCACGCGTCGGGGACGCGGTCGCCACCTACGAGGATGCGATCAAGCACGCGCCCTACCACTTCCGGGCCCAGTTCAACCTGGGACGCCTCTACGGCCAGCTCGGCCGGCCGGAGGAACATCTGGAGACGTGGCGCACGGCCATCCGCTCGAACCCGAGCTTCGTCCTCGGCTATTACCATCTCGCCAAACTCCACCTGGATCGCGGCGACGACCTGGACCGTGCCGAGGCGCTGGCGCGAGAAGGTCTGCGGCTCGATCCGGACGGCGCCTTCGGCCCGTTCGGCTACTTCGTGCTCGCCGACATCCTCAACCGGACGGGTCGAGTGGGCGAGGCGAGGGAAGCTGTCGAGAACGGACGGCGCCTGCAACGCCGGGGCTAAGCCGGCAGCTCACCCACCAACTCGAACCAGATCTGCACCTTGCCCTGGTGGACGAGGTACATCGCGGTGATGTTCGTGTCTGCGGGGCCGTCCGCGGTGGTGAAGGTCTCCTCGCGCTCGTGGATCACGAGGTGTCCCAGCACCCGCTCGCGGGTGATCGTCAGGTGGGGATCGGTCAAGCCCCCCATCAACTGCGTCATCGCTTCGGTGATCACCGCGCCGCCCTCCGTCTGTGACCGGGCGTACGGGCCTTCCGCAGCGTGGGTGATGAACCGCGCGTCGTCGGCGAGCAGCCCCGAGAACGCGTCCCAATCCGACGTCTCGAGCGCTTTGACGAAGTCGCGAGCCGTCTGCCGATGCGCAACTTCTGCCTCCGTCAGACCGGCGTCGTCACCGGCAGAGGCGGTCTCTTCCGCCGCCCCACCGGTTTCCTCCTCCATCGCATCGGCTTCCTCCTCCGCCGGAGCGCAGGCTGCCGCGACGATTCCGAGTGAGGCCGCGGCCATCAGAGCGCGGCGATCAAGGTGTAGTGGCATCTCGGGCTTGGTCTTCACGTCAGGAACCCACCTTTCAAGAAGTTGTTCAGTCTCGTTCCATCTCCGCCGCGCAGACTCCTTAGAAGTCGATGCCCACGCGTACCGCGATCCGTCGCGGCAGGAAGTGCTGCGACGGTACGAGCTCGGCCGGGTAGCGACCGTAGCTTCCCCAATAGTAGTGGCCGTCGTCGTCCAGCAGGTTCAACGCCTGCAGGTCGACGTTGAGGCCAATGCGGTCACCGAGCGAGAACCTCCGTGAAAGGCCGACATCGATCTGCTTGCGGTCGGGCATCCGGCGCTCGCCGGTCATCGGCTCGAGGGGAACCGTGACGTTCCCCTGGTTGAGTCGCACCCGGGCGAAATGGCGGTACGGGCGGCCGTCCTCGTAGTTCAGGATGGTGACCAGCCTGAGGTCCCACGGCAGATCGAAGGTCGCCTGGGTCCTGAACGTCCACGGCCGGTCGCTCTGGCCCAGACCGCCTCCATAGAGATGATGGTTCGGATCGGAGCCCGCCTGGCCGATGTAGAACGCGGTGTTCTGGTTCTGGCTGAGTGTGTTGGACTGGTGTCCCTTCGACTCCGACCAGCCGAGCGACGAGTTCAACGACCAGCGGCCGGTGTGGCGCTTGGCGAAGGTCAGGAAAGCGCCCTTGTACTCCTGCCCGTACTTCGTCCCCGGTGGAACGTGCGCCGCATTTCCGGGCCGGTTGCCCTTCTGGAGCGTAGGCTGAACGATCATGTTCTTCAGCATGATCGTCTCGCCCGTCAGGGGGTTGACGTACGGCACGTCCTCGTACTCGCCGTCGTCGGCGATCTGCCAGCCGATCAGGTCCGTCGTCTCGTGCGCCACGAACTGAAGACCGACGACGTACTCCCCAAGCTGCTGTTCGTAGCCGACCGCGAACTGATCCGTCTGCGGTCGTTTCAGATCCTTCCTCGGCAACCCGAAGGTGCCATCCCCCAACTCACGGAAGTAGGTGAACGGACCGTGCCGGTTCGGGCTGTAGCCGAACCGGGCGACCGGGCGGTCGGGGTGCGGTTGCTGCCAGTTGGAGACGACGTTCGTCTCGTGGTACCTGCCGGCGGATGCCCGGAGGACGGCCTGTCGGTCACCGTCGCCGATCCGGTAGGCGATCCCAAGTCTCGGGTCGACGCTCGAGTAGTCGACGACATCCGGGTATCTGGGCTGGAACTCACCGCTCAAGACACCGCAGTTCAGCTTGTCGCAGAGGTAGGACTCCACGATCGGGTAGGGCGGAATCTCGCCTCCATCCGAGTCGGTGCGTATGCCGAGGTTCAGGGTCAAACGGTCGTTGACGCGCCAGGAATCGTCCACGTAGAGCCCGAAAGCCTCCGTGTCCGCCCCGTAGTAGTGGGCCGCACGTGAGTAGACGTAGTAGTTGGCCCCGTACTTGTAGTAGTACTTGCCGCTGAAGCCGGGATAGACAGCCGCCGCCTTCTCGCCGGTGCTGCTGTACTGGAATCCGAACTTGAACTCGTGGCTGCCTGCGAGATCCTCGGCGAAGTGCGTCACCTTGGCGTGACCCCGGTTCCACCACACGGGGTACATATAGGGGTACGTCTTGCCGCCGCTCAGCGTCTGAGGACTCGTGTTGAAGTCGATGAAGGGCGGCTCCAGGCTGCCGGTCGCCGAGACGTTTCGGTTCTTGTTGATGATGTCGGACCAATTCACCTCGAGGATCGTGTTGCTGCCGAGCACCCCCTGGTAGCCGAAGCGGGAGTACGGGACCACCGCGTACTCGGTACCGACTGCTGCCGGATTCGTGATCACGCGACTGCTGTTGCCGTACGAGCGCGCGTACTCCTCGAACTGAAAGGCGCCCGTCAGCGTGTGCGAAGGATTGATCGACCAGTCCAGCTTCAGGTTGTAGTGGTCGAAGGTGCTGACCGGGATGGTGATACTGGGAGTCGCTCCCGGCTCGAGTAACAGGTCCTCCTTCAAGCCGACCGCGGCGAAGAAGTACAGCTTGTCCCTCTTGATCGGGCCGCCGGCCGACAAGGCCCAACTGTTGTATGTATCTCTGACAAAACCGCGTTCGACCCCCGCCGCGTCCTCCACTCCGGGACCCGTGGAGGTCAACTCGTCGAACTCGCCGGTGTAGGCCACCCGCCCCTGGAGAGTGTTCGTTCCTGACTTGGTGACCACATTGACCGCGGCGCCGGTCATGTTGCCGTACTCGGCCGGAGCGCCGACGCCGAGCACCTGCACCTCGGCGATCGTGTCCGGGTCGGCCCACCCGCCCCAGACGTTGCCGGTATCCGGGAAGTTGATGCTCAGTCCGTCGACGTTCCAGGCCACCGACCCTTCGTCACGGCCGTACGCCGACACGAACCCCGAGTACACGCCGACCGACCCGACGCGTCCGACCGCTGCGACCCCCGGGGCCATCAGGGCGAGCTCCTGGAAGTTCCGCTGCGTCGTCGGCTTGGCGTCGATCAGTTCGGCCTGGAAGCTGCTGCTGGCCGAGGAACTCGTCACGTCGAGGATGGGCGCCTCCGAGGTCACCGTGATCGCCTCTTCGACCCCTGCGACCCGCATCGAGAAGTCCACGACGGCAACGCCGGAGATCGATACGCGGACGCCTTCCACCGACTCCGTCTCCAGCCCCTCGAGTGTCGCGGTCAACGTCACCAGGCCGGGCGGAAGCCCGGCGACCAGGTACCCGCCGCTGACCCCGGACACCGATGTCCGCTCGCCCCGCACGATGTCGCCGGTGACCTGCACGAGCACTCCGGGCAGCGGTTCTCCGTCCGCCGAGCGGACCGTGCCGCGTACGGTGCCGACGTTCTGGGCGTAGGCCGCCGTCGACACCAGGAGCACAAGAAGAGCAAGCGCGACGGGGCCCGTGGTCTTGGAACCATGACGTGCCTTCATCCCGACCTCCTTGCTGTAGTCGCACTTGACTGACAATCACGATTACGAAGCCACCTTGGCAAGTCAAGGGCTTTTTCTTAGAGGATCTGAGCAAATCCGAGACGCCCAATTCTGCCTTGACTTCCCATACGTTCTCCGGCACAGTGAATCCACCGATACACAGTCGAGAAGGCGGCCCCGACGGCGTCGGCGGGCGCCTTCAGGAGGACGACAACATGGGTTTAGCGCGACTTCTCGCATTGGGGTCCGTAGCGGTCACGCTCCTTGCCGCCTCAGCCGCAGCCGCCGACTCGCACGAGCCGGCAAACCCCGCCTGCAAGGCCGCTCACCATCTGGTCGGCGAATGGGAGGTCCACAACGGCGACGGCGCGCTCATCGCCGAGGTGGTCTGGGAGCTGGGGTCCGAGGGTTGCTACCTCGTCGAAAAGTGGATGACGCGCACCGAGGGTGTGCGGGACTTCTTCTGCGTACTGGTCTACAGCGACACACGCGACAACTGGAGCTATCTCTCCGCCTCGGGGAAGCCGGGCGGACAGCGGATGCGGTTCGAGAACGGGAACATGGTGGACAACGAGTTCCGCTTTGAGACGGCCGATCTGGACGAAGGGACCGCGGGCCGTTTCAGCTTCTTCACGCTGCCCGACGGACGGCTGCGCGAACTCTCGGTGCTCTCCACCGACAACGGCGAGACGTGGGAGACCGAGTACGAGCTGTTCTGGACCCGAAAGGAATAGACATGAAGAGGACGATTTCGCCGCTGGCGCTCGCTGCCTTGATCGGGTTCGCCGGAGTTCCGGCTTCGGCGCAGATCGATCCGGCCTCGCTGCCGGAGCCGCTGACCACCGCGACCCTCCCGGACAAACCGGACGGCGCCCACTGGGTCTGGATCGCGGCCTTCCCCAACTACGCGCACGCGGACCTCATCGACGCCGACAGCGGCACGCTCCTCGGCACGATCGAACTCGGCTACCAGGGCCTCCTGCCCCAGATCCCCCGGTCGGGCGACGAGATCTACAACCATGCGGTGTACCTCACGCGCGGTTACCACGGCGACCTCGTCGAAGTGGTCGAGATCTTCGATGCCAAGACGCTCGAGATCAAGGGGGAAATCCCGATCGAACCGCCGAAGGCGATGCGGGGTCTGGCGAGCATCAACCTCACCACCCTGACGGACGACGATCGTTTCCTCATCCAGTCGTTCTTCACACCCGCCCTGAGTTTCGGGATTGTCGACCTGGAGAAGCGCAAGTACGTCGGCGAGATCGAGACCGGCGGCTGCGCGCACACGATGGCGGCCGGCCCGCGCCGGTTCCTCTCGTTGTGCGGCGACGGCGCCGTGCTGGCGGTCGACCTGGACGACAACGGCGCCGAGAGCGCGAGAACAAGCCACCCCGGTTTCTTCGACGCGGAAGGGGATCCCCTCCATCCCACGGGCGCGAGGTCCGGAGATGTCTGGTACTTCGCCTCGGTGCGCGGCGTGATGCACGCCGTCGACACGAGCGGCGGCGAGATCAAGTTCCAGGAACCCTGGAAGTTCGGTGAGCAGGACGACGCGGGGGTCTGGGTGCCCGCGGCGCCAAACCAACACATGGCGGCCCACGACGCGTCCGGCCGCCTCTTCATGCTGATGTCCGTGGTGCCCGACCTCGAGCGGAAGCCGGGCGGCTTCGACTTCCACCGCGGCATCGGCTTCGAGGTCTGGGTGTTCGACATCGAGAGCCGTGAACGACTTGCCCGCTACAAGATGGACCGCGCTGCCGCCGCCATCGCGGTGAGCCAGGACGACGCGCCACTCCTCTATGCGACGACCTACAGCGACGTCGACATCTACGACGCGAACACGGGAGAGGTGACGCGCGCGCTGTCCGCCAATCAGGAGGTCAGAGGCACCATCGTCATGATTCAACCTTGGGACTGAGTCCTCGATGAGCCTCGGCATCGACCCGGTCGTTCAACTCGGCGTGCGCGTCCTGCTCACGTTGCTGTTTCTCGGCACCGCCGTGCACAAACTGCGCGACCTGCGGGCAACTTCGGCGATCACGTCCCGCTACCTGGAGAGCTTCGGCCTTCCCCGTTGGTCCGTGCTCGCGGGCATGGTGACGGCCGGGCTCATCGCAACGGAGCTTCTCGCCGCGAGCCTGTGCGCCCTCTACCCCTCGGGGCCGGCGGCAGCCGTCCTGGTCGTCACGCTGCTCGCCGTCTACGCGCTCGGCATGAGTGTGAGCATTCTGCGCGGCATCGCACCCGAAGACTGCGGCTGCTCCTGGGCCGGCACGACCGGGCAGCCCGCCGGTTGGGCCCTGGTGTGGCGGAATCTGGTGCTCATCGCCGTAGCGCTCCTGCTGGCGCCGGCCGCGACTGCGCGACCGCTCGAGTTCGCGGACTACGCCGGCGCCTTCTCGCTCGGTATCTTCGCCATCGCCATGTACGCTACGGCGGACGTGCTCATCGCCAATCACGGTCTGTTCCGTGAGCAAACGTCTTGACGACCTCCGTCGCCATCCTGCTCGCGATCCAGGGCTGCGCGATTCTGTGTCTCGCCGTGGTGAGCTTCGCGCTCGCACGCCAGGTCGGCGTACTGCATCAACGGCTGGGCCCGGTCGGCGCCCTGGCGCTCAGCAAGCGAGTGCAGGTGGGAGAAAAGTCGCCCGAGTTTCGGCTTGACGCCCTCGACGGCGAAGCGGTCGTTGTCGGTGCGCCCGATCCCGACGGCAAGAGCACCCTGATCACTTTCCTGACGCCCAACTGCCCCGTATGCGCCCAACTCCTTCCAGCGCTACGCTCCGTCGCCCGGGCGGAGTCGAGTTGGCTTCGGCTCGTCTTCGCGAGTGACGGCGAGCCCGAACAGCATGCGAAGTTCCGAACCAAGAACGGGCTCGACGGTTTCACGTACGTGCTCTCGCCGGAACTCGGCATGACCTACGAAATCGGGAAGCTCCCCTACGGGGTGCTGATCGACGAGCAAGGCGTCATCGCCGCCCAGGGGCTCACCAACAGCAGAGAGCATGTGGAGAGCCTGTTCGAGGCGAAGCGGCTGGGGGTCAGTTCCATTCAGGAGTTTCTCGAGCGCCAGGACGAAAACCCGGCGCTGATCGCAGGGGAATCGCAACAACCATCGTGAGGTTTGCCATGAACTGGTTCGACAACATCTCGATTCGCGCCGCCACCCGTCTCGCCGACAGGACGTCCCGACGGTCGGTGCTCGGTTCACTGGGCAGCGCCATCGCCGGCGGCGTGCTGCTGCCGCTGCTGCCGGTGGACCGCGTTTTCGCGCAGGAGTCCGCAGAGGGCGCGGCGGCGGACCCGAATCAGGATCCCGCGCAGTGTGACTACTGGGCGTACTGCTCGGTCGACGGTTGGCTGTGCGGGTGCTGCGGGGGATCGACGAACTCGTGTCCGCCGGGGTCCAAGGCGGCGCCCGTCACCTGGACCGGCACCTGCCTGAATCCCGCGGACGGCAAGAGTTACGTCGTCGCCTACCACGACTGCTGCGGCGCCTTCCCCTGCCAACGGTGCTACTGCAACACGAATGAAGGCGACACCGCGCGCTACCAGCCGCAGCGTTCGAACTCCGTCCTCTGGTGCGGAAACGGCGGCGCTCCGTTCGGCTACCACTGCACCATGTCGCGCATTCTGGCTGTCGCCGAATAGCACGACCGAACTCGTGGATTCCGAGGTACACCGCGAAGTGCACCGCGTCGTCGTTCTGCTCACGCTGCTCGGTCTCGTGTGTGCGGGTGCGGCCGCGGCCGAGGCCGAAGACGCCGAGACCTACCGTCTCGCCGAACTCGACTACATGCTGCACTGTCAGGGCTGCCACATGGCCGACGGTTCCGGCGTGGAGGGCACGGTTCCTCCGTTGCCCGGCGAGGTGGGTAAGTTCATCTCCAGCCCGGAGTGGCGCGACTATCTCGTTCAGGTGCCCGGCGCCTCCCAGGCTTTCATCGACGACGAGGCTCTGGCGAGATTGATGACCTGGATCATCAGGCGCTTCGATCCCGAGAACGCAAAGGACCTGAAGCCCTACGAGGCGGCCGAAGTGGGGCGACTGCGCCGTCAACCGGTAACCAACCCGACCGCGGTGCGCCGGCGAATCATCGCCGAGGTACAGCGCTCGTCTACTGAGGAGTAGCCGGAGAGGCCGCTACCTGCACACACGGGGTCCTTCCGGCACGACTTCCTCGAAGCGCTTGATCTTGCCGGCCTCATCGTGCCGCCCCAATTGCTCGAGGGTCTGAGCGAGTTCGAACAGGAGGACATCCTCCGGCAGGTGGCTCTCTCCACTCTCCACCAGGCTCTCCAGCCTGCCTGCCAGCTCCTCGATCCGGCCCTGCTCGCGGTCCAGGAGGATCAGGTTCATCTCCGCGTCCGCCGCGAGATCGCCCGCGGCCCTCTCGAACACGCTCTGCCAGAGCTTGCGGGCCTCATCGAACCTGCCGTTCTCCGCCTGCAGTTCAGCGAGGTGGGCATGCGCCGCCCAGGCAGCCCGGCTGCCGCGATAGTCCACGATCAGCCGTTCGAGGCGGCGCTGAGTCTCGCCAAGCCGGCCCGGTACCCTGCTTGTCACCAGGGCGTCGGTCAGGGCCGCTTGCGCACGACCGTCACGGACAGCGCGGCTTACCAGCACACCCGCGGCGGCGAGCACCGCCAGCACCAGGATCACGCCCCCGGCCCGCCAACGACGCCGGCGCGCTCTCGATCGCATCGTTCTCCCCTTAGGACCCAAGGAATCCACGAAGACTATAGCTCCCGAGCCAGCTCCCGAGCCGACGAGCTGCCACGTAGACTCCTGGCATGACCGCGGGACATCACACATGACCGAGGTCGGGAAAGCCCGACGGCTGCCGCCAACCTGGTGGCTGCCAGCGTCCTTCACTCTCCTGCTGTTCGCGTTCTCGCTGCTACCACAGTTCAGGGGCAACTCCGAACTGAGCTGGTCGCTCTGGAGCGCCTGCGCGGCTCTGGTCCTCCTGCAAGCTCGCCTACTGGCGAATTCCGTTCAGAACGGCCGCGAACTCAAGCTCCAGGTCTCCCTCATCCCCTCGCACTACGTGCAGGCCTTCGTTCAGACCTGCATCTACGTCTACTGGGCACTGTACTGGGACCAGATGCGCCACCAGGCAGCACTCATCCTCGCGCAGATCGTCTTTGCCTACGCCTTCGACATGCTCGTCAGTTGGTCGAGACGGAACACCTGGTACCTGGGCTTCGGGCAGTTTCCGATCATTCTGAGCACGAACTTCTTCCTCTGCTTCAAGGAAGAGTGGTTCTACCTGCAGTTCTCGATGATCGCCGTCGGCATCCTCGGCAAGGAGTTCTTGCGGTGGAACCGGGACGGCCGAAAGCGGCACATCTTCAATCCCTCGGGCTTCGCTCTGGCGATCTTCTCGCTCGGCCTGATCCTGTCCGGGACGACGGACCTCACCTGGGGCGCCCAGATCGCGACCACCCTGGCCAACGCGCCCCACATGTATGTCGCGATCTTCATGGCCGGTCTGGTCGTCCAGTTCTTCTTCTCGGTGACGATCGTGACGCTGTTCGCGGCAGCCGCTCTGGTGGCGGCGAACCTCGTCTATTCCGGCTTCACGGGCGTCCACTTCTTCGTCGACGCCAGCATTCCGATCGCGGTCTTCCTCGGTCTTCACCTCCTCGTCACCGATCCTTCGACGTCTCCCCGCAGCAGGCTGGGAAGCGCGGTGTTCGGGGCGCTCTACGGACTCAGCGCCTTCGGCCTGTTCGAGTTCCTCCGCCAGATCGACGTCCCGCTGTTCTACGACAAGCTTCTCTTCGTGCCGGTGCTCAACCTCTGCGTGCCGCTACTCGACAGGCTGGGGAAGTCGCGCCGCGTGGAGAGCCTTCGCCTCTCGGTGCTGCTTCAGGCGACGAAGCCACGCCGGGTGAACTACGCCTTCATGGCCGTCTGGATCGGGCTCTTCGGGTGGATGCTGGCGTCCAACTTCGTCGGCCGCACACACGAGGGCGAAGATTTCAAGTACTGGCAGACCGCCTGCGACGAGGGCAAGCGGTTCGCCTGCGAGAACCTGGTCACGAAACTGGAACTCGCGTGCGACAACGGCGGCGGCGAAGAGTGCAACCAGTTGGGCGTGCTGTTCAACCGGGGAGGGGTGGTGCCGCTCGACCCGCTGGAGGGCGTCTCCTACTTCGACCAGGCGTGTCGCAGCGGTTTCCACAAGGGTTGCCAGAACGTCGTCATCCAGGCGTTCTTCGACGGCAACGTGGCGATGGCGTCCGCCGGGGTGTCCGATGCGATCGGGAGACTCCCCGGTGGATGCGAAGAAGGCGACAGCATGAGCTGCTTCCTGCTGGGCTACGCCCACGTGCACGGGCACGGCGTGCCGAAGAACATCGGCCTGGCCCAGGAACTCCTCTCCACGGCCTGCAACATGGGCGAGGCCGCCGCCTGCTCGGAACTGGAAAAGGGCCTCGGAACGCTCTTTCACCCGACCCGGCAACACACCGGAACACCCGTAGAGGATCCCTAGTCGACAACGGCCCCGGGCGTCGCAACCCGGAGATCGTTGACGCCCATTTCGTCGAGCAGCTCCTGGAACCGTGGCTCGCCGCGCAGGTTGTCGAACGCTGGATGCACCTTGGTCCAGATCACGGCGCCAAGCTTCGCATTCAGCGCATCTTCCAGCCACATCAGAGCAGCTTCTCTCTCGTCGAGCCAGGAGTAGAGAAGAGCCAGGGAGAAGGGACGTTTCTCCCCGGCGTCCGCCCGCTTCAGCATCTGATCCGCCATCCAGCGCAGTGCTCCCGGTTCGCCCTCCTTCGCGTAGATGCTCCGGATCGCCTCCGCGTCCTCCACGCGACCGGTATTCCGCAAGTGGACCTGACGCTCATGGATCGCCTCGTCCGGCCGGCCCATCGCGCTGTAGCACGCCGATAGCAGCGCGCTCACGATCGGATAGTCCGTCTCCAGGGCGAGCGTGTGACGAGCCTGCACGACCGCCTCTTCGTAGCGCCGCGCGTAGTAGAGGACCAGGCAAAGACCCTGACTGAACGTCGGCGACAAAGGATCCAACTCCGCGGCGGTCCTGATTTCCCGCTCCGCCTCCTCAAGACGACCAACCGGGGCCAGCATGTGGTTCCCATACGAGTAGTGGGCGGTGGAATTGCCCGGGTCGAGTCGCAGAGCCCGCAGGTATGCCTGTTGCGCTGCCGCCCAGTCCCACCGAAACGTGGCGCTCAGAACACCCACCGCCCGGTACGCGAGCGCACTCGAGTCGTCGAGTTCCAGTGCCTGGCGCACCGCTTCCTCCGCCTTGGCCAGCGTCTCGGGCACCGGCCGGAAGCCGTAGACAGCTTGATACGCGTAGCACACTGCGAGCAGAGCGTGACCACGCGCGAAACCAGGCTGCAACTTGAGCGCCCGCTCAAGAAACCGGATCGCCTGTTCCATCCCCTGTTCCGTCTGGTGGTTCAGGCTGTACCGTGCCTCCAGGTAGAGGCGATAGACGTCCTGGTCGTCCGTGGTTCGTGACACGACGGGACCGGGGTGTGGATCCAGCAGTTTTGTGCGTACGTGGTCCACAATCGCTCGCGCGATGTGCTCCTGGATCTCGAAGACATCACCCAGTTTCCGATCGTAGTGCTCGGACCAGAGCTGCGTTCCGTCCGAGGTCCGGGTCAGTCGCGCCGAGATCCGCAGTTGGTCGCCCGCCTTGCGCACACTGCCCTCGAGGATCGTCGATACACCCAGTCTCTCGCCGACCGCGGATGCGCCCAGTTCTCTCAGCCGGCGGTCGAAGGAAGAAGTCCGGCCAACGACCCGCAGCCCCTCGACACCTGCCAGGGCATCGATGAGCTCCTCGGCCATCCCCTCACAGAAGAAGTCCTGGTCCGAGTCAGGACTCAGGTTGGCGAAGGGCCGGACCGCGATCGATCCCTCAAGCGACGCCTCGACCGGAGCGGTGAAGCGGTAGCCGCGGCCAGGAACAGTGACGATGTACTGGGTCTTCCGGGTCTGCTTCAGAACCTTCCGCAGCACCGAGACATTGTGCGTGAGGTTGCTCTCGTCGACCGCGCTTCTGTCCGGCCACACGATGGCAATCAGCTCCTCCTTGCTCAGGAAGCGGTCGCTGTTCTCGACCAGAGCCCTTAGCGTGTCGAAGACCTTCGGCCGGATCGGGACCGGTTGCCCGTTGCGAAGGAGCCGCCGCTGACCGACATCCAGCACGTACGGTCCGAAGGAGTAGGAACGGCGATTGGGAGGCGGGAACATCATCGGTCGGGCCGCAGGCGCAGGGAACAGTGCGGCGCATAGCCTACCGCGAGGTCCGCGAACCCGGTCCGCGACTTCGCCGGTCCGCTTCTCGGCACGAACCTCTGTTGGGCGCCCGAGATCAGCGGCGAAGAGGCGCTTCCCCAGGACGCCGCGACTCGACTCCTAGAAGTCGAGTGACATCCGCATTTCCATGGGTATTCCGTTCTGGAGCGGTGTCGGCGCAACCGTTTCGGTCAGGCACTCCATCCCCAAGGAGTAGTAGAAGCCGACCGCGGGAGTATCTGAGAGCACGTCGAGGTGCAGACCGCGCAGACCAGCGCTCTTCGCGCCGTCGAGCGCCCTCTGCATCAACTGCTTGCCGATCCCCTGGCCCCGTCGCGACTCCTGAACAGCGAGCGCGTGAACGTAGTAGACAGCCGACGGAATCGCGACATTCAGGTAGCTGCACAGATAGGCGGCCCTGCCGATTTCAGCGAGTTTCTCATGTGAGACGCGGCCCGACTCGATCAGCGGCGCCCACAAGGGCGGCAGCGTCTTCTTGCGCTGGGCGAACTCCGGACCGCGGAAGCCGATCTCGATGGCGATGAGTTCGTCTCCTTCCACCGCAATCGTGGTGCAGTCATACGAAAAAAGCGTGCCCGGTGTGCCCCACGAGGCTTTGACGATCTCGTCGTAGTACTCCCGGCCCCCGAACTGGTAGTCGTATGTCGTAGGCCCGCTAGCCCAGACCAGGTCGGCGACTTCGTCGGCCCATTTCTTGGAGTGAGTCTCGGTTGCCTGAATGATCTCCATCGCTGCGCTCCCTTCCCAGGTTGTCAGGTCTCAAGTGTCTCCCGATAGTCTAGGCGGAGCCAATGCACTACCGGCTGATGACGATGGCCGATATCGGCCGCGCCCCGATCGACTGCCAGGGCGCCGAGGAGGAGGTCCGCACCCGCATCGCGGACCTCGGCGCGACCGCGATCCTCGCCTTCGACGGCGAGCAGCACGTGGGCCAGCTCCAGTTCCGCCGCTACGATCCGTCACTGCGCTCCCCGAGCGGCATCATGGATCCGCTGTACTGGGGCGACTTTGGCCACGCGAACGCCCCGTCCCTGCCATCGCGGACGCTGAACCTGTTCTGCTACCACGTCGGCCAGTTGGAAAGCGGCGACGCTCGCGATCCCCGCTACCACGGTCGTGGCATCGGCATCGCCCTGCTCAAGGAGTTCCTGCGCTGGGCCGACGCCGCGGGCGTCGAGGCGACCGTAGCCAAGGCCGTGCCGCCCTTCAGGCCCCTGGGAGTGTTCATGGGCGGCCACCCCGCCTCGATCTACGAGGCGCATGGCTTCGAAACCGCCGCGCGCTGGTGCGACCGTGACCTGCGGGACCGGCTCCCCGACGTTCTGGCCGGGGAGCACGGCGACAAGCTCGGTCAGGCTCTGCGACGCCTTTGCGATCAGGGGCTCACTCTCGACGCGCTGGCCGAAGTAGCGATGGTCGTACGTCGCCGACCGTAGACGCGACCGTCCGACCACTCCTACTCCTGACCATGGATGCGCCTGGAGTCGAAGTCCATGAAGGTGACGAGCCACTTTCCGTCGCGCTGGTCCACCAGCATCTCCAGTCCGAAGTCCAGGCCATTCGAGACCCACCGAACGCCGGTGACCTTGGCGGTCGCGCCGTCCCACTCGACCACCATCTCGTCGCTCTTCGTCTCGGTGCCGGCGGTCGAGCCGAGGTACTGACTGAAGACAGCCTTGTCAGCGCCGCTGTAGGACCGGAAGTCCTCACCCAGATAGGTCCACATGAGGTCCATGTCTCCGGCGGCCATGGCCTTCAGCATCGCGCCCACCGCAACCTTGACGGCTTCGGTGTCCTGCTTGCTGCCGGCGGCGCTGTCAGCACCCGTAGGGCTGGTCGCGGCAGGTTGGTCCCTTGCCTCCGTGACTCGTGCCGCCGCCAGATCGAAAGCCGCCAGGTGCTCCTCGTCCTTCACGTAGACCCGGGACCCGGAGAGCGCCACATGCGACCAGGTCGTACTGTCCGCCACTTCCCATGAAGCAAGCTCCCGGTAGCCCGACGGATCCGCAGCGATCACCTTGAGTTCCGCTTCGTCGGTGAGCACCAGGAGGCGATCGCCCACTGCGATCACCGACGCGTAGGCGGCCCACCGGCCGGGCCCCTGCCAGACGATTTCGCCAGTGGCGGGGTCGAGACAGACGAAGGTGCCGGCCCTCTTGTTCGAGCGGAAGTAGAGATGATCGCCGACCAGCACCGGAGAGTCCATGTACAGCTCGGCATCCGTCGTCTTCCAGACCTCGCTCACCGCCCAGGCGCCGTCCGGCTCGGCCGGCGGTTCGACCTTGATCGCCGCAGTCCCCCACTGGTACCCCGAGAGGATGAAGTTGCCGTCGTAGCGGATCGTGGTCGGCGTGTTCTGCTGGAACGCCGTGGTGAAGTCGAACGACCACAACGGATCGCCATCCGTCGCTCCGACTCCGAAGAAGGACACGTCGTCCATCGTCACGATCTGGCGAACCCCTTCGTGCGTGAACGCCATGGGCGACGCATACGCGGGCGGCCCGGACAGCCTCCACACTTCTTCTCCGGTCGCCTTGTCGTAGGCAATCAGGGCCCCCTGATCTTCCCGCTCCTCGGAGCCCGTGATGCCAACCGGCACGATGAGCAGATTGCCCTCGATCAGGGGCGACGACGCCGTTCCCCAGATCGGGTACGGCTCACCGTAGGCGTCTTCGAAGGTCTTTTCCCAACGCACAGCACCCGAGTCGGCGTCCAGGGACAGGAGGCGCTCCCGGACGCCGAAGCTGTAGACCGAACTTCCTTCGGCCAGCATGGTCGACTTCGGACCCGGGCCATACTGGATGGCCGCCGTTCTGGGCTCATAGGACACAGGGTAGCTATGCCGCCAGAGTTCCTCGCCGGTCGCCGCCGACAGGGCGAGCACCACTTCCTCTTCGCCCTGCCGCGCGAGGACGAAGACGCGGTCGCCGGCAACGATGGGAGAGGACTGGCCCCCTCCCACGCGGACCTTCCAAAGCTGATGGAGAGCCGCGGGAAGCACAGCAGGCAACTCTGCGCCGGGTGCTACGCCGTCTCGATTCGGCCCCCGCCACTGCGGCCAGTCGGAGCCCTGCGCGGCAGAAGCGGAAGCCAGCGTGCCGAGAAGGACCAGTATCGGCGCCCATCTCCAGGTCGGCGGAACCAGTGCTCTCTTCATCCCGACACGTTCTCCCAGTCCCTCGTCGTGAGTCAAGGGCCTTTTGTTAGCGGACCTGAACAAATGTTTGCACGCCAAACGGCGTCGCCCACCCTTCCAACAGCTTGATACGGCGCTCTCCCTGTTCGCATTCTTCGCGCCTTCTGAGACGCTCCGAGCCGAAAACTGCTAGGGTACGCGCTTCCCGCGCCCCGGACGATTCGCCGGCCGGCGCCCGAGATCGAAGACCGCCAGCATCAGCAACGCGAGGGAAGACCGCAGATTATGGCCACCAAGGCATCGATCGCCAAGAACGAACGCCGCAAGAAGATTGTCGAGAGGCACCGAGAGCGCCGGACCGAGTTGCGCTCGCTGGTCAGGGATCAGCGCCTGCCCCCCGAACAGCGCTTCGAGGCGCAGCTCCTGCTGAACAAGTTGCCGCGCGACTCCAGCCCGGTCCGGGTACGCAACCGGTGTGCCGTCACCGGTCGCCCGCGGGGCTACTACCGGAAGTTCGGTCTGTCGCGCATCGCCCTGCGCGACCTCGCCCTGCGCGGCGAGCTCCCCGGCGTCATCAAGGCGAGCTGGTAAGCGCCGCCTCCGGATCGCTGGGTACGCCGGCAGGCGGAATCCGCGGATCGCTGGGTACGCCGGCAGGCGGAATCCGTGGTTCGCTGGGTACGCCGGCCTCCGGCCGGCATCCGCCGTCAGGCGGAATCCGACCCGCTACCCCCCTAGCGCAGCAGCCAGTTCGCCGAGCATGCGCCGCTCTTCCCTGGACACACTACCCAGCCCCAGGAAACCGCCGGCAGCTTCGGCGACTTTCCGCGCCCGACCCATGATGTCCTCGCGCACCGCCGCGGCGTCCGACTCGCCGAGTTCGGCCACCAGAGCCCCCGCATAGCCCTCCCAAGCCTCGAACAGCTCGGCGCCGGGGCGCCGGTCAAGCCAGGCCAGGAGCAGCCCGGCTGCGGTTGATCCCCGCGTCACGCCGGCTTCCCTCGCCGCCTGCATGATGGCGTCCCGTTCGCTGGCGTCCATCGCGTGGTCGGCCCACGCCACCTCGACCAGGGGCACCAGGCCTACTGCCACCAGCGCCTCGCTGTGCATTCCGGCGTCCAGCAGGGCGCCGAGGACTGCCCTGTGTTCGATCCCCGAGGCCGCCGCCAACTCGTCGATCTGCTGCTCGCGCGCCTTCTTCGACCGCAGCTCCTCGATCAACTTGCGGTCCATGTTGCGGAAGAACGCCTCCTCGAGCGACTGTCCGCGCTCACTGAGAGAGTCCGTGGCCATCTTGCTCCTGCTTCCTCTGGTCTGATGCGAACGGGCGGTCCGAAGACGAACCGAGCCTTCGAGCGCGCGGGATCGTAGCACCCCTCGGGCCGACAAGCCGGTGCTACGATCGGCCCCCTTCATACACAGGTTTCGTCCAGACGGAACTCACTGCTCAGGGAGGCACCGCCCATGTTGAACCGCCGTGCAACGGGTCTCGCACTGGTCCTGCTCACACCTCTGTTTCTCGCCGTGCTGGCCGCTCCGGCCGCCGCCCAGACCGTCACCGTCTGCGCGCCGGCGTTCTTCCTGGACGCCCTCGCGGAACTGGGGGAAGAGCACGCGAACCTCCGCCTGCTCGGGGTCGACGACGACCTGGACCCGAGCGACTGCGACGGCCTGATCGCCGGCTACCGCGGCATCGAGAACTTCCTGGTCGCCGACAGCAAGCTGCGCTGGATCCAGAGCAACTCGGCCGGCGTCGAGGGCTTCCTCAACATCCCCGACCTGCGCGACAGCGACATCGTGCTGACCAACGCGAAGATCATCCAGGGCCCCGAGATCGCCGATCACGCCTTCGCCCTGCTGCTCAACTTCACGCGCAACATCAAGGCCTTCAACGCCCAGATGCCCGAGGGCTGGAACACGAACCGCGAATTGCCGATGATCGAGCTCAGGGGCAAGACGGCGCTCGTCATCGGCCTCGGCGGCATCGGCACCCAGATCGCGCAGCGGGCCGCCGCATTCGGCATGACCGTGATCGGGGTCGATCCGAAGGACATCCCGATCCACCGCGATGTCTTGTACGTCGGCAAGCCGGACGAGCTCGACGACCTGCTGCCCAGAGCCGATGTCGTCTTCTCCTCCGTGCCGCACACACCGGCCACGGAGGGTCTGATCGGCGCCCGGCAGTTCGAGCTGATGAAGCAGGACGTCTACTTCATCAACATCTCGCGCGGCAAGATCGTCGACACGGACGCTCTGGTCGCGGCACTTGAGAGCGGCAAGATTCGCGCCGCCGGCCTCGACGTCACCGATCCCGAACCGCTGCCCTCCGACCATCCGCTCTGGACCATGTCGAACGTGACGATCACGCCGCATCTCGCGACGATCTCCGACCGGCTCGAGGAGCGACGGATGCAGTTGCTGCGCGACAACGTCACCCGGTTCGCCACCGGCAGGCCGCTCCGCAACGTCATCGACAAGCAGGCCGGCTACTAGGAATCGAGTCGCGGCGTCCGCGCCGCGCTGACGCACAGGAAACAGGGCTTGTTCCATGCAAGGTTGCGCCACAGAGCGTTCTTCGGCCTCCTCCTATGCGGCGCGGCCGCGGCCGCCCAACCGCCAGCGGAGCTTCTCGATCCGTTCGCGTTCCGCCACATCGGCCCGATCGGCAACCGGGTTTCCGCCGTAGCCGGAGTGCCGGGCGGCGAGGGCGTGTACTACGCCGGCGCCGCCTCCGGCGGGCTTTGGCGAAGCCACAATGGCGGCGTCTCATGGGCGCCGATCTTCGACCGGCAGGAAGCCGCTTCGATCGGCTCGATCGCGGTCGCCCCCTCCGACCCGAACGTGATCTGGGTCGGCACCGGCGAGAGCTTCATCCGCAGCAACATTTCGATCGGCAACGGCGTCTACCGCTCCACGGACCGCGGCGACAGCTTCGAACACCTCGGGCTGGGCCGCACCGGCCGCATCGGCCGCATCGTCGTGCATCCCGACGACCCCGACACCGCCCTGGTCGCGGCGCTCGGCCACGCCTACGGCCCACAGGAACAGGGCGAGGCGGGGCGCGGCGTCTTCCGCACCACCGACGGCGGCGCCACCTGGGAGCACGTCCTGTTCATCGACGCGGACACGGGGGCCATCGACCTCGCCTTCGCGCCGGACAACCCGCGGATCGTCTACGCCGCGGTCTGGCAGATCGAGATCCGCACGTCGGGCCGCACCAGCGGCGGCCCCGGCAGCGGCCTCCACCGCTCCCGCGACGGCGGCACGACCTGGGCGCCCCTGGAAGGCGCCGGCCTCCCGGATCCGCCGCTGGGCAAGATCGGGCTCGCGGTGTCGGCCGACGATCCGGACCGGCTCTACGCCCTGATCGAGACGAGCTCGAACCGCGACTTCGCCCCCTCCGATCCGTTCGCCGGCGTCCTCTGGCGCTCCGACGACCGCGGCGACTCCTGGCGCCTGGTGAGCCACGACCTGAACCTGATCACCCGGCCCCTGTACTACACCCGCATGGCCGCCGCGCCCGACCGCGCCGACGAGATCACCTTCGTCGCCACCCGCCTTTCCGTGTCGCTCGACGGCGGCAGCACCGTGGCGAGCGAAGGCTTCGACCAGGCCGGCTGGGACCACCACGACATCTGGATCGACCCGCTCGACCCCGACCGCCGGATCGTCGGCCACGACGGAGGGGTCAGCATCACCGCCGACCGCGGCCGTTCCTGGTACCGCCCGCAGTTGCCGATCGCCCAGATGTACCACGTCTCGACCGACGACCGCGTGCCCTACTTCGTGTACGGCAACCGCCAGGACGGGCCGTCGATGCGCGGGCCGAGCCGGGTGCTCTACGGCGGACGCGCCCAGGGCATTCCAGTCGGCGAGTGGCACTCGGTCGGCGGCTGCGAAGTCGGCTTCTCGATCGTCGACCGCGCCGACCCGGACCTGGTCTGGACCGGCTGCTACGACGGCCAGCTCGAGCTCTACGACCTGCGCTCGGGCCAGGCCCGGGACGTCAGCGTCTGGCCCGTAGCGATCGAGAGCTCCCCCGCCTCGGCGCTCGAGTACCGCTTCCAGTGGACGGCGCCCTTCGCCACCTCGCCACACGATCAGACCGCGGTCTACGCCGGCAGCCAGTACGTCCACCGCAGCCGCGACCGGGGCCAGAGCTGGGAGCGCATCTCGCCCGACCTGACCACCGCCGACCCCGCCCTGATGCGCCGCACCGGCGGACTGACCCTCGACGACGCCGGCCCGACCATCGCGCCGGTCGTGTTCGCGATCGCTGAGAGCCCGATCGAACCAGGCCTGATCTGGGCAGGCACGAACGACGGCCAGGTCCAGTTGACCCGCGACGGCGGCGAGTCCTGGATCAACGTGACCGCGAACCTCCCGGACCTGCCGCCGCTGGGTACGGTCCGCAACATCGACCCCTCCGACTTCGACGCCGGCACGGCCTACGTCGCGATCGACCGGCGCCAGGAGGGCGACACGACCCCGTACGTCTTCCGCACCAGCGATCACGGCGAGACCTGGACGGACCTCGCCGCCGACCTGCCCCGCGGCCCGCTCGGCAACGTCCACTGCATCCGCGAGGACCCGGAGCAGGCCGGGCTCCTGTTCCTGGGCGCCGAAAACGCCCTCTGGGTCTCCTTCGACGACGGCGCCGCGTGGCAGCGGCTTTCTCGCCGCAGCGACGGCGGCGCGAACCTGCCGCCCGCGCCGGTGCACTGGATCGAGGTCCAGGAGCACTTCGACGACCTGGTTGTGGCGACCTACGGCCGCGGCATCTGGATCCTCGACGATCTCACGCCGCTGCGCGCGATCGCCCGCGGCCTGCCCACGGACGGCCCCGAGCTGCTGCCGCCCCGCGTCACCTACCGCTTCCGCACCCGTGGCGCGCCGATGGCCCAGCCCGACGTGCCGGCGACCGGCACGAATCCGCCCTACGGGCCACTGCTCCACTACTGGATTCCGGAGGCGCCCGGGGCCGCTGCGAGCGGCGAGCCAGACGCCGAGGCGGCGGAACCCCGGGCCCAGATCCGGATCTTCGACGGCCGGGACGAACTGGTCCGCACCCTCGACGACCTGCCCGCGGCGCCCGGTCTCCACCGTGTGACCTGGGATCTCCGCCACGATCCAACCACCGAAGTCCGTCTGCGCACGAAGCCGGACGAGCGCCCCGACTGGAAGATGCCGGCGGAGGGCCGTCGGCCGCTGCCCGACGGCGGCCGGCTCTCGCTGCTCGCGGCGCCGGGGACCTACCGGCTCGAACTCTCCCTGGCCGGCGACACCGCCGAAGACGGCGATGAGGGCGAAGCCCTGTCAGCGGCAGACATCGAAGTGCTGCTCGACCCCGGCTCCACTGCATCCGCGGACGACCTGGCCGCCCAGAACGAACTCCTCTTCGCGATCCGCGACGCGATCGAACGAGCCGCCTCGATCCTGAACGGCGCCGAGGACCTGCGGGCCCAGTTGCCGGCTCTGCAGGAGCGCCTCGAGGACGACGACGCGTACGGTGACGCCGCGGAGCAGGCGGCGGCGCTCGAAGACGAGCTGCGGCAGATCGAGGGCGCCTTCTTCGACCTGCGGCTGACCGGCACCGGCCAGGACAGCCTGCGCTGGGAGCGCCGGCTCTACGCGCGCCTCACCTACCTCGCCCGCTCGGTCGGACAGGCCGACGCGCGGCCCACGGATCAGCAGGTCGCGGTCTGGCGACGACTCCAGTCCCAATTCGCCGAGCAGGAGGACCGTTTCGAGGCTACTCTTGCCGGCCCGCTGGCGGACCTGAACCGAACGCTAGCCGACACCGGCTTCCTCGTCCTCGACCCCCGATGACTTCCACCACGTCGTCCCCCGTGTCGCCCGCTGCCGCCGTCCTCGAGACCGCGGCGCCAATCCGCCGCCGCATCGAAGCCAGCGGCACCGAACTCCAGATCTACGAGTGGGGCGACCGAAGCCAGCCGGCGATCCTCCTCGCCCACGGCATCCAGGACTTCGCCCTCACCCTGGCGCCGGTGGCTGAGGCGTTCGCGGCCGACCACCGCGTGATCGCCTACGACCTGCGCGGGCACGGCGACAGCGCGCATCCGGGCATCTACACGATGGCCCATCACATCGCCGACCTGCACGCCGTGTTCACCGACTGCGGCCTCGAGCGGCCAATCGTGATCGGGCACAGCCTCGGGGGCCAGGTCGTCGCTCAATGGGCGGGCATCTTCGCCGAGCTGCCGCGCGCGATCGTCCTGATCGAGGGTCTGGGGCCGCCCTACGCGATGAACCGCTTCCCCGAAGAGGTCAAACAGAAACGGGCCAGGGTGGCGATCGAGTCGCTGACGCACCCGCGAACGCACCGGCTCGTCGCCTCCCTCGACCACGCCTGGGATCTGCTGAAGCGCGTCCATCCCCGCCTCGATCCCGCCCGCGCCCGCGAGTTCGTCGAGCAGAGCACGCGCCCCCTGGCCTCTGGCGGGCTGGAGTGGAAGTGGGATCCCCAGGTGGTGACGACCTGGATGTCGAACGTGCCGGAGGCCTCCGAGGAACGCTGGAGCTGGGTCACCTGCCCAGCCCTCATCCTTACCGCCGCCCTGGCGAACGAGTTCTGGAGCGGCCGGCGCGGCGTCGACGAACAACACGCCACCCCCGAACCAGCCGAGATCGCCCGCCGCGTCGCCCTCTTCCGTCGCGGCGAACACGAAGAGATCGCCGAAGCCGGCCACATGGTCCACTACGACGCCCCGGATCAACTCGTGGCGTCGGTCCGCAGCTTCCTGGACCGCCTGCCGCCGGCGTAGCGGCCTCCGAGGGGCGTAGGAGCGAGGCCGAAGGCCGAGCTCCTCTACTCAGAGAGCTTCACTCTCTCCGAGCATCCGGCGCAGCAGGTCCGCCAGGCGGTAACCCGCAAGGGCGACTCTCTCCAGGGCCGTGTCGTAGGCGAGGTCCCCGTACGCGGCGGGGGGTGCGGCGCCACGGGCGAGGTCTCCGGGATAGAGAGACTTGCGGACGATCTGGTTGGACTCCTGCGCCCAGGCTTCGAAGTCGCCGGACTTGAGTTCGGCGCGGGTGGCGGCGTCGAGCGGGTGGCGTGAACGGGCCTCAGCGGCGATCCGGTCCTTGAGGTCCTCGAACTCGCGGTCCCTGGCCTCCCTGAATGCTGCCCAGAACTGCTCCGGGTTGGGAGGCTCGCCCGATGCGCGGGTGAGCTCCGCGAGCACGCTCTGCCGGTACCCGGCCCAGGTCTGCCCGTCCAGGGCGCCGTCCCAGAACGCATGCAGGTTGCGGTTCCCTTCGTCGAGACCGAAGCCGTTGCCGCCCCGGTCGCCTTCGCGCTCGTCGCGGCGTTCGGTGACCCGCGAGGCGGCGTGGAGGGGCTGGTGGACGTCGCCGGCCAGGTGGAAGATCCAGGCCAGGTGGATCGCGCGCTTGTCGGGCCGGCCGGACGTGTCCGCGACCGACAGGGCCAACTCCTGCAACTGGCTGACGACGTTCGGTTCGGGCACCGGCAGATCCGTGTCGCGAGCGGAACCGTCCGCTCCCTGACGCCAGGTCCAGCCGACGTAGTGCCAGGTCGGCCGGTTGTACTTCTCGAGTCCGCGCGCCAGGTCCGCCCAGTAGGCCGCCCGCTCGAACAGGATGCGATCGCCGTCGTCGGCGGTCGGAGCCGAGTTGAGGCGGTAGGCGAAGCGGCCGCACTCCCCGCGTCGATCCTGGTTGAGATCGAGGCAGTGCATGCGGCTGTCCGCCGGCGCCTGCCGGAGCAGGGCGACGACCCGGTTGCGGACCTCCGGTTCGAGTTCCTGCCACGCGATGCGGGCGACGAGTTCATGGCCGAAGTCGTTCCAGGCGTGGCTGGGCGTGGCCAGGGGGAGGAGAAGCAGCGCGAGCGGGGCGATGCAAGCTCGTCGTCGGCTGGGCATGCGCGGAGTGTAGCCCTTGGCGCACCCAGTGACTGGCCGTTGATAAAGTGCGCGCCGGCCCTGCTCCCCGGCGAAGCCTGCTCTACCGTGTCCAGCGTTCACAACTTCACGCTCTACGACGTTCTCGTCCGCAACGCGACG
Organism: Candidatus Multivorans sp.; assembly: GCA_965216125.1. Taxonomy (GTDB): domain Bacteria; phylum Acidobacteriota; class Thermoanaerobaculia; order Multivoradales; family Multivoraceae; genus Multivorans. Next base: position 3,229,161 of record OZ244152.1, on the reverse strand, counting down.
GCGTTCGGCGACCGGCTCGGCCTGGTCACGGAAGACGGCGAGGAGCGGTGCTTCGCCGAACTGCGCAGCCGCGTGGATTCCCTTGCCGCGGGCCTGGCCGGTCTCGGTCTGACCACCGGGGACCGGCTGGCGGTCCTGGCCCAGAACTCGGCGGCCTACGTGGAGCTCTATTTGGCCTGCGCCCGCCAGGGCATCGTGGTCTACCCCATCAACTGGCGGCTGCAGAAGGGCGAAATCGAGCTTCTGACCCGCGAGCGGGCGAAGCCGAGCGCCTTCGTGGTCGGCGCCGACTTCCTGGACTCCGTGCCGGGCGGACCCGGAGACGATGCGATCCCCCACTGGTTCCAATTCGGCAGAGGTCCCGCGTCGGGCTACGCCTCGCTCGATTCGCTCTACGCCGACGGCGACACGGCCCGGGATCTGCCGCGGCCCGACGTGGCGGCCGACGAGCCGTTCGCGGTCATCGCGACCGCCGCCGTCGATGTCATCCCGCGCGGCGCCCTGCTCAGCCACTCGAATCTGGTCTGGGCCAACCTGCAGGAGATCGCGTCTCTGGGCCTGGACGGCGCCGACCGCAACCTGGTCGCGTTGCCGCTCTTCCACATCGCCGGACTCGGCCACCTGCTGAGCGTCCTGCACGCCGGCGGCGCGAACGTGATCACGGCGAAGTACGACCCCGCGCAGGCCGTCGAACTGATCGACCGTCACCAGATCACGATGATCAGCGACTTTCCGCCGGTGCTCGCCACCCTGCTGGACGCGGCGGCCGAGGCCGGCAGCAAGCTGCCCAGCCTCCGCCACGTCACCGGCCTCGACGCGCCGGCCACCATGGAGCGGCTTCACAACGAGACCGACGCCACCTTCTGGGCCGGCTTCGGGCAGTGCGAGACGAGCGGCTTCGTGACGATCCAGAACGCGCGCGAGCGCCTCGGCTGCGCCGGCAAGGCGGCCGAGCTGTGCAGCGTGCGCCTCGTCGACGACGACGAACGCGAAGTGCCGGCCGGCGAGGACGGTGAGATCGTGGTCCGCGGGCCGCTCGTGTTCCTGGGCTACGACGGCCAGCCCGACGTCACCGCCCACACCTTCCGCGGCGGCTGGCATCACACCGGCGACATCGGCCGCTTCGACGACGACGGGAATCTCTTCTACGTCGCCCGCAAGCCCGAGAAGGAGCTGATCAAGCCCGGCGGCGAGAACGTCTATCCGGCGGAGGTCGAGGCGGCGATCCTCGAGCTGGACGCGGTGCGCGCAGTCTGTGTGTTCGGGGTCAGCGACGACCGCTGGGGCGAGGCGATCCGCGCCGTCGTCGAAGCGGATCCGGAGGCCGGTCTCGACCGGGAAGCCGTGCGGGAGCACGTCGGCTCGAGCATCGCCCGGTTCAAGCGCCCGCGCGACGTGATCTTTACCAGCGAACTGCCCCGCTCGGATGGCGACCAGGTCGACCGCGCCGCCGTCAAGGACCGCTGGGGAGACGCGTAGCACACCGTGGCGGGACCGCCGCGGGCTGGGGCCGACCTGGAAGTCACCGGGATCGAGAACGCGATCCTCGACCTGCTGGTCCGGGTCGAGGACAGGCACCTGGACGAGATGGGCCTCGACAAGGGGATCATGAAGCTTGTTTCCGCCGACGAGCAGAACGCGATCCTCGACCACGTCCTCAACCGGGACGGCGAAGTCCTGGAGCCCGAGATCGAGGCCGGCGGTTCCTGCGCCAACGTGCTGCGCGCCGCCTCTCTGCTCGGCGTGACCGCCAGTTACAGCTCCGCCGTCGCCGACGACGACACGGGACGCCTGTTCGAGCGCGGGCTGACCGCGAGCCGGGTCCGGAACCGGCTGGCCCGGATCGACGGCGTCACCGGCACCTCCGTGGTCCTCGTCACGCCCGACGGCGAACGGACGATGAACACCCACCTCGGCGTCTGCCGCCAGTACCGCGCCGAACATGTGCCCGAAGACGACATCCGCCGGTCGCGGATCTTCTTCACCACCGGCTACATCTGGGACACGCCGAATCAGATCGACGCAATCGAACACGCGATCGAGGTGGCGCGCGGCGCCGGCGTCAAGCTGGCCATCGACCTCGCCGATCCGTTCGCGGTCGGTCGGTCGAGGGACCACCTGCTGCGCCACAAGGAACACGGCTTCGACATCCTGTTCGCAAACGCCGAAGAAGCGCGGATGATGACCGGCCTGGCGCCCGAGGCCGCGGCCCACGAACTGAGCGAAACGATCGAGGTGGTCGCAATCAAGGACGGCGTCCGCGGCGCCTGGGTGCGCCGGGGCGACGAAGTCCACCACGTCCCCGCCCACCGGGTCGAGGTGGTCGACACCACCGGCGCCGGCGACTGCTTCGCCGCCGGCTTCCTCTACGGCCTGCTGCGCGAATTGCCGGTCCGCACCTGCTGCGAGATCGGCATCGCCATGGCCGCCGATACGATCACTCACCTGGGCGTCAAGCTGTCGCCGGACATCCGCGAACGCCTGACATCAATCGAACATCAACAGCAACGGCAACACCAGCAGCAACAGCAAGCCGCCCAATGACAGGACAGGGACCAGTGACAGGAGAGTGCTCATGAATCGGCACACCGCTCGCATCGATGATTCGCCGTCAACGCGGACCGGCACGAAGCGCCCCAGCCTGCGGTCGACCGTCGCCGCTGCGTTCTGCTGCGCCGCCGCGGCGACACTGCTGACGCCGACCGCCCTCCCCGCGCAGGAACCGAACGCGATCGAGCCGCACCAGGTGGCGACCCTGCGCAGCGTCGGCACGGTCGAACTCTCGCCGGACGGCAGCCTCGCCGCCTACCTGCTGGCCATGCCCAGGCGTCCCGTCGACGAAGACAGCGGCTCGTCCTGGACCGAGCTCCACGTCCTCGACATGAGCGAACCCGGCTCCTCGCGTCCATACATCACCGGCGAGGTCAACGTCGGGCGCCCGACTTTCCGGGGCAACGACGAGGTCCTGTACACGGCCCGCCGCGCCCCCGACAAGACGTCGGCGCTCTACGGCATCCCCCTCGGCGGCGGAGAGAGCCGCAAGCTGGTCGAGCACCCGGTCGGCATTGGCGCCTACGTCCTGTCGCCGGACGGCAGCCGGGTCGCTTTCCTGGCGCGCGAGGAGACGGACAAGGACCTGGAGAAGCTCCGCGACCAGGGGTTCAACCAGGAGATCTACGAGGAAGATCGCCCGCTGACCCGGCTGTGGGTCGCCGACGTCCCCGCACTCAACGCCGACCGGCATGACGATGCATCCAAGCCCGTCCTGGTCGAGGCCGTCGAGGGTTCCGTGCTCGCCGCGGTCTGGAGCCCGACGGGCGACCGGCTGGCCGCAGTCACCACCCCGACCTCCCTCATCGACGACTCGTACACCAGCAAGAGCGTCGTGGTCGTCGATGCCCGAGCCGGCGAAGAGCTTTCCGTCGCGGGTTCCTTCCGCGCCATCGGCAAGCTCGGCTCGGTCGCATTCAGTCCCGACGGGACGCGCATCGCCGCGGTCTCGGCGGCCGATGAGAACGACCCGGCGGCGGGCCGGTTGATCGTGCTGGAGGCCATCGACGGCGAGCCGAACGATCTGCTGCCGGACTTCGAGGCGCACGTCGCCGCCTTCGCCTGGGAGGACGAGGAGCACCTGCTCTACAGCGCGTCCGTCGGCGTATGGAGCACCTTCGGAAGGGTTTCGGTAGACGGTCAGGCGACGACCCTGATCGAGCCCGGCGGTCCGATCAGTCTCAGCTTCAGCCTGGCCAGGGGCGGCGGCGCGCTGGCCCTGGTCACGGAAGGCCCGGATCACCCACGCGAGATCTACCGCTACGCCCCGGCCGACCCGCAGACCGCGCCGGTGCGCATGACGAACTCGAACCCCTGGCTCGACGACCTCACCCTCGCCCGCCAGGAGCCCATCCGGCACCGCACGCCGGACGGCCTGGAACTCGAGGGCCTGCTGATCTACCCGCTCGACTACGAGGAGGGAGAGCGCTACCCGCTGATCCTGATCGTGCATGGCGGTCCGGAGAGCCACTACAGCAACGGCTGGCTGACCAGCTACTCGAACCTGGGGCAGCTCGCCGCGGCGCGCGGCTTCGCCGCCTTCTACCCCAACTACCGGGGCAGCACCGGCCGCGGCGTCGAGTTCTCCAAGCACGGTCAGGCCGCGGCGGCCGGCAAGGAGTTCGAGGACCTCATCACCGCGGTCGACCACCTGATCGAGATCGGCCTCGTCGACCGCGACCGGGTCGGCATCACCGGCGGTTCCTACGGCGGCTACGCATCTGCCTGGGGCGCCACCTTCTACTCTGACCGCTTCGCCGCGGCTATCCCCTTCGTGGGCATCTCGAACAACATCTCGAAGATGGGCACGACGGACATCCCCGAGGAGATGCACCTCGTCCACCACCGCAAGCGGCTCTGGGACGACTGGGACTACTTCACGAAGAGCAGCCCGATCTACTACGTCGAACGGAACCGCACGCCGACCCTGATCCTGCACGGCAAGGAGGACCCGCGAGTCCATCCCAGCCAGTCGATGGAGCTGTACCGGCACCTGAAGACCCTGGGCCAAGCCCCGGTGCGGCTCGTCTTCTACCCCGGCGAGGGGCACGGCAACCGCCGTTCGGCGGCGCGCTTCGATTACATGCTGCGCACGCTGCGGTGGATGGAGCACTACTTGAGCGGCCCCGGCGGCGAACCGCCGCCACGGGAGATCGACTACGCGGCCTACCTGCCCTGGGCCGAGAAGGACGACGAGGCCGACGAGGGCGACGAGGACGACGACGAGGGCCAGGAAACCGAGGCGACCGGCGGCAACGAGTGAGCTTGCACCTCCCGCACGGTTTCGGCGCCCGCGCCGCGCACTGCTGCGCGCTCGCCGGTTTCCTGTTGCTCGGTTCGGCGGCATGCGTCCAGGAGACACGCGACGCCGCCGAACCGGCGCCGACGGCCGCCGCCGAGCGGCCGGTCTGGAAGCCGCCGGCGCCCCCGCCACAGCCCAAGAGCTGCGGCATCGGCTGCCTGGAGGGCAAGGGCAACGGCGTCGTCAGGTTCCAGATGGACGGCGGCGAGTACACCGCCTCGATCAGCGTCGAAGGCAACGAGGGCCCGTTCGCGATCGGGCCACCGCTCGACATCTCGGAGAACGTGGCGAACTGGTCGGCCATCAAGACGTTCTTCAACCCCGAACCCGGCGTCTATCCGCTGAGGATCCGTGCTACCGGGAAGTGGACCCTCAGCATCTCGAAGGGGAAGCAGTCCTATGTGGACGGCTAGGACTCAGCCGGACCGTCGCTTCGCGCCGGATGCGGGCAAGATGCCCGCGTTCCCAGGAAGCGGTCCTATGTGGACGGCTAAGCCGCGATGAGGTGGGGTGTGCTCCTGCTGCTGGCAGCGGCCTGGCTGTCCTGGTCGGGGCACTACACCACGGGCGAGTGGCTGATCGCGCTCTTCGGGCTGGCCTCCTGTCTCTTCGTATGGCGCCTGTACCTGGCGCTCGACCGGGCCGCGGGCGGCGACTGGGAGTTCTTCCGCCCGTCCGCCTGGCTGCGGCTGCCACGCTTCCTGATCGCCTTCATATCCAAGGTGGCGATGGCGAACCTCCACGTCGTGCGGCTGATCCTGGTCCCGGGCAGCGAACTCCACCCGCGGCTCAGGCGCGTCAAAGCCAGTCAGAAGACGTCCTTCGGCCAGGTCCTGTACGCGAACTTCATCACCCTGACTCCGGGCACGATCACGCTGGACCTGCGGGACGGCGAGCTGCTCGTCTACGCACTCGACGCGGAGAGTGAGTCGGATGTCGTGGACGGCTCGATGGACCGCGACGTGCTTCGCCTGGAAGGGCCTTCGAAGTGATGTACACGGCGGCGATGGCCGCGATCGTGGTGACGATGTTCCTGGCGCTCGCCCGCGCCGCCATCGGCCCCACGGTGTTCGACCGCATCCTCGCGGTGAACATGTTCGGCACCAAGACGGTGCTGCTGATCGCGGTCAGCGGCTTCCTGATGGAACGGCCCGAGTGGCTCGACCTCGCCCTCGTCTACACCCTGGTCAACTTCACCGGCACGCTCGCCGTGCTGCGCTTCGCGCGCTTCGGCAACCTGGCCCGCGACGACCGAAGCCTCTCCAGCGCGGACCGCAGTCGCACCCTCGACGACCGGCAGGCGGACATCAGATGACCGGCGCGCTCGATGCGGTGACAGCGGTCCTGCTGGTGATCGGCGGGCTCTTCTGCGTCACCGGCGGCATCGGCCTGCACCGGTTCTCGGACTTCTACCAGCGGACCCACGCCGCGTCGGTCACGGACACCGCCGGCGCCGGCCTGATGCTCCTGGCATTGATGTTCCAGGGCGGCCTGTCCATGGTCACCGTCAAGCTGCTCCTGGTGCTCACGTTCCTGCTGTTCACCAGCCCCGCCATCGCGCATGCCTTGGTCAAGGCGGCCCACGGTCACGGTCTGGCGCTCGAACTCGAGGTGTCCGGCGAAGCCTCGGATGGGAACGGTGACGCGACCGAATCGCCTGACGGCGCCGGAAGGTGACGATGCCGCCGGTCGAACTCCTGCTCATGCTGCTGCTCCTGGCGACCGTCGTCGTCGTGGCGAGGCTGCAGGACCTGTTCGCCGCCGCCATGCTGACCGGGATCGCCAGCCTGCTCGCGGCCGGTCTGTTCGTGCTGATGGACGCGGTCGACGTCGCCTTCACCGAGGCCGCCGTCGGCGCCGGGATTTCCACCGTGCTCATCCTCGGTGCACTGAGCCTGACCTCGCGGCGTGAGAGGCAGGGGCCGACGCGCATCGCGCCGCTGATCATCGTCGTCGCCACCGGCGCGGTGCTGATCTACGGCACCTGGGACATGCCGGCCTACGGCGATCCCGACGCGGTGATCCACCACTACCTGGCGCCCGACCTCATTGCGGAGACCGAGGAGAAGATCCACATCCCCAACATCGTCACCGCGATCCTGGCCAGCTTCCGCGGCTACGACACGCTGGGCGAAGTCACCGTGATCTTCACCGCCGGCGTCGGCGTCGCCCTGCTTCTGGGCGGCCTGAACCGGCGCCGGAAGGAGGGGGAGTCGTGAGGCCGGTCCGGGTCCGCGACATGCCGGTGCTCCGGGTCATCGCCCGGGCCCTGGTGCCGATGATCCTCCTGTTCGGGCTCTACGTGCAGTTCCACGGCGACTTCGGACCCGGCGGCGGCTTCCAGGCCGGCGTGATCTTCGCTGCCGGGCTGATCGTCTACGCCCTGATCTTCGGCCTCGAGCCGCTCCAGCAGGTCGTGCCGCCGATCCTGACCGAGCGGCTGATGGCGGCCGGCGTGCTGCTCTACGGCGCTGTCGGGGTGCTGGCGATGTTCCTGGGCGGCAACTTCCTCGACTACTCGGCGCTCGACCCGCTGACCACGGGCCATCACGGCCAGCACCTGGGGATCATCGTGATCGAACTCGGCGTCGGGCTCGCCGTCGCCGCGACGATAATGCGCATCTACTACGCGTTCGTGGGCCGCCATCTCGGCGGCCACCGGGAAACCGGCGAGCCGGCGTCCGGCGCCGGCATCGACGCCGCGGGAGACTCGCCATGACTCTGCCGGAAGCGCTCACCAATCTGTGGGCCTACTGGCTCATCATCGCGCTGATGATGGTCGGGCTCTACATCGTCATCGCGCGCGACAACCTGGTCAAGAAGGTGATGGGGCTCAACATCTTCCAGGCCGCGGCGATCCTCTTCTACGTGTCGATGGCCAAGGTCGCCGGCGGCACGGCGCCGATCGTGCCCGAGGATGCGGTTCACGGCGCCGGCCACGGCGGGCACGACATCGTCTACTCGAACCCGGTGCCCCACGTGCTGATGCTGACCGCGATCGTGGTCGGCGTCGCCACCACCTCCCTGGCGCTCGCCCTGGCCGTTCGCATCCACCGCGAGTACGGCACCGTCGAGGAAGACGAGGCGGTCGCGTGGGACATGGAACACGGATAGGGCGCCCGGCATGACCGAGCACATCGTCGTCCTCGAGGTCGTCCTGCCGCTGCTGGCGGCGCCCGCGTGCGTGCTGCTGCGCCACCCGCGCGTTACCCGCCTGTTCAGCCTCGGCGTCGTCGCGGCGTGCTTCGCCATCGCCGTGGCGCTCCTGATCGAGGTCCGCGGCGGCGGCGTCATCTCCTACCAGCTCGGCGGCTGGCCGCCGCCGCTCGGCATCGAGTACCGGGTCTCCACCGTCAACGCCTACCTGCTCACCCTGGTCACGGCGATAGCCCTGGTGGTGCTGAGTTTCGACTCGCGCGGCGGCCCGACGGGGGTGCCCGAAGCGCGCCGCCACCTCTACTACGCCGTGTTCCTGCTCTGCATCTGCGGTCTGCTGGGGATCACGATCACCGGCGACGCATTCAACATCTTCGTGTTCCTCGAGATCTCGTCCCTGTCGTCGTACATCCTGGTCAGCCTGGGCGGCCACCGCCGCGCGGTCATGTCGGCCTTCTACTACCTGGTCATGGGCACGATCGGCGGCGTCTTCTTCATGCTCGGCGTCGGCCTGCTCTACCAGGAAACCGGCACCCTGAACCTGCGCGACATCGCCGAGCGGCTCGATCCGTCGCTGGAGGCTCGCGGCACGGTCCTGGCGCTGGCGCTCCTGGTGGTCGGCATCTCGATCAAGCTGGCGGTCTTCCCCCTGCATCACTGGCTGCCGAACGCCTACTCCTTCGCACCGCCCAAGGTGAGCGCGTTCCTGGCCGCCACCGCCACCAAGGTCTCCTTCTACCTGCTGGCGATGATCCTGTTCACGGTCTTCGGCGCACCCTTCGTGTTCGAAGAACTCCGCCTGCACGTGGTTCTCCTGCCGCTCTCGATCCTCGCCATGTTCCTGGCCTCCGGCGCGGCCATCTTCCAGACCGACCTGCGGCGGTTGCTCGCCTACTCGAGCGTCGCCCAGATCGGCTACATGACGCTCGGCCTCTCGACCGCGAACGCCACCGGCCTGGCCGGCGGCCTGGTCCACCTGTTCAATCACGCGGTGATGAAGGGCGGCCTGTTTCTGGTCGTCGCCTGCCTTCTCTACCGGGTGGGCTCCGTCCATCTCGACGCTCTCGCCGGGATCGGCCGCCGCATGCCGCTGACCGGCGCCGCTTTCGTGATTGGGGGCTTGAGCCTGATCGGCGTTCCCGGGACGGTCGGATTCGTGAGCAAGTGGTACCTCGTGTCCGGCGCCCTGGAGCGGGGCTGGACCGCGGCGGCGGTGCTCATCCTGCTGAGTTCGCTGCTGGCGGTGGTCTACGTCGGGCGGGTGGTCGAAGCCCTGTACTTCCGCCGGCCGCCGGAAACCCAGCCCACCGACCAGGTCCGCGAAGCCCCGTTCGGGATGCTGGCGCCGACCTGGATCCTGATCGCGGCCGCGGTCGTCTTCGGTCTCACCACGAAGTGGACCTACGGCGTCGCCGCGGAAGCCGCCGAAATCCTGCTCGCCGGCGGGATCTGACCCGATGAGCACCGAGACGACGATCCTGGTCGCGCTGCTGCTGCCGCTCGCCGCGGCGGGCGCCTGCCAGGTCTTCGGCCGCCTCGGGCACCCGAACCTGCGCGACCTGGCCACGCCGCTGATCGGCGTCTGTACGTTCGCCGCGGTCTGGAGGATCGGCGCCGACGTCCTGGCTGGCGGCCGGCCGGAACTCGTCCTGCTGGAGGTGCTGCCCGGAGTCGAGCTGGCGTTCCAGGTGGAGCCGCTCGGCCTGCTCTACGGCCTCGTCGCCAGCGGCCTCTGGATCCCCACCTCGATCTACGCCGTCGGCTACATGCGCGGCCACCACGAGAAGAACCAGACCCGCTTCTTCACCTTCTTCGCGCTCTCGATCTTCGCCGCGCTGGGCATCGCCTTCGCGCGCAACCTGTTCACCCTGTTCCTGTTCTACGAGGCGCTGACGCTCCTCACCTTCCCGCTCGTCACCCACCACGGCACCGCCGAGGCGCGGCGCGCGGGGCGCGTCTATCTCGGCATCCTGCTGTTCACCTCGATCTCCTTCCTGCTGCTGGCGATCCTGTTCACCTGGCGGCTGACCGGCACGGTCGAGTTCGCGCCCGGCGGCATCCTCGCCGCGGACACGAGCTCCGGCATGGTCACCGTGCTCCTGCTGCTCTACGCCTTCGGCGCCGGCAAGGCGGCCCTGATGCCCCTCCACCGCTGGCTGCCGAACGCGATGGTCGCCCCCACCCCGGTCAGCGCGCTGCTGCACGCCGTCGCGGTGGTCAAGGCCGGCGTGTTCACCATCCTCAAGGTGGTGGTCTACGTCTTCGGCCTCGATCTGCTGCGCGGCAGCACCGCCTCGCTGACCCTGATGACGATCGCCTCCTTCACCATGCTGATGGCGGCGGTGGTGGCGATCCGCCAGGACAACCTGAAGGCGCGGCTCGCCTACTCGACGATCAGCCAGCTCGCCTACATCGTCCTCGGCGCGGCAATGGCCACCGCCACCGGCGTTCTCGCCGGCGGCATGCAGATCGCCATGCACGCGGCGGGCAAGATCACCCTCTTCTTCTGCGCCGGCGCGATCCTGGTCGCCACCCACAAGAAGAACGTCAGCGAACTCGACGGCCTGGGCCGGACCATGCCCTGGACCTTCGCCGCCTTCTTCCTCGCCTCGCTCTCGATCATCGGCATTCCGCCGCTCGGCGGTTCCTGGGCCAAGTGGTATCTGATGACCGGCGCGCTCGAGACCGGCTTCCCGGCCCAGGTCGCCTTCCTCGGCGTGCTGATGCTGAGCTCGTTGCTGGCCCTCTTCTACCTGATGCCGGTCGTGGTCCGGGGCTTCTTCGCCGCACCGCCGGGCGGCGCCGGCGGCGGCCCCGCGAAGGTCGCCGAAGCACCGTTCCTGTGCGTCCTGCCGCTCGTGCTGACCGCGCTCCTGTCGCTGGCGCTGTTCTTCGTCGGCCCGGACCTGGTGGAGCTGCTCAGGTTCCAGCGCTAGTTCACGCCTCCAAGAGTGGCTCGAGCGTCGCGGCTGCGCTACGATCAGCCCATGAGCGTCGCCACCTTCGACACCCACGCGGCTGTCCGCGCCCTGGAAGAGGCGGGCATGGACACGCCTCAGGCCGAGGCAGTGACCGAGACCGTCCGCACTGCCGTCGTCCAGGGTGTAGCCACCAAGGCGGACATTGCCGACCTCCGCACCGAGGTGAAGGCGGACATTGCCGACCTCCGCACCGAGGTGAAGGCGGACATTGCCGACCTCCGCACCGACTTGGAGAGGCTCCGCGCCGATCTGACCTGGCGCATGGTCCTTGTGGTCGGAGCGCTGCTCGCGCTGGCCACGGCGCTGGACCGCCTACTCGGCGCCTGATTCACCCGGGCGAGTCCAACGCGCGTAGCGCAACCGCTCCTCGGCCGGCACGAGCCCAAGCCACCGCTTGAACTTCCTCCGGTCGGCGAACCGGGACACTTCCGCCAGCCGCACCTCAACCGGCAGAAAAGCGCCGTACGGATCCCCATGCACGCGGTCGTCCTCCCCGGACGCGAACCGCAGCAGCAGGCGACGCTTCAGTCGCTCGAACTCGGCCTCCAACTGGTGCTCGACCCGCAACGCCGCGCCGCAGGACGCGATCGCCGCCCGGCGTAGGGGCTCGTAACGGGGTTCGATGTAGAAGTCGAAGCTGCTGGCCGAGAGCCCCTGAAGACGGCTGATCTCCCCCGCGGGAGGCCCCATCTTGACCCCCGGCGTCAGCGCCTTCCACTGTTCGAAGCTGAGCGGCCGCGGCTCCCCGAAGTCCGGATCGGGGGCGGGTACGTGGAGCGCCATGGCGACCACGATCCAGCCATGCGAGGCAAGGCCCGCCTCCAGGTCGCCGGCCGCACGCTCGCCGACCTCATCGACGGCGGGGAAGCCGTCGCTGAGCCAGAACAGGAAGCACGGCGGATCGCCGCAGCGGGGTACGGCCTCGGCCAGCAGGCGGTCGGCCGATCCACGCACCAGGTCCGCGTACGTCGGCAGACTTGCGGGCCGGTTCCGGGACTCGAAGTACGCGTCGCGCCCCAAGCCCTCCGCGGCGATTCCCTCAAGCGCCGCCTCGACCGCCCCCGGCTTCGTCGACGGCGTGAGCCGCTGCTCCACGCCGCCGGGCGCACCGCCGTCGACCACGATCTCGACCGGGCCCAGCGCGGTCAGTGACCTCGCCTGCCGAGCCAGCGCCCCGGCGCCGACGTGGACCGTCTCGGGCTTCGAGAGCACGGCATCCACGTAGACCAGCACCGGCCGCGGGTTCGCCTTCAGGTCGAGCGCCGACACACCGGTGACGCGACGTCTCTCCCCGCCCACCTCGACCACGAAGTCCTCCGGCTCGAACTCCTCCGGCGACACCTTGCCCAGCCGCGGCAGTTCGATCACGACCGACGACTCCGCCACTTCGATCTCGTCCGTGAAGGTCCGGTCCGCCGGCGGTGGCTCCTGTGCCGGCAGGTCCACTGCGGCGGCCGCGACCAGGACGAGGGCTGCGGAGCTTCGCATTGTTGCGGCAACTCCACGCCACTGGCGTTCTCTTCCTCGGTCCACCACTGCCTGCCGAGGCTATAGTCCCGAAGATGCTGCGCTCCACCCATCGCGTCCAAGATGCCCCGGAGTACGGCCGGCGACGGTGATCGAGCCCCGGACAACCAAGGGAGAAGCCGACGAATGGCGAATGACACCACGAGGCGGGCTTTCCTGGGGGCGGTCGGAGTCGCCGGCGGCGCGTCCGTCGCCTGCAGTACCGGCCTCACGGGAGGCCCGTCGGAGCCTGCCTTGAGCCACGAACCGATTCCTCTCGACGTGCCGATCCCGGTCGAGGACGTCCCGACGCCGGCGCTGCTCATCGACGTCGCCACGATGGAGCTGAATCTCGCGAAGATGGCGGCCCATGCCGAGCAGCAGGGCATCTCGCTTCGCCCCCACACCAAGACCCACAAGTGCCCCCTGCTGGCGAAGCGCCAGATGGAGATGGGAGCGGTCGGCGTCTGCTGCGCCAAGGTCGGCGAAGCGGAAGTCATGATCGAAGCCGGCGTCGAAGAGGTCCTGATCACCTCCCCCGTCGTGACCGACGACAAGATCGGGCGCGTCGTCGCCCTCTCGAAGAAGAGCTCCGAGGTCGCCCTGGTCGTCGACAACCGACCGGCCGCCGAACGCCTGAACGAGGCGGCCGCGGCGGCGGGCGTGACCCAGCTTGTGCTCGTCGACCTCGATGTCGGTACGCGCCGCACGGGTATCGCGGTCGGCGAACCCGCACTCGAACTGGCGCGGGCGATCGACGGCCTGCGTCACCTCGAGCTCCAGGGCCTACAGGCCTACGCCGGCCACCTGATGCACGTCCACGGCCACGCCGAGCGGCAGGCCCGCTCGCTGGCCGCGCTCGAGACCGCGGTGGAGACGAAGCGGCTGATCGAGGACGACGGCATCGAGCTCAGCGTTCTCACCGGCGGCGGCACGGGCACCTGGGACATCGACTCGGCGGTCGACGGCATGACCGACCTCCAGGTCGGCTCCTACCTGTTCATGGACGAGCAGTACCGGCAGATCGGCAGCCGTGACGGCGAGGTCTTCGACGACTTCGAGACTTCGCTCTTCGTGGTCGTCACCGCGATCAGCCAGCCGGTGCCCGGGATGATCACCACGGACGGCGGCTACAAGGCGTTTGCGTCGGACGCCGACCGACCCCAACTCGCCGACATCGCCGGCGTGGTCTACGGCTGGGGCGGCGACGAGCACGGCATGCTGCGCATCGCCGACGCGCCCCGGCCGCCGCAGCTCGGCGACCGGCTCTGGTGCGTCACCCCGCACTGCGACCCCACTGTCAACCTGTACGACGTCTACTACCCGGTGCGCGACGGCCGGGTCGAGGAACTGTGGCCGATCAGCGCCCGCGGCAAGTCGCAGTAGCCACTCGCCTGCCCATCGTCGGCGTGATGGGGTCGGGCGTAGACAGTCACGAGGATCTGGCCGTGCCGCTCGGCCGCGCCATCGCGGGCGCCGGCTGGCACCTGCTGACCGGCGGCGGCCGGGGAACGATGACCGCGACCAGCCGCGCCTTCGCCGAAACGCCAGACCGCGCCGGCCTGTGCATCGGTGTGCTGCCAGGGGCGGAAGACGGCGACGACTCGCCCGACGGCTACCCCAACCCGTGGGTCGAGGTGGCGATCCGGACCCACCTGCCGCTCTCCGGCGCGGCCGGAACGGGACCCGACTCGCGCAACCACATCAACGTCCTCTCCGCCGACGCCGTAGTCGCGCTGCCCGGCAGCGCCGGCACGCGGAGCGAGATCACGCTGGCGCTCCGCTACGGGCGGCCCCTGGCCCTCTACGACCGTCCGCCCGGAGACAGCGAACAATCGACGGCCGCGGCCGCAGCCGGCGCGCCCGTGCTCATCGACCTGGCGGATCTGCTCGCCTGGCTGCACCGGTCGCTCTGAAACGACGCCGCCGCGAGGTCGCCCCTCGCCGGCCTTCATTCGTCATCAGCCCGGCGTCTTCGCAAACCCAACTCCCGCACTTCGAACCCTACGCTCTGGAGGCTCTCGGCGATCTCCCGAAGCGCGCGCAGGAAGTGATCGGGAATCGCCGAGTTCGCGACCCGCAAACCATGAGTTGCTTCGTCGCTCGGCAGGCGCCGCGCCCGACCGATATACACCTCCAGCCCCATGGCCGAACAGAGAGCCTCAACTGTCTCCACCCGCGGCCTGCCCCCCCGCCGTATGTTCCGAATCGTGTCCGTAGTGCCCGTCGCCAGCATGGACAGCCGACGGTCAGAGTGCCGGCTTTGATCCGCTGCTCTCAGTAATTCCTCCGTCAGTCCCAAAGCATGGCAACTTTGCCCCGACGCGATGGAAAACTCCACTACCAAGTTTGGGGTGTGACTTGGCGGCAATGGCCCCACAAACGTCTGGCCGAAGCCCCCAGCCCGCAGACTAGAGGCGTGCGAGAAACGGGCGGGAGGATCCTGCGAGAAAGCCTGCACAGGGGTGTTGACTGTCTCAACAGATTGTTGACCCGACCCTCATCGGCAAGGTCATCGTCGGGGTCTCCCGAACGCAGTAACGCCCGTGCCCGGCCGTTGGGCCGGGACACGGGCGTTGGGGTCCGACGCGACCAGCCGGCCGGCGGCAAGACAAAACGCCGGCGCCCGTTCCCTGAAGGGATAGGCGCCGGCGCTGTCTTCTACAGGTCCCGGTCGGGCTTTCTACAGGTCCCGGTCGGGAGACTGGATGCCTACTCAAACAAACGCACAGGGTCCCAGCCATCCAACACGGTGTCGTACATCACACCTGCCGCGTCGGTATCTCCGGCATACCCCCTTCGAACCGAGAAGTACAGCTCCTGATTGGACATCGGCGTCTGTTGCAGACCGCCGTCGGTCTGCGAAATCCACCCGGCCGGCGGATCGAAGGTCCTTGGTCTAGCGGGGAATATCTCGGCGTCATGCAGGATGCCGAACGGCTCGTACTCGTACTTGATGTCGTTGCTCGGGAAGCCCGCAACGATGGCGGGAGCTCGCGCTGGTCCTTCAAGCCGAAGGATCCACCGATACTGCGACGGGTGAGTACTCGGGTACACCGGCGACGGCTCCCAGTCCGTCGGCGTGATCATCGTGTCCTGCCGCTGGGGCGAGGCGACCGGCACCGCGCTCGGCACGTCGTCGTCCCCGGTCACCCGGTAGAACGTCGCCAACAGCCACGGTTCCCAGTTCTCGGGCACACTCCATGCCCCCTGCACGCCTTCGACCACCGACAGGGTCGTCCGCCACACGCTCATCGATGACGCGGCGTCCAGCTCGGTCGCCGACCACCCCACAGGCGGGAAGTCGGCGCCGCTCGGCGTCGCCGGCTGGCTCGAGGCCAGTTGGAAGGCGAAGCTGGTACCCGCCCACAACGTCGGCAGGCTCCACGCACTCGCGATGTCGCCTCGCAGTTCCTGCGTCGAGCGCCACACTGACAGCGGCGGCGCCTCCTGAAGCGGCGTAGCCGACCAATTCGCGGGCGGAAACGCCGTGTCGGCGGGCGCCACGGGCTGGTTCGCCGCCAGCAGGTAGATCGCGTTCTCCACGACCGGCGGCGGAGCCGGCTCGATCCAGGTGTCGTGCGGCACAAGGGTGCCGGCAGTCGACCAGTCGGGCCAGGCGCCGTTCTCCGTGCGCACCGTCAACCGGTAGACGTACCTCTCCGACGAGGCGGCCGCGAGTTCCGATGCGGACCAGCCTGCCGGCACGGCACTCAGGCCCCCGGGGTTCGCAGGCGCCACGTCGGACGCGGAACGGAAGTAGATCGTCCGCTCCCCTTCAGCTTGCTCAAGAGCAGCGTCAAGTTCAGCCTTCACACCGTACCGGACACCGTCGCGAGTCCTCCTGGCGACCGCGGTCCAGCGGTGTTCGGCCTCGTCCCAGTCGGGGAAGGTGTCCGTGGAGGACGCCCGGGACCGCTGCCGGACCTCAACCAGGGGCGCATCCGCCGTCGGTTCGATGAAGGTCGAGGAGACCGCGCCGACCACCTGGCCCACCCGGTCCAGGGCACGAAACTCGAGGTCGACCTGGGTGGTGAAACCGGCAACGGTCGAGTCGTTCTCGACCGCGTACAGCTCCGGCACGCTCCAGTCCGACCAGGCGAGGTTCACCTCGCCATTGAGGTTCGCCTCACGGTACGCTTGCCAGACCACCGGCAGCGCCGACGTAGGCGCCACCGGCTTCCGCGTCCAGCCGGAGCTGCCCTCGATGTCGTGCGGCGCCGGAGGCGGCGATCCGCCTGGGGCCTGCGCCAGGTACACGGAGTCCCGGATCACCCCGACCCGGTCCACCACCGCAAGCGGCGTCACCGTTACAGACACGAGCGCCGACGCCTTGCAGCGACGGTTCAGGTGGCGCACCCAGTACTCACGGGCCGCCGGCGGGTCCGCCAGCGTCTTGAAGTACTCCTCGAAGTACGTACCACGCACCGTCCCCACCAGCGTCGCCGGCGTCAATGCGAGATCATTGTGGATCTCCGTGTGCGAGTAGCCCTTCTCAACAGGATGCGCCCACTCCAGGCGCAAACCGGCCGGCATCGCTGTGGGCTCCAGACCAGACGGAGCAGAGATCGGGCTCGTATCGCCCTCGACCGGGTCCGACAGCACACACGCCCAGCGCGACATCATCCCGTCCCGCGACACGTGACGAAGACGCACCTCGTACATGTCGCCGACCTTCACCGGCGACAGAAGAGCCCTGGCGCCCAACGCCACGAGCTCCCACGCGTCACACCAGTTCGTACTCGTATCACCCGCTGTACTGCGCCACTGCAGCTCCGTCGACGCGAACGGGTGAGCTGCCCAGGTCACCAGCAGGTACACGACCGTCCCGTCGTCGGCCGCCACCACACGCTCCTCGATCTCCAGGCCGCGAGGACGCGGCACCGCCACAGTCGGATTGTCTGACCGGGACAGATCGGGACGAGACACCGGCAGATCGATCGCGTCCCTGAACGTCGCAGGCTCCTGCTCTACCAGCTCAAGCTCCAGCACCGCCGGCGCCGTGTCTGTGTCCGGCACAACCCTCGCGCCGACCACCAGCATGCTCGCGCCGGCACTGCGAAGGCTCAGGTCCACCAACGTCACCTGCTGCCCAGGACGCACCGACAGCCACGAGCCCGTATCGCCCACCTCGAAACGGTAACGGCTGATCCGCGATGTCTGCGTCGCCCGAAGCAGCGTCGACAACAGACGCTTCGATGCCGTCGGCGAACTCAGCAACGCCGCCTCGCCCAGGTCGTGGCGAGCACTCGCGCCGTCCGCTGCAACCGACTCCGTATCCGCGATCTCCGGCAGGTTGTAACCGCCGCCGTGGAGCCGAGACGCCGACAGAGACAGACGCGCCGAGTTGATCCGCTCCGAAACCGGAGGCGGAGACTCCACCGACACCGGCGCATGCACGCTCGTGTCCAGAGTCGCCACCGCGGCACCGTCGGCGCCCGGACGGAAGCACAGCATCCCGCCCTGCTCCACCACCGAACCTGCCCACGCGAAGTCCAGCTCCTCCTCCACCCGCGCCACGTCGTCTGCGGCGCTGATCATGTTGGGGGCAACTGTAAAGGTCCCGTTCGTGGCAACCGAAAACGGCACACTCTGGAGTTTGTCGGAGGTCGTTGGTCGTTCCATGCTGCTGGCTTCGCCAACAGCCATGGAGCGACGCGCAGATGCACGAATGGGAGACGAGGATGCTGCTGAGGCACTATCTGGAGCAGGGGATCTCGAAGGCGGAGTTGTCGAGGCGCTTCGGCGTCAGCCGGCGGACGATCCACAGATGGATCGAGTCGGGCCAGTTGGGCCTGGACCTGTCGTCGGGCGTGGCGCGGTACTCGCCGCGGCCTCGGGCTCCACACAAGCTGGACCCGTACAAGGAGTTGATCGTGGTTCGGCTGGAGGAGTTCCCCAAGCTGTCGGCGAAGCGCCTGTTCGACGAGGTGCGGGCGGCGGGCTACGAGGGCGGGTACAGCCGGGTGAGGGACTACGTGCGCGAGGTGCGGCCGCGGGAGCCCCAGGAGCCGGTGGTGCGGTTCGAGACGCCGGCGGGGCATCAGGGTCAGGTGGACTTCGGCAGGTTCAGGCTGCCCTGGGGGATTCGCCACGCGCTGCTGGTGGTGCTCGGCTACTCCCGGCTTCTGTGGCTGCGCTTCTACTCCAGGCAGACAATGCCGGTGCTGTTCGAGGGGCTGGAGAGCGCGTTCGACCGCTTCGGCGGCGTGCCGCGGGAGCTCCTGTTCGACCAGATGCGGACGGTGGTGGTGTCGGACGACCGGTCCTCCGGCGGCGGACTGGTGGTGAACGCGGAGTTTCTGCGATTCGCAGCCCACTGGGGATTCGTGCCTCGATCCTGCCGGCCCTACCGGGCGCAGACCAAGGGCAAGGTGGAGCGTCCGATCCGGTACGTGCGCGGCAGCTTCTTCTACGGGCGGACGTTCGTGAATGACGCGGACCTGAATGAGCAGGCGGACCGTTGGGCCGAGGGCACGGCCAACGTTCGCCTTCACGGCACGACGCGTGAGCGGCCTCTGGACCGATTCGAGAGGGACGAGCGCCAAACGCTTCGCCCCCTGGCGCTGCAACCATACCGACGCTTGGGCAGCCAGCCGGTCGCGGCTGAGGCCCCGCATCCCGCCCTGGCGCCGACGGTGCAGGTGCAGCGTCGGCCATTGCGGGAGTACTCGGAGGCGGTCAGGTGAAGGCGCTGGCAGGCGACCGGCGGGCACGTCTGAGGGCGATGCTGGCGGACTTGAAGATGCCCGGAGCACTGGAGGCGGTCGACGGCATTCTGGCGCAGGCGGACAGCGGCGCGGTGACCGCGGGCGAGGCGATCGAGGAGCTGCTTTCCGCCCAGATCGTCCTGCGCAACAACCGCCGCCTGCAGACGGCAATGCGCTCCTCGCGCCTGCCGGCGGTCAAGACGCTCGATCAGTTCGACTTCAGCTTCCAGCCGAGCATCAAGCGCGAGCAGATCGAGAGCCTCCACGAGCTCGGCTTTCTGGAGCGCGCCGAGAATGTGATCCTGCTGGGACCGCCGGGAGTGGGCAAGACGCACCTGGCGATCAGCCTGGCGATCGCGGCCGCCGAGTACGGACGCCGCGTCTACTACGGCACGCTGGCGGCGCTCATCGAGTCGCTGACCGAAGCCAAGGCCGCCGGCAACCTCTCGCGGCGGCTCCGCGTGCTTACCCACCCGGCGCTGCTGGTCGTGGACGAGATCGGCTACCTGCCGATCAGCCAGGACGGCGCCGTACTCTTCTTCCAGTTGATCAACGCTCGCCACGAGCGGGCCTCGACGGTGCTGACGTCCAACAAGGGCTTCGAGGAATGGGGCGGCGTGCTCGGCGACGAGATCATGGCGGCGGCGCTCATCGACCGCCTGCTGCACCACTGCCACATCGTCAACATCCGGGGAAACAGCTACCGAATGAGGGCCCACCAGGACCTGCTCCGGACCGCGACCGACGATCACCGCCGGGAAGACGGACCATGACAACCGGCCCCCTCCGCTCGGCGCGCGTCCGGTGTCGGGCTCCGGTCGCTCCGCTCCCTCCGCCCGACACCGGAGCCCATGGGGCGGACCGCACCGCTGCTGCTGCCTCCCCAACCTCTCTTGGAGTGGGACATTTTCAGTTGCCACAAGTGGGACATTTTCGGTTGCCATTGACACTGATCACGCCCGACACCCCGTAGCGGCTCGATGTCGCGTCTGCCAGGAAGGCCTGATGAACCGGATCGTCCCCATACCCCGGGTTGAGACCCTCAGGCAGTCCCTCCGTGTAGCGGTCGAAAGCCACCACGTACGCCGAACCGTCCACTGGCGCCACCGGCAGAACCGGTTCCGCCTCACCCGGGGGACGCACATCCACGTAAGGCGCGAAGCCGGTCTCCTGGTACCGGATCAAACCGCCCCAGTCCGACCACACGCCATTGCCGTCCAGGGTCGACTCCGCACGCCACACCAGAGGCAGGTCATCCGTCGGCGCCATCGCCGTCTTCGACCACTCGGAACGATTCGGCAGAAACGCGTTGCCCGCCGGCAGCTCCGGCGACATCGGTGTGCCGGAACTCCTCGAGGGGGTCTCCTCCTCGCCTACCGTCGCCAGCCACGCGTAGCGGACCGTCTCTTCCACGCCAAGCTCGATCCGCTGGCCCGTCCGACCGTCCGCTGCACGCACCGTGTCCACGTCGACCCGAGCCGCAGGCACCGAGCGGCGCTCTGAAAGCCACCAGTAACGCACCGCGGCCGCCGAGTCCGTGTATGACCGCAACCACGCCGACGGATCGCCCGAAGACGGCGCCTTCAGGTACTTGCCCTTCAGCATGAAACCAAGCTCAGGCACACCGTCCCACACCAGGTGGTCCAACCCCGCCGGCTGCTCCAACTCCACATGGCACCACGAGATGCCTTCGCCCTGGTGATCCGCGCTCCACTCGAGAGCGACCGCATCAGCGCCCGCATCAGAGACCGCATCAGCGCCCGCATCAGCGAGCGCATCAGCGAGCGCATCAGCGAGCGCATCAGCGAGCGCATCAGCGAGCGCATCCATCCGAGCCGAGGCGGCGCGAAGCGTCGCCCCCTGCTCCGCATTCCCTTCCAGATAAGACGTCACGCGCACAACGCCGCCGCGGCCCGTCGTCGCCACGTACGTCACGCCGCCGTCGGCGGACGGCGCTGCCTCAGGGTCCTCGGTGAACGAAGGGCCACTCAGAACCTCGCCGTCCACCACGATCCCGACCAGCTCCTCGCACTTGCCCTCCGACAGCGCGAACGCCAGGTGAAGACGACGACCGATGCCCGGGTACTCGGGCGAGCACTCGTCATCCGTCTTCTCGATCGTCTCAGCCGCCCGGTACACCTCCAGACCGTGAACCACCGTCTCACCGATCGCGTACTGCGCCGGATACGACGCGCCGCCCTCAACGTCCGACTGCTCGTAGCCGACACCGGACTGTGCCCGAAGAGGACGCTCTCGGCGACGCTTGCCAAGACCCAAGAGGTCCAGACTGCCACCCAAACGTTGCGACTCGCGAACAGCCATCAGCTCGGCCACACCACGGAAACGCCCTTCGCCAAGGCACCGAGGTGCTCGAAGAACCGGTCACCTGGATTGAAAGCGCGCTGCTCCCTCTCCGACCACACCGCCGGCGGCAGCTCCGCCTTCGCCGGACAAGGGGGCGCCGGATCAAAGGGCTTTGCCTGCTGCGCCACCTTCGGCACCTCCGTGTCGATCTCCACCGCGAGTTCCGTTCCGTCCACCTCGACCCGGGAGATCAAGCCTACGTACGTCCGGGCGGTCGTCCAGGCGCCCATACCCGATGACGGGCGCCACAGCATCAGCAGCTCCACCGCTTTCGTGCCCGGGTCGTCCATCAGACGCTTCTTCATGTCCGTCTCGTCCGACCCAATGACGATCTCCGCGTTCAGCCGGATGCCGATCGGCTCGGCCTTCCCGCCGAGGTTCTCCTTCAGCTCTGCCGGACCCTGCAGTCCGCCCGCCGTGTAGGTCTCGTCGCCGTGCATCAACTCGGAACTGCCGCTCCAACAGTTGCACGCCGGGATCATGTCGAGCGCCGGCAACCGCAGCGCCCATTTCACTTCAAGGCCCGTCATGAGAAGTCCTCCACGCGCACAAGGCGCTCAAGCGGTGTACTGGTCGTCATCATCGTGCTCTCCGGCCCCGGCACAACGGTGACCTGAGGCCCGCAACACGCGCGCCTTCCGTGCCGCCGCCGATGTCCATCGGCAGCGACCAGGTCGCCGAAGCGCCGGCCAGGTCTGTGCGATCGCCCCGCAGGGCCACTGGATTCCTGACATCGGGCGCAATAGTGCAGCCCGATGCGAGACACCGGAACGCCGGTGGCTGTCACTTTCTGACTGTCACCTGGCGCTCCGCCTGAGCACCGGCGCCAGCGGTCGCAATCAAGTGCAGTGCCGGAACCGGCAACAGCCGGACCCAAAACTCCGCAGTCCGAACCGGTGTCGACTCGTAGCCTGCGATCGGCGTCGCCGCCGGACTCGCTACCGGCGGCAACTCTCCGAAAACGCCTCACCGTCCGTAATCGCCGACGCCGGCCGCCCCGGCTCGTTCCGGTACTCCTTGACCTCGCCGGTCACCGTGTCCGTCACCCGGATCACGTAGCCCAGATCCGTCGTCGAAGCGCCGTACACCCAGTGATGTCCGTTGACTGCGCAGCCGTCCAGCACCTTGATCAGCATCTCCCAATTCTCGGGATCGTAGAACCGGAACAGACCGGTGTCCTTCGTCGCCTTGGGAACGACGAGCGCGTGGGCTGGCACGCTGTCGGCCGTCCACCACTCGGCCCGCAACTGGTACCGGTAGTTGTGCAGGCAGAGGGTCTCCGCACTCGACTCGCAGGTCCCGTCCCGGGGCGGCGGCGGATCGGGGTCCGTCGGCGGATCGGGGTCCGTCGGCGAACACGGAAACGCCGTCATGTCCGAGACTACCGGGTCGTCCGCGCTACGCCCGTACGACACCTCCCCACCACCCTCCTGGTAGTCGACGACGTGTAGCCAGTACTTCACGAACGTCGCCGCCGAGGCGAACACCTGGTAGTGGCCGTTCACCGCGCAATCGTCAATCACCTTCACCAGGACGTCCGGGTTGTCCCACGAGTCGAAGTAGAATGCCGCCGCGTTGTCGCCTAGGACAGCGTCCCGCACTCGCGCCAGGCCCAGTTCCGCACAGTCTAGGCACTCAGCAGGAATGATGGACGCCCGGAACCGGCCGTTCACCATGCAATCCGTTGCGCTCGAGTCAAAGCAGCGGCGCCCGCGCCAGTCGAGTGGCGATGCAACTCGACTGACGGCGTTCAGTTCCTCTACGGCCGGCGAGCTGAACGAAAACTGCTCCGGCGACGGCAGCGTAGCCTCTTGTCGCAACCTCACCTCGACTGCGGGATCCGCTCTACGGCTCCCGGACTCGCCCAACCTGAGTGTCAGCTCCCGGCCTTGCCACTCCGATCGAACTGAGGTTGCCTGGGGGTCCTCGACATCCCGTTCTCGCCCAGCCATGCCCGGCACGGCCGCTGACGATGGCCGCTCACAGGAGAACGACGACCTGTCCGCAATCACCGGATTCGATTGGTCACTCGCGTAAGTCCTGACGACGCCGTCCCGGTTGTCCGCAACTTCCACTTCGTACTCCAGATCCGTCGCGGCGGAGCCGAACACCCAGTAGCGCCCACTGGACGCGCAGCCATCCATCACCTTCAGGAGCAGCTCCGGGTTGTCCGCCGAGAGGAAATAGAACAGGGACGTGCTGTCACCGAGGTAGGCCTCCCGAGTGGACGCGCTCTTCGTTTCGCCGGCCGACGTTCTGTAGGTCGCCGACACCCGGAAACGACCACTATGCAGGCAGTCCCCACCCAATCCATCAACACAGCCGTAGCCGTTGTCGTCCCGGTGCTTCGACCGCTTGAGCGCGGCCCCATACGGCGCCGCGAACCGCAGCGCGTCACTCGCCTCGTGCTGGCCGGGCAAGCCGAGGATAAGGCCGTTGTGGGTCAACGTGGAACTCGAGTACCGCTTGGAGGAATGCGAACCGGACATGAGCGTGAAGTAGTGCCTGTCGGCTTGGCGGTCGTAGCCGATGTACCCCCGCCCGCCCGGTCTCAGCGGCACGCCTGCATTGGGATCCGAGTCATCGTGTACCAGACCGAGGTTGTGCCCCACTTCGTGAGCAAGGGTCTGAGCGCTCATACAATAAGAGTCCGTCGAGTCAATCGCTCCGGTGAAAGACTCGGCCACAGAACGCGACCGAAAGGCCCCCGCGCACGACCTTGGCACCGAATTCTCGGCCTCATTCTCTTCCTCAACAAGGACATACACCAGGTCGGCGCCGTGCTCGCCTCTCAGCTCGGCCGCCTCTTCACTCGTCTTCGCCCAGAGCAGCGCACGATACAGCGCAAGGTAGTGAGGCGGGTTCCTGTAGTCGTCCTCGAACTGATCGAAGACCTCCGGCCCTCGTTCCACTCCCACCAGACGCAGCCGGGCGTTCGCGCCGCTGTTCAGCATGTAGACGCTCGCGCCGTCGACCATCTGCTCGAGGGGCTTCCGCAGGCCGACGCCGCCCCATCTTTCCCCGGTCCGCCGGCTGTAGACGAACAGAATGTCGATCACCGCCAATGCGCCGGAGGTGTCGACCTCGTCCTCGAACACGGCCTGACTGACAACTTCCGGGCCCGGTTCAGACGACGGATGCACGACGCCGCACCAATGCGGCCGATCCTGGGCTGCGGCCTCACCGAACAACATCAGGGCGCCTGCCAGAAGCAGTCCAATGGCGGTTCTCACGCGGCCTTTTCCTGTCATGGCTCCCTTTCGATCTTGTTCGCCAGGGAAGACTCGCCCATCGGCACGTCCAACGACATCGAGTTCACGGCCTTCGAGATGCCGGCCATTCTAGCAGCCGGCGACCGGGTGGGTGCACCCTTCGCGACCGTCGAACGGCGCGGCCCCTACGGTCCCCGGTGCGGCCGAAGCGTTAGGCGCGCTCGCCTCCCGGTGTTCCAGCCGCCGCCGTTCGGCGCCGCCGGCGGCCTGATCGGTCGAACCGCGGGGTGGAACTCGCTCGCGTGCGTCCCGGCCATTCCGCCGTGCAACGCGCGGGCGTTTGCCCGCCCAGGCGCAGGCGCCTAGTCCAATTCGCAGCGAAACGCTGTCGTGTCCGCGATCAACGGGTTCGAGGCGTCTCGACTGTACACCTTGGAGAAAGCACTATTGCCGGGGCGCACCTGCTCGTCGTCCCCGTCGTAGTCGAAGTCCTCATGGTCTCGGACCCACACCCGGTACTCCAGGTCGGTCGCCGCCGATCCGAACACCCAGTAGTGACCGTTGATCGCGCAGCCGTCGATCACCTTGAGCAGCAGTTCCGGGTTGTCCCACGAGAAGAAATAGAACAGCGACGCGTTGTCGCCCAAAGCCGCCTGACGCACATTCGCCGTCGTCCGCGCCTCCCGCTTCTCGTCCTCGTCCGCCCACTCCTCGTGCGGCAGCCAGTAGTGCACGATGACCCCGAACCTGCCATCGACCATGCAGTCCGCGAACCAGGCGTTGTAACAGCCCCAGCCGCCGCCGTTCTCGATATCCACTCGACTGGCCACCGCGGTTGCCTCCGACGCGGGCCGCACCGTGGCGCCCGCCGCCGGCGGATCGAACGAGCCGGCAGCGGCCGGCGGCAAGACCACCTCCGCGCTCGCCGAAACCCGCCCCGGCCGGCACGGGAACGCCGTCACTTCCGCAATCAAAGGGTCGGAACGATCCCGCCGGTACTCCTGCCGCGTCCCGTCCCGCAGGTCCTCCACCAGCACCACGTACTCACGGTCCGTCGCCGCCGATCCGAACACCCAGTAGTGACCGTTCAAGGCGCAACCGTCCAGCACCTTGACCAGCAGCTCCGGATTGTCCCAGGAGTAGAAGTAGAACAGCGACCCGTCGTCGCCCAGGAACGCATCGCGGATCAGAGCGGGCTTCCGCTCCCCGCCCTCCACACCGTACTCCGCTTCCACCCTGAACCGACCCTCACCCACGCAGTCCGACCAACCGCTCTCGAAGCAGCCGTATGCTCCGCCGTCCTCAACATGCTTCGAGCGACGGATCGCCGCCGCGTACGGCGCCGCGAAACGAAACGCGTCCGCCGCCTCGTGCTCGCCCGGAAGGCCGATCACTCGACCGTCCGCAGTGGAGCTGGAGGTCGAGTACCGCGGAACAATCTCCCGCACAGGGGCAGCCCACCCCATTACAGTTTGGTAGACCTCCCCAAATGCGTCGACTCCGACAAGCCCCCTGCCGCCGGATCGCATCGGCTCGCCGTGAAGGTTGTACGCCCGGTTGTGCAGCAGCCCCAGATTGTGGCCCACTTCATGGGAGAGGACATCATCAACCGTACTGGGATAGTCGTACCGAAGGACTCCTAAGCTCGCCTGGGGCATTGTCGCCACTGACCCAGGCAGGGTGGCTCGTCCACGCACCCACCACCGGGGGCCGTCCATCACGAAGTAGATCAGGTCGGCGCCATACCTGTCTCTTAGCGCGGCCACTTCCCCACTGTTTGGCGCCCAGGAGAGCACTGCAGCCTGCGCGTCGAATACCTCGGTGTAGCTCTCGTCCACAATCCGGTCCAAACTGGCCGGACCCCGCTCAACACCGACCAACCGGAGCCGAGCGTTCGTGCCGCTGTTCAGCGTCATTGCGCTGACCTCGTCTACAGCGATCTCGAGCCACTGGCGAAGACTGGCTCCATAGGCTCCCCGAATCCTCGCGTCCCATTTGGACGGCTCTTCAATCCAGTACCGCCCGGCCCGTTTCGTGTAGAGGAACAGAATGTCGATCACAGCCGTCCTGCCGCTCAGATCGACCTCGTCCTCGAAACCCGCCTCGTCGAGCGACTGCGCCTGACTGACTGCTGACAGGCCCGGTTCAGCCGCTGGATGCTCGACGCCGCACCAGGACGCCTCCTCCTCGCGACCTGCGGCGGCACCCGCAAGCATCAAAGCGGCCGTCAAGACCGGTGCAGCGATCATCCTCATCCCCGCCTCTCCTGTGCTCAGGTCTAGCCTCGTACGGTAGCAGTTCCGAGCAGTGGTCGGAAACCGACGCTGTCCTACCGGACACCGAGGCGACCGCGCGGCCGATCAGGGCACTGGCGGCCTGATCGGTCGAACCGCGGGGTGGAACTCGCTCACCGGGCCCCACGAAGACCAACTGCCGGGGGTCACTCGGGACTGGGAGGAAGAGTAGAAGTCCAGTGCATCGTCCTGCTCCTGCGTGATCAGGTGCGGCGCCGGGAACCGATACCAACCGGACCCGATACCCGGACCGCTCCAAGTCGGTGTCGACGCGTAGTTCACGGTCGGCGTTGCCGGCACGGAGCCGCTACCCACCGCGATCCAGATCGAGCGTCCCTGCCACTCCGCTTCCTGCTCGGGCGCGCTCCAGGGCCCGAACGGATTGCCCTGAGGTCCGGTGGGCCGGGTGCGAGAGGAGACCCAGAGGTACGACTCAGTGGCATTCGGGACGAGCGGAGTCGGAGTCCAGCCGCCACTGCTCGGCCCCCCCGGAGGCCGGGCGGGCGCCACGGTCCCCGAGTTCGAGAGTCGATAGGCATACTGCGTCTCTTCGAACACCAGATCGACCCTGGCGGCGTTGCCGGCGCCGACACCCCAGGGGTCGAACTGGACGTCCGGGCCACCGGTGAGTCGGGTGCGGCCCACGACCCAGCGATAGGGCTTGGTCGCACTCGGCGCTGGTGTGCAGCCGGCCCCAGACGCAGTCCGGGGCGCGCACGGTGAGTCGGTAGACGCAGGGCAGAGACGAGGTCGCGATCCGCTCCTCGCCGTACCAGCCCGGAGGCACCGGCGCATTCCCGGTCGGATTCGCGGGCGGCGCCGGAGCGGCAGCGCCGACCTTCCGTCTGACCGCAGCCGCAACGCTCGCCGAGTCGCGCCTGGGGCCGTCAGACCCCTCCTACCGCTCGCACGGGAAGGCTTCGATGTCCGAAAACAGCGGACCGGGCGGATCGGAATCCCTGTAGAGGTAATAGCCTGGGTTGTAGATGTATGTCTTCATCTCGTACGGCGGTACCCTGGTGTCATATACCCACACCATGTACGCTTTGTCCGTCGCCGCCGAACCGAACACCCAGTAGTGACCGTTGATCGCGCAGCCGTCCAGCACCTTCACCAGCAGTTCCGGATTGTCCCAAGTGAAGAAATAGAACAACGCCGCGTTGTCGCCGATCGTCGAAGGCCGGCGGGAGCCCCTGTTTTCGCGGGAAATCAGTTGGTGGCCTGCGTGACCGTAGCCCACAGTTACGTCGAACTGACCGTTGACGAGGCAGGCGACCCCGGGGCCTTCCCGGCAACCCCCGGCCAGCCCGTCTCCCGCACTCTCCAGAGCGACCGCATCCGAACCCGGCAGGGGCTCGATGTCCCGCGCCTCCGGCGGCAAGTCGGGCCCGCCCGACACAAAGGTTGAGCCCGGGCGCCAGGCGCCCGGCCCCGAACTCCACTCCGACGAGTACGACGACGACTCCCCGCACACGAATGCCGAAGTGTCCGAAATCAGGATCTGCTCCGGCTCCGCACCGGCCGTTGCGTGTCGACGGTACTCCTGCCACTTCCCGCCTTCCAGATCCTCCACCAGCACTTCGTACTCCAGGTCCGTCGCCGCCGAACCGAACACCCAGTAGTGACCGTTCACGCCGCAGCCATCCAGCACCTTCACCAGCAACTCCGGGTTCTCCGGTGAGAAGAAGTGGAACAGCGAACCGAAGTCGCCCAGGTAGACATCGCGAGTCGACGCCGACCGCGTCTCGCCGTTCGGCATCCAGAAGCGCGTCGACACCCTGAATCGGCCCCCGGCCAGACAATCGCCCTGAGCCGTCTCGACGCACGCACCGCGCTCCTCTTCCACCTTCGAACGCTTCAACGCAGCCGCGTACGGAGCCGCAAACCGGAACGCGTCGCTCGCCTCGTGCAGACCGGGCTCGCCCATCTTCCGCCCATTGTGCGTCGAACTGGACGTCGAAAAGCCACGAACCCTGATGTTGACCCGCCCCCACTCCGGAAACGACATGATCGAGCCGTACTTTTCCCCGGTACGGTCCTCGCCGATGAACCCCCGACCACCGGGCCTCATCAGCGTGTGCAGGTCGATCGGATCTTCCGCCAAATCGTGGATCAGCCCCAGGTTGTGACCGACCTCGTGGGCAAGAACTTCACTGAAACAGCCAACGCCAATCGCCGTGGCGAGCGTGCCGTAGGTGTTATAGGGCATCCGAGCCACGGAACGTGGACGCTGGGCAACACCGCAAACCTCGCCCGTGGCAATCATCACGTGCAACAGGTCCGCACCGTACTCGTCCCTCAGTCTCTCCCCTGCGCCCGATTCACTGACCCACTTCAACGCGCGGAAGCTCCCCCAACCCCACCAGTCATGCCCCCGCGTGCGGCCCTCCTCCTCGAACCTCTCCACCTCCGCCGCAGCAGGCACCAGACCCACCAGACGCAGCCGGGCATTCGCACCGCTGTTCAGCATGATGATGCTCGCCTCGTCCACCAGGCGCTCCACCCACTCACGGAACGAATGGGTGTCGTAATGAAACTGGTACCCGCCCCGGTTCTCAGCCGACCTCCGGGTGTAGACGAACATGATGTCGATCACGGCGGTCTCGCCGCTCAGATCGACTTCGTCCTCGAAACCCGAAAGGTCCAACGACTCCGCCTGATCCATCGACGGCGCCGCGACCGCCATCGGCGGCCCGGGCTGGTCATCAACGCCGCAGTAACGGAACTCCAACTCCGGCGCGGGCGCTCCCGCCAGCATCAGAGCGGACGCAAACACCGGAACTCCCATCAAGCGCATCGACTAGCCTCCACAACAGCTACTCCTGAACTTCCAGGTCCTTAGGGGTCCCTCAAGAGTACAGCAACCCTCCCCTCCGACCGACTCAGCACATCGGGCCCCGGCGAAAGCAGGCTCGCCGTGCTGCTGCCGAGTCACCGCGCTTCACAAGCCTGCCCGGAAAGCCGCCGCAAGGTGCTACGGCATCACGCCGTGCAGGTGCGGCGCCAGGTCACCAGCTTTGCCTCCGTCGCGTGGGCGCCGTGCCAGGTCATCTGGCTGCTGCGATGATCCCACTGCACGATACCCGCCGGGTTGGTGTCCGGTGGACGATTCGATCCGCCGTTCGCCGTCGGACCGTGGAACTCATGGTCGATGGTGCCGTATTCGTTCAGGTCTTCCATCAGCAGAAGGACGGTGCTCGAGGAATAGCCGATCCACTGATCCGTCACCGTGTCCCGGACATTCGTGGCGCTGCTGCCGATGCCCCGGCAGAACTGCCGCCGCTCGGCAAAGGGAGCGCTTGTCTCGGCGAAGACGCCGAAGTACCCCTGGCTCGGGGCGCCGGGCCAGAGATTGCTCGTCGTGCCGCGCTCGAACGTGCCGATCGCAAGGTTAGGGTCTTCGGCCGCGGCCGACGCCATGTCCGTGTGCAGCACGGGGGCACAGGATAGGTGCCGGTGGGGTTCGCGGGCGGCAGGTGGGACGCGGACCGGCGGTAGATCGTGCGCTCCTGGTCCGGATCGAAGGCGAAGCCGGTGTCCAGCTCGGCGAGGACGCCGCAGCGGACGCCGTCGCCTACCGCTCGCAGGCGAAAGCCTCGGTATCCGCGACCAACGGGAACCGCGGGTAACGCGGGTAACGCTTGTACGACCTCGGCTTCCTCTTGTCCCCCACCGACAGGGTGTAGGGCAAAGTGGTCGCCGCCGAACCGAACACCCAGTAGTGGCCATTGATCGCGCAGCCGTCGAGCACCTTCACCAACACCTCCGGGTTGTCCCATGTGAAGAAGTAGTACAACGCCGCGTTGTCGCCGATCGTCGAGTGCCTGACCCGTGCATGCCTGTGCGCAAGGAACTGCACTCCGACGTCGAACTTGCCATCCACGAGGCACGCCTTACTCCGGTGGTCGTAGCAGCCGTCGCCGCCGCCCCCGACATCACCGGAACGCCCAGCCACGACATCGGGCTCGAGCGGCGTCGCCGCGGCCAGCGCCTTCACCGTCCCGTCAGCCACTCCCTCGATGCCGGGCGCCCAACCACCTGCGGGCGATGACGAGTAGGAGGCGGTTGAGTCCTCGACGCCGCACGGAAACGTCGAGGTGTCGGCTATCAAGATGTGACCGCTGTCCGGCACCCCGGAAACATCGCTCCGCAGAGCGCGCTTGCGGTACGCGTGCCGAATCCCGCCCTCCAGGTCCTCTACCCACACTTCGTACTCCAGATCCGTCCCCGCCGAACCGAATACCCAGTAGTGACCGTTCACTCCGCACCCGTCAAGCACCTTCACCAGCAGTTCCGGGTTGTCAGGCGAAAAGAAGTAGAACAGCGTCCCGTAGTCGCCGAGATACACGTCCCGGACCGACGCGTCCCGCATCTCCCCATTCGGCATCCAGAAACGCGTAGAAACCCTGAACCTGCCGCCGGCCAGGCATTCATCCCGAGGCGTCTCGTTGCACGCCGAACTTTCCACATCCACCTGCTTCGAACGCTTTAGCGCCGCCGCATAGGGCGCCGCGAACCGTAGCGCGTCGCTCGCTTCGTGCACACCGGGCTCGCCCATCATCCGCCCACGGTGCGTCGAACGGGAGGTCGAAAAGCGATCGATTCCGTTCGTCCCTTGGTCTCTGACCCTGCTTGCCCCCATGACGGTGTAGTACCTTTCCCCGTACCGGCCGTAGCCAACGAACCCCCGACCACCGGGCCTCATCGGTGTGTACCGGTCGATCGGATCGTCCGCCAAATCGTGGATCAGCCCCAGGTTGTGACCAACCTCGTGGGCAAGAACACGAGCGAAACAGCCACGTTCTTTCGCCGTGCTCAACGCGCCGTAGGTCTTATAGGGCATCTGAGCCACGGAACTTGGACGCTGGGCAACACCGCAAACCTCGCCCGTGGCAATCATCACGTGCAACAGGTCCGCACCGTACTCGCCCCTCAGTCTCTCCCCTGCGCCCGATTCACTGACCCACTTCACCGCGCGGAAGCTCCCCCAACCCCACCAGTCATGCCCCCGCGTGCGGCCCTCCTCCTCGAACCTCTCCACCTCCGCCGGAGCAGGCACCAGACCCACCAGACGCAGCCGGGCATTCGCACCGCTGTTCAGCATGATGATGCTCGCCTCGTCCACCAGGCGGTCCACCCACTCACGGAACGAATGGGTGCCGTACCCAAACTGGTACCCGCCCCGGTACTCAGCCGACCTCCGGGTGTAGACGAACATGATGTCGATCACGGCGGTCGCGCCGCTCAGATCGACTTCGTCCTCGAAACCCGAGAGGTCCACGGCCTCGGCACGGTCCAGGGACGCCTCGCCGATGGCCATCGGTTCATTCGGCTGGTCATCGACGCCGCAGTAACGGAACTCCAACTCCGGCGCGGGCGCTCCCGCCAGCAACGCAGCAGCAGCAAGAACGGGGATTCCAATCAAGCGCACACGCTCCTCCATTCAAGAACCATCGTCGTGGAAGTGCCTCTTGAGCCTATCTCAAGCGCGACCCGGCCGGGCCCATGAGCCGCCTATGCGCTACCGCGTCCCGGCCCAGACCACGGTCTTGTCGGGCACGACCGGCTCACACCTCGAAGGTGCGGCGCCAGGTCACCAGCTTCGCCTGGGTCGCGTGGGCGCCGTACCAGAACATCTCACCATCTGTTGTCGAAGTCGGCGGAACCCAGCGGACGATACCGACGCGGTCGGTGTCCGGAGGCCGGTTCGACCCGCCGTTCACTGTCGGACCGTCAAAGCGGAAATCGACGCAGCCGTAGTTGTTCAGATCATCTGTCAGCAGCGATACGTTCGTCGAGGAGTAGCCGATCCACTGATCGCTCGTCGTGTCGCGCACGCTGGTCGCGCTGCTGCCGATGCCCCTGCAGAACTGTCGCGTCTCGTTGAAGGGAACGTTCGTCTCGGCGAAGACGCCGAAGTACCCCTGGCTCGGGGCGCCGGGCCAGAGATTGCTCGTCGTGCCGCGCTCGAAAGTGCCGATCGCAAGGTTAGGGTCTTCGGCCGCGGCCGACGCCATGTCCGTGTGCAGCACGCCGCCGGCTGCCGTGATCCCGTCACCCACCTTGACCCATGGCCCCCAGATTCCTTCGGGCGTTCCTTCGCCATACGCTCGCTCCCCGAGTCCCACGCGGTTGAAGTAGGCCACCCTGACATCGAGGGGCTGACAGCCCGTCGCATCGATGAGCATCAGCGGCGAGGACGGGGCGTCGCGGCGCGGATCGTCCTGCATCTCACGCCGGCTGTCGGACCTCGCCGCATCAGACCAGTCGTCGGACGGCAGCTTCCATTCGAACCTCCATCCCTCGAGCGGCGCCCCGCCATCGTCCGAAGGCGGATCCCACCGAATCGTCAGCTTCCTGGGACCGGGCGTCACCGTCAGGTTCACCGGCGGAGGAGGTACCACAATCGGTAGCGGCACCCCATAGGCACTGTCCGAGTAGAAGCTTTCCGTACATGTCGTCGTCACGGCGCGGACCTGGAACTCGTAGCGCGTCCCGGCGGTGAGGCCCGTGACCAGGTACGAAGTCGAGTCACTGTTCGTATCGATCTCGGTCCACGGCCCCTCTAGCTGCCCCATCTCAGCCGTGCGGTAGCGGATCCAGTACTCGCGGCCGAGCTGACCTTGCCAGTTGTACAGGGGCTCCTGCCAGCTCAGCAACACCGCCTCGATCTTCTCCGTCGCCATCAGGTTGCGCGGCACGGAGGTGACGCACGGCTCCGGTGTGCCGTATGCCCGGTTCGAGTAGGCGCCTGTGCCGCCATTCAAGGTGGAAGCCCCGACCTGGAACTCGTAGCGGAGGTGGTTGGTCAGCCCGGTCACAGTGGCGCTGGTGCCAGAGCTGCCCGTGCCGATGAAGTTCCAGGCCCCCGGCAGTTGCCCGACCACGGTAGTGCGGTATCTGATCCAGTACTCTTGGCCCGACTCGCCCAGCCAGTTCTCCAGGGGCCGCTCCCAGCTCAACCGCACCTGCGTATCGCCGCCGGCGGCCATCAGATTGCGCGGCTCGGACGGCGCCGGATAGACCGGCACCGGAGCCGCAACCGGCAGCGTCCACATGTAGCCAGCGCAAGGCGAGCCCTTCCGCGTCGATCTCCAACGGTAGGGCAGGGGTATCGTCGGCGCCGGCGCCGGTCGTTGCCAGTCCGCCGGCTCGTCGCCGGTCGGCGCCGGGGGCGCCGCATCCGTGGCAGTGAGGCGCCAGTACGGAGTCTCGGTCCACTCGTCGAAGAGGACGGCCGGCTCGGCATCGGCCCAAGGCCAGGCGCCGTTCACCGGGACAACGGTGAGCGAGTAGGCGTAGCGCTCGACCGCCGTGGCGCACAGTCTCTCTATCGACCATCCGGACGGCGCCTCAGCCGTACTGGTCGGGTTCGCCGGTATGGCGGCGGAGGCGGAGCGCATGTAGATCGTGGTTTCGAGTCGGCAGCCGTCCGGCTCCGCCACGCCCCAGAAGTAGCCGCCCAGCGGCGAGCCGGCGCGCAGCGCCACCCAGCGGCACTGGGGCGGCATCGTCAGGTTGGGGCGGGACGGCATCCACGGGTAGGGGTCGAGTCCGGTCGGCGTCTGGGGAGGGACATCTTCGGTGGTGATCCACCAGAAGTACGGTGCCGTCCACTTGTCGTGCAGCACCGGCGTGCCGGCGGTGGACCAGTCCGGCCAGACGCAGTCCGTGGCGCGGACGGTGAGTCGGTAGACGTAGGACAGCGACGAGGTCGCGATGCGCTCCTCGCCGTACCAGCCCGGAGGCACTGCCGCATTCCCGGTCGGATTCGCGGGCGGCAGGTGGGACACGGAGCGGCGGTAGATCGTGCGCTCCTGGTCCGGATCGCAGGCGAAGCCGGTGTCCAGCTCGGCGAGCACGCCGCAACGCACGCCGCCCGGCGTGAGCCGGCCGACCGCGGTCCAGCGGTGCACCGCCTCGTCCCAGTCGGGGAAGGCGTCCGTGGAGGACGCCCGGAAGCGCTGGCGCACCTCGATCAGGGGCGCCGCGTAGGTCGGTTCGATGAAGTCGCCGCTGGTGGCGACCACGCTGCTGTCGAGGTCCAGGGCACGAAACTCGAGGTCGACCTGGGTGGTGAAGCCGGTGAAGGTCGAGTCGTTCTCGACCGCATACAGCTCCGGCACGCTCCAGTCCGACCAGGCGAGGTTCACCTCGCCGTTGAGGTTCGCCTCACGGTACGCCTGCCAGACCACCGGCAGCGCCGACGTAGGCGCCACCGGCTTCCGCGTCCAGCCGGAGCTGCCCTCGATGTCGTGCGGCGCCGAAGGCGGCGATCCGCCTGGGGCCTGCGCCAGGTACACGGAGTCCCGGATCACCCCGACCCGGTCCACCACCGAACCTGCCCACGCGAAGTCCAGCTCCTCCTCGACCCGCTCCACGTCGTCAGCGGCGCTGATCACGCCCCTGGCGGCCTCCCGCCAACTCACATGATTCAACTGCGCAGACTCTCTCGCAGCACCTTGCTGCCTGTTTCTCGCACTTCTCTACACCCGAAAGGAAACATCCGGCGTGTACCATCCCTCTCCCATGAGCGCGGTCCAGGAGATGATCGATCTGCTGCAGATGGAGCAGATCGAGGAGAACCTGTTCCGGGCGCAGAACGGGCCGGGCAACCACGTCTTCGGCGGCCAGGTGCTGGGCCAGGCGATCTTCAACATGTCGTCGTCCTTCCAGGTCGAGGAGGGCGGCCTTCAGCATCAATCCGAAATGCCCGACGTGCCGCCGCCCGACGAGTTGCCCTCCGACGGCGACATCTACCGAAAGATGGCAAAGGACGACCCCTCCTACCGGCGTTTCTCCCACCGCTTCGACGTGATCGACAGCCGCCAGGTCGAGGGAATCCAGATGTTGCCGCGCGGCGCGCGGCCGCGGCTTCGTCCGCGGCCACGTCTTCAACCGGCAGGGCGAACTCGTCGCCTCGGCGACCCAGGAGTGCCTGATCCGGCTGCGGGAGCGGGAGCACAGCGTGGCCGGGTGAAGCGGAAGGGGCTTGACATCACACGACCAGTCCTGAAGACTGGTCAGATGGAAACGATCAACGCCACCGATTTCAAAGCCCGCTGCCTGGCGATACTCGATCGCGTGGCCGCGACCGGCGAGCCCGTCGTGATTCTGAAGCGCGGCCAACCAGTTGCCGAACTCTCTCCCGCGGTTCGCTCCGGTGCTGCGTACCCGCAGCACGAGTTGAAGGGCACCGTGACCGAAGTCGGCGACATCGTGGAGCCGCCAGTGCCCGCAGACCACTGGGAGAGCACGCGCCGTTGACGTTCCTGCTCGACACCCATGTCCTCATCTGGTGGCTCGACGATTCCGGCCGGCTTTCACCAGCCCAACATGAGGCAGTCGCGACCGCCGACCCCCACTCGCCACTCCTCGTGTCCGACATCTCCCTCTGGGAAATCGCCACCCTCTACAGCCTGGGCCGAATACGCCTTTCGTTGCCCCTGCGCGAGTGGCTCGACAAGGCCGTAGCGCCGCCGCTCCTGCGCCGGCAAGGCATCTCTCCTGCGATCGCCGAGCATGTCGCCGCGCTACCTGATTCCTTTCACCGCGATCCGGCCGACCGAATTCTGGTCGCGACTGCCCGAGTGCTTGGGGCGACACTGCTGACGCAGGACCGGAGGATCATCGAGGCAGCGCTGGTCGAGACGTTGTCTTGACCTTCTCAGACTCAACTCCCACTCCCCACCGCGCCGCCGGGAACTGACCGCCTACCTTGACTCAGACCGCGCGACGACGGACCCTGGACTCCGAGCCCGCAACGTCCAAGCACGTCGCCGCCCCTACTCCGGCGCCGCGGTCTCCCGGACCACAACGTTCGAGGCCGTGTTGTCCCGCGTGTAGTTGTTGCCACCCGACGCCGAGACCCCTTCGCCGACTCCCTTCACGGTACCCGCCGGCAGGCTGACCGTCACCGGCTGCCCCAGGATCTCGGGCGCCACCAAGACCCTGTAGGTGCCATTGTCCCAGTACCCGGCATCCGTCACGGCGCCATTCGACACCTCGAGGTCCGACGCCTCGAGACCCAGCACCAGCTCAGTGGTCAGGGGGTGCACCAGGGGGTCGGTGAAGACCAGCTCCATCCGAAACCGACCCGCAGGCTGCTCGCCCTCCGAACTCATCCAGTCGACCACCGTCAGCTCGGCGTTCAACTCCGCGCTGTCGCTGTTCGGGGCCTGAACCTGCCGTTCGGGCGATATCGCGAGTACGTTCTCGCCCCGGCGTATGCGCGTCTGAACGGTCATGGCAAAGCCACGCCACAACCCGCTCTCCGTGTATCGCGCGCATGTGCCGCCGATGCCGCAGCGCGTGTACCGGGCGCCGCTTCCAACTTCGCGCCAAGGCGAAAATGTCTCGAACGGATCGTCCCAGAGCGACTTGCGACGGGCCTCGATCACCACGTCGCGGTCGAACGGGATCTCCATCTCCGACTCCCAACAGATGTCGAGTTCCTCTCCAGCTCTGTTCGGCTCCAGAAGGCCGAGGCGTGCGCCACAGAGTCCGATTGGTCCGCTTGACGCCTCGTCGTCCTCGACCCGGACCGTAGCCCTCGCGAAGACGTCTCGGTCCTGGACAAGGTAAAACGTCAGGCCCACCTCCTCGTCGTCCCCGTCGTCGTCGGACATCGCCTTCCACCGGACCGTCTGAGGCGTACTCCAGTTGCTCGGCGTGAACCGCAAGCTCAGCGGCCTCGGTGCGCTGAGCCTGGTACTGGACCTGATCATCCTGAGCGTCACGCTCTCGTCCGGCTGCGCCGTCAGAGCGACATCGATGTAGGCGTGGCTCCCCTCCTCCACGCTCTGCGTCTCGGGCGCAACCGTGATTGCTACCTGGCCCCTTGCCTCAGAGCCAGCAAGAAGCAGCAGGCCCGCCGCGACAGACACCGCGAAGAGAACCGGACGACCCCATTTGCTTTCGAAATCCACACGTCGCTCGTCTTCGATAGAATCACACACCGCTTTGTTCCCCCTTTGAAACAATTCGCCGAACGATCGCGGATGGCTGGTACGGCCGGTCGATCCCTGGTCGGTGCTGTCCGCGCAGGGCCGACGCGGTTCTTGCTACACAGGGAACGTGGTCCCCTTCGGAGATATTTCCCCTGACGCTCCCACCCCTTCGCCGTGCTACGATCGCGCG
Organism: Candidatus Multivorans sp.; assembly: GCA_965216125.1. Classification (GTDB taxonomy): domain Bacteria; phylum Acidobacteriota; class Thermoanaerobaculia; order Multivoradales; family Multivoraceae; genus Multivorans. The sequence goes on along the minus strand of OZ244152.1, from coordinate 3,190,947 downwards.
CCGCATTTCGGATGAGAGTTTCGGGCAAGGCGCCGATCTCGGGCCTCGAGCCCTGACGGCCTGCCAACCGCACCCGCCATGACCGACCACGCACCCAACCGCAGCGATGCACTCATCGCGGAACTGCGCGCCGCCCTGGGCGAGGATGTCGTCCTCACCGGCGCCGACGTGACGGCGCGAGCCGGCGACGGCTCGGGCACGACGCCCTGTGCGGCCCGGGCGGTGCTCCGACCACGCACCACGGAGCAGGTCTCGGCGGCCTTGGCGGCCTGTCACCGCGCCGGCCAACCGGTCGTGCCGCAAGGCGGGCTCACCGGACTCGTGGGCGGTGGCGTCGCCGGTGACCTGGAGGTGGCGATCACCCTCGAACGGATGACCGCGATCGAGGAGATCGATCCCGTCGGCCGGACGATGACGGTCCAGGCCGGGGCGGCGCTGCAGAGCATTCAGGAGGCGGCGGAGGCCGACGGACTGCTGTTCCCGCTCGACCTGGGCGCCCGCGGTTCCTGCACGATCGGCGGCAACGTGGCGACCAATGCCGGCGGCAACCGGGTGATCCGCTACGGCATGACCCGCGATTCGGTGCTCGGCCTGGAGGTCGTCCTGGCCGACGGCACGGTGCTGTCGAGCCTGAACAAGATGGTCAAGAACAACGCCGGCTACGACCTGAAGCACCTCTTCGTGGGCTCCGAGGGCACTCTGGGGATCGTGACGCGGGTGGTGCTGCGCCTCGAACGGCGGCCTCGCAGCCACAACTGCGCCCTGCTCGCGGTACCCGGCTTCACCGAGGTCACCGGACTGCTCCGCAAGCTCGAGGAGGACGTAGGCGGTTCGATGAGCGCCTTCGAGGTGATGTGGCGCGAGTTCTACGAGCTGGTCACCGGGCCGCAGGCGAAAACGGCGCCTCCGGTCCCGCACGGCGATCCCTTCTACGTGCTGGTCGAATCACTCGGCACGCGACCCGAGGAGGACGCGGTGCAGTTCGAGGAGGCGCTCGGCGACTGCATGGAGGCCGGCCTCATCGGCGACGCCGTGCTCGGCAAATCGAAGGCGGAGCGGGACGAGATCTGGACACTGCGCGACGATGTCGAGCAGCTCAACCACCTGGCCCCCATCTTCACGTTCGACGTGAGCCTGCGGATCGCCGACATGGAGACCTACGTCGGCGACATCAAGGCCGCGCTGACTTCGCGGTGGCCCGAGAGCCAGTGCGTGGTCTTCGGCCACCTCGGCGACGGCAACCTGCACGTCGTCGCCTCTGTCGGCGACGGTTCCCCGGAGGCGCGCGGCGCGGTCGAGGAGATCGTGTACGGGCACTTGGAGCCCATCGGCGGTTCGGTGTCGGCGGAGCACGGCATCGGCTTCGAGAAGCGCGCCCATCTCGGTCGCAGCCGCTCGGCCGAAGAGATCGGCCTCATGAAGGCGCTCAAGCAGACGCTCGACCCGAAAGGCATCCTCAACCCGGGGCGGGTGTTCGAGGCGGCGGGCGGGCCCCCCACCGGGTCACATCCAGATGCCGGGGCCCTGATGCCCCATGCAGCGACGCCCGGCCGATAGGCCATCCGCTGTGCCTCTGCGCCCGCGCCTGCCACAGGTGATCTACCCGATCCGGTCCCCGCCAATCCGAGAAGAGGTACGCTCTCGCTGACACCGACAGTCGCGGTGTCGCTCCGGACGTGGATGGAGCCGAGGCCATGGCGAGTACGACGGTCCGCAATTTCGACCCTGACATGAAGGAGAGGCTTCGCGTGCGGACGACCGAGAACCGTCACGCCGAGGCTCATACCGACCAGATGGACCACGACGAAACCGCCCGGACTCCGGTCTTCGCCCCAGCCATTCCACCCCTCTACTTCGTCGACGCATTTGCGGGCTGCGGCGGGCTCAGCCTTGGACTCAAGCGCGCGGGATGGAAGGGACTCTTCGCGATCGAGAAAGATCCCTTCGCCTTCGAGACACTGTCGACTAACTTCCCGCCCGGCGAGGGCCGCCTCTCCTACGATTGGCCTACCAGCATTGAGAGAAGGGCCTGGGACATTCACGAACTACTCTCCGAGCGAACCGAGGCGTTGACCGACCTCGCCGGCAAAGTCGACCTACTCGCTGGCGGGCCGCCGTGCCAAGGTTTCTCGGGTGCGGGTCGACGTCAGGCAAACGACCCCCGTAACAAGTTGTTCGAAGCGTATGTGGAACTCGTCGGAATTCTACGACCACGCTTCGTGCTCATCGAAAATGTCCAGGGGTTCAAGTCGGACTTCAAGGTGTCAGACGCCGGCGCGATCCAGAACTTCGCCACCGCACTCCAGCAAGGCCTTAGCGCAGACTACGACCTGGCGAGCACCATCATTCGGGCCTGTGACTTCGGCGTACCGCAGGTGCGACCAAGGTACTTCCTAGTGGGTGTCCTTAGAAGTGCAGCCGCTGGAGAGCAGGTCGCCACGTTCTTCACAGACTTGAAGCGCCAAGCGAGCAGCTTCCTGAGCGCGCGCCAACTGCCGCACTCGTCCACCGCGAAGGACGCTATCAGCGACCTTGAGGTAGCCCGCAACGGCACGGTGCCGTCCGTCGACACCAAGGGGTTCCAGGAGATCGCCTACAAGTCACCGCGTACCCCGTACCAGGAGGCAATGCGTGATGGCCACGAAGGAGCACCGCCAGACACTCGCTTAGCCCGTCACCGGCCGGCGATCCGCGACCGCTTTGCGGCCATCATCAGAGCCTGCGGCGAAGAGGGGCGGCTCAACATCGCGATCTCCGCGGAAACTCGCAAGGCCCACGACCTCAAGAAGACAGCCATCCGAGTGCTCGACCCGCTGGGCTTCTCACCAACCATAACGAGCCTACCCGACGACCTCCTCCACTACTCCGAACCACGAACCCTCACAGTCCGCGAGGCAGCGCGGCTACAGTCCTTCCCCGATTGGTTCGCCTTCAAGGGCAACTACACGACAGGAGGCCAGCGACGCCGTCGAGAGGTACCCCGCTTCACTCAGGTTGCGAACGCGGTGCCCCCCCTACTTGCCGAACAGCTCGGCCTAGCACTCTTGCGGCTACTCCACGAGGCTCGAAGCCGCGACTTCCCCCTCAACAACCAGACAGACCGCCGTGAGGGCCTCCCTGTGCTTCCTGAGCTTTCCCCTGAAACCACTCATCCATTCCTCGTCAATGAGCACCTCTCGGTTGCCGGCGGCGACTGACCGAAGGACCGTAGTCCCCCCCTCCACGTGCGCCTTAGCGTGCGCCAGCAGGTTTCGGTTCTCGATAATGTCAGGTTGATACGAAGCCAGCGTGCCCAGGTCCTCCTTGGTTCCCGGTACCAGCTTTGCAATACGCCTCAACGCAGCATACTTCTGCGAGAACGATGCGAGCCCTCTACGGGTCAGAATCTCGCCGATGCCGTCTGTCTCCAGCGCTTCCTCAAGTTGCCTCTGCCTTTTCGCGCTCTGGCCCCGCAACCGCTTTCCCGTCCTCTGTGCGGCCGCCTCGAATCGCCCCTCCCGATCTCCGAAGGCGGCCGCCAAGGCATCCTCGATCATCACCTCCATATCCGCCACTTCTGCCATCGCCACACCCCGCATGTGATCCACGTCCACCACCTTGCCGATCACCGTGTCGGCGAGTCCGGTCAGCGTGTCAGCGAGCTCGTCCCTAGTCGTAGTAAATACTCCCTCCACCGAAGCGCTCGCCAGTTCCTGCCGCAACGTCCCCGGAGGAACACCAGAGTAGAAAACCATGTCTGTGTAACGCAGCTCCCTCCTTAGTTCGAAAGCTGCCTCGGCCCCATTGATTTCGGCCCCTTCACCGAGTTTGTAGTCGATCATCACAAGATCGTAGTTCTTCCCTTCCTGCTTTGCCAGAACTCGCAACCCCTTCTTCGATCGATCCGACGCGTCTCGCCGGTCCAAGGATAGCCCCTTGGATACGAGATGCTCTTGCAGCACCGCAACCGCCTGTCGCACGCCGTCTGGTTCGTCGTCTACGACAAGAAGCCTGAACTCGAGTTTCAAGGCGGCAACCTCAACACCAAGTGAGCCCCATCAAGCTCTTCCGAGTATGGCACTTTTTGGGCCTCGACGAGCCCTCCAATGCGCTCGACGACCTGCTTCACGTGGTGCAGACCAAGTCCGGAGCCGTCAGTCGTTGTGACCCCCTTCTCGAAGGCTCGCTCTATCGGGTCCATCGACGGAGGCCAGCCCGTGCCGTCATCCGCTACTGTGATCCTGAGCTCAGGCTTGGGCCCCTTGCCATCCTCCAAGAAGAAACCAACTCGCGACGCCCGTGCCTTCGTCGCGTTGGAGACCAAGTTGTCTATCACGATGCCCACCTCGATCGGACGGAACGTACGCTCTAAGTGTTTCGGATCACCTTCGACACTAACGCTGACACCGCGCGGCGCCCACAGCGACGCCACCGTTCGCACATAGTCCCGAATATAGACTGAGAGATCGGCCCTCAGTTCCGCCGACTGCTGCTTGTAGCCACCTTTCGTAGCGAACCGTGACGCGGTCAATATCTGGCTGTTTCGGAACGACACCTGCTCGAGAAAGTCTACCCACTCTTGCGTCTGGACCGTCGCTCCACTTCGCAGCCTCCCCATCATCCTCCGCACACCGACGTGAACGTCCGATGCGTTCATGATGATCTGGTGATGGAGGTTCAGTATCGTGTCCTCGTCCAGTGACGCCGCGGCGACAAGGAACTGGTTGCGCTCCTGCTCGTCACTCAGCCTTACTTCCGCAGCAGCCCTGGCCCCCTCGGCCACAAGCGCACGGTGCTCCGCCCGCCGCTCCGCCTCTCGGGCCTCCGCCTCGGCGATCTGTAACTCCCTGATCCTCGCTTTCGCATACGCGACACGCTTGAGAAGTTCGCGGCTGCCGGTTCTGTCCGCCAGGACCTCTAGGGCATTGAGCGAGGCTTCAAACGCTGTCGACTTCTCATCGACGATTCTCACCAACTCGGAGTTGTAGTCGACAAGCTCGACACCCTCCGTAGCGGCCAGCCGGGCCACAAGACTCGCGACCAGCGCACTACTCCCGTCAAGTCTGATGCGTGACGTATCGGCGATATCTTTGTCGAACCGATCTTTCCAAGTAATGTCGACGACGTAGCGCTCGAGGCGCCGAATGCACTTGTCAAGTACGCACTCGACCAGCTCTTCGACCTCGGGTGTTCGAATGAGGCCCTGATCCCGACTCGTGGACTCGTCGAAGCCTCTCACGCCCCTAACCTCAACCCGGCCGATCAGGTCGCGGCTCCCCAGAAACCTCCGCTGGCCTTGCTGCTTTCGGCGAGTTAGGCCGAAGAAGTCGTCATTCCGGTGGCCTACAGGAAACACGCGAAAGCCGTTCCGATAGAGGAACACCGACCCAAACTGAACGCTCGGCAGACCCATACGGCGAGCGAACACCGTCTTCGCGCTCCGATTCAGAAAGTAGATGTCTGCGCGGAGCCTCGTTTCCCTCAGTCCCGCATAGGGATTGGGCTCTCTGATGCGGTAGATCATGTCGCCCCGGTCCTCGAGCGTGGATTCGATGATCGCTCCCTCCTCGAGGAGCGCGATTCGAATCGCGGTCGTCCGCCTGCCGAGAACCTCGAGTATGGAGTTCTCTACCCCACCGTTTACCAGTAGGCGCGCTTCCTTATCTTCGGGCCGCCTGCGGTTGTACTCAGCGTCTCTTCGATCAGCGGATCGTTGAGCCGGCGCGATGATCTCAATCTGGAACCTTGGTGGCCCCGCGCTGAACGGGTTGATGAGCTTCATCAGCTCTCGCTTCAGAACCTGGAGCTTCGGTCGGTCCCAATCTGAGCGCAGACGCCGTACTTCCAAGACGGTTCCGGTGGTTCCTCCTGGCTTCAGGGCTGGCTCAGGAAATGCGGCGGCTTGCGACACCTCGACCGGGACATCGTGAAACTCTCGACTGGCATTGCCCTCATAGCGTGTCCAGTCGACTTGGAGGATCTGCACTTCGCCCCGTTCGGCACGGGAGGTCAGCAAAAGTTCCTTCCCGAGGCGGTCGCAGGAAAAGCGACCCACACCCTTCGCGCCAGCAAACGGCCGCTTCCGCACGTCGATCTTCCCGCGATAGTCCTCGTCCTCCGTGCCTTCCCGCTTTGCCGAGTAGGCCACGAACAACCAGCGATTGAGGATGGCCACTTTCGACATGCCCTTGCCGTCGTCCGCGATGACAAGTCTGTCGTCTTCGAAGAGTAGCCGGACGACTTTGGCATGGGCATCGAACGAATTCTTGACCAGTTCGCATACGGCGACGAAGTCGTCAGTGATGAGGCCACGGCCGATCAGGTCCTTCAGGCCAGTGCTGATCCTAAACGGCGTTTCCATTGAGATCAGTCTTCCTTGCCGTCATCTTGGTGGGCGACGCGGGCTACCATTGCAGTTTCCGCGAGGGCCGCGGCAGGCAGATCGTGTACGGTCGCTTCCGGATCGCTCGGTAGTAAGTGTCCTCACTGGGAAATCTCTCGCCACGGCGGTCGTTCAGGCGGGTGCGCCGATGTCTCGGCCTCTAGCTGAGCGCGCGGAACCGCTAACCCAGCGGCGCTATAGTCAGACGTCATTCGGTGCTTGATCCGTGGCAGCGAACGCAGCTTGGTCACACGTACTCGGGCGCGAGCTCGTCGCGCAGGCGTTCCAACAGTTCCCGGGTCCTGACGATCCCAACGTCCGCGGCCATCCGGCCCTCGAACTCGATGCCGACCCAGCCGCGGTAGCCCGCGTCGAGCACGATCCGCATCATCTGCTCGTAGTCGATCGTCGTCTCGTTGCCGGCCTCGTCGAAGTCGTAGCTCTTCGCGCTGACGGCGCGAGCGTAGGGCATCAGTTCGGTGACGCCCTGGTAGCGGTCATACCACTCCTCGGGCTCGTAGGAGGTCTGGAAGTTGCCGAAGTCGGGCAGGGCGCCGACGCGCGGATGGTCGACCATCGCGATCGTGCCGGCGAGCCATTCGCCGTTGCTGGAAAGGTAGCCGTGGTTCTCCACCAGGACGTCCACGTCGTAGCCGTCGGCGTACTCGCACAGGGAGCGGAGACCGTCGGAAGCCAGCTTCTGCTGTTCCTCGAAGGAACCGGCGCTTGCCGCGTTCACCCGCACCGAGTGGCAGCCCAGGAAGGCCGCCGCCTCGACCCACTTGTGGTGATTCTCGACCGACTGCGCGCGCGCCGCGGCGTCCGGAGCGCCGATGTCGCCCTCCGCGTCGCACATGATCAGCAGGCTGGTCACGCCTTCACTGTCACACCGCATCTTGAGTTCCGCCAGGTACTCCTGGTCGCGGGCGCGGTCGAAGAAGAACGTGTTGACGTACTCGACCGCTTCGATCCCGTGGCTCCGAGCGCGCGCCGGGAAGTCCAGGTGATCGAGTTCGCCCTGGTAGAGCAAGCTCGGGTCGTCCTGGAAGGAGCCGTCGGCCAACGCGCTCAGGCCCGGCCCGAACAGCTCGCGGTAGTAGGACCACTCGGCCAGGGAGATGCGATACAGCGGGCCGGCGTCGGCGGCTGTGGCATCGGCCGCGGCGGTCTCCGCATCGGGAGCCGCGCCGTCCATGCAGCCCGTGGCGGCGGCCGCGCCCAAGACGGCGCCGGTTTGCAGAAATCGTCTGCGGTCCATCTTCATCGTGCGCACCTCCTGCTGGGAATCCGGGGAGTGTAGCGCGCCCCGAAACCTCGACGCCTCATCCTCGTAGTGCTGAGGCAGGAGGAGTACAACTCGAAATGGAAGTCCTGACCATCCTGACTATCGGGGCCATCGCCCTCGCCGCGCTCGCCGCGCTCGTAGCCGTCGCCTTCGTCGTGAAGATCGCATTCAAGCTTGTTCTTCTGCCCTTCAAGGTCATCGGCTACATCGCCGGGGCGCTGCTGGCCGTCATCCTGATTCCGATCGCGGTCATCGCACTCCCGGTGGCACTGGCCGTCGGCGTCGTGCTGCTCGTTGTCGGCGGGCTGGTGGCAGTCGTCTTCGCCGGCTTCGGCTTGCTGAGCGCCATCTTCTAAGGGGACGCCGACGCACCGAGCTAGCGGACCAGGTGCCACTCGGTCTGTCGGCCGGCGAGGTAGTACACCTTGTCGCCGTCGTAGACGGCGCTCTGCTCGAGCTTGATCTGCACGTCCTGGCCGTTCCACATCTCGAGTTCGACCTTCACGTTGCCCTCGATCGCGTAGGCGGTGACCGGGTAGAGCGGCCAGTCGCCGCGCACCGGCGTAGGACCCTGGTTATCCCACATGCCGATCGTCGGACCCGGCGCGTGGCCGAAGACGCCGAGCGGATGGGTGTAGGTGCTGGAGCGCAGGCCCTCGTCGGTGGCGAGCGAGATCGTCGCGGCCAGAATTTCGTTGCCCGTCCGGCCGGTCCGGAACTCTCCGGTGAGGATGTCCTGCCAGCGGTTGCCGGCGGCCAGTGCGGCCTGGAGCTCCGGCGGGGCGGCGTTCTCGCCGAGGCGCAGCACGTAGCCCATCTCCTGGGTGTCGGTGCAGAGCCCGATGTAGCAGATGCCGACATCCGTGTGCAGCACATCGCCACGGCGGATGACAAAGTCGCCGCTGCCGCCGCAGAAGGGCTCATCGGCGCCGCAGCCGCTGCCCTCATCCGACGCCCGGCGCTGGGCGTTCACGGAGGCCAGGAACCAGATGTCGAGCCCAAGATCCTCGAAGCGTTGGGCGATGGTCCAGGCCACGTCGTCGGTCGTCGTCGCGCCCGGAGTGATCACCCGCTCGGAGAACGCTTCCGCGATCACCCCCCGCGCCAGGGACACGATCTGCGGGTACGCCTCCATCTGGAGCGGGCTGCGGGTCTCGGTCCACCGCACGACGAGCTCCTCGGCGCTCGTCACGCGTTCTTTCAGTTCCGGCGACAGGACCTCGAGCAGCCGTTCATGCAGCGCCGCCGAGAGGCCGTCCGCGACCGGCCAATGGCGAGACACGTCGACGCCGATCCGTTTCGGGTCGCGCTCAGCGATCACCTCGCCCAACCCCAGCCACTGCTCGTCGAGGTCGCCGCCCTCCCAGGCCGATTCGTACAGGGCGCCGTAGGGGTAGCGGTTCACCGTCAGCAGCTCGACGCCGCCGTCGTCCGGCCCGCGGTCGAAGAACACCAGCATCGTCGTCCGGCGGGCCGCGAACACCGGCCGCGGCACGAGGCTGAAGAACACCGGGTCCTCGTTGTACTCGCGGTTGATGACCAGCCACATGTCGATTCCGGTCTCACGCATCAGGCGCGGCAGCAGGTTCGCAAGGCGCTCTTCGAGCATCCGGTTGAACGGCTCGACCCGCTCGCGGTGCGGGAGCACGTGGCCCGGGCCGCTGAGGATCCGGCCCTGCTCGAAGTCGGCGGTCTGGGCGAACCCGGGCATCGCCCAAGCGGCGAGCAGGCCGAACGCGATGGTCAAGGGGCGTGCAAGGCGTCGCTTCATGTCTCCAGAGCCTCCATACGGCCTGAGATGACCGCCGTCCGGGCCACCTCCAGCAGAGCGCAACGTAAATCCGCGTCAACGGCGAGCGGCAGTTGACCGCCACCGATCAGACGCCTAACCAACTCCGCGCCGGCATAACGCACGATCAGTTCCCCTTCGGTCCGGGTCGAGGCCGCGGAAACAAAGGCCCTCACTGTCTCATCCGGCTGCTGCGCGAGCAGCAGGTGGGCCACGCCGGTGCCGATGTCGAACTCCGCATCTCCCCAACCTCCGAACTGCGGATCGACGACTCGCACGCCACCGTCAGGAAGCAACAACCAGTTGCCCGGATGGAAGGCGCCGTGAGCCAGGCACGGTCCACCGTCGAGGAACCGCCGGCCGAGCACGCCAGTCGCATCGCGAAAGGCGCGATCCGCGCCCAACGCGGCCGCAGCACCACCCAGGCCGGGCTCGATCTCCTCGAGTGCCGCGTGATCGAGCGGCGGTCCGTCGGAGCCGAAGCCCTCGGCCCCGGCCGACTTCGAAGCGAACGGCGCCTCGAACAACAGCCGGTGGTTCAGCGTTCTCATGCCGGTGTTGGCCAGTTCCGGTTCCTGCCCGCCGCGGGTTCCAAGATGAAGCGCTCGAAGAAAGGAGCCCAGGTCATTCGCGGCGGCCTCGCCAAGCGAAGCGTCCCGGTAGAGCGAAGTGAGATCAGAAGCACCTCGGAAGTCCTCAATCAGCAGTACGGACCTCATCTCGTCGCCGCCGAGCAACCGCGGCATATGCTCCGCGACTTCCCGAATCCCGGCGACCCTCCGGTAGAAGCGGAGCTCCGCACTCCCGCGATCGGCCGGCATGGCGACCGACTCGTCACGATGCAGCCACGGCAGGGCCTGCTTCAACACCGCCGTCCGCCAGCCGCCGCGCAGCTCCTGCAGCTCGACCCGCATCACGGCGCTCGAGTCGCCGCAGAGGGCGCGGCAAGTCGTCACCTGTTCCTCGTCACCCAGCCAGCCGAGGGCGCCCATCACCAGATCCACCCTGCCCGCCTGATCGGCCGACAGGATGTGAATCTCCGGATGCTCGGCCTCGAACTCAGCCCGCCGGTTCATCGGCGCAAGCTATCACCGGGATCTCCGCTTCCCGGGCAGCGCCGGGTTCACCCCTTCTTCGGACCGCCTTGTGCAAGATAGTCCTTCCGGTACTCCGACGCACTGCAACCGAACTGTTGCTGGAAGGCACGCCGGAAGGTCCGTCCGCCGTGAAGACCAACGACCCTCCCAATCTGGTCTACGGTGATGTCGCTCTCACCCAACAAGTAAGCCGCTCGCTCCACACGACGCCCGGTCAACCAAGACCGAAAGCTTCTTCCCACGTGCCGCCGGAAGAAGCGCCCGAAGCTCGATGGCGTCATTGCAGCGATGACGGCTACTGCTGCCAGGGACAGGTCGTCCCCCAGATGATCATCGGCGTAGCTCCGTACGCGTCCCAGCCGCTCGTAGTATTCGAAGGGATCCGTCGCGCCGAGGTCGCCCTCAGCGTTGTCGCCCTCAGCGTTGTCGCCGTCGGCACTGCTTTCGCCGTCGCTGCCGTCACCGCCGTCGCTGCCGTCACCGTCACCGCCGTTGCCGTTGCTCTCGGGTGACCCCTGGCGGTCAACCGGCGGAGCCGCGACAGCGATCGTCACATCCGTGTCCAGTTCAAGATCCACGTAGGTGAAGCCGTATCTCTCGATCAACTGCCCCGGTCTCACCGGTACCCTCCTGGTCCAGCCGGGCGCCCATTCCACGAAGGTGTGGAACTCAGCGTTCTCGCCGCCTGGATCGACATGCGCAGGCAGATCCGCCAAGAAGTCGACATCGTACCGTCGACCTACGTAAGTCGAGGGCAGGATCGTCGTGTCTACAGCGCATACCCAGGCCGACAAGCCTGCCTCGAGAACTGCCTCAGCGTGCTGTAGCGAGTCCCTTCCCCAAAGAGGGAACTCGGGGACAAGCCCGGTGAACGAAAGCTGGTACGAGCGCCGGGCCCGACTCGCCGACGAGAATAGTTCGCCGAAGGCAACGAACTCGGCACCTTCGCGTCGAAGGTCGTGGAACTCTCGGCGCAGAACGAGTGCGTAGTCGGTTCTTGGTCCGCTCCAACTGAATCTCACCGCGCGATGCGGCAGGTCCACCGCTGCCGCCTGGAGCTTGATCAAATCCTCGGGCACACCATGGGGTACCGCTCGGCCGGAGTCACGATCGACCTGTGTGATCAGGCCACGCACACTCCACCCTGGATCGGACTGGAGTCGGCGCAGTGCCCATGCACTGTCCTTCCCCCCCGACCACCACTGCCAAATGCTTCTCTCGGGTGCAGGAGCCATATGCTGGAATGGCGACAGATAATAGAGAGAATCTCCTTTCATGACAACCAGACCGCACCGGGCTACCGCGGGCAGTACCGCGAGCCATTGCCAGAGGTCGTGGTAGATCAGGCGGCGCAGCGCGCGGTGGCCACGACCGCGCGCTGATAGTGCGCAACGGTCGAGGCCAGCCGCGGCATACGACAACTGGCGCCCCTGAGAGGCGACCTACCAGCGGACGCTCGCCTGCATTGCGATCCGGTAGATGGCCCGCGCGGCGTCATCCCGCTCGAGACGAGCGGCTTCAGCGTCCAGGGCGAAGAACTCGCCCATTCGGAGCCGCGCACCGGCCCTGTAGGCCCCGCCGCCGTCGCGCTCGGACAGCCGCGCGCCCAGATACGGCGTCACGCTCCCCCGGCTGCCCCGCACGGGCAGCCCGTGTCCGATCTCCGCTTCTGTGACGCTGCCCGGCGCCGCGCGGTAGCCCAGGGGAGCCGCGTTCTGCTGCTCCCACAACCGGGCGATCCCGCTGGACGCGGCGCCCACGGTCGAGCTCAACCCGATGGACAGGCCCCGGTCGCCTCCGCCCGGCTCGAACCGGAGCGAACCGCCCACGCCCCACTCCGAGAGCTCGCTCGCCTCGTGGGCCAGCAGGGAGCGTCCGGTCAATTCGGCGGACAGGCCCCGCGCCGCGTTCTCAAACCGAAGACCCGCGCCGACTTCCAGGCCGCCGCCCGTCTCCGCATCGCCGTCGTCGTAGCGGAGACCCAGCTCCACCTTCGGAGTCAGCACCGCACCCGACTCGAACTGCCACCGGCGTGCGCCCTCGACCATCAACCGCAGGCGGTTCACGTCGGTCGACAGCGCGGGCAGCGCTTCCGTCTCGTCCGAAGTCGTGTGGACCAGCAGCAGGTCGGTTCGAAGCGCCAGACTGAAGCCGTTCGTCGCCGCGGGCGACCGCAGTTCCCGGCGCGCCCCGAAGGCGCCCAGGCTCATCCCGATGTCCGCCTCGGTGGACCCCAGGTCGCCCTCGCTCAGGGTCATCGATCCGCGACCGCGACCCAGGGCGCCCCACACCGACAGGCGGTCGCTCACCGCGACCCGCAGGTAGGGCAGGCCCGTGGTCAGATCGCTCGAAAGTTCGCCCTCGCGGTCGCGGACGCCGTCGCCCCCGACCCTGCGGTAGTCGCCGTCGCCGCTGCTATGGGACACCGCAACCCCGAACAGCACCCGGCCGCGCTCGATGTCCGCTCCGACCGTGCCCGTCACCACCTCGCCGTCGAGGCTGAGGGTGTCCTCGCCGCCGGCGAAGCGCGTGGCGGCGCCCCGGCCCCAGACGGACCAGCGGTGGATACCGGTGTCGTCGCCGGCGCCGTCGGCGTCGCCGTTCGCGGTCGTCCCGTTGCTGTTGCCGGAGGCCTGAGAGTCCGAAGAGAACTGGAACGAACTGCGAGCCAGCAGATCGCCGACCTCCATCCGTCCCGACCCGTACCTGCCCGGCTGTGCGTCCAGAAGGCCGCCACCGGACCCGGTCAGGCCCACGGCGCGACCAGCCCCCGGACCGATGCCGCCCAGCCCGGCAATCGCCGCGCCGGCCGAAACGGCAGCGCCTCGATCCTGGCCGCGAGCCGAAACATCGATCTGGTGGCCGGCGACCACGACCTGGGCGCCCGAACCGAGCCGACCCGTCAGCCGATCCACCACCGCGTCCACGGCGTTGCTCGCTGCCGTGCGTCCGAACCGCGCCAGCCATTCCTCGGCCGGCGCCGTGTCGTCATCGTCCTGGATGGTTCCGGTAGCAGTGGCCACCGAACCTGATTCGAGTGCCGCATTCGTGGCCCCGCTGAGGGACACCCGGAAGGTCTCGGACCCCTCGTGCAGAAGGTCCTCGATCAGAGGCACGTCGACCCGGACGCTCTTCGCCCCCGGCCCCAGGATCAGCTCGCCACTCGTCTCCACATAGTCCAGGCCGGCCTGCGCGGTGCCGGCCGAGCTCGCCCAACGGACCATCGCGGGCAAGGCGCTCTCGCCGCTCAGGGTGACGCGGAACGTCATTGCGCCCTCGGATTCGGGCGCCGACACGTCGGCGACCCGGAACATCGGCGCCGCGTCGTCGTTCTCGATCACGCCCGTGGCCGATGACGCTCCGACTCCGAGCTTCGCGTTCTTCGACCGGCTCAATCTCACCGTCAACGTCTCGTTCTCCTCGAACAGAGCGTCGTCGCGCAAGGGAATCACGATCGCGCCGTCCGTTGAGCCCGGATCGAGGGTCAGGACGCCGCTCACGGCCACATAGTCCTCATCCGCCGTCGCCGTGCCGGGCGAAGTGCTCCAAACCACCTCCACCGGCATCGAAGTCCGCCCTTGAAGGGTGACCACGAACATGAGGTTCCCCCGGTTCTCCGGCGCGGCGGCGCCGACGATCGAAAGCACCGGAACCGCGTCGTTGTCCGCGATCCGTACCGTCGCCGAAGCCGCCTCGCCCAGGGTGTAGCCGTCGCCGTTCAGCAACCTCACCACAAGCTCCCCGTCCGGCTTGTCCACCCTGTCGTCGATCGTCCGCACGGTCAGTGTCGTCTCACCCGAGCCCGCAGGGAAGAGCGCCGAGGTCGGCGGTTCGCCGCCAATCGTCGTCCCCGCGGCCATCACTTCCACCGCAACCGCGAGTGGCTCGGCGGTGGCGCCCGTACGACGCAAGGTGAACGCCACTTCGGCGCCCTCGACGACGCTACTTTCCTCCGCCTGAACCGTTACCACGAGCGGCCGCCGAGTCGTCGTTGCGCGGGTGACGTTCGAAGGCGGACCGACGCCCGCGGAGTTCAGGGCGCAGACCCGGTAGTGGCGGGTCGTCCCCGCCGTCAGATCGCGGTCGCTGAACGCTGTCCCTGTCGAGCCCGTGTCGGCTACCAGCACCGACCATCCCGAGTCGCCGTCATCCGACCACTCGATCCTGTAGCCGGTGATCGCGGCGCCCCCGGTCTTCGTCGGCGCCGTCCAGGCCAGGGCGATCCGTGTCTCTCCGTCCGTCCGCGCTTCGAGATCCGTCGGAGGACCAGCGACGGTCACGACCGGCGGCGGCCCGTCGTCGTCGCTCACCGTCACGGTGGCCGAGGCCCCGGAACCGACCACGTAGCCGGCGCCCTGCCCAGCGGTGAGCGTCGCCGCAACCACACTGTCCGGTTCATCGACCGAGTCGTCGCTCGTTTGAACCGTCAACGTCGTCTGCGCCTCCCCCGCATCGAAAGCCGCCGAGGTCGGAGAGGTCCCGCGGATCATCGAACCCGTCTCCGACACCTCCACCGATACCGTCAGCGCGTCCGTTGGCGGGCCGCTTCGGACCAGTGTGAAGGTCGCGATCTCGCCCTCGGTCACCTCAGGCGTCCACCCCGAGAAGGCCACCTCCGGCTCCTCCGGCTCCGTCGGCTCCTCCTCCCGCTCCTCCGGCTCCGTCGGCTCCGTCGGCTCAGTCGGTTCAGTCGGTTCAGTCGGTTCAGTCGGCACCGTCGGCACCGTCGGCTCAACGGGAGCGGCGTCGTTGTCGACGATCGCCAGTTCGAGACGCGGCGGCAACTTGACGTAGGTGGGCGTGTGCGTTGCTCTCTCGGTCAGCAGCCCGAGGGTCTCGGACATCGCCTCTTCCACGTCGTCATCGACGATTGCAAGGGAGATGTCCTTGACCGCCCTGTACGTGCCTTCGGCGGCCACCAGGACCCAGTCCGAAACCCGATACCCGACATGAACGGAGAGTTCCGTGTAGTCGTCAGGCGTTACCGCAGCGTCCGCTCTGGTACTCACGGAGATGTCGAAATCGCTGGTCGGCGCCCGACTGCCACCCGTAGTGGCCGTTACCCGGATGGTCGCCGTGCCGATGTCCTCGGGGACTTCGGTCACCGCGACGCCGTTGCTATCCACCACTGCGGTCGTCACCAGCACGTCCGCCGGTTCTGCCGGGGCCGTGGTCGCGGCGGCAGGAGCCGACGCCGGACCCGTCCCCGCCACGCTGAACGCCGAAACCCTGTAGTGCCGCGTCGTTCCGGCAGCCAGGCCACTGTGCCGATAGGTCGTCCCGTCCGAGCCGGTGTCCCCAACCAGTTCCGCCCAGTCGGAAGCGCCGTCCGCGGACCACTCGATCCGGTAGCCCATGATCGGAGAACTGCCTTCATCGGCCGGCTGGTTCCAATCCAGGCCAATCGCGGTCTGGCCGTCGGCAGTCGCCCGCAGATCCGTTGGCCGGCCCGGAGTCGAATCGTCGTCGACGATCACGAGCCCGATCCGCCCGGGGAACTGGACGTAGGTTGGTGTGGTTGGAGTCCTCTCGGTCAACAACCCCAGGCTCTCCCGCTCCTCCTCGAGCGAGTCATCGACGATCATGAGCGAGATGTCCTTGGCCGCCGAGTAGTGATCCTGAGCATCCACGAAGACCCAATCCGCCACCCCGAAGGCGACCTCCATGGACAGCGGTGCGTAGTCGCGAGGCGAGGCCTCGCGGTCCGCATGCGAACTCACCGAGACGACGAGGTTCTCGGTCGGCGCCACGCTGCCGTTCGTGGTCGCGGTGACCCGAATCGTGGCGGCGCCGATGTCCTCGGGGACTTCGGCGACGGCAACCCCGTTGGCGTTCACCACCTCGGTCGTCACCTGGACCGCCAGGTCGTCATCGTCTTCGACGACCACCATCCCCGACGACGGCGAGCCCACTTCGTAGGAACCGTCCTCCGGGGCCGTCAGCGTCACGGTAACGGTCCGGTCCGCTTCGTCCCGGCTGTCGTCCTGGGTGAGGAGGCCAAATCTATGTATTGACGTTCCCGGCAGCATCCTCAGCGTCACCGTGTTCGTTCCCCGCGAGAAGGCCAACGAACCCGTCGCCGACACTTCCGTCAACACCTCCAACGTCTCGCCGGTCGAGCCGGTGCGGGTCACAAGGAAACGAGCCTCCTCGCCTTCGGTGACCAATGTTGACACGGCCTCGACCGTTACAAGCGGCAGAGGCGGGGCCGTCGTCGCACTGGCAGGTTCCGATGCCATCCCGGCGCCCGCGGCGCTCAGCGCCGACACCCTGTAGTGCCTCGTCGTCTCCGCCCTGAGACCGGTGTCGGTGTAGCTCGTGGCAACCGAACTCGTGGCAAACACCAAGGTGCTCCAAAGCGCGTCGCCGTCCGTGGACCACTCGATCCGATAGCCGTACAAGGGAGAGGTGCCGGGGTCGCTCGGCGCCGTCCAGCTCAGGTCGATCGCCGTCGGCCCCGCCGCGGTCGCCTCGAGGCTCGTGGCCTTCCCGGGCACCGTGTCGTCGTCCAGGATCACGATTTCAACCCACGCAGGCATCGTCACGTAGTCGGGGGTGTCCGTGGTGACCGTCGTCACGACCTGCACCGTTTCCCGGTCCGGTTCATGGTCGGGATCATCGACAATCGAAAGAACGTACTCCCGCTGCGCCCTGTAGGGCCCGTCGGCGTCCACCAGCACCCACTCCGTAGGCGAGAGCACCGGGAACACGCTGAGATGCCCGAAGTCCTCGGTCGCGATCGCGGTGCCGTCCAGGGCGATTACCCAGAAACGGACATCCTCGGCGGGCCTGGTGCTGCCGTTGGTCGTCGCCGTAACCACCACGGTCAGGTCGCCGATGGTCTCGGGGACCTCCACAACGGCATCGCCATTGGCGTCTACGACCGTGGTCGTCAGGTTGACTTCCAGGTCCGGCTCCTGTGCCCGCGCCCCCGCCAAGCTGAGGAAACCGAGCAGGGCAAGCAACAGTGGCAGCCGCAGCACCCGCAGGCCGCAGCAAATCCGCCCGTTCCTCCGGCGACGGTGCGATCTGCCGAATCGTGACGCGCACGTGGCGCATTCGTTCGACCGCGCCGGCCTCTCTTTCTCAAGGCCCCTGGTGTCTCCACCAAGGAAAGTGTGGATAGATTCCCAACCGGGAGCTGTACTTTGGTTCATTTTTTCGTTCTCCGTGCGTGCAAGTCTCCACCGTTTGCGCACACGCAAACGGTGGTTTCTCGGCGTGTTCTTGTCCGCCGAAACCCAGTCGAGCGTTCAACAGCCGCGACGGAATCCAGCGGGTGGTTGCGAAGCCCAGAAGGCGGCTCGGCCTGTCAGGTCGCCACCGGTCTGGCACCAGGGTGGCCGGGCTTCTCTGCCGGCGCACCCCATCCAAGGCGAGCGTCATCCTCGCCATGGTTTTCGAAGCCGTCAAGGCAGCGGCTTGCGGCCATTTGGCGCGTCCGAATGGAACCTGGCCGCTGCTCAGACCGGCCGGAGGCGAGGGCCGGAATCGATGCCCCGTTGTGGTCCCCAGGACCCGAGAACCCTTGTGCCTACTACCATTTCAGGCCCCTCATACAGGTGCTGCCCGGGTGCCAGCCCCACTCGGATCCACCGGTTCCCAGCGTGCTGAACGGACCCAGGGCGGCCCTCTCCCGTGACCGTAAGCGACCGGCAGCGGACTTCCGATGGCCGGGAGTGGATTCGCAATAACCGGACATAACACGACTCGGCCGGGGATGCGAGTCGCACCGGCGCCTGGAAGACGCCGTAGAATGCAGGCCATGACGGACGCCGAGGCTGCGCTAGCACCCGTCCTGCGGATCGCCATGTGGTCCGGACCGCGCAACATCTCGACCGCGATGTTGCGTGCCTGGGGAAACCGCGACGACACCTTCGTCTGCGACGAGCCCTTGTACGCGAACTACCTCCTGGATCACGGTCTCGACCACCCCGGCCGGGAGGACATCCTCGCCCACCACGACAGCGATCTGGAGCGGGTCACGAAGTGGCTGACCGGGGACGCGCCAGACGACCGGCCGATCTTCTACCAGAAGCACATGGCGCATCACCTGCTGCCCGGTGACCGGTCCTGGGTCGGCCGGCTGACGAACGTGTTCCTGATCCGCGATCCGGCCGAGATGCTCACCTCGCTGATCCGGATCCTCCCGCGGCCGACCCTGTCCGACACCGGCCTGCCGCAGCAGCGGGAGCTGTTCGACCTGGAGTGGGAGCGGCTCGACGCTCCTCCGGCAGTCATCGACTCGGCCGACGTGTTGCGCAACCCGCTTGCAGGTCTTGAGAGCCTGTGCCGGGCGGTCGGCGCCGAGTTCGACGAGGCGATGCTGAGCTGGCCGCCTGGCCGCCGCGACACGGACGGGATCTGGGCGCCGCACTGGTACGGTGCCGTCGAGAAGAGCACAGGCTTCGCTCCCTACCGGCCCAAGAATGAACCGGTGCCCGAGTTTCTGAACGACGTTCTCGAGCAGTGCCAGCGGCACTACGATCACCTCGCCGCGCACCGGCTCACCTTCTGACCGACCGCAACGCCGACCCTGATGCTGCAAAAGGCCGATCCCAGGAACGCCGACCTGCTGGTCAACATCAACGGCGAGCTGATCCACCGCGACCGTGCGGGAATCAGTCCCTTCGATTCCGTCGTCCAGGGCGGCGACGCCGTCTGGGAAGGGCTGCGCCTGTACGACGGCCGCATCTTCAAGCTCGAACGGCACCTGGAACGGCTCCGCGACTCGGCCCTGGCCCTGGCGTTCACCGAGATTCCGTCCCAGGAGGCGATCATCGATGAGATCCGGCGCACGCTCGAGGCGAACGGGATGCAGGACGACGTCCACATCCGGCTCACGCTGACCCGCGGCGTCAAGATCACGTCCGGGATGGACCCCCGGCTCAATACCGCCGGACCGACCCTGATCGTCCTCGCCGAACACAAGGTCCCGGTCTACGGCTCGCGGCCGATCCGGTTGATCACGTCCTCGATCCGCCGCTTCCCGCCCGACTGCATGGATCCCAAGATCCACCACAACAACCTGATCCAGTCGATCCTGGCCAAGATCGAGGCGAACGCGGCCGGCGCCGACGACGCCCTGATGCTCGACCGGCAAGGCTTCGTCGCGGAGACCAACGCTACCCACGTCTTTCTGGTCCGCGCCGGCATCGTCGTGACCAGCCACTGCCACGCCTGCCCCGAGGGCGTGACGCGCTCGACCGTGCTCGACCTCTGCCGGGACAACGACATTCCGCACCAGGTGACCGACTACTCCCAGGCCGAGCTCTACCGCGCCGACGAGGCGTTCTGCACCGGCACGATGGGCGAACTGGTGGCGGTCACCGAGGTCGACGGCCGGCCGATCGGCAGCGGCAACCGGCCGGTGCTCGGACGGTTGCAGCAACTGTTCCGCGAGCTGACCGCCCGCGCCGGCTACCAGATCCTGGCGTGACCCAATGACCGCGGTTCACCCGAAACCGCCGGTTCTCCCAAACCCGCCGGTTCTCCCAAACCCGGAAGGCGTGCCGCCCGCGACCTCCCGTCTTCAGGCGTGGTTGCTCGGGCTGCTCCTGCTCTGGTCGCTCGCGGTCCGCCTCATCTTCAGTTGGCCCGACCCGACGATGAACCGCATCTGGGATGAGCGCTACAACGCCGGCAACGTCGCGGCGATCCTGGCCGAGGATCGGTTCCGGCCGGTGCGCGCCCACTATCCGACCCTCTCCTACCTACCTCACGCGCTCGTCCTCAAGACCTGGGAGACCGCGCGTTCGCTGCCCGGCCTGCGTTCGACGCCATCCGCCTTCGCCCTGGCCCCCGACGGCAGGCCCTATCTGACGCCCCTGGGCGTCCGTGCCTGCCGCGCCATCCAGACCCTGGTGGGCACAGCCTCCCTGTGGGTTCTGTTCCTGATCGGCCGGCGCCTGTTCGGATCCTCTGTCGCGCTGCTCGGCGTTCTGCTTCTCTCCGTGGCGCCGTGGCACCTGCGTCAGTCCGTAGCGTTCAAGCCCGACATCATGCTCGTGCTCGCCGCCGTCGTCGCGCTTTACGCCCTGCTGGCGGCAAGGCGGAGCGGCACTCTGCGCAACTACGCCGTCGCGGGCGCCGCGGTCGGCGCCACTGTGGCCGCGAAGTGGAACGGGGGCGCGCTCCTCGTGCCGCTTCTCGCGACCATCGCCCTGGGCGGACTCCGGGACGTCGGACTCCTCGCGCGGCGGACCGCTGCCGCCATCGCCGCCGCGGCCGGCGTCGTGCTGATCCTGAATCCGTGGCTGGTGCTCGACCCGGACCTCTACCGCCGCCACCTCGGCTCCACGGTCAACCAGTACCAGGAGCGGCTCGTGAACTCCGGCTCGGGGTGGTTCGATCAGCCGCTCAACGTGGCCACCAGCCTTGCCGGGAGCGTCTACTTCGGCCCTGTCCTGGGCGTCTGCGCCCTGTTCGGCCTGGGCTGGCTACTCGTTCTCGCTCTGCGCCACCGTCGCACGTCCGGCTCGCTCCCCGGCTCAGGCGGTTGTGCGACGACCGCCGACGCCTGGATCGTGCTGACCTTCTTCGGCGGCTACGTCGCCGCCCTCTGGACGGTCACCCGGTACCCGAAACCCCCCAACTGGCTGATCGTCGCTCCGGTCGCCGCCCTCGCCGGCGCCTGGCTGATCGGCCGTCTGCTCGCCGCCGCTCGAAGCACCGGTTCCGCTTGGTGGCGCCGGGCGGCGGCGCCGGCGCTGGTGCTGATCGTCGGCGCGGCTCTGGCTGCCAAGGTCCAGTTCGTTCACCGCACCGTCTACGACGAGAACGTTCCCCTTGCGACGGACGAAGCGGCACGGGTCGCCGGCGCCCGAAAGCCGCTCCGGGGCCGAATGTTCGTGACCGAACTGCCGCTCGGCGCCCAGGCCTTCGACCCCAGAACCTGGGAGAGCGCCTACGTTCCCACCGTGATCCGGACCGAAGACATCGCGGTCGAACTCGGCGCCGAGGGAGCAAACGCCGACGTACTGCTGTTCCCCGCTGCGCGGCTCGAATCGGATCAGGATCCCGTCTACGGGGAGCTGGCGACAGCGGCCGGCGCCACGCTGCAACGCTTCGAACCGCGACTGTTCCGGCTGCGCGGCGAGCCCGTCGTCCTGGTCCGTCGGCGCTTCGATGCGCTCGGGCCGCCCGCCCCGGCGCCCTTCGAGGCCGCAGGCGAAGGCGTCTACGAGGTCGACGTGGCAGCTCCCGGCGGCGCCGCGGAGAGGCCCGAGCCGTCCCTGGTGTCGCTGGAGATCGCCATCCGCACGCCGTCCCGCGACACGGTCGAGGTGGCGGTCGAAGCCGGCGGCGACCGTCTCCCCTGCCGCTTGACGCAGAAGGGCCGGGCGCGGCGCCGCTGCCTGACCCCGCGTTTTCCGCAGCCGTCGGCGCCGCTCCGCGTGTCGACCGATCCTGCCCGCGAGGTCGCCCTTGTCACGGTCTTTCAGTGGCGCCGGCCCCACTGATCGACCAGCGGCGCCCAGGGTCTTGCCGTTCGCCCGGTTCTGTGCAACGATGCCTCTGCTGCATTGCAGCAAGCAGTGCAGCAAACCACTTCTGACCCACCCAGGTCCGCCGTCTTCTGGAGACCCCGATGGCCACGGAACTGAACCGCTTCCTCAGCCCCCTCGACGCCGGCTTCCTCTACGTGGAACGCCCCAACGAGACCATGCACATCGGTGGCTGCATGGTCTACGAGGGCGAGTTCTCCAGAGAGCACATGATCGAACAGGTCGGCGCCCGCATGCACCTGCTGCCCCGCTACCGGCAGCGCGTGGTGTTCCCGCCGTTCCTCGTCTCCCACCCGCTGTGGGTCGACGACCCGGACTTCGATCTCGAGAACCACATCGACGAGGTCTGGCTACCGGCAGACAGCGACGAGCAGGTGCTGGGCCGTGTGGCCGCGGAGGCCAACAGCGGCATGCTCGACCGCGACCGTCCGCTGTGGAAGGGGATCGTGCTGCGCGGGATTCCTGGACACACCGCCGTGGTCTGGAAGATCCACCACGCGATGGTCGACGGCGTCTCCGGCGTCGATCTGACCATGGTGCTGAGCGACTTCTCGCCGACCGACGAGCTGCCGGCGCCGCCGGCCGAGGCCTGGGCGCCGCAGCCGATACCCGACTCCTTGAGTCTGCTCCAGGAAGCAATGCAGCATCGTTTCGCCGAACTGAACCAGACCTGGACGGAGGCCGCCTTCGACGCGCTGCGGCCCAACGTGATGGCGGAACGCACTCGCGAGATGATGTCCGCCAGCAGCGCTTCCCTGCCGGTCAGCACCACCCCGGCGCCGCGTACGGTCTTCAACCGGCCGGTCGGCGGCGACCGCGGTTTCGCCTGGGCCCAATTCGCGTTCCCGACGATGCGCGCGGTCAAGTCGGCCCTCGGCGGAACCGTCAACGACGTCATGCTCACGGTGCTCGCCGGCGGCCTCGGCCGCTACCTGCGTGCCCGCGGCCAGAACACGAGGGGGCTCGAACTCCGCGCCATGTGCCCGGTCAGCATGCGCCAGGCGGACGAACGCGGACAGCTCGGCAACCTGGTCTCGAACATGATCGCCCCGCTGTTCGTGGGCGTCGAGGATCCGGTCGAGCGCCTGGGACGCGAACGTGACGCGATGAACAAGCTGAAGGAAGCCGGGCAGGCCAAGGCCTTCTACCAGTTGAGCCAGTTCGGCGTCCGCGTGCCGCCCCTGATGGCGGCCATGGGCGCGGCGATGCCGTTCTCCCAGACGCTGTTCAACACCGTGTCGACGAACGTGCCCGGCCCGATGATCCCCCTCTACTTCGGCCGGCACAAGCTGGTCGACTGGCTGCCGCTCGGTATCGTGTCGAACAACATCGGCCTGTTCGTCGCCATCCTGACCTACAACCAGCGCATCACACTCGGCATCACCGTGGACTCGAAGCTGATTCCCGATCCGTGGTTCCTCACCCAGTGCCTGGAGACGTCCTACGCCGAACTGCGGCAGGCCGCCGGCATCGAGGACGACGGCGCCACGGGAGCGCGCTGCTTCGCCGCCCTCGACCAGGCCGAAGCAGCGGTTCCGAGCGCCGCAACACCGGCCGCGATACTCGAAACAGTCGCTATCCCGGAACTGGCCAACGTACCCACGCCTGACGCCGCAGGGGATCCCGACGGCCCCCTCCAGGGAGTCGCATAGTGCGGGGTGTCGCCCGGTGACATCGGCGCCACGCCGTCCGACCAACCCGATCTGGAGCGTGAATCCGCGCCTGCTGCGGGACACCGTTCCGGCCGCTCTCCCGCTGTGGCGCGAGGCCTTCGCGATCGCGGAGTTCTCCCTTCTGCCCATGACGCCGACCTTCCACGGCTTCGGCGTACCCCGGGGCGACGGCGCCGCGGTCGTCGTCGTGCCCGGTTTCACCGGCACCGACGGCTACCTGGCGCCGATGCGCGGCTGGCTGGGCCGCATCGGCTACCGGCCCTACGCCTCCGGCGTCGGACACAACGCGAACTGCCTGGAACGGCTGGGCGAACGATTGACGGACACGCTCGAGACCGCGGCCGGGGCAACCGGCCGGCGCGTACACGTCGTCGGCCACAGCCTGGGCGGCGTGCTCTGCCGCGGCGTCGCCTCTCTGCGCCCCGATCTGGTCGCCTCGGTCACCACGATGGGGACGCCGATCCGGGGCATCCGCTCCCACCCCCTCGTCATGCGGTTGGCGGAGGTCGTGCGGCGTCGCGTCGTCGAACAGGACGGAGGCCGGAATCCCGGTTGTTTCTCGGGCGACTGCCGGTGCGACATGGTCCGCGCGGTTCAGGGCGTCTTCCCGGAGGAGATCCCGCAACTCGCGATCTACACGCGGCGTGACGGCGTCGTCGCCTGGCGCTACACGCGGCTCCACGATCCCGCAAGGAACGCGGAGGTTCCCGGCACCCACAGCGGACTCGCCGCCAACCCGCTGGCCTACCGTCACCTCGCGCGCTTCCTGAGCCGCCATCCCGCGACAGGCGAGGCCACACCATGACCACCGCCAACGAACCGCTGGCGGCGGACCGCGCGTTCCTCTGGAACCTGGAGCGCCGGAGCCCCGGATTGCACGTCGCCGGCCTAGCACGGATCGAAGGCCGGATCGAGCGCCGGGACGTCCTGCAACAGGTGCAGCGGCTTCGCAGGCTGCCCCGGTTCGGACTCCGGGTGGAGACATCGCCCCTTGGCGCCCCACGGTGGCGCTCGGCGCCGTTCGAGCCGGAACAGCACGTCCATGTCGCTGCCGAGGGCGATCCTGCCTCCGCACTCGACCGCGCTCTCGGAAAGGCGCTCGATCCGAAGCGGCCGCTCTGGGAAGCTCACCTCCTGCCCGCCTACCATGACCGCGGAGACGCGCTGCTCCTCAAGACCCATCTCGCCGCGGTGGACGGCCTGGGCACGAACGATCTCTTCGAGGTCCTGTTCGACAGCAGCGCCAGGGACGCGGACGAGAATCCGCCGGAACCGACCGCCAACGGCAACGGTGGGAACGACGCGTTCCGGTCCGGAATCGACCCAGGCAGGCGAATGGCCGAGTGGGTCGAGAACTGGACCGGGGCCGGACAGGACCTGGTCGAGGGCGCCATGCAACTCGCGTCCGACGAAGTGCGTTCCGCGCTGTTGACCCTGAACGAAGTGATGCCCGACGCCGCACTGCCGCCTCTGCCTCTGCCGTTCAACGGGGCCGCAGCAGGACGCCGGCGCCTGATCCGCTCCGAACTCTCCTACGCCGACATCCGCACGATCCGCAGCCGGTTGGGCGGCGCGCTCTCGGATGTCGTCCTGACCGTGGTCGGCGGCGCCCTCGAGCGCTATCTCACCGCCCGCGGGATTCCGACCGCCGGCCGCAGCCTGAAGATCGCCCTGGCGACCGACATCCCCGATCGCGCCGGCAGCCGGCGCAGCCTGTTGCCGATCGAAGTTCCGCTGGGCGTGGGCGCCGCGCATCGATTGCGCACCGTCCATCAACTCGGCCGCTTGTTGCGCGCGGCCCGTGTCCCGGACGCGCTCTCGCGCCTGATGCGCACGCAGCGCGCTGCCGGCCCGCTGGCGGCGGCGGCCACCGCAATGACGTCACGGATCCGGCCGTCCTTCCACTTCACCGTGGCCAACGCGACCGGTCCCCAGATCCCCAAGTTCCTGGCCGGCCGACCGGTCATCGGCTACACCCCGTCCTGGCCGGTCGGCCTCGGCCAGGGCCTCTCCTGCGCGTTCTTCGCCTACAATCAACTGCTGCACGTCGGCCTCACCGTGGACGAACGAGCCTGTCCGGACGGCGCCATGCTGTCCGCCCTGCTCCTCGAGTCACTCAACCAGCTCCGCGAAGCAGCCGGCAGCGGCTCGCGCCGGCCGGTTCGCAATGCGCCGCCTGCGCCGCAACCGCACGCAGATCAGACCTTGGAGACATAGATGAACCGTCCCACCATTCCCAAGCAGGTGCTCGACTACCAGAAGCAGGTGCTCGAGTTCCAGAAGTCCGCCTTCGAGAACGGCTACAACGCGATCGTCGCGCTGCAGGAACGGCAGCTCGAACTCGCCGACCGGATGATCGGCCAGGTTCCGAACCTGCCCGACGAAGCGCGCGCCCTCATGCAGACCTGGCGCGACGCGGCCGAAGAGGGCCAGCGTCAGTTCAAGAACACGGTGGACGGCTCCTTCGCCGCCGTCACCAACTACCTCGACCGACTCGAGGACAGCGCTCCGGCCGAGGGACCCGCAGGCGATACGGAGGCATCCGAGTGAACGACATGGCGAACGAGTACCCGCGCACGGTCCACCTCAAGGGCAAGCCCTTCGAGTTCCGGCTCCTGGGTCAAGACGATCGCGACGAAATGCTGGCCTTCGCACGCGCCCTGCCGGAAGAGGATCTCCGGTTTCTGCGCGTCGACCTGACCGACCCGAAGGTCGTCGGCCACTGGGTCGACGACGCGAATACAGGTCTGCGCCTTGCCGTGCTCGCCCACCTCGACGGCCGGCTCGTGGGCTACGGCAGCCTCAACCGCCGCGAGTCGTCGTGGATGCGGCACCTGGGCGAGATCCGGATCATGGTGCTGCCGGAAGTCCGGCAGGCCGGCCTCGGAGGCCACCTGGCCCACGACGTCTTCCAGCTTGCCCAACAGATCGGGCTGACCAAGATCGTCGCCCAGATGGCCCGCGAGCAGCGCGGCGCCCGCCAGATGTTCCACAAGCTCGGCTTCTCGATCGAAGCCCTGCTCGCGGATTGGGTGATCGATCCGGACGACGCCACCCACGACCTGATCCTCATGTCCTACGACGTGACCGGGTTGGAGGCGGGGGCGGGGGCGTAGCTTCGGCGTGATGATGGACCCGGCGCATCTCGGCGAACTTGGCCGCGAAACCAGGTAAGAAAGTCGGCTGCAACGTGACCGAGACGGCGCTTCGCCTGGGCTGCGAACGCGGAACGCTGTCGCGCCTGCTGACTTGCACGAGCGGGCTCTGAGTGGGCCTCGACCGAACGGCGAGCGACCTGAGTTGACGCGCCACGGGTCTCCTGACGGCCCTGCGAAGAACGGCTCCCAAACCCCAGCCGCCGACCGCCATGCGTCGTTGCCGGTTGCCCTTGACACCAGCAGGGTCGTCACAACCGGCCCAGCGACTCAGCGGTGCCTGGACACAGTCGAGGACGCGCTCGGGCTCACTCCACGAAGGCCGGGGCTTGAACCCCTGCGACATCGTCCTTGACTAGGCGAGCCGCGGGCACGCTCAACAAGTGTCGGAGGTTGAACACGGCCGAGGTGGCTCACTTTCTGAGCGTTGGGTGGCTCAGTTTCCGAGCGATGCCTCCAGGTGCGGTCCATCCCCGCGCCTGCGGGGGAAACGGAGGCAGCGTGAGAACCCCATACCGATTCGACGGTCCATCCCCGCGCCTGCGGGGGAAACAGGTCCCATCGGACCTGCCCCTGTACTGGCTGGGGTCCATCCCCGCGCCTGCGGGGGAAACCGGTCGAAGCCCAAGCGGCCGACGTCATCGTGCGGTCCATCCCCGCGCCTGCGGGGGAAACATCGGCACCTGGCCCTGCACCAGCGCCCAGACGGGTCCATCCCCGCGCCTGCGGGGGAAACACGCCGGCTGCCGGCGGGCTCCCGTTCCCGAGCGGTCCATCCCCGCGCCTGCGGGGGAAACGCGATGATCGAGGTCCTTCACTGGGCCGGCAACGGTCCATCCCCGCGCCTGCGGGGGAAACACTACGGCTTGCAACAAAGTGCAACCTGTAACAGGTCCATCCCCGCGCCTGCGGGGGAAACATGCGGATCCAGGTCTCAGGCATCACCTACGAGGGTCCATCCCCGCGCCTGCGGGGGAAACGTGCTGCCCCAGAACTGGGACGCGGTCAGAGCGGGTCCATCCCCGCGCCTGCGGGGGAAACATCATTGTCGAGACGGCGGAAGGCCGGGTCACGGGTCCATCCCCGCGCCTGCGGGGGAAACATTTCCTCGGATCTCATACGGTTTCCCCTGTTGGGTCCATCCCCGCGCCTGCGGGGGAAACTCGGGGTTCCGGTTCCAGCACATCGCGCCGCAGGGTCCATCCCCGCGCCTGCGGGGGAAACGCCGCCGATGACTGAGTGAACCTGCTGAGAGACGGTCCATCCCCGCGCCTGCGGGGGAAACGCGGCCGTTGCTCAGTTCTAGGTGGAGGTTACGGGTCCATCCCCGCGCCTGCGGGGGAAACGAGGCGACCGCACCCACTGACGCTGAGAATGCGGGTCCATCCCCGCGCCTGCGGGGGAAACCAGGAGCCGGAGGAGTTGATCCGTTTCGGAGCGGGTCCATCCCCGCGCCTGCGGGGGAAACCGAGCGCGAGGTTCAGGTTGTCGATCGCCAAAGGGTCCATCCCCGCGCCTGCGGGGGAAACCGGGGCCGTTCCGCGCCTCGACAGTCGGTAGCGGGTCCATCCCCGCGCCTGCGGGGGAAACCGCGGTCTGGGAGCGGGAGCGGCTGCGGTAGCAGGTCCATCCCCGCGCCTGCGGGGGAAACATCGCGGCGCCGCCCTGGAGCGTCGGTGTCGAGGGTCCATCCCCGCGCCTGCGGGGGAAACTCGCCGGCCGGGATCGAGTACGAGTCACCGTCGGGTCCATCCCCGCGCCTGCGGGGGAAACGAGCACGACCGGACGACCGCGTCGAGATGCTGCGGTCCATCCCCGCGCCTGCGGGGGAAACGGCCTTCTCGACGATGCGGACCTGCTTCTTGACGGTCCATCCCCGCGCCTGCGGGGGAAACCAACAGATGACCAGCATGCCACTATTCGACAAAGGTCCATCCCCGCGCCTGCGGGGGAAACGTGGGCGAGCCGCCGCGACCAGGCGGAGACGAGGGTCCATCCCCGCGCCTGCGGGGGAAACCAATGTCCGTGAGCCCGTGCGTGTTATCGACGAGGTCCATCCCCGCGCCTGCGGGGGAAACGACTGGCGGATCGTGTCGTTGGGGACGGCGAACGGTCCATCCCCGCGCCTGCGGGGGAAACCGTCTGGAGGGTGCTGTAATGGCTAGCGTCACAGGTCCATCCCCGCGCCTGCGGGGGAAACGTCTCGACCTGTCGCAGTGCACCGTAGCCGACGGGTCCATCCCCGCGCCTGCGGGGGAAACGCCTGAGTCCCGAACCAGCGACGAAGCCCAACGGGTCCATCCCCGCGCCTGCGGGGGAAACTCGGTGTCGAAGCTCTGCGCGAACCCGTACTTCGGTCCATCCCCGCGCCTGCGGGGGAAACGCGCGAAGCGTAAGCGAGACGATCTCCGACAGGGGTCCATCCCCGCGCCTGCGGGGGAAACCGGCCGATGCAAGCACTGCCGATGCCGCTGTAGGGTCCATCCCCGCGCCTGCGGGGGAAACCGTCGCTCCGCTGGCTTCTCCAGTCCCCAGTCGGGTCCATCCCCGCGCCTGCGGGGGAAACCAGCCCGTTTCTGTCAACCCCATTGCGCCCGACGGTCCATCCCCGCGCCTGCGGGGGAAACCCTGCCGCGGTCGCTGCCGTCTCGGCGGCACGCGGTCCATCCCCGCGCCTGCGGGGGAAACTGCGCGAACAGGGCGGGCTGCTGCACCTGCACGGGTCCATCCCCGCGCCTGCGGGGGAAACGAGGGCGGTCATGAGCTACCCCGCGGCTACAACGGTCCATCCCCGCGCCTGCGGGGGAAACTCAGATCCTCGCGCGCTGTTGCCGCTGCGGTCCGGTCCATCCCCGCGCCTGCGGGGGAAACGACGGTCTATGACGTCCCCTGCTCTCGACTCAGGGTCCATCCCCGCGCCTGCGGGGGAAACGCCAGCGCGTCGACCACGTAGTCGACCATGAAGGGTCCATCCCCGCGCCTGCGGGGGAAACCCACCCGACCGCCGAGTCTCCAAGACCCGCAACGGTCCATCCCCGCGCCTGCGGGGGAAACAGCGTGACGGGAATGGCGAACGCGATAAACACGGGTCCATCCCCGCGCCTGCGGGGGAAACCTGTTCACGAAGAACATCGACGGCAACTACATCGGTCCATCCCCGCGCCTGCGGGGGAAACGCCGTTGTAGCTCATCGTCATGGTGTCTCCCTGGGTCCATCCCCGCGCCTGCGGGGGAAACGCGGTCCCCATCACCTCCGTCGCGGGCGAGTACGGTCCATCCCCGCGCCTGCGGGGGAAACGTCTACCCGGTCGGCGGCGACATCGTCCAGACGGGTCCATCCCCGCGCCTGCGGGGGAAACTGGGCCACTGGCGTGATGGTCAATGTCGGATGGGGTCCATCCCCGCGCCTGCGGGGGAAACCACACATTCTTGCTGCAGCACGAGGATGGCAGCGGTCCATCCCCGCGCCTGCGGGGGAAACCAACTGATCGTTGAGATCGTGCGCACTCTGACGGGTCCATCCCCGCGCCTGCGGGGGAAACTATCACTCGCCGACACCGGCGGCCCTGGCGACGGGTCCATCCCCGCGCCTGCGGGGGAAACCTCGACAATTTGGTGTTCCGGCACGACGACCCGGGTCCATCCCCGCGCCTGCGGGGGAAACCGAGCCGGGTGGACAGTCGCTCGCGGACACTCAGGTCCATCCCCGCGCCTGCGGGGGAAACGCCCGCTCCACGGCCGCGCGCGACTCCGTGAGGGGTCCATCCCCGCGCCTGCGGGGGAAACGCGCCGCCCAGAGGCCCGTCAGACTGAAACGCAGGTCCATCCCCGCGCCTGCGGGGGAAACTCTTTACGGCCAGCGCAGTCTATGCTAGGAGGCCGAGCTGTCCTCGGCGCACGGCGCTCACGGCGTGGAACGCCTGATCTAGCCGTCGGTCGGCAGCGCAAGCCCGGAGTCCGCAGGGGGTGCGTCGCGCTTCGCGAGATGAAGTCCGTCGTACTCGACTAGCTCCTTTGGCGGTTCGCCCAAAGTCAGGACCCCTTGACGCGCAGCTAGGCGTGGTGCCGACCAAGTCATGACGATGGAGCCTTTCTCAAAGTGGTACCACCAGCCCTCCAGAACGGCCCACACGCGGTCCCGTACGGCCGCGGAGATACTTGGCTGCGTGTACACCCCGGGAGCGATCTCTAGCATGCAGGAGGCAAGGAAGCCGCGGAACCGGGCTGGCACGTCACGGGTCACAATCACGCACATCGGCATGAAACAACTCCTTGATTCGGCTGATCATCTCTGGGATCACCTTTCGGCGCCGAAACTGCTGGCCGGCCATGCGGCGGACGTATCGCTCCAGGGGCTGAGAAGGACTCCGCTGGTGCGCTCGTACGGCACCGAAAGCGACCGGAAGGGTGATCTCCCCCCGGTACAGGTCTGCTATGTCGAGCACAAAGGAGATACCCGAATCCTCGTGGATGAAGCCTAGTTGGGGCAGTGCGCCCACCGCTGTGACGGCGACCGACGCAGCCGCCTCGACAGCGGTGGAGGCGTGGTTGATGGCTTGGTTCGGCGAGTCAGCGGCCGCCGGGTCGGAACGGTCGTAGCGCCGACCCTTCCACCGCAGGCCGTACTGCTCAGCTATGGCCCGGTAGAGCTCGCGCATCCGAGCGCCCTCCATGCCTCTAAGTGCGCTGATGGTCTTGTGGGGGAACACCTCGCCCATTCGCCAAGCGAACATCCGCCGCGCGAGCTTGATCCTCGCATCCGGATCAGCCCAGATACGTGCCTGCCGGCGCGCAATCTCGGAGTTGTCAGGTCCGAAGGGAGGTGCCGTGTAGGCCCGTACGCCATCCTGGCCGACCGCGATCAAAGACGTCCCGTGCCGTGCGCACAACCTCATTGAATCGTGGCTCACTGTTGTGCCGGGTCCGAGTAGGAGAATCGACACCATCTGAAACGGGATTGCGTAGTCCCCGGGCTCCATCTCGTCGCTGCCGGCTGTGGTGAATCGGAGCGTTCCGTTCTCGACCCACAGGCGCCCGCGTGAAAGCCAGATGAGGCCGTGGCGGTCGGCGTGGGGAATCCTGGCGGTCTCAAGCCCCAAGCGGCCGGTGAGTACCATGACGTTCCGCTCGGTGGGAGGGCCTAGGCCGGGCTGAGAAGCAGCATGCCGAAGCCGAAGCCGCAGTGGCGGCCGATGCCGCTCGTCAGGAGGTGGGGGAATCGAGTTGGCTGAGTGATCTGCAGCAACCCTGTAAAGCGCACATCGGGTCTTGTGAGCCACTGCGCCGAGACGTGGCCTTGGCGTGAACGGGGTCGTCGCAAGAGGCGAACGGAGCGGAATGAGTTGACCTGTAAGGACTCTGGGACCAAGGAGACGACGGGGCCATCGTTTGCTGGTGTTGCCAGTCGCTCTTCTAGCCAACTCACGTAGGCTCGTTCACGAGTCGGTAGTGGCTCACCTGCTTCCGCGGCTCGAGACGCGGCGACTTGGTAGGCATCGACCTCGCTTCCCTTGGAGATGAGCACTTCGCGGTGATCTTGGCTGGGTATCCTGAGCGGCCGGAGGAGTCGCCGAACGGGACAGGCACGCAGGCCGAACCGCAGGCGTAGGTCCTTCGGCCACTCTGATGGCATCGGCTTCGAACGCGCCCTCTCCCAGTGGACGATGTCTTCCAGATCCCCTCTGCTGAACTGGGAGACCGCGCGGAGGTTCGTTATCGGCGACCGCGTGTATCCCATCACGTCGATCGTGGTGCTTGCGATGCCGCGAGTTCCATTGCGTCGGTAATCCCGGCTGCCAAGAACCGGGTAGTCGAAGGGCCGTGGCGCCTCCTCGCCGAACAGCCCCGTCAATGCCGCATGCAACGCGTAGCCGAGTTCGGCCTCACGCGGGCGACCGCTGCCGTCGCCCCTCGGCAGGGTCAGATAACCGCGGGTCAATGCCCACTGTGTGAACTCTCGTGGTCGTAAGGGTAGATCAACCAGATGCAGGTGAGTCATGACCCGCCACCCACATGAGGGCTCCGCGAAGCTGACAGTAATAGCTTGCGGCGCGCGACAATGCGTTGTCCTCCGTGCAGTTGGTTCTTCCAGTCGCGCTCGTCCGTCACGCGCAGAACGCCTAGTCGGGCTTCAGGCTGCAATTCGCGTTCGTCCGGCACTGGTATCTCAGCGCTGAGTTCAAGAGGCAGTGTGTCCTTGCTGATTGACGTCCAGCGTTCGGGGAAGGCGATCGGAATCTGTGAAAGAGCCTCGGTCAGGTCGATTGTTCCGCCGACCAGACCGACACCGATCGGTGCCGCGGGTAGGCAGCACTTCCGACCGACGAAGAGAGGCCGAGCGGGCTTCCTCAGTGCCTCAAGAAGCTCGCCGACTGTCGGTGATTCGTCCGCCGGCGACACGGAGACCGCAGTGAGGACGCTGGCGTCGGCCCGATAGCGGCGAAGCCGAATGTGGGTGCCGAATCTCGCCTCCAGGCCGCCGTCGCGGTGTTCCGTGCGACCACGGGTGGTCCAGGACGGTAGGCGCAAGTGGTCCTGGCCGAGGTCGACGGTCTGGTAGTCCTGCAGCTCGCCGCCTTCCCGGACAAGGACGCTGGCGATCGAGATCCGCTCCTGGAGCCGTTGGAGGTGCGCGAACTCACCGTGGACGTAACCCAGGGCGTTGCCGAGTAGCCCCGTGACCTGACTTACCGTCGGGAAGAGGCCGGTGGGCCCGATCTGGTCGACCTGCGGGCCGCCGAAGCTCATCAGGGGGGCCTCGAAGTGGGCGATCAGGACCGACATCAGGCTCTGGCCGCCACATGCGATGCCGCCCACCGGGCGAGCTGGTCCAAGGTGGTGCGCTCCCCGGTGTGTTGCGGCGCTTCTTCGAGCATCGTCGCCACGCGGCGATCTTCATGGGCACCGTACATGTCGTCGTAGCGGCGAAGGTACGTTCCCATCGCGGTTGCCGCCTTGCCCTTTGCGCCGATGTTCGGCACGGCGTTCATGAAGGCGTTAGCCAAAGTGCGTGGCTGGCGTTTGCCAGCCTCGACCAGCACCAGCTCAGCGCATGCGTACGGAGCGGTCGCTCCTAGCTTTGCCCCGGGTGACACCGTCGCCATCAGTGGAGTCAGGCGCCCAAGAACATCGCGAGCCAGATCAACATCGCCGGACAGGTTGCTGACGAGCTGACCAAGGTCGATCACGACGTAGGAGTAGAACAGGCCGCTGGTCAACTCGCTGGTGTTGATGTGCCCGGACCCAAGCTCGCCTTCGGCCGCGACGAGGTCGTCAAGCGCCGAGAAGTAGTCTGGTTCCGACTCTGCCGCATGGACGGTGAAGCTGTGGGCCACATGGACGGCGGCATCCGTGCGAGCCAGTAGGTCCGAGGTGACCATGCGGCCGAACAGTGCCGCATCCAGCCCAGCCCCGACTTCGATAGCTCTCAGGTTGCCTCTCTTCTCCTTGTCCTTGAAGTAGTTCTCCACTGCCGTTCCCACGTCCTCGGATCCGCCGCTTCCGGAGAGTTCCACCGCCAAGTCCGTAAGGAACGAGATCTCCGGCTCGCCAAGGACGATTACTTGGTCGGTGTGAAGCGCTCTTAGCTCGACATCGTCCTCCTTTGTAGCCTTCTGGCCCTTCCGGGCCTGTTTGGCCTTGATGCTCTCCCCCAGGACCGCCGACCGAATCGGCGTGAGGACAGCGAGGATCTGATCGTTCGAGAGCCCATGATCGTCCCTTAGACACGGAGCGATTCTGTCGCTGAAGATGCGGCGCGAGCGCACGGATTTGCCGGTCCCGAGATCGCGGAGCGACCAGTCGCCTGTGGCTTCCCGCCAGTGGCGCTTGAGGCACTGCGACGACACTCGGATACGCTCCCTGCCGCCGAACGGAAGGCGCTTTGCGCGGCCGATGTCGTCGCGGTTCAGGAGCGTAGCCGAGTATCCGGTGAGACTATGGAACTGAAGAAAACGGGGCGTCATCATTGACTTGATTCTCCTTCTTGATGACCGGCGGTCAGTTTCTGATTCTGGGCTTGAAAGAAGTCGCGGGCGAGTCTGTGAGCTCGAGGCCTTGGCTGAACGTTCAGTCCGAGCCATGGCTGGCCCAGTGCAAGGTGGGCCACCTGCTCCCAGTTGGCTTTGACGCCTTCTCGGGCGAGCCACGCGCTCGCGGTGCGAAGCTCTCGCGCCATGTCCGGCCCCTCGGCGCGCAACAGACGGACGAAACGGGCTTCGGCGTAGCCTGTGGTTCCGAGTTGTCGTCCGAAGGCGAGTTCGGCGTTGTGTGGTCTAGGCGCCATCTCAACCATCGCTCGGATGAGTGCTGCCCACGCAAGGTCTACCTTTTCGTGAGCACCGAAGTTCGATTGGCGCCAGGAAGCCGGTACGGCTTCCAGGTAGAGCTTCCAGAAGGCTGGTGGCAGATGCCCTCCGGAAATGCGGCGCAGTGCGGCGAGTGATCCTGTGCCGAGAATCTCGGGCTGCAGGCGATGCGACAGGCCGGCTATCACTTTGCCGAGATGGGCGGCCTCTACCGGTCGGTCTTCGTTCAAAACGGTCGGTTGGCTCATATGGCTGCCTCCGTTGTGTAGTCAGAGGATTCGAAAGCGCCCGGCAGAAGTTTGCGCAGGCCGCGATAGAACAGCGCTTCGGACGCGGCGCGCGCTTTCTCACGGCGGGCTCTGGGAGGCGAGTGGTTCTCCCAGACTTCGCGGGCGAGATTCTGCGCTTCGCGGCGAAGAAACCGGTGCCAGGAACTCAGTGTCGCGTCGGTGCCGATGTCCGGGGCGTCGAAGAGTTCCGCGAAGAACCGTTCGTCAACGATTCGGTCAAAGCGCGCAGCAAGGGGGTCGGCATCGCCTCTCTTGAAGTTGGGGTGCTCGGGGCCTTGGTAGAAGACCAGCAGTGCTTGGCGCAGGACGCGGCGCGTTTGGGCGGCGTCGTCGACCATCCCCTTGGACAGGGTCGCGAGAGTGTGACTGTCAGCGTGGTCTGGCGAGTCCAGGTATGCGGCGATGGACTCCGGCAGCGGAATCACTCGCTCGTGCAGGCCTTCCGTCTTGCCTTGTCCGCGTACCAGCACCGCCATGTGGATCTCGGAGTCCTCTCGCGCCTCGTGCGGCAACTTCTTGAGGGCGGCCGGAGGTGTCAGTGTCTTGCGGTCGAGCAGAATGCGTTGTGCCAAGCGGTAGTCGAAGCCGTTGGCGCTCACCGTAAGCGCTGTCGGCTCGCCCTTGTCGCGGTTGATGGGAACCCACGGATCGGCGAGGTTGCCTTTGAGCGCCTTCGCGTCGACTCTGGGCTTCTCAGCGGCCCGATAGTAGGCCCGCATCCGGTCGTCGGCCAGCGCGGTGAGGCGGACGCGGCGGCAGATCTCGATGAAGTATGGGTCCAAGTCGGTGATCTGGAGCGCCGAGTCCGTGTCCCAGTCTTCAAGCCACATCAGCGCGATGCCGCCCTCGGCCCGGAACATGCCGTCCCCGGCGGACTTCAGGATTTCTTGGCGTCGGTGCAGCAGCATTCGCATCCCGCGCGCGACCCGCGGACCCCAGCGGGCGTTGGGGCGTCGGTCGATCAACACCCGACTCGCGAATCCGCCGTTCATTCGCGCGATGCCCTGGTTCCCGCGTCCAGAGAACCCTTGAGTCGTTTGCAGTGTGACGAGGGCGTAGAGCCAGAGATGCGGTGCCGCTGCGACCGCTTGGTGTTGTTTGCGGTCGTGGTTCTTGGCCGTCACCAGGACATCGAGAGAATCGGGCGTCTCGGCGAGAGGTTTGAACGCCGTCCAGAGATCGGTCGGCGGCTGGAAAAGGGCTGGGTGCGATGGTTCGTCAGCGACGAGGCTCCAGGCGGTGATGGGTTGATCGGGTGTCAGCGAGAGAAGCGCGTCGCGCCACTCCTCAGGGCGGCGTGGCGGGCTAGGGCTCCCGGCGCGAAGCTGTGCCAGTGCTCCAAGCTGAGCGAGGAACTGGTACCAGGCCTGCCCTTGGTGGGGTGTCAGCCCTGGGAAGCTCTCGATGCCATCGGCAAGAAGGAGGACGTAGAGGTCGGGCAGGCTTGCTCGTTCCGGTGTCTTCTCGCCGGGTCGGAGGACTGGGATCAGGGGTTCAGTCAGGAGGTCGTACACGGCCGTTTCACCTCAATCAATGATTGCTGTTGTGCGTATCTAGCACAAATGGGGGGGTTGGCTACCGTAGCGCCTCAAACGAGTAGAGTCAAGCCCTTCCCCCGACCTCGGGGATGGACCGGATTGTTGCTGTGCGTAGCACTGTGCGAAATCGAGTTCCCCCGCAGACGCGGGGATACCAGCCAAGCCACCGAACCGAGGCCGTGGCGCCAACGCTCTGCGCCGACCGCCTCGGTGCCGCGGGGCAGACTCGGCATGGGCTCAACCGCCCGGCCAAGCTGGGTCAGATCCAATCGTCGGCCTTGCGGAGTCCGAGTCGGTCGTAGCGAAAGAACGCCTCTCCGAGGCGAAAGAGGAATCCGCCGTCGCATGCCTGGATGTCCTCCGGCTCAACGCTGTCGTCCATGTTCTCGGCCATCCATCCCGGTATGTTGAGAGTCGCGACCTGCTGTCCGAACGGTCCCTTCACAGCCGGCTGGAACGGCACAGCGCGGTCGTTCAGGCCGAGGCGCGTCTGGATGTGCTCGTCTTGCCCGGGCTGGTTCTCGCTGAGAGGCTCGTCCCACTTCAGCTTGGCCTGTTGGGCGGTACCAGCAGCTGCAAGGCTGCCTCCTTGGACCGCATGGAGGTGCGTTGGCCAGGCACCGCCAAGCCGCTCCGCAACATCCTCAAGCCACCTGGAGTGGGTCGCCGCCTCTACTAATGCCCGATTGTCGGCCGGAACATTGATCTCCGCGTGCATGTCGAGCCACTCGCGGGTAGCCTGGATGCCGACTAGGTTCTTGTAGACGCGACCGAGGCCCAGGATCGACCGTCCGCGCGGTCGGCCGGTCTTGTGGTCCACCGTGTCGCCAAGACGAGCCGCAGTTGGAGCAAGCACGGTCACGCAGGGACTCTCGAAGCCTCTGGGCCGTCTGCGGTATTGGTGGCGGTGCAAACGACCGATTCGTTGGAGCAACACATCCCCGGGCGCTATGTCGGTGACGAGCCAGTCGGCACAGATATCGAGCGACTGCTCTGCCGTCTGGGTCGTTACAGCTATGACGCCGGCTCTGTGCTCAGGAGCGAAGGACGCTTCTAGAGCTTGGTCAAGAAGATGACGGTCTGCTGCGGCAAAGCGGCTGTGGTGCGGTGCCGCAATTCCAGCGCACGTGAGCAGGTGTGAGCCCAGCCGTTCAAGATCCTGGACGGTTCGTTGAGCATCGTCAACGCGGTTGCGAATGAACAGGACGGCTGCACCGGCGTCCGCCGCAGCCCGTAGGCGGTCGAGCAGGCCGAGGAAGTCCGCCTCAGGATCGACGAGCTCAACCGATACGCGCTTCTGACGGTCATCGCCAACCAGACGCCGCGGTTCTTCGCCGCTGCGCTCGATCGCCGGGTAGGGCAGAGAAGTGGCGTCCTCGATGGAGGGTTCCAGCGCTCTCTCGATTCTCCCTGACGGCTGAAGGAGACGCATCCTGGTGAGAGTGCCCAAGGTGGCGGACATGAGCAGTGCGTGGCCTCCTGCCCTCGCATGTTGGTCGAGGATGTTGCGCAACAGTCCTGCCATGTACTCGTCAGAGGCGTGGACCTCGTCGATGCAGAGCATCAGCCGCAGCATGGGACCGGAGCGAAACTGCGCGTGACGGACTCGCACTCCTCCGAGGAGTAGTTGATCGATCGTGCCGACCATGACGGCGCCGGACAGGTAGCGTTTAGCGTTCTCCACAGCCCAGGTCCGATCACGGTCTTCGTCGTCGGGCCACAGAATTCCGTGGGAGTCTGGGAGCTTGGTGCCGTGACGGTCATCGACGCGAAGATAGCCGGGAACCGCCAGACCAACCGGCGGTGCGGCGCCCTTGAACCAGCCCGCGAGCATCTTGCTGATGCGGCCGTGGATCTGCACGGCGGCGGCGCGGGTTGGCAGGGCGAAGTACAACCCATCGACCTCGCCGACCTGAAACAGCCGCAGGAAATGGATCAGGGCGGCCTCGGTCTTCCCCGAACCGGTTTCGGCCTCGATGACGGTTATTTGCCCCGGCGAGGGCAACGCACGGCTCAACAGGGCCTCTTGAGCCGGACGTGGCACCCCGAGTTTGGGGAACAGATCCCCGAACGTCAGTGTCATGGCGCCTGCGGCGGTGCGAGCCAAGGTCGGATCGAGCCAGCGATTCCTCACCAACTCGGCCGCCTGGGACCGTGACCAGGCGATCCGGCCAGCGGACGACGGAGTGGAAGCGTCCGGGAAGGCGAACACGGTCTCGTCGGACCCCAGCCAGTCCGAAAGCGTGACGAGACCGGCGAACGCGTGAAGAAAACGCGGTTGACTTGGGAGCGCCGGAGCCCCGGAGGCTTCTAGCCGTTGGGGGAACATGATCGCCATCTGGTTCCACAACTGCCCAATGGAGTCCAAGGGGTCGTAGCCGTTCCTCTGGCTCCAAAGACTCTCGTCGCATCTGGCGCTGATCGGATCAGGGAGGTTGCCGTGATGGGCCAACACGGCGTCCCAAATGGCCGAGGACGCCTCCTTGTCCTCCATCCATTCGCGCCACTCCGAGGCACCCAAGGCCTCCACGACATCTCGTCGGAGTTGGCGGTTCCTGGAGCCCGTCATGCGCCCGTTCAAGATTGCCCAAAGAGGGCCGATATGACCAGCGGCCGGCCTCTCCCCGCGGAGCTTGGCTTGGAAGCCGTGATTCGCCTTGCCCGCATCATGCAGGCCAATCAAGAAACAGAACCGGTGTAGATCAGAGTCTGACAGCGGGCGCCCAGCCAGGACGCCGAGCCGGGTGCGAACCGTCGGTAGGCGAAGCAGAGCTTCGGCCACGGCTGCCACGTCGGTCCCGTGGTCGACGATGGTGAGCCGGCTTCCGGGCCGTTCGGGAGGGGCCTTGGCCCAGGCACGGTGCGTGTGCATCGGCCGGCAATGTAGCATTCTGCCTACCGGCTTGGCCGTGCCCGGCCTAAGGGTGCTGGGAGAGCAGATGAGTAGATTCCTGGCCATCGATTTCGAGACTGCGAGCCGAGCGCGGGATAGCGCTTGCGCGGTCGGTATTGCCTTGGTACGGACCGGAACGATCGTTGCGGTCGACAAGATGTTGATTCGCCCTCCGTCCAGAAGGTTTACTTTCTCGAAGGTCCACGGACTGAGATGGCAGGATGTGGAGTCCGCCCCAACTTTCGCCGAACGGTGGCCGGCGATACTCGGGCGTATGAACGGCGTGGATTTCGTCGCTGCACACAATGCTGCCTTCGACCGGCGTGTGATGGACGCCTGCTGCCGGCGCCACCGCACCAGGATGCCACCGGTTTCTTGGACTTGCACCGTGGAACTCGCTCGCGACCAATGGGACCTGACTTCGCGGGGGCTTCAAGACGTCTGCGCCCGGACCGGACCAGCTCCACCATCTGCTGCCGGAACTCTGCCGGGTACGGCGGTCTTGATCTCGACATCGTGAATACCTCCTCCTCCAAGGATCTGGTGTCCACGAAACCGGGTCAAGCTCAAAGTGCCACAGCGCGGGGTGATAGGCGCCATCAATCGACTTCCCGGGCCACGCGCCGATCTCTTCAGCCGTGAGCAACTCGTGTGACCTCCGTAGTGGGCAGCCGGGTCCACCTGTCACCCGTCGCTAGCACCCGCGACGGGATGGTACTCAAGAGCACGTCGACCTTTGTCGCAATCGACTTCGAGATCGCGTCCCGCCGGCCCGACAGCGCCTGTGCGGTCGGCCTCGCGGCCTGCAACGATGGCCGGGTCGTGCTGTCCAGCAGCTACCTGATCCGCCCTCCCAACAGACGCTTCACGTTCACCGGCCTGCACGGCCTGAGCTGGGAAGACGTAGCCGCCGCTCCGAGCTTCGCCGATCTGTGGCCGACTCTTCGGTCCTGGCTCGAGCGCGCGAGCTTTGTAGCCGCCCACAATGCACCGTTCGACCACGACGTATTGCGCGCCTGCTGCGCCCGCTTCCAGTTGCGTCCGCCCAGCAAGCGGTTCGTCTGCACCGTGGAGCTCGCTCGCGCCCAGTGGGGGATCTCGCCGACGAAGCTGCCCGATGTTTGCCGCCGGTTGAGTATCCCGCTTCGTCACCACGACCCGGCATCGGACGCGCTCGCGTGCGCGCACATCGTCCTCGCTGCGGAGGCGGAGGGTTGGCGGTTCAGGAGCAAGCGAGGCCGCAGCACCGAATAGGCCCTCCCTCACATCCCCCACACCGCGATCACCCCATCGCCGGCGACCTCCTCGCGCCGGAAGATCTTCTCCTGCCACGACCGCTCCTCCGACCGATCCTCCGAACGGTCGAAGATCACGAGGTGTCCGGCTTCCGCCGCGCAGCGGTCCATGTACGCCGCCGTCTGTTCGAGACCTTCGCTGATCGTGCGGTCCAGGCTCTTGCGGAGGATCTTGCACTCGATCACGAACTTCTGCGTCCTGTTCGCCTGAGGCCAGACGACGAGGAGATCGGTGCGGCCCCGGCCCAGACCGTACTCCCGTTCGATGCGGCCTCCTCCATTCACGATCCGCTGCAGGAACGCCTGCAAGAGAAGCTGAGGGCCGGACTCGAGGTAGTCGAATCGCGGAATCCAATGCTCGGAGTGCTCGCGAAAGAACTCCTGAAAGGCGGACAGCAACTTCGGGAGATCGAGACCACCGTTCTCGTCGACGTACCAGGCCACGTCCTGCACCAGACCTTCCTGCGCGGCGTAGGTCAGTTCCCGCGGAACGACTTCGGCGTAGATCGGGTTTGCCATCCGCATGGGCCCCTGCCGCGCGATCAGGCCCAGGTCGCGCACGTCCTCGAGGTCACGGGCCGAGAAGTCGCGCTCGTCGCCGCCGCTCAGCAGCGGCCCGACCACCCGCCGCACCCGTTCTTCCTGGAGCTTGTCGGCAAGCTGGTCGAGGTGGGTCTCGCGGCTCACGATGAGTTCTTCCTGCGCTTCCAGGATGGTCTCCGCCGTCACCGGATCGGCGCCGTAGCGGCCCTGGTCGTCACGGGGGCACGCCCGGTAGGCGAGCGCGTTCACGAGCCAAGGCTGTCCTCGGACCACCGGGTCAGCACCTCCCGCAGGGCGCCACTGGGGCCTGCGCGGTCGAGCGCTTCGGGCCAGACGGCGGCCAACCATGGTAGTGCTTCGCCGCAACGATGGGGCCGGTCGTGTTGAAGAAACGCATTCCCGGAGTATCGCACTCCTCCGCAGCGCCCGCTCCGATGGAGCCTCAGGCCGGGCCGAAGCGCGCCCGGTCGCCGATCAGCTCTCCTCGGTGTCGGCGTCGGCTCCCCGGCGCGCCGCCAGGCCCGGGAACCACAGCCTGAACATTTCCTGGGGGTCGGCGTACTTCAGGTTGGCGGTCATGCGATCGCGGAACCGCTCCAGCATCTCGTTCTGAATCCCCGCGATGTCGGGAAGACCGAGAAAGGCGCGCGCTTCCTCGGGGGTGCAGTCGATGTCCAGTTTGATCTTCAAGGGTTCTCCTTCGTCCGAGCTGTTCCGGCCAGCGGGCCGGGCACGGCCGGTCCTGGGAATGAGGTTCCTGCCTGCGGCAGGCGATCGCTAGCATACGACCGGCTGTAGCCACACCGGCCCGCGATTCGACACCGAGAGGAAACCGAGCATGAACCAATACCCTGGCCTCAACCGGACCGGCGTCTCGCGCCGGATGCGGGCAGGATGCCCGCGTTCCCAGGTCCGGAGTCCGCGTCGTCCTGCGGCGCCGGCGCCCAAGAGCGCCATCCGCGCCGCCTTCCTGATCGCCTGCCAGCTCGCCATCGGCGGCGGCCTCTACGCTCAGTCCCCGGCGACCGTGATCCAGGGCGCCCGCGTGTTCACCGGAGACGACGTGCTCGATAGCGCCACTGTCGTGATCCGTGGCCGCACGATCGAGTCGGTCACGCCGGGCAGCAACATTCCGGCGGGCGCCGGCGACGGCCCCGAGATCGTCGACGGCACCGGCATGACCTTGCTGCCGGGCCTGATCGACAGCCACACCCACAATTTCGGCACCTCGCTCGAGCAGGCGCTGAACTTCGGCGTCACCACCGTCCTCGACATGGCGACCGACGCAAACCTGGCCCGCCAATGGCGCCGCCAGCAGGTTCAGGGCAGAGCCACCGAACGGGCTGATGTCTTCGCGAGCGGCCCAGTCACGGTGAAGGGCGGTCACGGCACGCAGTTCGGCATGTCGTTGCCGACCCTGGACGACCCGGAACAGACCGAGGCGTTCATCGCAGAACGGGTGGCCGAAGGCTCCGACTTCATCA
Source organism: Candidatus Multivorans sp. (assembly GCA_965216125.1). Lineage (GTDB taxonomy): Bacteria > Acidobacteriota > Thermoanaerobaculia > Multivoradales > Multivoraceae > Multivorans. The sequence goes on along the minus strand of OZ244152.1, from coordinate 3,147,731 downwards.
AGGTCATCTATGAAGGCGGCGGGACGGTCGGTAGGGCCATCCCCACCTTCGCCCCCTCCACCCTGCCCCGCATCGTCGCCGCCGCCCACAGTCACGGCCAGTTGGCGGTCTTTCACATCAGCACCGTCGCCGAGGCGTTTGAGGCGATTCGTGCCGGCGCCGACGGTCTGGTCCACGTCTATCACGACCAGAAGGGCACCGCGGAAGTGGTCGAAGCAGCTCGGTCCGCCCGGATCTTCGTGATTCCCACACTGGCCGTGTCCGAGACGCTCGCTGGCAGCAGCGGCGGACCGGATTTCGCGGGCGACCCGCAAATCGCGCCCTTCCTGACTCCCGATCAGCGCGGCGGGCTGGGCCAGGGCTTCGGCCGCGAGCCGGATCCCGAGATGAGGGCGAACTTGATCAGCAGCGTCGCAGCCCTCTATTCTTCCGGTATACCGATCCTGGCGGGCTCCGACGCACCGAACCCGGGCACCACCCACGGGGCCAGCGTCCACCGGGAACTCGAACTCCTGGTCGAGGCCGGTCTGACGCCGGTCGACGCCCTGCGCGCGGCCACGTCCGCACCCGCCAACGCGTTCGGGCTCGACGATCGCGGCCGGATCGCGGCCGGACTCAAGGCAGACCTGATCCTGGTCCGGGGCGATGCGACCTCCGATGTCCGCGTCGTCCGCGATCTGGTGACGATCTGGAAAGACGGCGTGCGCGTCGAGCGCCGGCTGGCCGAAGAGCCGACCGGCAGGCGCCAGATCGATCCCACGCTGCTCAGCGACTTCGAGGGTCTCGACGGAAACGCTCTTCCCGGCAGCGCTTGGGCTCGATCCACGGACGCTCTGGCCGGCGGCAAGTCGACGGTCGAGACGACGATCACGAGCCGCGGCGAGGCCGGCAGCGCGCTCCGGATCGAGGGCGAGATCAAGGAGGGTTTCCCCTTCCCATGGTCCGGAATCATGGTCCTGCTCGGTTCCCAGTTTAACGACCCGGTCGACGCCGGCGGCATCCGCGCCCTGACCTTCGATGCCCGCGGCGATTGCGAGACCTGCCAGGCCATGGCCTTTGCCGAGAGCCTCGGCATGAGGCCCGCGGCCACGTCCTTCCAGGCCGGGGAGGAATGGAGTCGGATCGAGATTCCACTCGCCTCCTTCGCGGGTCTGGATCCTGCTGGCGCGTCTGCCTTCTTCATCGGCGGCCCAACCGAGCACGGGACCTTCTGGCTGGAAGTCGACAACGTCGAGTTGGTGGAGTAGCTACAATCGCCGAATGTCCGCACCCCCGGCGCCGGAGCCCGGCCCCCACGGCCCGTTGCACGGCATCCGGGTTCTCGATTTCACCAGCTTCATCGCCGGCTCCTACGGCGCCATGCTGCTCGGTGACATGGGCGCCGAGGTCCTGAAGATCGAGTCGCTCAATGGCGACAACGCACGCCACTGGGGACCGTTCATCAAGGGTGAGAGCCGCTCGTTCCAGGCCTGGAACCGGAACAAACGCGGGATCGCGGTCAATTTGAAGACGGCCGAAGGCCGGGAAGTGGTCTACGACCTGGCCAGGGACGCCGACGTGGCGATGGAAAACTTCCGTCCCGGCGTCGCGTCCAAGCTGGGAATCGACTACGACACGTTGAGCAGCCGCAACCCGGCGCTGGTCTACGCCTCCTCCAGCGCCTTCGGCGGCAGCGGGCCGTACGCTCATCGCCCCGGCTACGACCCGGTGCTGCAGTCGATGGCCGGCGCCGCGCACCTCCAGCAGAAGATGAACGGCGTCGCCGCCATCTGTCCGGTGGCGGTTTCGGACTACATGGCCGCTGTGCTGCTCGTCTGCTCCATCAACGCCGCGCTCCTCCACCGCGAGCGCACCGGCGAAGGCCAGTACATCGAGACCTCGCTGCTGCAGGCGATCATGAGCGCACAGGCTCAGTTCTACATCCAACCGCTCGATGCCGAAGCCACTGGACCGCCGGGGATCTTCCCGTACCGCATGTTCGCCGCCGCCGACGGCCCCATCTTCATCGCCGCCGGAACGGACAAGTTCTGGCGACTGCTGTGCGGCGCCATCGGCCGTGACGACCTCGGCGCCGATCCGCGCTACGAGACGAACCCGCAACGGGTCGGCAACGCCGTCAGGCTGAGTGCGGAGATCGATCCGATCATCGCCTCAAGGCCGGCGCGCGAGTTGGAATCGGACCTCATCGAGGTCGGTGTTCCATGCGCCGCGGTCCGGTCTGCCGACGAGTTCTTCGACGACCCCCAGGTCGAGGCGATGGCGATGAGTCAGGTCATTCAACACCCGAAGATCGGCAACCTGCGGATGGCGGGCGTGCCGTGGCGCTTCTCACGCACCCCGGCATCCATCCGGAGACCCGCCCCGCGCCTGGGCGAACACACCGACGAGGTGCTTGCCGAACTGGGCTACGACACCGAGCGAATCGCCTCGCTCGAGGCCTCCGGCGCCGTGGGGCGCGTCGACGAAACGAACGGCGGCTGATGGCGGTCTCCGGCGCCTCCGCCGATCCGGCAGCGGCGTGACGACGGCAGCCCACCACCGGGATCGGGGGCCGCGCGCGGCGGGCTCAGGGCGCACGGTTCCCGCCCGAGTCGTCCTGGTGGGCGCCGGACACACGCATATCCAGGTGCTGCGGCACTGGATCATGCGTCCCAACCCAGCCGTCGACGCCACCCTCGTCGTCGACACGCCAATCGCCGTCTACTCCGGGATGGCGCCCGGCCTGGTGGCCGGCCAGTACCAACGCCACGAACTGGAGATCGACGCCGTGCCGCTGGCGCGCAGGGCCGGAGTCCGGGTGGTCCTGGCGCCGTGCATCGGGGTCGAGGCCGCGGCGCGGCGGCTCCTCGTCCACGGCCGCGAACCTCTGCCCTTCGACCTGGCCTCCTTCGATGTGGGCTCCACGGTGGCCGCGCTCGATCTTCCCGGGGTCCGCGAGCACGCGGTTCGCACGCGGCCCATCAATCGCCTGGCGGCGGCGGTCGATGGTCGCGTCGAGGCACTGACGGGCAACCAGCCGAACGTGGTCGTCGTCGGCAGCGGGGCAGGCGGGATCGAACTGGCCTTTTGCATCGACGCACGGCTGCGAAGCCGGGGCCTCCAACCGACAACGACGATCGTCGAGGCGGGCGACGGCATCCTGCCCGGCTATCACCCGTCCCTGGCGCGCCGGATCGAAGCCGCGGCCCGCGCCCGCGGCATCCGGACGATCTTCGGCGCCGAGGTCACCGCGGTCGAGGCGGACTCGGTTCGACTCGAAGGCGGCGACCGGCTCGACGCCGACCTGACGTTCTGGGTCACTGGCGCCGCCGCGCTGCCGATCTTCCGCGACTCGGACCTGCCGCTCGACGACGGCGGCTTCGTGCGCACGCGATCGACCCTGCAGGTCGAGGGGCACGACCACATCTTCGCCGTCGGCGACTGCGCGACCCTGACCGACTACCCGGGGCGCGCCCGCGCCGGCGTCTACGCGGTGCGCATGGGGCCCTACCTCATCGACAACCTGGAGCGGCGGCTCAGCGGGCGGCCGCTCCGCCGCTACAAGCCGCAGAGCGACTTCCTTTCGCTGCTCAATCTCGGCGACGGAACGGCCGCAGGCGCCAAGTGGGGACGCACGTTCGAGGGCAGGTGGGTCATGCGTCTGAAGGACCGGATCGACCGCCAATTCATGGATCGCTTCCAGGCGCTCGATCCCGGCGGCGCGCCCCGACCCTGGCTCGCCGGCATGACGCACGAAGAGGGCAACGACGGTGCCGCCGGAGGCGCCATGGGCCACGCGGGCGGAGGCGCAGCGGCGCCCATGTTCTGCGGCGGCTGCGCCGCGAAGGTCGGGCCCGAGCGCCTCGCCAGGGCGCTCGCGCGAGCGGGTCTGGACGCGAAGACCGCCCGGCGCCCCGAAGTGATCCTCGATGTGGCGACCCCCGACGACGCCGTGGCGTACAGGACACCGGCCGGCGACCAGGTCGTCGCTTCGCTCGATGCCTTTCCCGCCTTCACCGACGACCCGTGGCTCGTCGGGCGAGTGGCCGCGGTCAACGCATGCTCCGATCTCTACGCCACCGGCGTCGCGCCCCGGATCGCCCAGGCCCTGGTCACCCTGCCGCAGACCGCGGACGGCGATGCGGCGGAGGAACTGCTGCTCCAGGTCCTCGCCGGCGCCCGCGCGGCTCTGGATTCCGAGGACGTGCTCCTGCTCGGAGGTCACACGAACACCGGGCCGGAACTCGTCGTCGGCTTCCACGTCGAGGGCGTCGCCGGGGATGACCACGGCTTGCTGCTCAAGAGCGCGGTCCAGGCCGGCGACGAACTGGTGCTGACCAAGCCGCTCGGTTGCGGCGTCCTGCTCGCCGCCGACCGGATGGGCCTCTGCCCGGGTCGTTCACTCCGCGCCGCTCTCGCCTCGATGCAGACGAGCAACCGCGGCGCGATGGAGGCTGCCCGGCGCGCCGGGGTCCGGGCGGCAACCGACATCAGCGGCTTCGGCCTCGCCGGCCACGTCGGCGAGATGGCCCAGGCCAGCGGCGTCGACATCGAGGTCGAAGTCGATTCTCTCCCGGCCTTTCCAAGCGCGCTGGAACTCCTCGAACGCGGCGAACGCAGCACGAGCCACCACCAGAACACCCGCCTGCCGCTGCCGGTGAGGCGTCTGGCGCCGCCGGGGCCGCGGCTGGAGCTGGCCTTCGACCCTCAGACCGCGGGCGGTCTGGTGCTGGCGGTCGCACCGGACCGGAGCGGGAGCCTGGTCGACGATCTACGCTCCCAGGGACTCGATGCGGCGCGCGTGGTCGCACGGGCCCGGCCGGCGCGTTCGGAGCGTCCGGAGTTGATCCTCCGCTGAGAACCCTTCGGAACGCAACTCGGGCGTAAGTGGTGCTAGTCTCCTCCCCGTGACCGCTCCCCTCGCGACGCCACCCGACAGAGCGCTTGCCGGCTCCGAACGGCCCGCCAGGACGCCGGCCGGTTCGGTGCATGGCCGCGGCGCCGCCGCCAACCCGCTGAACCGTTTCGAGCGGATCGACATCGACTTCGAGCCGGGAGAAAGCACCGCGGAACGGGGCGACGCGCCGCCGACGGAGCTGTTCCGTGACGACTCGAAGACGGTCCTGTCGCGAAACGACTCACCGGATCTCGGCTTCCAGTACAGCCTGAACCCTTACCGTGGCTGCGAGCACGGCTGCATCTACTGCTATGCGCGGCCCACGCACGAGTATCTCGGCTTCTCCGCCGGGCTCGATTTCGAAAGCCGGATCCTGGTCAAGGAACGGGCGCCCGAACTGCTGCGCCGGGCGCTCGAGAACCCCCGCTGGACACCTCAGGTCATCGTGCTCTCCGGCGTCACCGACCCCTACCAGCCGATCGAGCGGCGGCTCCGCGTCACCCGCCGGTGCCTGGAGGTGCTGGCCGAGTTCCGCAACCCGGTAGCGATCGTGACCAAGAATCACCTGGTGACCCGCGACCTCGACCTGCTCCTGGAACTCAACCGGTTCCAGGCCTGCGCCGTCCACCTGTCGATCACGTCCGTGTCGCCGTCGCTTTCGGCTCGCATGGAGCCCAGGGCTTCGAGTCCAAAGCGGCGGCTGGAAGCACTGCGCGAACTGAGCGAGGCCGGCATCCCCTGCGGCGTGATGGCGGCGCCGATCATCCCCTGCCTGAACGACGACCAGATCCCGGCCATCCTGGAGGCGGCCGCCGAAGCCGGCGCCCGGCGCGCGGGCTACATCCTGGTGCGGCTGCCGCACGGTCTGCGCGAACTCTTCGCCGACTGGCTCGGCAGGCACTTTCCGGATCGACGGGACCGGGTTCTGAACCGGCTGCGCGAGGCCCGCGACGGCGACCTCAACGACCCCCGCTTCCACCACCGCATGAAGGGCGGCGGAGAGTACGCCGAGCAGATCGGCCGCCTCTTCGAGACCGTTCGCCGCCGCGTCGGGCTCGAAGGCGGCCGCAGCGGTCGCACGGGAAGCCCATCGGCGGCCTCGTTCCGCCGCCGTACCGCCCAGCGAATTCTGTTTGACAACCCTCCGCCCGCGCCGGCCCAATCGTGACCGGCGGCAGTCACAATGGAGAACGGGACCCGGTCCCTGCTTGGGTCTGAGGCCGCTCGCTGCTACAATGCGCGTCCGCTCGAAGGCGGCAGCGGGCCCCTGGAACAGTTCAAGCGAACGGTACGCCGGTCGGAATCGACTCTCGGCAGGCTGATCGGATCGCTGCCTCCACGCCCCTCGATCGGCAAAGCAAACAGGACATCGGAGAGACTGGTGAAGTTCAACGGGCCCAAGGTCAAGCTCTCGCGCAAGCTCGGAGTCGCGCTCACGTCCAAGGCGGCGCGGTACATGGAAAAGAAGAGCCACCCGCCAGGCATGCATGGCCTGAAGCGGCGCCGGCGCCAGAGCAACTACGGACGGCAGTTGCTGGAGAAGCAGCGGCTACGCTTCCAGTACAACGTAAGCGAGCGGCAACTCCGCAACTACTACAAGCATGCGACCCGGATGAGGGGCGTGACCGGCGACAACCTCGTCGGACTGCTCGAGACCCGCCTCGACGCGGTCGTCCATCGCGCCTTCGCCCCCAGCGTGTTCGCCGCGCGCCAGTTCGTCGGCCACGGTCACATCCTGGTCAACGGGAGTCGGGTGGACATCCCCTCCTACCGGGTCAAGGAGGGCGATGTCGTCGAGGTGCGCGAGAAGAGCCGGAAGCTGCGCTGCTTCAACGAGCCGCGCGGGGTCACCGTGCCCACCTACGTCGAGACCGACGAAACCGGTTACCAGGCGACGCTTCGCAACACGCCGGTTCGGGACGAGGTCCCCATCGTGTGCGAAGTGCCCCTCGTCATCGAGTACTACTCTCGCTAGCGGCAGGCCGAGAGCAGGACATGCTGCGCATCGCCACCCACCGCAAGCGCATCTCCGTTTCCGTCGTCGTTATCGCCGTCGCCGCTCTCCTCTGCGGCGCCCTCCCGGCTGCGGCCGCCGGCTTCAACATCAGCGGCACGGTCACCTACGAAGGCGAGCCGCCCAAGCGCTACGCGCTACGCATGGACGCCGACCCGAGCTGCGCCCAGATCTACGACGGCAAACGGGTCTTCTCGCGCGACAGCCTGATCGGAGAGGGCGGCTCGGTCGAGAACGTCTTCGTGTACCTGAAGGAGGCGCCCGAGGGAAGCGCCGGCGAAACAACGGCGGAGGCCGTGCGGCTGGAGCAGCGAGGCTGCCTCTACACGCCACGGATTCTCGGTGTCCGCGTCCAGCAGGACATCGAGATCGTCAACGACGATCCCACGCTTCACAACGTGCGGGCCCTGGCCAAGGCGAACCGGCCGTTCAATATCGGCCAGCCGGCGCGGGGCACCAGAACCAAGTCGTTCCGGGCGGCCGAGAAGCCGATCAAGGTCAAGTGCGACGTCCATCCCTGGATGGCCGCCTACGTGTTCGTCATGGAGCACTCCTTCCACTCGACCACCGGCAGCGACGGCGCCTACCGGATCGAAGGCCTGCCCGCCGGTTCCTACGAACTCGTTTTCTGGCACGAGAAGCTGGGCGAGCAGGTGGTCGAAGTCGACGTAGACGGCAATGTCGAGGGTCTTGACTTGACCTTCAAAGGCAGCGAGTAGGCGAACGGGAGGATGGCCTACGGCGTCCGGAAGATCGCAGGAATAGGTCCGGCCGTCGCCACGAAACTCGCTACTGCCGACGTCCGGACCACGGACGCGCTTCTGGCCGCCTGTAGCGGCCGCAGGGATCGCCGCCTGCTCTCCGAACGCACCGGCCTGCCCGAGCGGCAGCTTCAGAGGTTCGTCAACATGGCCGACCTGATGCGCATCCGCGGCATCGGTGGGGACTTTGCCGAACTGCTCGACGCAGCCGGCGTGCGCACGGTCCGCGACCTGAGCCGCCGCCGCGCCTTCAACCTGGCCGCCAAGTTGAGCATCGTGAACGCGGCCCGGAAACTGAGCCGCCGGGCGCCTTCCGCCTCGATGGCGGAACGCTGGATCGCGCAGGCCCGGGAACTGAAGGAGAGCTAGGAGCTTGCGCCGGCGTCCTCTCGGCATCGGTTTCGTCGGCAGCGGCTTCATCACCCGTTTCCATATCCGTTCCTGGACCGCCGTCCGGGGCGCCGACATCCGGGGCGTCTGGAGTCCCAACCGCGCCAGCGCCGAGTCCGCGGCAGCACTGGCGAACGACCTCGATGTCGGCAATGCCAGGGCCTACGGGTCCATCGCGGCGATGGTTGAGGACGATTGCATCGACGCGATCTGGATCTGCGGCCGTAACGACCACCGCGTCGCGAACATGGAGGAGATCGCGGACTGCGTGAGGGCGGGCCGTGGCCGTCTGGTCGGCGTCGCCTGCGAGAAGCCGCTTGCGCGCAACGCTGCCGAAGCGCTGCGCATGGTCGAGCTCGCGCGCGAGATCGAGGTGCTGGACGGCTATCTGGAGAACCAGGTCTTCAGCCCCGCCGTGGTGCGCGGCCGCGAACTCGCCTGGGAGCGCGGCGCCCGCTCCGCTGGCCGGCCCTACCTGGCCCGCGCCGCCGAGGAGCACTCCGGCCCGCACAACGCGTGGTTCTGGCGCGGCGACCTGCAGGGCGGCGGGGTGCTGAACGACATGATGTGCCACTCGGTCGAGGCCGCGCGGTTCCTGCTCACGGACCCGGACAAACCGCGAAGCAGCCTGACGGCGAAGCGGGTCAACGCCCAGATCCACTGCCTGAAGTGGCAGCGCCCCGAGTACGCGGCGCGCCTGCGCCAGCAGTACGGCGACGCCGTCGACTACGAGCGCCGGCCGGCGGAGGACTTCGCGCGCGCCATGGTCGAGTACGAGGACGAGGACGGCACGCCGCTCGTGGTCGAGGCAACGACTTCCTGGAGCTACGTGGGCGCTGGCTTGCGGCTGTCCATGGAACTGCTGGGCCCCGAATACTCGATGCGGGCCAACAGTCTCGACACGGACCTGGAGCTCTTCTTCAGCCGCGACCTCCGCGGCCGTCGCGGCGACCGTGTCGCCGCTGTAGAGCAGCGCACCGGTGAGGATCTGGTCGAGAAGCAGAACGCGGAGATGGGACTGATGCCGGTCCTCTCGAACGAGCCCGTGGCCTACGGCTACGACGCCGAGAACCGGCACATGGTCGAGAGCTTCCGCCGTGGCATGCGACCCAGGGAGACCTTCGAGGACGGTCTGGAGGTCACCCGCCTGCTGATGGCCGCCTACATGAGCGCCGAGCTGGACCGGGGCGTCGACTACCCGCCCGAGGGTCTCGACGAGTTCGTGCCCGCGGTCGCCCGAGGCGAGTGGAATCCAGCCCGCTGACCAGCTAGTCGACCTCGTAGTAGTCGACGAAGCCGATCATCATCTCGTCCGTGGTCTCCCGGCCCCAGGACACGTCGCGGGCCGGATCCGGGTTGTCGGGATTGCCGCTGCTGTTGTCGTAGGTGGCGACGCAGTGCAGCTTCGTGCCAGCCGGCATCGGCTTCGGCTCGGCCAGGCGGTAGGTCGTCTGCCAGTTGAAGTCGTAGCCGTCGACCCGCAGCAGGATCTCGGACCGCCCGTCCGGGTACTCCGCCTGGAACTCGAAGCTGTCGCCGCGCAGATGCATGTGCGGCCGGAGCGACAGCAAGCGGCTCTCGCGCGGGAACACGAGTTCCGCCTCGAAGCGAACATCGGTCTCCCCCGCCGGGATCCACAGGAAGGGGGTTGAGCACAGGGCCGTGCCCGACTCGTGACGGGGCGGCTCGGAGGCGAGCACCAGACCGATCCGGCTGCGGTCGGTCTCCACCCGGCCGGTCGGCGTGTAGTGCATCTGGAAGTCGATCACCGCGCCGGCGGGCAGCCGGCGGCCAACGCCCGCCGGCATGATCAGGGGGCCGGTGCCCGGGGCGTAGCCGCCCAGGTCGCCCGCGGTGCGCGGATCGCCACTGGCCGACGCCACCGCCGCACCGGAACCCGGTAACGCCTGCACGATCACGTGATGAACGACGGCGGCGTTGCCCGGCAGTGTCTCCGCCGCCCGAATCCAGACGTCCTCGGGCAGCTCCGTCTCCACCCGGTAGCCGTGGTACGGGACGTCGCCGGCGGCCGGAATCGTGACCTCCCGCGGCAGCTCGTAGATCAGGTCGGGAGCGCCGATCCGCCAGCCCGCCGAGCTGTCCGGGGCAGGGCCGGGCGCCGCTGCCGCGGTTCCGGTCCCGGGGAGGCTGCCGCCGTCGATCCAGGCCAGCAGCTTCTCCTTCTCGGCCGCCGGCAGTCGCCGGTCGTTGGCGAACTCACCGTAGCGCGGGTCGGCGTGCCACGGCGGCATCGCCGCCGTGGCTACGGCGCGCCGGATCGAGGACGACCAGGCACGGGCCTGCTCGAAGTTCTCGAGCGCGAACGGCGCCGGCCCACCCTCATGGTGGCAGCCCGCGCAGCGGAGGCGGAACACCTCGGCAACGCTGTCGTAGTCGACAGTAGCCGCCGGAAGGGCCAAGACGGCCAGGGCACTCCAGGCCGCCGCGACCCCCCTAACCGCAGACCTCGCGATCAGGGGCCGCTCGTGCCCCCGCCCGCCTGATTCGTCAACCGGTAGAGCTTGCTCCGGGTACGGATGAACAGGCTGCCGCCGGCGATCGCAGGCGTCGACATGCACATCTCGTCGAGCGAGTTCTTGCCCACGACCTTGAACTCGTCGCCGGCTTCGATGACGAACGTGTCACCGTCCTCGCTGAGCACGAAGACCTTGCCGTTGTACGCCCAGGGCGAGGCCGTGAAGGCGCCGGAGCCGCGCTCGATGCGCTGCTTGCCGTAGACCTCGGCGCCGGTCTTCGGATCGTGCGCGGTGAAGAAACCGCGGTCGAGCAGGGTGTAGAACCGGTCCCGGTAGATCAGCGGCGTCGGGTTGTAGGCGCCGGCCTGGGGCTGGTACCAGACCACCCACCGGTTGCTCTGCTGATCTTCTTCGAGCGTGATGTCGCCCTCAGCACCCGGCCTGATCGCATAGACCGGGCGGATCTGGTCGCCGATGTACCCCGACGACACGTAGAGCAGGCCGTACTCAGAGAACGACTGCGGGATCGCGATCGACGACATGCCGCCGAAGTGCCACAGGAGCTTGCCCTCCTTGTCGTACGACCGCACCTGGTCGGTGCCCACCGTGATCACCTCGGTGCGCAGCTCGTTCTCCCACACGAAGGGCGTCGCCCAGTTGCTGCCCTCTTCGCGGGGGTCGCGCCAGAGTTCCTCGCCGGTCGCGGCGTCGAGCGCCACCATGTAGGACTGGTCCTCGTTGTCGTTCACGATGTAGAGCTGCCCGTCGTGGACGATGGGCGACGCCGCCGTACCCCAGCCGTAGCGGGTCGGAACGGCCTCGAAACGGCGCTCCCACACCGGTTCGCCGTCCAACGTGAAGGCGAACACGCCGACGTTGCCGAAGTACGCATACACGCGCTCACCGTCCGTCACCGGGGTCTCCGAGGCGTAGGTGTTCTTCAGGTGCCTCGCAAAGTCCGGCGCGGTGACCATCACCTCGCGCTCCCAGCACTTCTCGCCCGTCTCGACGTCGAAGCAGTAGACCGTCCAGTGGTGGATGTCCGCGGAGGGCTGCATCCGGTTGCCGCCCAGGTAGAGCCCCTTCTTCGGCTCTTCGACCTCCCCCTCGCTCCATACCGTGGTGACGAAGATGCGGTCGCCCAGGACGATCGGCGAGGACCACCCGAGACCCGGCACGTCCACGAACCAGGCCACGCTCTCCGTCGTGCTCCAGCTCTCCGGCAGCCGAGGATCGTCGTCGGCGACGCTCATCGAGTCCGCACCGCGGAAGGAAGGCCAGTTGTCGGTGGACGGCGGCGCGGCGAGGGCCGCGCCGGCGGCCAGCAGAGCCACGCCGAGGATGGCGAGCAAATGGGTGGATCGAAGCATCATGATCCTCCTGTGGGGAGATCGGTTCGAACAGATCCCGCCTGCGCCTGAGGCGCAGGCTGTCAGGATCGCGGTTGCAGCGGCGCGGCGCAGCTTACCACCGGCTCAGGCGGCGCCCATCGCACGCCGCTCCAGGTCGAGCAGCGCCTCCTTCGTCGGCACTCCGCCGCCGTAACCGACCAGCCGCCCACTGCTGCCGATCACGCGGTGGCAGGGCACCACCACCGGCGCCGGGTTGCGCCCGTTCGCCGCGCCCACTGCCCGCGAGGCCGTGGGCTTGCCGATCCGCGCCGCCAACTCGCCGTACGAGATCGTCTCGCCGAACGGGATGCGACGCAGTTCCGCCCACACGCGGCGCTGGAACTCGGTGCCCTCGAGAGCCAGGGGCAGATCGAACTCGCGCCGCTCACCGGCGAAGTACTCCTCGATCTGCCGCTTCGTCTCCGCCAGGGCCGCCGGCAGGGCGCCGTTCGAGGACGTCCATGCGGGGTTCGGCGCCTCCGCAGCACGGTTCGGCAGGTCGATGCGGTCGACGCAGTCCTCGGTTCCGACCAGCCGAAGGGTGCCGATCGGTGTGTCGAAGTCGTGGTAGGTGGCGTTCATCTGCGGGTCTCCGTTCGGGTTCGGGGGCGATCAGCAGCAGCAAGCCTACTCCACGGAGCAAAGGCCGCGCCTCGGAGTCGCAGCGATATTACTCTATTGAATAAATCTATTCAGTGTCGTAACATCCTCGCCCGGATGAGCTACGAGCGCGAGCAGGTCGGCGTCCTACGACGACGCCTGGAAGAGCCTCCCCGAACGATCCAGATCGTACTCGGCCCGCGACAAAGCGGAAAGACGACGATCGTCACTCAAGCGCTACGGACTCTGACCAAGCCATGGCGCTACTTCGACGTGGACTCGGCCGACAACGACCTGGTGAGCCCCGTTCTTCAGCCAACGACGGGGCCGCGACGGTCGCCCGCGGCTCCCCGGGACAAGGAATGGCTGATCGAGGTCTGGGGTCTGGCAAGGGCAGACGCCGCAGGGCACAACGGAAGCGTGCTGGCGCTCGACGAGCTTCAGAGCATCCCGGATTGGTCGAGCACCGTGAAGGGCCTTTGGGACGGAGACAGATTGAACGACCGTCCGTTGCACGTCGTGATACTCGGCTCCGCGCCCATGGCCATTCAATCGAGCCTGAAGGAGAGCATGACAGGCCGATTCGAGGTCATCAGCGTCCGGCACTGGTCGTTCAACGAGATGAAGATGGCCTTTGGGCTTGACCTTGACCAGTACATCTACTTCGGCGGCTATCCAGGCGTCGTCGGCCTAGCGAACCGATGGCCGCCGGACTGGCAGGACTACGAGCCAAGATGGCGGGAGTACGTCAGGACATCCTTCGTCGGCCCCGCTATCGAAAGGGACGTGCTGGCCATGACCCGAGTGGACAAACCCGCCCTGCTCGGACGCTTGTTCGAACTCGGCACCGCGTATTCCGGCCAGATCCTGCCGCTCCACAAGATGCTGGGCCAGTTGCAGGACGCCGGAAACGCAACCACTCTCGCCCGGTATCTCGATCTTCTCTCACAGGTCGGTCTCTTGACCGGGCTGCCCAAGTACTCGCCCAGCATGCTTCGGTTGCGCGCCTCGCCGCCCAAGTTCAACGTGTTGAACACAGCGTTGATGACGGTGGGGTCGAACCGCTCGTTTGAGGACGCGAGAGCCGACCGGCGTTTCTGGGGCCGCCTGGTCGAAAGCGCTGTCGGTGCACACCTTCTGAACACGAGCGGCTCGGGCGCTCGGGTCCACTACTGGCGCGAGGCCGACGACGAGGTCGACTTCGTGATCCAGGCGGGCCTCCGGACAGTGGCGGTGGAAGTCAAGACCGGCCCAAGGGCCCGGCCCACCGACGGTATGAGGCGATTCGCCGAGCGCTACCGGCCCTATCGCTCGCTGCTAGTCACCGAGACTGGCGAACCGCACGGCAGCGTCCCACTTGAGCTCTTCCTCTCCCGCCCTGCTACCGCCTGGCTCAGGAGCGAGTTCGTCCAGCGCACGTGCACTGAGATCACCGACGAAAGAGAACCGGACCAGGAGGGGGCCGCGAAACCCCTCTCTGAGTATGACGAAACGCCCGCCTACGTCCTGCTGGGCGACCCGGGCATGGGAAAGACGACCTACTTTCGCGAAGCCTGCCGCAACCTCGGCCGACAGGCACAGATGATCTCGGCCCGCAATTTCGTCACACTCGATGTCGCTCAGCACCCGGAGTGGCGGCACAAGACACTCTTCATCGATGGCCTCGACGAGATCCGCGCCGGCCGTGACGACGCCCGCACGCCGCTGGACGACGTGAGGAGACAACTGGACCGGCTCCGACGACCTTCCTTCCGACTCTCGTGCCGGGAAGCCGACTGGCTCGGCAAGAACGACCGGGAGCACCTGAACAAGGTTGCTCCGGGCGGCCAAGTGGTCGCCCTCCGGCTTGATCCCCTGAGCGAGGAGGACGTGGTGGACGTCGCGGAGTCGCGTCTATTCCTGCGAGACGGGGAGCAGTTCCTCAAGACGGCCGAGGACAGGGGTCTGGAACTGCTGGTCCGGAATCCTCAGAACCTGGAACTCCTGGCCGCCGCCACACGCTCGGGCAAATGGCCCGAGAGCCGTGCCGAACTGTTCGAGTTCGCTTGCCGCCACCTGGTGTCCGAGCCCAACGACGAACATCTGAAGGCCCGCCCGGGGCGGTCCGACGACCTTCTCTTGGAGACGGCAGGCCGTCTCTGCTCGCTGCTATTACTCTCGGGCACCGCCGGCATCCGGCTTTCCCCCCACTCGACCGACAGCAGCCCGGAGTACAAACCTGTCGATCTGGTCGACCCGCCACCGCTCGGCGTATCTCCTGGCGATGCCGAGGCCTGGAGCCGTCAGCAACGCGCAGCCTTGTCAAGCCGCCTGTTCCGAGCGGCCGTCGAGCGGCCGCCATCGGAGCGGTGTTTCGAACCGGTCCACCGCCACATCGCCGAATTTCTGGCTGGTCGCTATCTGGCCCAGCAGATTGAAGACGGTCTCCCAGCGGCACGGGTTGTCGCCATGGTCACTGCCGGGGACGGCGGCGTCGTAACGGCGCATCGAGGCCTGTCTGCGTGGCTGACCGCGCACTCGAAGCAGGCTCGCCGAGAGCTGATCCAATGCGACCCCATCGGTGTCGGCCTCTACGGTGACATCGGCGACTTCTCGACCGACGAAAGGCGGGCGCTGCTTCAGGCTCTGATTCGGGAGGGCCGGCGGTTGCACGGCGTGGACCGAGGGACCGCGACCGCCTTCGCATCCCTCGGCACTCCAGCCCTTGAGGTCGAGCTTCACGGAGAGCTGAGCACGCCTCTGGCAACCGACGACGACCAGCTCTCGGTCGAGTTCGTGCTCCATGTGTTGTGCCACGCCACGCCGATGCCGGCGCTTGCCGAAGCCTGCCTGGCTATCGCTCACAACCCCGGTGCGTGGCCGCGCGTCGCCTGCGCGGCCCTCGACGCCTTTCTCCGGCAGTGCCCCGGCAGCGACACGATCACAGCCAAGTTGCGAAAGCTCCTCGCAAGCATCCAAGAAGGCAAGGTGCCCGATTCCGGCAACGAGCTGGCGGCCCGGATCCTCGATCGCTTGTACCCCGCGGTGATCCGACCGGCGGAGATCTGGAGCCATCTGGCCCACAGTCAACCAACCAAGCTGATCGGGCGCCATCGCCTGTTCTGGTGCCGCGACCTGGAACAGCGAACGCCGGACGCCGAGATTCCCCAGCTCCTGGACGATCTGGCCCGGCACGCGCCCAGACTGAGAACAGTCCTAAACCGAAGAGAGTTCCCTATCGTTGCGGCCAAGCTGTTGGCGCGGGGTCTCAAGACACACGCCAACGCCATGAAACCAGCGCGGCTCCACGACTGGCTGTGCGTGCCGGCCGACAGCTACGAGGACTTCTTCGAACTCCAACGCACTCCCGGGGCGCAAGAGCATTTGTCCACCGTTCGACGCTGGCTCGAGGAGCACCCTGCCGCATTCAAGGTGGCATTGCTCGAGGGGCTGCTTCGCTCCGCCGACTCTGACGACCTGCACAACGAGATGCGGTTGGTCTTCATGAAACTCCACGGCGCAGCACGTCCCCTCGACTTCGGCGCGTGGAATCTCGAACAGGCCAGAGCGCTCGCAGCCCGGCACCCGGCCCTGGCGAAGCTGATGTTCGACCAAGCGCGCCACTGTTTCAGCTTTGGCGAAACCGGCGACGGTCTTTCCCAGGCACTTATCGACCAGTGTCTGCGAGAACACCCGGACTGGCAGCCCACCTCGCCCGCGCCGGGACTTGAAGCTGGCAGCGAACTGCGAGAGCCCGCCACGCAACACGACCCTCAGCGAGCCAGGCTAGAGCCGCAGCAAGTGCGGCGAAACACGATCGCAGAACAACGGGAACGCCGTGAACGCCAGTGGCTCGATGCTGTCCGAGCAGAAGCGCCCGCACTCGGCCAGAACCGGGGCGCTCCGTGGCTTCTGTACGACCTGGCCGGAGAGTGGTTCCAGCAGTCCAGGTGGAAGCCGATTCCTCTTGCTAGGTGGCTGCGTGCCAAGTTCGGCCCGGAGGACGCGTTGGCCGCCGCCGCTTGCAGGGGCCTGCTCGGCGCTATCCACCGAGACGATCTGCCCGACATGGACGAAATCCTTCGCCTTCGCCGGAAGTCTCACACGCATTTTCTCGGGATGCCTTTTCTTGTTGCACTTGAAGAACGGGACCGCGAGCGGAGAGGCTCAATCAACAGCCTGCCCGACGACCTGTTGCGCTTGGCACTCGCCTTCCACTATTGCGTGCCCACCGGTCGAAGATCCCTTCCCAGGTGGTACCAGCAACTCATCGAGGGCCGCCCGGAACTGGTTGCTTCTGTCTTCGTGCCCTTCGTCCGTACAGACATCCGGCGCGGGCGAGAGCCCGTCGCCGGCTTGGCCGAGCTGGTACATGACGAAGACCACGCCGAACTCGCCAAGCTGGTCAGCGCGCCCCTGCTCCGAGGCTTCCCGGTGCGCTGCCCCGCCCGGCAGTTCCCTGACCTGATCCGCCTGCTGTGGGCGGCCCTGAAGCACATCGACCGTGGAGAATTCCTCCCAATCATCGAGAAGAAGCTCGCGGGCAAGAGCATGACCATCGCCCAGCGGGTTCACTGGCTCGCTGCCGGCCTCGTCGCCGCGCCTCAATCCTACGCCGAACCCCTCGACCGGTTCGTCGCCGGGAAAGAACTCCGTGCAAGCCGACTCGCAGACTTCCTGCGGTTCGAGGAACTCTTTCGGCCCGAAGAGCTGCCTCCAAATGCTCTCGAGACGCTCATCCGGCAGTTGGGACGTGGTTTCGGGCGAATCGAACCCAAAGACGGACCAGTGGACGTAGGCCAATGGACTTTGTGGCACGTCCCGGACCTGCTCCAGCATCTCGTGGACTCCCCGAGAACAGATGCTGCGACGGCGCTCCACCGACTCGCCAACGACGAGGGCCTCTCACACTGGCGCCACCATCTGCACATGGCGTACGACCGTAGAGTCGCTGCCGACCGTGACACCTCCTACAGGCGTCCCGAACTCGACCAGGTCCGCGCAACGCTGGACAACCTGACCCCCGCCAACCCCGCCGACCTCGCTGCCCTCACACTCGACCGGCTCGACGAACTGGCCGGCTCCATTCGCCACACGAACACGAACGACTGGAGCCAGTACTGGAACCAGGACGGCCACGCGATGCCCACCACGCCGAAGCCCGAGAACGCTTGCCGCGACGCCCTGCTCTCAGGACTGGTCCAACGTCTGCCGCAAGAAGTCGACGCCCAGCCCGAAGGCCAATACGCCGCCAGCCGGCGCGCCGACATCCGACTGTCCTGCTCCGACTTCCACGTCCCCATTGAAATCAAGAAGCAATCCCACCGTGCCCTCTGGCGGGCCGCGCGGGATCAACTGGTTGCCAAGTACACCCAGGATCCGGCAACCGGCGGCTACGGGATCTTCCTGGCGCTCTGGTTCGGCGAGCCCGAGAAGGCGCCGCTAGACGAAACGGGTACCCGCCCTGCCAGTCCCGAGGAGCTTCGGCAACGGCTCGAAGCCTGCATCGCGAGGCAACTGGCGCCCGAGCAAGCCCGAAAGATCGCCGTCCGGGTCGTCGACGTCAGCAAGCCTTGATCGGAGGCAGCCGGGAGGAGAAGCGGACCTCCTCCACCGACTCCCGCGGCGCAGACTCGGTAGACGATCAGCGCACGTCGCCGGCGCGGCGGAGGAAGTCGTCCGCGTCCCGGCATTTCAGGGCCAGTTCGATCAGCGCCGGCACGTCCGCCGCCCGGTCGATCTCGTCGAGCCAGGCGCGGAGCCGCGGCGTCACGGCAATCCCACGCCCGGTCAACGCCCGCGGCACGGCGGCTCGGAGGAGTTCCGCTTGCGCCTCGGCCCGCCCTTCGGCTCTTCCCTCGACCCGCCCTTCGGCTCTTCCCTCGGCCCGCCCTTCGGCTCGCGCTTCGGACCGCTGCTCTTTCAGCTCCCGGCTCAGGAACGGGTCGTCGGCGGCGCTCGTTCCCTCTGCGGCGCCGAGGGCGCCTCCGACCTGGCGCAGGATGTCGACGGTCTCCAAGGAGGCCTCCGGCTCATTCAACGCCCGGTGAATCGCGGCCGCCGTCCAGCCGGGGAACGCCCGGCTGCTCGCGGCTTCCACGTACCGGCCCGCCGCCAGGACATGGATCGTGAGACCGGAGCGGCGGGATTTCGGCCGGTACCGCCAGCTCGCCTCCGGCACTTCGACCCAGACCTCAGGAAACCCCCAGGACTCGTAGATGCTCAGCTTCCGCCGGCGGGCGTCGGTGCTGTAGTCCACTTCCAGGACCACATCCGGCAGCGTGTCGACGCCGTACTTGATCTCAGCGCCGCGCGGCGCCTCCCTGGCCGGATGCAGGTAGACCACCTGGTCCGCCGCCATGACCCGATCGTGCCCTCCGTCCGGCGCACGCACGACAAGCGACACCGCCCCGATCACATCGATCGAAGAACCCCGTTTCGCCGCGATCAGGCGTACGCAACCCGCGAGCCGCATCGCGCCGTACTCGTGGTGAGTGGTCGCGGGTTCGGCGACCATCGCGATCTCGGTGCGTGCGTCCCAGTACTCGAAACGGCCCTCGTAGGCGTCGAGTCTCTCGCGCCGGATATGCACCGGATGGCAGCCCGGAAACTCCACGGCCTTCGGAGCTGGGCCGTCGTCGGGCGGCCCGGGAGGCGTCTTGGCGACCGGCTCAGTCATGCTTCGAGCCTACAACGAGAGTAGCCCCAGAATCGGCCGGTGCACGCGCCGGTGGATCAGCGTGGACGCAAGCTACCCACCCCCACCCCGCCGCCACAGCAACAGCGCCGCATAGGCCCTCACCGGACGCCAGTTCTCGGCCATCGCCTCCAGCGCGGCGGCGGTCTGCGGCTTGTCCCGACTCACCGCCTGGCGCAGGCCCAGGTCGCTGGCCGGAAACGCATCCGCGTCGCCCAGGGCGCGCATGGCGATGTACTCGACGGTCCAGGGACCGAAACCCTTGATGGCGAGCAGCCGCTCGCGGACTTCGGCCGGTTCCACGTCCAGCCGCAGAGCACCCGTCGCGACCTCGGCCGCCATCTCCCGCAGCGCCCGCGCGCGGGCGGCGGTCAGCCCGATCGCCCGCAGATCGAAGGCGGCAACCTGCTCGGGCGTTGGAAAGGTGCGATCGAGTCCCGCCTCCCGCAATGTGTCTGGAAGCTCGTCGCCCAATGCCGCAACCAGCCGGCCCGCCAACGTGCGGGCGCCGGCTACCGAGATCTGCTGCCCCAGGACCGCGCGCACCGCGGTCTCGAAGCGGTCCCAGGCGCCCGGGACGCGCACGCCCGCCAAACTCCAGCCCTTCGCCCCGAACTCCGGCGCTGCCGCCAGCATCGCCGCGACCCGATCGGGGTTCGCGTCGAGGTCGAAGAGCCGCCGGACTCCGCGGGCGATCGCCTTCTCCGCTTCCGAGCTGGTGGTTTCCGGTTGAGCCGCGCGGATCTGCACGTCGGCCAGGGAACTCCGTCCGAAGTCGACCTGCAGCACCGCGGGACGGGCGCCAGCCTCGTGGACCGCGGGCGAAAGAGACGCCAGGTCGATCGTCCGGCGATAGAGCAGTCGCTCTGCGTCGACGACCTCGACACCCGGCAATGCGCGGACGGCGAAGAACTCCAGCAGGCCGCGGACATCGCACGGACGCCGGTATGCCTCTTCGAACGAATAGATGAGGAGCGACATGCGGTGCGCGAGCATAGTCGCCACCTGCCCGCGCACCGCGATAGCCTCACCGCCCTTTACGACCGACCAGCCAAGACGACCATTGACCAACCAGGACGAACACCAATGACCGACCTCCCCGCCGACGGCCTCGCACTCCACTCCACGATCCGCGCCAACGACAGCGGCGGCGGCACGGTCGAACTCGCACTCGCGCGCGTCCCGGTACCCGACCCCGGGCCGGAGGAGGTTGTCATCCGGGTCGAGGCGGCGCCGATCAACCCGTCCGACCTGGGCGTGCTGTTCGGGCCCGCCGACGTCTCCACCGTGAGGGCCATCGTACGTGAGCACGGCCGGGCCGTCGTCGCCGACATTCCCGACGGGCTGGCTCGCCTGGTGGCCGGGCGTCTCGATCAAACGATTCCGACCGGCAACGAGGGCGCCGGCGTCGTCGTCGCGGCCGGTTCCTCGGCCCGTGCACAGGACCTGGTCGGTCGCACCGTGGCCGTCCTGGGTGGCTCGATGTACGCCGAGTACCGGTTGGCCGAAGCGAAGCGGTGCCTGGTGCTGCCCGAGGGCACGACGCCGGCGGAAGGCGCATCCTGCTTCGTCAACCCGCTCACCGCCCTGGGCATGGTCGAGACGATGCGGCTCGAGGGTCACAGCGCCCTGGTCCACACCGCCGCGGCGTCGAACCTCGGGCAGATGCTGCAGAAGATCTGCATCGCGGACGGCGTGCCCCTGGTCAACATCGTGCGCCGGGTCGAGCACGAGGAGCTCCTGCGGGCTTTGGGCGCCGAGCATGTCGTGAACTCGAGTTCCGGCACCTTCATGGCGGACCTGATCGCCGCCCTCACCGCGACCGGCGCCACTCTCGGCTTCGACGCCACCGGCGGCGGCAAGCTGGCCGGCCAGATCCTGACCGCGATGGAAGCGGCCCTGTCCGCCAACGCCCCGGAGTTCAGCCGCTACGGCTCGGCGACCCACAAGCAGGTCTACATCTACGGCGGACTCGACCGCAGCCAGACGGTCCTGACCCGGAGCTTCGGCATGGCCTGGGGTCTCGGCGGCTGGCTGCTCCCCTACTTTCTGCAACGGATCGGCCCCGAAGCGTCCGAACGGCTCCGCCAGCGGGTCGCCGCCGGGATCAGGACCACCTTCGCCTCAAGTTACGCCAGGACGGTCACCTTGCAGCAGGCGCTGGACCCGGTGGCAGTCGCGGTCTACGCGAAGCAGGCGACCGGGGAGAAGTTCCTGGTGATGCCGCACGCGTAGAGCCGCCGGCCTGTCGTCATGGCGACCGGCAGCCTCAGCGGGCGCACGCATGAAACGCCTTCGCGTCGGTGATCGCCGGCGCCGGCATACCCGGCTCGTTGACGTATTCCTTGTCCGTCCCCGTCACGGTGTCCGTCACCCGGATCAAGTAGCCCAGATCCGTCGTCGAAGCGCCGTACACCCACACGTGGCCGTTCACGGCACAGCCGTCCAGCACCTTGATCAGGACCTCCCAGTTCTCACGATCGAAGAACCGGAACAGGCCCGAGTCGTTCGTTCCCGCATGGACCACGATGCCGCGGCCGCCAGCGCCACCGGCATCCCGCCAGTCCACACTGACCGCGTACCGCGAGTGCTGAAGACACAGCGTCTCCACATCCGATGTGCAGCTACCCGCCGGATCGCTCGACTCCACGAGGAACGTAAGCAACGACTCCGACTCTCGAAACCCGTCGCTCACCCACAAACGCACCTCGTAGAAACCCGGCTCGCCAAAACTGTGATCCAGCGTCCGCGAACCGGACTCCCTACCGTCGCCGAAGACCCATCTCCGCGAATCCGCCGGCCCAGTGCTCTCATCCGCGAGGTGCACCGGCTGCCCGGTCAAGGCACGGCACAACCCGCTGCCGCATTCCGCACCTCCCACGGCTATCACGGCCATCGGAGGCGTGTCGTCGTCAGCTATCGACACCGTCGCCTCCCCAGTGCCGCTCACACCTGAAGGCAAAGCGTCGAAGCCAAGCACCACCGACTCGCCGAAGTCCTCGTCGCTGTCCTCCGTCGCCGCGAACTCGAACTCACGCGTCGTCACACCGCTGCTGAACGTGATGCTCGCGGGCACGCCCGAGTAGTCCGCGGGCTTCGCACCGCCAAGGCGACGAACCACCAACGGAATCCGCACCGTTCGCCGCGGATCGCGGTCCAGACGAACGACCACGTTGACCGAGTCGCCCTCCGACACCGCATAGGCCGATGATCCGAAAGTCGCCGTGACGGTCGACGGTGGCGGCGGTGGCGGCGGTGGCGGCGGTGGTGGCGGCGGTGGCGGTGGCGGCGGTGGCGGTGGCGGCGGTGGCGGTGGTGGTGGTGGTGGTGGTGGTGGTGACACGGGGCCGCCACACCCCCGGAAGTCGATCGTGGCGGCCCACGTCCGGAACAGGCTATCCACCGGCGCGCAGAGGCCGGTGTTTCGAATATCCACCGATCCGAGGTGGGTCAGCGACATGAGATCCAACGGAAGCGCCCCGCTCAACGCCCGATTGTCATTGAGATAGAGCGACTCCAGACTGAGCAAGTTCGCGAGTTCGTCCGATACCGTCCCGGACAGCACGTTGCCGGCCAGATTCAGATCGACGAGACTGGTCAGATCCCCGAGTGCCGCCGGAATCGAACCGCTGAACCGATTGTCGTCGAGCCAGAGTCTCAGGACGTTGGACAGCCGTCTCAGCTCCTCCGGGATGGCCCCGGTCAAATCGTTGCGTCCGAGGGTCAGCCACTTGACACCACTCAGATCGCCAAGGCCGGTCGGAATCGAACCGCTCAAGCCGTTGCCGCTGAGCGAGATGTCCACGAGACTGGACAAGTTCTCCAATTCGGTCGGGATCGAACCGCTCAACCGATTGTCGTTGAGATTCACCTGCTCGAGCCTGGTCAGGTGTCCTAACTCGGACGGAATCAGACCGGTCAGCCGATTGACCGCCAGCGATAGCACCTCAAGGCTGCCCAGGGCTCCCAGCTCCGATGGAATCTCCCCGTTCAGGGCATTTGCCGTGAGCCACAGCTCCTCGAGTCTGGCCAGGTCTCCCAACTCGGCGGGAATCTGTCCACTCAGCCTGTTTCGCGTCAGGGACACGACCGTGACGCGGCCAGTCGCATCGGTCTCGATTCCATACCAGTCGCGGAGAGGCGCTTCGGTCAACCAGTTCGTACTGAACTCCCAGTCGCTGCCGCCGGTCGCGTCATAGAGCGACGCGAGCGACGCACGGTCGCCCGCCACGCTTCCCTGTGCGCCGACGCCGCCTGGCCACGCGCACAGGAAGGCAACCGTCAGCAGGATCCGCGGCGAGCCCCTGAACACTCTCGCCATCAGTTCACCGGCGCTCCCGGTTTCGGCGATTCTGCTGCCTGGCAAGAGTCCTGTCGACGCGATCCAACGCCCGTTGGAACCGGTCGGCGGTTGCGGCTGCGGCGCCCGTCGAGCGCGCGGCTTCGGCGGCTATCGCCTCCCGCAGTTCCAGCAGCTCCCGGAGCTGCGGGGTGGCCAGGACGCTCAACGACTCGAGGACCGCCACCGCGGCACCCTCGTCCTCCGCCCCAGCGAGCACATCCAGCAAGGACGATCCGACGGCGGCGCGGACCCTGGCGCCCTGGGCCGGGTCGGCCGACCAGTGCCAGCGGCTTCCGTAGACGGCCGCACTGCGAATGGCCGCCTGGCGCACGCGACGGTCCTCGTTGTCCAACTCGGCCTCGATATGAGGCCACACCTCGGCATGGCGTACTCCACCGAGCGCCTGGACCACGTTCACGTACTCCTCCACGTTGCCGTTCGCGCGAGCCCCGTCCAGAAGGCCCAGCAGCACCGGCACGGCCGCCTCCGCCCCCGTCTCACCGAGGGCGGCGACTGCTTCAGCGCAGGACTCGCAACAGGAACATCCGCCTTCGACCACGTCGGTCAGGAAGTAAACACTCGCCGCATGGCCCGATTGGCCGACCGCGCGGAGCAGATCCCGGCGTAGCGCCGCCTCCTCCGCTTCGGCGGCGGCGGCACTCGACCACGCGTACGTCTCCACACCCTTCAGAAACAGCTCGATCAGGAGCGGCGCAACGTGTCGCAACCCCCTCAACTCGCGCGCAGCGGAGGGCGACGGAACCCTGCGCAGCCGGTAGTGGTCGCTGTCCAGCCCCTGCAAGCTCCGCAGGCGTTCCGCCTCCCCGGGATGCGTAACGTGCAGAGCCAGCGCTTCCGTCAGGACCAACCGCCGCCAGGTCGAGTCTCCATAGGCTGTCGTTTCCAGACTCTCGCGGACCACGTCGAGGATGTCGTCCCGAGCCAGCACCTCCCCGCGGGCTTCCTCGTAGGACCTCCCTTGCTGGTTGAACAGACCGTCGATCAAGACTCGGGTGGGCGGCGCCTGCGCGGGCGCTGGACCCACAGCCATCGGCAACAACCAGACCATCAGCAACCATGCGACCGGTCTCATTCTCCGTCCTCCGTTTCGACGTTCAGCCACCACCGGAGCGTGGACCCGGTCCGCTCCGAGTTGGTCCCGCAATGAACGGCCCCCTCGAGAACGTGGTAGCTCCGATAGACATCGACGAAGCGCGTCGTCAAGCCCAGGCCATCAAAGGCATCGAGCGTAGCCTGTTGCCAAATGTCGGTACCGTCCACGACCGGACCCTCCGGATCGGGAACGAACAACACGCCGTTCGCCACGAGCAGGTTCTGAATGCTGGGCATCAGAGCCGCCATTCCACTGGCGGGCCCGTAGAACAGGGCCGGCACTTCGCGAAAGTCGGCATCGCCAAGCCCGATTTCCGCAATCAACCGGTCGCGAACCCCATCGATCTTCGCTTGCGCCGTGTCGTTTCTTTGCATCAGTTGCCGATCGGCCAGTATCTCGCTCGGTGTCGTCTCGTCCGATCCGCGTCCCTCGAATATGGCCACATCGCCGTAGCCCTCCTCGACCGCCTCCTCAAGCAACTCAACGGCGAGCGCGGGCGAGCCGATGGCCATGACCCACGGCCTCCCGTCCTCACCCGCGTTGTTGTTGGGAAGCGCCGTGAAGATCTCATCCACATGAGCGACATTGAGCCACGACGTGTCGACGACGATGACCGGCCCCTGAACCACTTGTGCGTTGAAGAAGTCAATCTGCTGTTGGACCATTTCAGCATGCCCGGCGGAGGCTCCGCCGCCAATGACGATGCGCCCGAAGGGATACGTCTTGTCGTCGTGCGTATGCGGCGGAACGACCTCCACGTTGCCACCGTAGTTGAAACTGGAGTAGAAGTCGCCACCGGGCGAGACGTAGCCCGCCCCCGCGCTCAAGTACTCCTCTGGCAGGAAACGTGCGAGGCTCCGCGCGCGGTACAACGCGGTGTGAACCGCGGCCGTCTCGACCCCTTCAGTGGAAGGCCACTGCACATAGCCGGTTTGCATGGAATCCTGAATCCAGCGGTCGTATCTGTAGCCGGCGCCATTCAGCGTGTACAGATCGACGGAGGCCGGCAGGTGGGCCGTCAAGGCGCTGATTAGCGCACCGTTGGCATGGGAGCTGGACGAGTCTTCCAGAACGAACACACGTTCGACGGCTTGCAGGTGGTGCGAGAACAGGATTGGACTTCCGAACAGGACGACACTGTCCTCAGAAACGGAGGTTCCGGCTTCCTCCACGGTCAGTGCGACGGAAACCTGTCCATCGAATCCGCGGGCGCGTCCGTAACGGCTTTCCACATACAGGCGCACGTCGCCGGCAACGAGTTGGTCGAGCGGCAACTCGGCCCGCACGACACTGCGACCAATCAGGGACTTGATCGCACCATCCGCGCCTTCGTAGAACACCTTCGGTCTGTTGCCGGTCGAAACATAGCTCATCTCCACGACAACAGTGTGGTTTCGATGGAGACCGGAGATCTGCCGCGCCACCACCGGCGCCATATCCAGCAGGTCGTCATCGCCGTTCGTTCGCTTTTCCCAACCATCCCGACGTCCATCACCGTCATCATCGTCCGTGTTGGGACCGAATACGGCGCCGGACTCCGTGTCCCAAGTGTCTTCGCCCGCCTCGTCGGACGGATCCACAACGCCGTCCCGGTTGGCGTCCACGAGCAGGTCGGCCTTGACCAGCGCGCCGGCCTCGGTCGACGGCCGCGCAACGACGACTACGTCGTCGGAAGCGCTCAAGGTGTCCCCGGTGACCGTGAGCCGAACGAGGTAGGTTCCCTCGGCAGCCGCTTCAAACGACGGTGTCGCTGTGGCCGGGTCGTCCAACTCGGGTTGGCTGTCCCCCGCCCAGGAAACGAACGACCACGAGTACGTCAGGACACCCTCGCCGCTGCTTGAAGCCGTACCGTCGAGCCAGACCGTTCCGCCGGCAGCCACCGTGAGGTCCCAGCCTGCATTCGCAACGATAGTCGGCTCGGAAACATCCTGGAGGAAGACGGTGACGACAGTCGTCGCGCTGCCCCCGTGGCCATCTTCCACTCGCACCGTAACCGAGTCTTCTGGCTGCGTCTCATAGTCGTAAGTCACGCCTTCCTGTGTCTTGAGCTGACCGTTGCTCGAGTCAATGTCGAAGGGGCTCTGCTCCGGTTGTTCCAGGGCGTACTCCACTTCGTCACCGTCGGCGTCTGCCGCAGTGACGGGCGCGCCGACGTGCACGCCGGCCGCCGTGTTCTCGTCGAGCTGGCGCGTAGTAGTCGCCCCTTCGTCGAACACCGGCGCCTGGTTCTCCGCCGTCCGGGCCTCCAAGGACTCCGACCACTCACTGACCCCCTCCGCACTGATGGCCCGCACCTGTACTTCGTAGAGGACGCCCCGTTCCAATTCGCCGACCGTCGCTTCGGTGACGGCGCCTACGCGGTCCCAACCTGGCGCGAAGGAGGTCTCTGCGGCGGCTCGGTACTGGCCCTCGTAGCTTCTCAGCGCCGGCCCGCCGTTGGCCGGCGGCGTCCAGGACACGGTCAGACTGGTCGCCGTCGATGAAGTGAGCGTCGGACTGTCCGGCGCGGCTGGCGGTTCGAGTTGGTCGGTCAACTCGACCCCGACGGAGATCGTGGCGTGGGCGCCGTGCCCGTCCTCCACGCGAACCGTCACCGCGTAGCGAGCCTTGACTTCGTAGTCATAGGCAACGCCGTCCAGGGTGCGAAGCTGGCCGCTGCGTGAATCGAACGCGAAGGCGTTTGCATCATCCCCGCCCAAACTGTAGGTCAATCGATGACCGTCGGCGTCGGTTGCGGCCACCGGACCCGAAATGGCGTAACCGCCCTCGGAGTTCTCCGCCAACTGGCGCGTGGCACTGGCGCCCTCGGTGAACGAGGGCACGCTATTCGAGGGCTCTTGCGGCAAGAGCGCGTGGGCGCCGGCCACCGCGCCGCAAAGACAACTCAGCGAGCCACTCCAGACCACTCGCGACAAGCTCAGCCGACTCCTGAACATTGCCTAAACCTTTGCATGTTACGTCCACCACGCAACCCGCAGTTTTGAGGGTAACGAGCTGTTCCTCACGCCACAACGCCCAGCACCGCCGGTGCTCTACACACGCCGGTAGGCGAGATCGCCCTCCATGTACGTGAGGTAGAAGGACACCGGGTCGATCTCGCCGCTCGGGTTGCGGAACCAGAGCGGGCGGCGGTAGAAAGTCTCGCCGCCAAGAGACTCTGCGGCGCCTTGCAGCGTGCCTTCCGTGGTCAGTACCGTCGCTTCGGCACAGCCCTGCCGGGCCAACTCGGCAAGGGCCGCGCGCAGCGCCGGCGCCGCACCCTCTGCCAGGTAGGGCAAGTGAACGATCCGTCCGGTCGGCGGATCGTTCGCCCGGTTCACGTAGAGCAGCAGAGGGCCAAGCGTCCGCCCGGCATGACGGAGGGAAAACAGGAGGCCATCATGCTCCGGGCAGGCAGCCAGCCAGGCCAGGTGGCCCGGGTCGGCCGCGTTGACCAGGCGCCCGCTACCCGCATCGGCGGCCACGACATCCGGATCGAACGGCAGAAGCTCTGCCCGCAACCCTGAGGCGCCACCCTCCCCGACCTCCGTCGACAAACGAAGCTCGCACGCCTCGCCGACCCGTTGGAACCCCCGCAGTTCCAGGATCGCCTGGGTCGTCGGGGTACCGCCGAGCACGACCTCGAACTCGGCGGCCGGCACGCTGCCGCCCAGGGGCACACCGGCAGCGCCGCGCGACCCGGGTTCCACCATCCACAGCATCCTGTGTGCTCCCCTGGCGATCCGGCCGTGAATCCGGTAGCTGCTCTTCAAGGCCCCCACATGACCAACGACCTGGCCCTGGCGCTCCGCGACCAGGGATTCGACTTCGGGCCCCGGCGGGCCGCTGAACAGGAGCCAACGCAGGACTTTGGGTTCGCGTCGGAGTCCGTAGACGATCTCCGTCAGATCGGAGAGCCGCTCCAGGTCGTCCTCGACGCCCGGTCGCAGGAGGACATCCTTCACGAGCCGCCGGTCCGCCGGGCGCGAAAGGCCGCGTCCCGTTCCGTCCGCAGCCGCAGGCCTTCCCGGAAACGCTCGATGTTGGTTTCCGCGCGCCCCTTCAAGCGGCGGTACTTGTGCTCCGCCTCGAGCAGCAGCAGCTCGTCCCACCCAAGCCCCTCTTCGGTCCAGTGGTACTCGTGCGTGAGGAGCTGGATCTGGTCGTATCGGTCGAGCAGCGACGTCACGACGCCCTCGCGCCAGACCTGGGTGCTGTCGGAGAGGTACTTGATCCGCTCGAAGTAGAGCGGATCGTAGGCGTCGACGATGCCGGGAATTCGCAGCGTCCGGCCCGAACGCATCGGCATGTGGGGGCTCGCCGCCCGAATCTCCGTGTCGAAGAAGCCCTCGATCAGGCCGATCGCGCGTCGCGCCACCTCCACCGGGTCGCCGCCCGCGCGCTCCAGCAGGCCGAGGTCGTAGTGGAAGCCCAGGTCGTGGCCCAGGTCGAGGATCTCCTCGACGGCTTCGGCGCCGTCGGCCTCGAACAGGTTGTAGTCGGAACCGATCTGGACGAAGAAGGTCGAGCGTACGCCGGCGCCTCGGTCGGCCCGGGCCATCGTCAGCGCCGCGTCGAGGCTGAACTCCACGTCGTGCCGCATCAGCACGAAACGCTCCACGTCGAGCAGCGCCTCCCCCATCGGCGCCGCCTCCGCGAAGGAGAACGTGCGGTGAGTCGCCACGATCCGCGCCAGGATCTCCCGGTAGTGCTCGAGCGTGAAGTCGAGGTCGGGATCGGCTGGGCGATGCGGTCGCGGTCTGGTCATGCCGGTCGCCAGGAGACTTCGTCCCATATCTCGGTCGCCAGGTCGTCGATCGGACGCTCAGCGCCGCCGTCAATCCAGTCGACCAGACGGCGCGTCACGTCAGGGTAGTTCATGGGGGGCGGCGCCGGACCACAGGTCCAGGACTCGATCGCTTCCACGGTCAGCCGCTCGACGACGGCGCCAAGGCCGAGCGCCACGAGTGCCCGGCCGTTGAGGAACTGCTCCGGATGGCGGCCTATCGGCTGCACCAGGAGACGGCGGCCCAGGTGCAGCGCCTCGCTGACGAGCGAGAAACCCGCGTTCGTGATCACTCCGGAGCAGGCGACCAGATCGGCCACGAACGCCGCGCGGTCGTACGGACGGATCGAGACGTTGCCGCGGTCGACCGGCGCCGGCACCGGCCGGTAGACGACGAACCGCCGGTGCGGCAAGCGCCCCAGCAGCGCGACGATGCTCTCCTCGCTCTCCGCGGGCAGGTAGACGAGGAACCGCTCACCGGTGTCCCGCGGCGGACCGGTCTCGGCCGCCGCGACCAGGTCGGGGCTGATCGTGGGCGGCAAATTCGCGCCGCCGAAACGATGCCAGTGCAGGCCGACGGCAATCCGGACCGGGGTGTAGACCGGGCCGAACAGGCGCAGCGCCAATCGCGCCGTTCCGGTCCGGCCGGGCAGGCGCAGACGCCGGTGGAAGGCATACAGGTGGCCGACGCCGATGCTGGGCCGGCGGCAGCGACGAGCGATCCATGCTGAAACCGGCTCGTAGTCGGTCAGCACGAGGTCGAAGCGGGACGCATCGAAGCTGCGCACGTCGCGCAGGAAGCGGGCCACGCGCAACTGTCCGACGGTCTGGAGCATCCGCACCCGGCCGCCGGCGGCCCGGCCGGTGAACCCCTCGAGCAGCGTGTGGCTGGCCCGGATCTCCGGGTCGGCGAACGCCGCCGAAGATCGCCCGGTGAGCAGGCAGTGGACCTCGTGCCCTCGGCTTCGCAGGCCGGCCACCATGGCCGCCGACCGCACCAGGTGGCCGTGGCCTGTGCCCTGAACTCCGTACAGAATCCTCATGCCGGGACCGTGGACGGTCCTGTTCCAGACCAGAGCACGCGGGAGGAACGTAGCACCCGCTTGCTCGCGGCTGCAAGCCGAGATCGGCTACCGGCCGACTGGTACACTGACCTTCTTCATTTCCTTGCGGATTCTTCCCGGTTCACACTCGAAAGCGCGGTCTGATCCTCGCGTCAGCAAACAGCAGGGGGTGACATCACGCGCGTTCTCATTGCGGGCATCGACGGCTACCTCGGCTGGCCGTTGGCCCAGGTCCTGACGGCCCAAGGCCACGAGGTCTCCGGCATCGACGCCGGCTTCCGACGCGACTGGGTCGCGGAGATGGGCAGTTGCTCTGCCCTGCCGATCGCGTCCCTCGAGGCTCGGCTCGACGCGTTCGAGTCCGCCTACGGCGTTCGCCCGCACGTTGCCCTTGGCGACCTGACCGATCTCGATCTGGTCTACCGGCTGTTCGAAGAGGTGCAGCCGGAAGCGATCGTTCACCTCGGCGAGTGCCCGTCGGCGCCGTACTCCATGATGGACGCGAAGCACGCGGTCTGGGTGCAGCGCAACAACATCGAGGGCACGCTCAACGTGCTCTACGCGATGCGCGACCTCGCGCCCGGCGCGCACCTGGTCAAGCTCGGCACGATGGGCGAGTACGGCACGCCTGATCTGGACATCCCGGAGGGCTTCTTCGAGATCGAGTACCGCGGCCGCCGCGACCGCCTGCCCTTCCCGCGCCAGGCCGGCTCCTGGTACCACTGGAGCAAGGTCCACGACAGCAACAACGTGATGTTCGCCTGCCGTATGTGGGGACTCAGAGCCACCGACGTGATGCAGGGCGTCGTCTACGGCACCCGCTTCTTCTCCAGCACGATGGGCGGCGCGACGGGCAGCGGCGCGGACCATCCAGCAGGCGAGGCACTGAGCACGCGCCTCGACTTCGACCAGGCCTTCGGCACCGCGATCAACCGCTTCTGCTGCCAGTCCGTGATCGGCGAACCGCTGACCCTGTTCGGGCTCGGCACCCAGCGCCGCGGCTTCCTGCCCATCTGCGACTCGATGCAGTGCCTGACCCTGGCGGTCGACAACCCACCGGAAGCGGGCGACTACCGGGTTTTCAACCAGTTCGAGGAGACCTACACGATCTCAGAGCTCGCCTCCAAGGTCGCCTCTGTCGCTTCCGACATGGGCCTCGACCCGCGGATCCGCCGGATCGAGAACCCGCGCAAGGAACTCGAACAGCACTACTACAACCCGGACCACGATCACTTGCGTGCCCTGGGCTACCAGCCGACCCGGGACATGGACTCGGAACTCCGGGCCATGCTGGAAGACCTGCTCCCCCACCACGACCGGATCGCGGCCAGGCGCGACGTCCTCCTGCCCGACATCCGCTGGGACGGCAGCCGCCGGAAGTCGGCCTTCCTGGACGGAACGACCAGCCTCGATGGAGCGAACGGCTCGGAACCGGACTCGCCGGCTACCGAGCCACGGTCAGTCGACGAGCCGCCGTCAGTCGACGAAGCGGAAGCGCGTGCCGCAGATCAGGATCACGCCGTCGTCGCCCAGGCGACCCCGCTCGCTCGCGGCTGAACGGGCGCGGTCCGCGTCCACCGGCGGTGTCCTCCTCAACCGGCGCCACCAGCTCGAGCAATTGGCTGGACGCAGCGCCTCCAGCGGCGTCACCGTCATCGCAGTTCCGTGGAAACGCCACCGAATCCACGATCGCGGGCGCCGGAACACCTGACTCGTTCGAGTATGACCGGACCGACCCCGTCAACGTGTCGGTCACCTGGATCGTGTACCCCAGGTCCGTCGTCGACGCGCCGTACACCCACACGTGGCCGTTGACCGCGCAGCCGTCCAGCACCTTGATCAGAATCTCCCAGTTGTCCGGATTGAAGAAGGTGAACAGACCCGAATCGTCCGTCCCCGCATGGACCACCCTGGCAGCGCCGCTGTCACCGCCCGGCTTCCGCCACTCCACCACCACCGCGTAGCGAGAATCCCGAAGGCACAGCCTCTCGGGGCTCGACTCGCACCTCCCCGCGGGAGAACTCGACTCGACCAGGAACACGCGCGACGACGTCGATTCACGCGTGCCGTCACTCACCCACAGGGTCACCTCATAGAAACCGGGCTCAGACCAACTGTGCGACGGCCTCCGCAGATCCGACTCCGACCCCTCGCCGAACTCCCATCGCCGCGATGCGGCGGGACCCGTACTCGTATCCGCGAACTCCACCCGCTCGCCGGTTAGAGCCCGGCAAAGCTCCGGGTCGCACTCCACGCCGCTCACTTCGATCACGGCCATCGGAGGCGTGTCGTCGTCCTGGATCGATACGGTCGCCGAGCCGCCGTCACTCACGCCCGCAGGCAGAACGCCGAAACCAAGAACCACGGATTCGCCGAAGTCCTCCTCGCTGTCGTCCGCGGCCACAAACTCGAACGTCCGGGTCGTCACACCGCCGCTGAACGTCACCCGCTCGGGCACGCCCGAATAGTCCGCATCCGACGCTCCGCCGCGGTGGGTCCGCACCAGGGGGATCGACACCTCCCGCTCCGGGTCACCGCTGAGGCGCACTGTCACCTCAACCGTCCCGCCCTCCGGCACCTCGTAGCTCGCCGAACCGAACGAAACCTCCATCTCCGAATCCTCGTCCGGCGGTGGCGGTGGCGGCGGCGGCGGCGGTGGTGGCGGCGGCGGTGGCGGTGGCGGCGGCGGCGGCGGCGGATTCACGGAGCGATCGTCGTCGAGAATCGTCCCCGTCGCCTGCAGGACATCGCCCCCACCCGCCAGCAGCGCGTTGCTCGCATTGCTCAGCGTCAGCGTGAACGTCTCTTCTTCCGCTTCGTCCTCGGTGTCGCCAACGATCAACACCGCCACCTCCCGGGCCGTCGTCGAACCGGCCTGGAACGTCAGAACGCCCTGCGCCGACGTGTAGTCCGAACCCGCCTCTGCGCCTGCGGGCCCGATTCCGTCCGAGGTCGCGTACGAGACCGTCACCTCCAAACTGCTCGCGACGCTCAGCCTCACATAAAAGACGGTCGACCCCGCGCCCTCGACGGCTCGGGCGTCTTCCACCGACAGGGTCGACTCGTCGGTCTCCAGAATCGTGACCTCCACCCCGGGCGCCGCCACCGCATCGTAGTCCGCGCCGCTCACAGCGTGGACCAGCGTCACCACAGCGTCGGCCAATGCGTCCGGGTCCTCCGCCGCCGTCACCTCGATCGCCTGCGCAACACTCCAGTTGCGCTGCGTGAACGTCAGAGACGACTTGTCCAGTGACAGGTCCGTACCCGACGTGTCGGTCTCAACTGTCACCGTGACTTCGCCCGACGGTACCGAGTTCAGGACCACCTCGTAGCGCCCGCTCTCCCCCTCGGACAGCGTCAGTGTCTGCGGATCCACCTTCACCGCACGCGACGGCAGCACCGTCACCCCGAACGACTGCATCGCCGTTTGGTTCGAAGCGGCCGCGTCCGTTGCCGTCACCGTCACCGCAGTCGTGCCCACCGAGAGAGGCGTCACCGTCAGCACCGAGCCCACAACGGACACCATCGCCACACTGGGTAATGACGACGACGCTGTATGGGTCAACACGTCGCCGTTCTCGTCCGAGAATGCAGCCGAAAGATCGACGTCCACAGACCCATCCGATACCCGCAGCGCCCCGTCGGGCAGCATCCCCACGGCAACCGGGGGCTCCTGCCCGTCCGCGACCTTCGAGTAGACGCGCACGTAGTCCACCTGGTAGTGCGTCGGAAAGGTCAGGTCCGTCACGCTGCCGCCGGTGGCGCCCAAGGCCAGGTTGATCAGCAGGTAGTGAGGCTGCTTGAAGGGATTCTGTCCGGAGCACTCGCCGTCGCCGTTGATCGTGCCTTCCAGGGAGATGTCGTTCAGGAGCGCGCCGTCCAGGTAGATGCTCATCCGATCTTCATCCCAATCCCACTCCCAGAGATGAAAGTCATCGCTCCAGTTGGCGCCCAGACTCGATACGGGGAGAAAGGCCGCCTGCTTTACGGCGGCGCGCTCTCCGTCGCCGCCCCAGCGGAAGACCCCGTGGATCTTGCCGGTGAAGTTCTCCATGACATCGACTTCGCCGCCCTTGGGCCAGGGGCACTGCTCGCCCTTGGTCCAGATGGCCGGCCACGTACCCAGAAGGTTGGTGACCTTGGCCCGGACGACCGTCTTGCCGTACTTCCAGTGCGTGACGCGCTTCGTTGTGAGGCTTGAAGACGTGTACTCGACGTTCTCGCGACTCTTCCGCCAGTCGGTGGACCCCGCCTCGTAATCGGGATTGGGAAAGGTCTCCTCTCGTCCTTCGATCACCAGGTTGCCGTTCTCCTGAAACGCGTTATCCGTTTGATACCACTGCAACTCCTCGCCGCGAACGAAGCCACTCTCGAAGGCCCATCTGGAGGCGTCCACGGCGCCGCTTCCATTGAATTCGTCCGACCACGACAGCACGAACTCCGAACCGGACCCCTCGATCAGAACCACGTCGTCCGCGTAGCCGGCGACGGAGCCGCCGGACTTTCGCACGTAGATCTTCGCGCTCGTGCTGGCGAACCCGGTTGTGAAGACGAACGATCCGGTCGTCCACGCGCCGCCCCTGAACTCGATGCTCTCTTCGTTGCTGCCGTGCTCTTTCACGCCGGCGGCAATCGCATCGCTGCCGTCCGCCTTGCCCGAAACGGCCACGGTGTAGCGCGTGTTCGCCTTCAGCCCGGTGACGGTCTGCACGGCGCCGCCTTCGCCGTCGACCTTCAATACCGGTCCTCTATCGGCACCCGCGTCGAACACCGTGGCGTCACCCGCCAGGTCCCAACCGGACCCACCTGCGCCGAAGTCGCCGTCGGACACGAGATTCGAACCCGTTTCCGCGACCACCCCCTCCCCGGCCAGAGCCGCCGGGCGAGTGCCGGTCTGAGCGACGGCGGCGCCCGCCAGAACGAGAACGGCCAGCCCTGCCGCTAGGAATCCGGCCAGAAGCCCCGACCCTCGAGCAGGAACGTCAGGTGCGGATGGTAGAGCGCCGGCTCGAGCAGGAAGGAGTCGTGCCCCTTGTCCGAGTGGACGATGATCCTCATGCAACTGACGCCGGCCGACTGCAACGCGGCCATCAGATCGCCCTGCTCCTCGGGGTAGTAGCAGACGTCCGAGTTGATCGAGAAGATCAGAAAACGCTGGTCGCGGCAGCGGGCGAACGCCTCGTCGACCGAGGCAACGCCGGCCGCGGTGGCCAGATCGTACTGGCTCCAGGCGTCCAGGATCCGCAGGTAGGAGTTCGCGTCGAACCGGGCCGCGAACTTCCGCCCCTGGTGCCGCATGTAGGACTCGATCGGGTGGTTGACGCCGTACCAGGGCACACCCGAAGCCTCGGCGACGGTGCTCCGCGCCCGCTGCCGCAACGTCTCCAACGAAACGAACGTCTTGTGATTGATCTGCCGGGCGATCTTCATTCCTTCGAGTTCGGCGCCGGGCTCGTAGTGGCCGCGGTCGAAACGCGGGTCGTTGGCGATCGCCTGGATCTGCTCGAAGTTGTGAATCCGCTGTAGCGGCGTCACCTCCATGCCGGCAGCGACCACGACCACGTTGCGTACCCGTTCCGGGAACATGACCGCCAGGTCGAGCACCGCCATGCCGCCGGTTGAAGGCCCCACACCGGCATGCAGCACGTCGATTCCCAAGCGATCGACAAGGCGCATCGCCGCGCGGACCGAGTCCGAGAAACGGACCCGGGGAAAGGTCGGGCCCCAGCGCTCGCCGGTGGCCGGATCGATCGACAGCGGCCCGGTCGAGCCGTAGCAGCCGCCGATGTAGTTGACGCAGATGACACAGAAACGGTCCGTGTCGATCGCGCGCCCCGGGCCGATGAACTCATGCCACCAGCCGAGCACCATCTCGTCGGTCCAGGCGTTGCCGAGACCCGGCACACCGCGGTTCGTACCCGCCGCGTGGTGGTTCCCGGTGAGGGCATGGAACAGCAGCACGGCGTTGTCGCGCGCGGCGTTCAATTCCCCGTACTGCTCCCAGGCCAGGGTGAACTCCGACAGCGTGTCGCCGCACTTGAGCTCGAGCGGCTCCTCGAAGTGCTCGAACCGGGTCTCGACGACACCGATGCCACCAGCGTTTCCAGCATCCGGCGCGCTGCGGATGGACTCCATGCGCCAACACTATCCCCACCGGCCGGCCCGCGTAACGGCCCCTGAGCAATGCGCTTAGGGCGACGAGGACACGCTACGCGGCGCCAGGACCCAGTAGCGGCCGCGGTGCGCCATGCGACCGGCAATCGACCTGGCCCGCTCCCCCGCGCCCCAGAACACGTCTCCACGCACCGCGCCGCGGATCGCGCCGCCCGTGTCCTGAGCCACGACCAACCACTGACGGCGCTCGTCCGACCCTTCGGGGGCGGCTACCGGGGTCATCGCGTCGAGCCATACCGGTACACCAAGAGGAACGTGCTGCCGGTCCACCGCCAGGGAGCGTTCAGGAGTCAGTGCGACGCCCTGGGCGCCGACCGGGCCCTCGCCCCGGATCCGGCGAAAGAAGACGTAGGAGTCGTTCGTTGCCATGACCTCTCCCGCGCGGTCCGGGTTGGCCCGCAGCCAGGCGTCGATCGACTGCAGCGACACTTCGTCCAGGGTCAACTCGCCCCAGTCGACCAGGGTTCGGCCGATCGCATGGTACGGGTGCCCGTTCTGGCTCCCGTAGCCGACCCGAAAGATCGAGCCGTCGTCGAGTTCGACCCGTCCCGAGCCCTGGATATGGAGGAAGAACGCACCGATCGCATCGTCCACCCAGACCAGCTCCAGGCCGCGGCCCGCGAGCGAACCGGAGGCGATCGCGTCCCGGTCGTCGTAGGGCTCGAGGCTCCTGCCCCGAACCCTCCCGGCCACCCGGCGGCCCCGAAGATCGTCGCGGAACCGGCCCAGGTCCACCGAGACGAGGTCCGGCGGTTGCGTGTGGAGAGGAATGCTGTAGCGCGCGCTGCGGCGGCGGCTGCCGTGAAGCAGAGGCTCGAAGTAGCCGGTGAAGAGACCGATCCGCCGCGCCCAGCCCGAGCCTTCGCCCGGTCGACCCGCGGCTTCCGCCGCGTCGGTGCGGGACAGGGGTACGGCGACAAGTTCGCGTTCGATGACGTGTCTCACGTCTTCCTCGCCCGCCGGAGCCCCCAAATCACGCAGAGCGCCGCAAAGTGGCGCCCAGTCGCCGACCGTGCCGCCGACTTCGACCGGCTTCAGTACGCGATCGGCCGGCTGGGCGGTCAGTCGACCGCAGCTCCTGAGCAACGCGGGCAGAGCCTGCGCCACGTCGTCTCCCGCCCAGCCCGGCAGCGAGGCGACCTCTACCGGGGTCCCGTAGATCAGGGCGGGCGCGGCTTCTGTCGGCGGCGGCGCCTCCGGCCGGGACGGCGCGCCGAGCCAGCCGGCGATCCTGTCCGGTCCGACGGCAACGACTGTCGCCACCAACGCCCAGCCGAGGGTCACGAGCGCGGCAATCCGGCGCCATCGCTCCCGCGCGGGAAGCTCCCGTTCGAACCAGCGCATACCGGGCGACGGTAGCAGCCAGTGTCCGCTGCCCGTCCGGTTACGCTTCCCGACGATGACCGGACGCCCACTGCGCTGGCTGTTCTTCTACGACTGCATCTACCCGGAGTCCCTGGGCGGCGTCGAACACCGGAACTACGAACTGGCGCGGGAGCTGGGCCGGCTCGGACACGAGGTCGTGCTGTCGGGATGGGCCGAGGCGCCGGCTGAGCCCCACCCGAACGTCCACGTTGCGCCGGTAGCGAGGGCAAGCCGCCGCTACCTGGCCCGCGGGCGGCGATCGGGGCTCGAGGCGCTGCTGCTGGCATCCCAGGTGCGCCGGATTCCGCTCGACGGCATCGACATCGTCGAGACGGCGAACATTCCCTACCTGCACCTGCCCCTGCTGGCACGGCGCTGCCGCCGGCGCGGCATTCCCCTGCTCGTCACCTGGCACGAGCACTGGGGCCGGTACTGGCGCCAGCATCGGCCTCCGGGGCGATTCGGCCCCGGCATGTGGCGGTTCTACGCATCTTGCGAACGCCTGTCGCTGCGCTTCGGGAGCCAGGCGGTGGCGGTCAGCAAGCTCACCGCCGGCCGGGTCGCGAAGGTGCGCGGCGAAGCGGTCGAGGTCCTCCCCAACGGCATCCCGTACCAACGGATCCGTGCCCTCGCAGCCGAGGCGGACGCGATCGCGCCGCCCCTCGTCTACGCCGGCCGGCTGATCTCGGAGAAGAGGATCGACCTTCTCGTCGAAGCCACGGCCAGGCTGGCGGCCACCGAGGTCGGCCGGAAACTCACCGGCGAACGAAGCGCCCTGCTCCGGATCATCGGCGGCGGCCCGGCGGCGCCGGACATCCGGGCGCAGATCGAGCGCCTCGGCCTGGGAAACGTCGTCGACTTCGCCGGTCGCCTGCCCCACAACGAGGATGTCTGGCGTGCCGTCGCCGGAGCGGCCATCGCGGTCCAGCCCTCGGCCCGCGAGGGCTTCGGGCTGTTCCCGCTCGAGGCCATGGCTGCCGGCGTGCCCGTGGTCCACTGCCGGTCCGTCAACAGCGCGGTGCCCGAGCTGGTCCGCGACGGTCGGGACGGTTGGGCGGTGGATGCGGATGCAGGCAAGCTCGCCCGCCTCCTCGAACGGTTGCTCGCTGCACCGGCCGAACTCGCGGCCGCGTCCCGCTCGGCGGTGGAGCGTGCCGCCGGCTACGACTGGCGACAGGTCGCCAACCGGGTGATCGAAACGGGAAGCGAGCTGGTGCGACGGGAGCGAGCCTGAGCCGCCCGGCCCAGGGTCGCTGACTCCTGTAGGGTCGGCGCCGTCGTGGGCACCGTGCTGCAGGTCGAGGTATCGGCGGGCGAACTCGTCGACAAGATCACGATCCTCGAGATCAAGGCCGAGCGGATCGCCGACGCGGACAAGCTCGCGAACGTCCACCGCGAACTCCGCAGCCTGACGGCAACGCGCCGCGAAGCCTTGCCGAGTTCCGAGGAGCTCGACGAGTTCACGGCCGAGCTGCGCCGGATCAACAAGCAGCTCTGGGAAATCGAGGACGACATCCGCGACTGCGAGCGCAGGCGCGACTTCGGCGAGCGCTTCGTCGAACTCGCGCGCGCGGTCTACCGGACGAACGACCGCCGCGCCGCCGCCAAGCGCAGCATCAATGAGCTGCTGGGTTCTGAACTCGTCGAAGAGAAGGACTACGCCGAGTACTGAGCTGGCGTCCCTGGACCGGCGCGAGCCGCTACCAGGCGCCCTCGTTCGGCATCGAGGCCCACGGTTCCTCGACCGGCAGCGCGCCGCCTGCCTGCAGCAGTTCGATCGAGATGCCGTCCGGCGACCGGATGAACGCCATACGGCCGTCCCGCGGGGGACGGTTGATCACCACTCCCTGCTCCTGGAGCGAGCGGCAGGTGCCGTAGATGTCGTCGACCTCGAAGGCCAGATGGCCGAAGTTCCGGCCGCCCGTGTAGTCCTCGGGGTCCCAGTTCCAGGTCAGTTCCAGGAGCGGCGCCGTCCGCTCCCGAGCCAGCTCGACGTCCGACGGCGCGGCCAGGAACACGAGCGTGAACCGACCCTGTTCGCTGTCCATGCGGCGCATCTCGACCATGCCCAGCTTGCCGCAGTAGAAGTCGAGGGCCTCATCCAGACTGCCGACCCGGACCATCGTGTGCAGGTACTTCATCGGTCACCTCCCCGGCATGACGCCCGCCCGTCTTCGGGCCGGCCCAGCCGATCCGGTAGCTTACGCCCCCCATGCAGATCAGGCAGGTAGTGCATCGGGTGATCGATTCGCCGATCACCCAGGTCGGACGCTGGAAGAGCAGCGCCTCCCGCGACCTTCCCCTCATCGACGTCTCCCAGGCGGCGCCGACCTACCCGCCGGCCCAGGAGCTGCGCGACCACATCGCCGCCGCTGCCCAGAGCCCGGCCACGGCGACCTACACCGACCAGCAGGGCATCCCCGAGCTGCGCGAGGCGCTGGCGCGGGCCATGACGGCGGACTACGAGGCCCCGGTCGCGGTCGACCGGGTGGCCGTCACGGCCGGCTGCAACCAGGCGTTCTGCCTGGCGATGATGGCGCTCACCGAGCCCGGCGACGAGGTCATCCTGCCGCTGCCCTCGTACTTCAACCACGACATGTGGCTGCGCTCCCAGGACGTCAAGCCCGTCTACCTCCAGCCCGGCCCGAACATGATCCCCGACCCCGACGATGCCGCGAACGCCATAACCGACGCCACCCGCGCGATCGTCCTCGTGACCCCGAACAACCCGACCGGCGCCGTCTACCCGCCCGCCCTGATCGACAGCTTCTTCGAACTCGCCCGCGAACGTGGTCTGGCGCTCGTGGTCGATGAGACCTACCGCGAATTCCGCGACCACGCGGACCCGCCCCACACCCTGTTCCAGCGGCCCGACTGGACCGACGTCCTCATCCACCTCTACAGCTTCTCCAAGGCGTACTGCATGGCGGGCTACCGGATCGGCGCCATGGCCGCCGACCCCGGCCTGCTCCGCGAGACCCTCAAGATCGCCGACTGCGTCGCCCTCTGCCCCTCCCACATCGGCCAGTTGGCGGCGGTCTTCTGCCTCGACCACCTCGACGACTGGAAGCGCGAGTACCGCCGCACCGTCCGCCACCGCGTCGCCTACGCCGCCAACCGGATACGCGAGGCCCGCACCGGCTTCGAAGTCGCCTCCTCCGGCGGCTACTTCGTCTACCTCCGCCACCCCTGGCCCGACCGCACCTCCGCCTCCGTCGGCCGCAGCCTCGCCCAGGACCACGGCATCCTCTGCCTCGCCGGCGCCATGTTCGGCCCCGGCCAGGACCGCCACCTCCGCCTCGCCTTCGCCAACGTCGATTTGCCGAAGATCGACGAACTAGTCGAACGGCTGGAGAGCCTGCGCACGGCTGGCTAGCGGCTGTGCGGCACGCCTGACAGCGACACCTCGAAGCTGACCGTCCCGCCGACACACGCCCGTGTCGAAGTGCCTCGAGCAGCCCGGATTGGTTGGGGGGTTGATTGCATGCAATCATTAGGCGAACGTGAGGGCAACACACTGGAGAACGACCATGGCCAGCATCACGATTCGCAATCTCTCTCAGGAATCCAAGGAACGGCTCCGGCGCCGCGCTGCACGACGGGGATGCAGCCTCGAGGCCCTGGTCCGGTCGATTCTGGACAGCGCGGCCGAGGAGGCCGTCGTCTCGACCGGGTTTCCCCATGACCTCATTGCGGCGATCGAACCGGGCGAGGAGATCGAACCGCTCCTCCGCGGTCACGACCAACCGCAGCCTCCGCTCAGCCTGCAGTGATCCTTCTCGACACGAACGTCCTGTCGGAGTTGACCAAGGCGAGGCCTTCGCCTCGGGTAGTCGCCTGGCTCGAAGCGAACGAGCCCCTGCTAGCAGTTCCGGCGATCACCCTCGCTGAGTTGCGCTACGGAATTGCGCGGCTGCCCAGCGGCCGGAGACGGTCGAGTCTGCTTCGCTTTTGGCGCCTGACGTGCGACCGCTTCCGGGGCCGCATCTTCTCGTTCGACGAGCGTGCCGCCGAGGTCTACGGGGATGTGGCGGCCCGGGCCGAGCGCGACGGAACGCGGCTGAACATCGCCGACGGACAGATCGCGGCCATTGCGCTTGTGCACGGCTTGCAGGTGGCGACGCGCGACATAGGCGGCTTCGAGGCATCCGGCGCAGAAGTGATCAACCCCTGGGACTGATGGCCGGCTGCTGGATCGGCTTCGATGTCGTCTCCTCCGGCGGCTACTCGTCTACCCCCATCACTCCTTCACTGACCACTCCTCAGTCGAAGTCGGCCGCAGCCTCGCCCAGGACCACGGCATCCTCTGCCTCGCCGGCGCCATGTTCGGCCCCCACCAGAACCGCTACCTCCGCCTCGCCTTCGCCAACGTCGATTTGCCGAAGATCGACGAACTGGTGGGACGGCTGGAGCGGCTTAGATAGGCGTCGGCCAGCGGCAGTGCGTTGGCGGCACCCGCCTGCCCGGGAGGCCGAAGGGTCCATTGAAATGGAACTACCCAAGAATGGATAGCCGACCCAGATTCTTCGTGTCCGCGGATTGGAGCAAGGCTCCAAGGAAGCGTTCGGTCTACGTCGCGGATCTGAGCAAGCGCCTCATCATCCACCGAGAAACACGACCGGACTGGGCGTTGAGAAGCCTGACGGCTCTGGCGAGGCGCCTCTCCGAGCAGGGATCCGTGCTGGTGGGCGTCGACCTGGTTCTGGGAGTACCGCAAAGCTACTGGGAGTTGGTACGCGCTGAGCCACGGTACGGTCAGCCCAGCACGTTCATCGACTGGCTGGGACAACTGGGCGACAACCGCGAGTTCTTTGACCCTACGAACTCGGTCAAGGACCACGAGCAGTGGCGTGTCGATCGGCCCTGGTTCCATGTGCCACGCGGCCAAGGCGGGTTGGCTTCCTTCACGCAGAAGACGCGTGACGGCTTTCGTCGCCGTATTGACCAGAAGACGGGAGCGAAGCCCGTGTTCCCGACCTCCTCAACAGCCACGGAGTCGTGCTGGCGGAGACCTATCCGGGGCTCGCATACGCCGCTGCATTGGCAGACGACCTGCCGACGGAGCGACTCGCCGTGGGCAAGACCAAGCCCGATCAACGCAATCAGGTCTGCAATCTGCTGGGGGACGCCGCCTGGGTGAAAGCCCACGACATAGACCTCGGAGACCTCGACGCCGCTAGAGACAACGAGGACGACTTCGACGCGCATCTCACCGCGGCCGCCGTTTTGCGCTGCTATCTGGAGGAGACCCCGGTCGTCCGCCACGAGTGGATCGACCAGGTAGCCGAAGGCTCCATGCTCCTTGCCGGTCCGGTCGATCCAGCGCTCAAGGCCAAGGCCTTCACCACGTCCCAAAAGCGGCCTCCTCAGGCGAGCCTCCACTTGAACCCCCCCGACGTCCGCGCCGCGAAGCAGAATCCCCTGAACTCGGTGCCCCATCCCAAGCACAAGAAGACCGACTACCCCTGTCCGATCCCGGGCTGTTCCAAGGTCTTCCGCGACTCCCGCGGCGGATGGGATGCGCACGTCGCATCCCTCCGCAAGCACCTCGACTGGTACCCCGACATCAAGAGTCCCCAGTTGCGCAAGGAACTCTTCAGGAGGGACTTTGGCGATTGGTTCCGATGAGCCACCCCGATGCCGTCCTCGGCCGCTACTCGCCGGTTGATGGCACCGGCCCACTCACCGACGACCTCCAGCCCGCGCCACGGGCCGGAGGAGAGGGTCCCAGCGAGGCTGTCGGCAAGCGACGCCCGGGGCCCTTACATCAACCGACGCCAAACCGGAGCGCAGCCGACCGCAGCGAGCGCCAACCTCCAAGCTACTCAGAAAGCGCGAGCGGCCGATGGGACCCTCTCCTCCGGCCCACAGCGGGCGGGTGCCGCCGACGCCTCACCGCCGGTCGACGCCCGTGGCTACGGCATCCGGGAACTACGACGCCCCGCCGTCGACCGACGCCCGCCAACTACGACGCACGGATCTCGAACTCGACGGACCCGGTTTCGGCGTCGGCTTCGATGATGAGAAAGCGGCCCTGGAACCAGGGGCCGGGGTTGACGACGCGGGTCGGGCCGATCGTGTCGTCGCCGATGGCTTCGTGGATGTGGCCGGAGAAGACGAGGTCGGGCTGGTGGTGTTCGACCGCGGCGCGAAGGGACCGCGAACCGACGTGCTGGCCGCGGGCGAGGTCGCAGACGGTGCCGTGGGGCGGCTGGTGGGAGACCAGGATCGTGGGCTGCCCCTCGACCGCGGCGGCGTTCTCGAAAGCCTCGGCGGCGACGCGTTCGTAGTCCTCCTCGGTGCGCTCGTACGGCAGGTCGCCGAACGGGAGGCCGCCGGAGAGGCCGACGAAGCGGACGCCGTCCACCTCGCGGGCGCGGCGGTCGAGGTCGATGTCGAGGTCCCGGAAGTAGCCCTCGACGGCGGGCTGGTCGCAGTTGCCGCAGACCGCGAGTATCGGGACGCCGGCCGCCTGCAGCGGTTCGACGATCTGCCGGGCGTGGTCGGGGCCCAGGAAGTTGGTCAGATCGCCAGCGAGAACGACGAGATCGAAGCCGGACGGATCCGGCAGGCGGGGCGGCCGCTTGCCGGACCAGTGCAGATCAACCACGCCGAGAACTCGAAGAGTCAAGGCGAGTCTCTAGCGGCTTGGCCGCCGGGCGCTCCCGGCAGCACCGCCGTCAGTGAACCAGGGTGGGAGCGGCATGCGCCGATTCCTGCGGGTCGTCCTCCAGGCCGTGGGACATCACGAAGACCCACCCGGCCACCCGTTCCTGCTCCGTCTCGCAGATCAACTCGAAGATGTACTCGCTCTCCTCGTCGCCCTGGAACGACTGGACGTAGGCGACCCGCTCGCGGTCGATCAGGATCTCGCCGACCAGACGCTTGCCGTAGACGAGCTGCGCGATGAGGAGGTTCTCGTTCTCGGACACGAATTGCCAGTGGAAGTCCT
This sequence comes from Candidatus Multivorans sp., assembly GCA_965216125.1. Taxonomy (GTDB): domain Bacteria; phylum Acidobacteriota; class Thermoanaerobaculia; order Multivoradales; family Multivoraceae; genus Multivorans. The sequence continues at coordinate 3,102,770 of OZ244152.1, read as the reverse complement.
CGTCGTCGCAGAGTAGAGCGTCCGCGGATCCGGCCCGGATCACGCAGTTCGGGTGGAGGACGAGCCAGTTCCAGAACGCGTCCAGATCGAGCGTGGCCCGGGAACGCTCGACCTCAGTAGGAGCTGTCATCGCGCAATCGTATCCAAGGGGAGCCCACGCCAGGAGCTTGCGCGGCAGAACGGATTAGACTAGCGCGAGTTTCCTGCCGCGCAAGCTCATAGAGTCCGCCCATGACGAACGCATCTCCCTGGACTGGACTCGGCACCCCGCGCTTCGCGTACGAGCGCGGTCTCCACGACCTCGGCAACGGCTCCTTCGCCTGGCTGCAGCCCGACGGCGGCTGGGGCTGGAGCAACGCGGGCCTGATCGTAAGCGGCAGCGAGTCGCTGCTCGTCGACACGCTGTTCGATCTGCCGAACACGCGCGAGATGCTCGACGCGATGAAGAAGGCGCACGCGGCGGCGGCCGACATCGACCGGCTCGTGAACACGCACTCCAACGGCGATCACACCCACGGCAACGAACTCGTCGCCGGCGCCGAGATCGTCGCCTCGAAGACCGCGGCCGCCGAAATGGAGGTGACGACGCCCGAGGCGCTCGCGGCACTGATGCGCGGCGCCCGCGCCGGCGGCGGCCTGGTCGGCGACTTCCTGGTCGAGTGTTTCGGCCCCTTCGAATTCGAGGGAATCACCCACACGCCGCCAAACCGCACGTTCGAGGGCGCGTTGAACCTCCAGGTCGGCGAGACCGCGGTGGAGCTGGTCGAGGTCGGCCCCGCCCACACGGGCGGCGACATCATGATCCACCTGCCGGGTGATCGCACCGCGTTCACCGGCGACATCCTGTTCATCGAGGGCGCGCCGATCATCTGGGCCGGACCGGTCCAGAACTGGATCGACGCCTGCGACCTGCTGCTGAGCTGGGATCTCGAAACGATCGTGCCGGGGCATGGGCCGATCACCGACAACCGGGGCGTCGAAGCCATGCGGGCCTATCTCGTGTACCTCCGCGACGAGGCGCGGAAACGCTTCGACGCGGGCCTCAGCGCCCGCGACGCGGCGTTCGACATCGCGCTCGGCGACTTCGAGGCCTGGGGCGACGGCGAGCGCATCGCGATCAACGTCGATTCGCTGTACCGCGAGTTCAGCGGCGGCGACAGCGGCCGCACTCACATGCAGGAGCTGTTCACCCGCATGGCGGAACTCGCGCAGGCGCGCAGGCGCTAGCGCCGGCTTCCAGCGTTCGACCCGACTCAGGAACCGGCAACGAAAGGGAGAAGCGACTATGGATCTGGGAATCCAGGGCAAGAAGGCCGCCGTGGCGGCGGCATCGACCGGGCTCGGCTTCGGCTGCGCGAAGGCTCTGATCGAGGACGGCGTCCAGGTGGCGATCTGCAGCCGGAGCGAGGAGCGGATCGCCGCCGCCGCGGAACGCCTTGGACCGGGAGCGGTGCCGATCACCGCCGACGTCTCCACCGAGGAGGGCGCCCGCTCCTTCATCGAGCAGGCGACCGCGAAGCTCGGCCAGGTCGACATCCTGGTCGCCAACGCCGGCGGCCCGCCGCCCGGCTCAGCGGCGACCACCTCGATCGACGGCTACCGCGAGGCGCTCGACCTGAACCTGCTGTCCACCATCGTCATGTGCCAGGCGGCGCTGCCGGGCATGCGCGAGCGGGGCTGGGGACGGATCGTGGCGATCACCTCGATCGGCGCCCGCCAGCCGATCGGCAACCTGGCCGCCTCGTCCGTGGCCCGCGCCGGCGTCAGCAGCTTTCTCAAGACCCTGTCGGCGGAGGTCGCCCGTGACGGCGTGACGGTCAACTCGGCCCAGCCCGGCATCCACGCCACCGACCGGATCAAGTCGCTGGGAAACACGGACGTCGTCGCCCAGCGCGTGCCGACCGGCACCCTGGGAAGCGCCGAGGACTTCGGCAAGGCGGTCGCCTTCCTGTGCTCCGAACCGGCCAAGTTCATTACGGGTTCCAGCATCCTCCTCGACGGCGGCGCATATCAGGGGCTGATCTGAGTCCGTCTTCGCCGCCGCTTGAAAAACCCAACCGCGTTTGCAATACTGCAAGGAGCAAGAGCCCTCACACACAACAGCTCGGAGGATCGACAATGAGTCGACGTGCGAATCACGCTCTCCCCTGGTTTCTCGCTGTGCTCCTCGGCTGCGCCCTGCCGATGCTGGCCGACGGCCCGCAGACCGGCACGATCGACGGTCGGGTCACCGACGCCGAAGGACAAGGGGTTCCCGGCGTTTCCGTCACCCTCACCGGGCCTCAGCGGACCAGGAACGCGATCACCGATGCCGACGGCGGCTACCGATTCGCCCTCCTCCAGGCCGGCGACTTCACGATCACGGCCGAACTCGAAGGGCTGGGCAGGGCCGACTTCGCCACGAGCCTGAACCCCGGCCAACGGCGGGGCGTCAACCTCACGCTGAGACCGACCGAGGCGGAAGAGATCACGGTCACCGCCGACGCGGTCCTGATCAGCAAGTACGACACCGGTGTCGTCAGCAGCGTTCGCGCCGAGGTGGTGGAGAACGTCGCCTACGGCACCCGCAACTACTCCTCGACGCTGCGTCAACTGCCGGGCGTGGTCAGTATCAATGAGGCCGACCACCTGCCGGCGGTGAACGGCGGACTCTCGACCGAGACCCAGGTCCTGATCGACGGCGTGGACACCAGCAACACGCGCCGCGGCGGCGAGGCACGGCTGATCATGCCGTCCACGGCGCTCTCGGAATCCCGGCTCGAGACCCAGGGCTTCGGCGCCGAGTACGGCCGGGTCATGGGCGGCGTCATCAACTCGACGGTCAAGACCGGCACCAACGAACTTCACGGCAACTTGCTGTACGTCGGCCAGAACCCGAAGTGGAGGACCTTGAACCAACTGGAACTCGAGCGGCCGGACGACCACACGCCGAGCTTCGAGGCGTCGCTCGGCGGTCCGATCCGGCGCGAGAAGGCCTGGTTCTTTGCCGCCTGGGCCGACATGACGAACAACCTGCTCGACCAGTTGAAGGACGGCACGGTCGTCGACAGCAGCCGCACCTCCGAGCCCCGCATCGCCAAGCTGAACTTCCAGCCCAACGACCGCCATCAGATCGCGGGCACATGGATCGATTCCCGCGGCAACGGCATCGCAAACCCGGGCAACTCGGGCGACTTCCTGTCCCTGATGGACCGGCCGCTGTTCGCTCAGCTCGCGACGGTCACCTGGAGCTTCGCCGCCAGCAACTCGGTCTTCCTCGAGGTGAAGGCATCGAAGCGCAAGGACCTGTTCCCGCGGAATCTTCTCTTCCCCAAGGAGAGCCTCGATTCCAACGCCTCGCCCGACGACCCCCCGGGGAACAACTATCGCTACCGTGACCTGCTGACCAACCTGCGCCACAACGGGCCGGCCTCGGGTTCCGGCATCGGCTACAACGACTTCCCGCGGGACACGGCGAGCGCTTCGGCGAGCATCTTCCGCCGCAACCACGAGGTCAAGTTCGGTATCGACATCCAGGACATCGCGTTCACGAACCTGGGCAACGTCGGCAAGGAGTTCCGCGGCCGCGGCTACGACCCGAGCCTCCCAGGCGGCTACGAGCGGCCGCAACGGGTGCGCATCTTCGACGACTCCGTCCCCTCCCACAGCGAGGGGATCGAAGCCGCGCTCTACGCTCAGGACCGCCTCGACATCGGCAACCAATGGAGCCTACATCTGGGCCTGCGCCTCGACGATCAGACGATCAACAACGATGTCGGGCGCACAGTCGACGACACGCAGGAGTGGGCGCCGCGCGTGACCGCGGTCTACGACGTCAACGCCGACGGCACGCTCCTGTTGCGGGCGAGCGTCGGTCGCTACTACCAGAACATTCCTCTCGACTTCGCCTACCGCGAGTACAGCGAACTGCCGACCGGCCAGCAGTCCTACACCGAGTACAACTGGAACTCGAGCACACTGCGCTACGACCGGTTCCGGAGGCAGGTCAGGCCGGCGGGCGGCGGCGAGATCCAGCGCGTCGACCACTTCTACAAGGACCAGGTCGCCCTTGGCCTCGACTGGCAATTCCGTCAGAACTGGGTCTTCCGCTCGAACGCCGTGTGGCACGAGACGGACAACGTCTACTTCGGCAACGAACAGTTCACCGCCGACGGCACGGGCGTTGAACGGGTGGTTCGCAACTGGCCGGGCGCGTTCCGTGAGTACCAGGGCCTCACCTTCGAGCTGAATCGGAGGTTCCGTAACAACTGGTCGCTCAACACGAACCTGACCATCGGCGACGCCAAGGGCAACACGGAGAGCGTGAACACGAACTCGAACCTGTTCGAGGGGTTGGGCGGCATCGAGCTCGGCACCGGCGCTACCGACGCGACGAGCCGCTACCAAGCAGGGCGCATGGGCCACGACATCGACCGGCTGAACATCGTCGCGGTCCGGATCTTCGAACTGGGCAACCACCGGCTGTCCCTGGGCGGCTTCTTCGCCGGCAGCAGCGGCCGTTACTTCGGACCGACCCTGGCCACCACGGTCGCCCATCCAACCACCGGTGTGGAGATCGACACGGTGACCCGCCTGGCGCCGCGAGACGACCTGCAGCTCGACGACATCTACACGCTCAGCGCCTCCGTGGTCTGGTTCTTCCCGATCCGCGGTTCCATCAAAGGCCAACTCGGCTTCGAGGCCGCCAACCTGACCGACGAGCAGGGCGTGCTCTTCGTCAACCCGCGCACGCTCGAGCCGATCTCGACGGTGACCGCCTGGCAACTGCCGCGCGAGTTCCGCCTGAAGGCCGGGTTCCGCTTCTGATCACCAGCAGTCCGTGGAAGGAAACGGCGGCGGCAGCCCTGCTGCTCGCCGTCGCCTCCTGCGCTCCGGCCGCCAACGATTCCGTTGACTCCGAGCCACCCGTCCGGCACAACGTCCTGTTCATCGTTGCCGACGACCTGAACGTCGCACTGGGCAGCTACGGCGCCTACCCGACCGCGCGCACGCCGAACCTCGACCGTCTGGCGGCGGAGGGCATCCGCTTCGAACGGGCCTACTCCCAACACCCGGTCTGCAACCCTTCGCGGGCGTCCTTTCTGAGCGGACTGCGCCCCGAGACCACCCAGGTGCTCTACAACTTCACGGCGCCGCGCCACGCGATCGGCGATGCCGTCATGTTGCCCGAGTACTTCCGCGAGCAGGGCTACTTCACCGCCCGGGTCGGCAAGGTCGCCCACGGCCGCTACGAGGACTCGGTCACCTGGGACATCTCCGAGAACGCCCGCCAGCGGGGCAGGGAGAACTACCTTCCGGGCGTCGACCAGTCGGAGGTCCGCGACAACTCCTGGACGGACGGCTCTGACGACGGCATGTCGCGTGCCGACGTCTTCGCGCCCCACGGCCGCACCGGCGGTCTGCCGCTCACCTGGCGAGCGACGGACGAGCGCGAAGAGGACACGCCCGACGGCCGCACGACGCGCAGAGTCATCGAGATTCTCCGCGAGCAGGGGGACCAGCCGTTCTTCATCGCCGCGGGCTTCCACAAACCCCACCAGCCCTGGGTGGCGCCCGCCAGCTTCTTCGAGCAACATCCGCTTTCTGAGACCGCGCTGCCAAGCGAGCCCGACGACGACCGCGACGACATTCCGGCTCCGGCGCTCGTCGGCTACCCGGATGACGCCCGGCACACCGACGACCAGAAGCGGCAGGCGATCGCGGCCTACCACGCCACGGTCACGCTGATCGACCACCAGGTCGGCCTGCTGCTCGACGCCCTCCGGGAACTCGACCTCACGGAATCGACGATCGTGGTCTTCGTCAGCGATCACGGCTTCCACCTCGATGAGCACGGCGGCCTGTGGCGCAAACAGAGCCAGTTCGAGGAGTCGACGCGGGTGCCGCTGATCGTGCGCGCGCCCGGCGTCGCGGGCGGCAGATCGACGACGGGACTGGTCGAACTCGTCGACCTCTATCCGACGCTCGCCGACCTCTCCGGTCTACCCGAACCGGCGGGCCTCGAGGGCACGAGTTTCCGGCCGCTGCTCGAGAACCCCGACCGAGACTGGAAGAGCGCGATCTTCTCCCGCTCGGATCGCTTCACGCGGCCCGATCGGCAGCACCTCACCGCCGGGCTCAGCGTTCGAACCGCCCGCTATCGCTACACGGAGTGGACCCCCGTCGCGGGCGGCGGTGACGTGGAGATCGAGCTCTACGACCTGGAGACGGATCCCGGGGAGTTCGACAACCTGGGCCAGGATCCCGACCACGCCGCCTTGCGGGACCGGCTCGCCCGCGAACTCGAAGCCGGCTGGAGAGCCGCCCTGCCTTCTGGAATCCAGGCGCCGTCGTGATGCCGGGCGGTCCCGGTCTCCGATCGATCAGACAGCCGCGGTCTCGAGCGCCGCATCCATAGCGGCCAGCCGACTCTGGCTCTTGAGCATCTCCTGTTCGAGTCCGGGCCGCGACGCGTCCGTTGCGGCCGCCAGCAAGCACAGGCTCACGAGATACCCGACCCGAGCCGCCGTCTCCTCGGCGTCGATCACACGCCGAGCCCACAGAGGCAGCCACACGCCAGCGTGACCGAGAATGACGAGCGCCAACTGCTCGAGGTCGACTGAGGGAACCAGGTCGCCCCCGGCCGCGGCCCGGCGGAGTTCACTTTCCATGTGTGCCCTCGCGACCCCTTCGATCGGTCCGCTCCCCGGGCGGCGCCACGGCCCGGGCAAATTGATCGGCCGCGCCAGACCGGCCGGCGACTCCCGGACACCCATCATCAGGTCGACGATCGCTCGAATGCGATCAATGGGCGCCTTCTCCTCGAGTGAGCCGATCCGCCGTTCCAGCTTCCGTGCCCCGGACCTGCGCAAAGCCTCGAGGATCTCTTCCTTCGAACCGTAGTAGTTGTACAGAGTGGTGACATCGAGTCGGGCGTTGCGCGCCAGCTCGCGCATGGTGCAGGCCTCAAGGCCCCCGTCCGAGATCAGCTTGGTCGCCGCCTCCAGAATCCGTCGCTTCCGACGGCGCATGTTGAGTTCTCTTCGGCCAGGCAAGGGCTCTCCTTGTTCTCCGGCGGCGCCGCCAGGGCGCCACCGTCAGGTACGGGGTCAGTGCATCGTCAAAGCGCAGCGAAAGCCCATGTGCCCCGTCGCGCTGTCGGGCGTGTTGTCGAATCGCCGCTCAATCGACGAGCCCGGCCCTTCGGGGCGGCGCCAGTCCGCGCCGTCGAGGCGGACCATCTTCCGCTCAGGCCCGGAAGCAGCACCAGCAACCGTTGGAACGCAGTCCTCTGAAGCTGGCAAGGCGACGCCGCGAGGCGGCGAACAGCAGGAGTCCATCGGCTGCTAGAGCCTACTGCGGATGCGCCAAACTTCCAACCCTGTTTGTGCCCTCGAAACCGCCCGCGTCCGGGGTGACGATCAAGCTACTGCGCGCGACGCACGTAGCCCCGTCCAGCTCCCCAGAGCGCGATGCAGCCGAGCCACGACATGGCCGCGCCGAGCGCGTAGGCGCCCCGATAGCCGTCTGCCAGATCGTGGGCCCAGCCCAGCAGAAGCGGGCCAAGCGCCACGCCCACCGACGCGCACAACGTGCTCACCGAGTAGATGCGCGCATAGCTCCGGGTGCCGAATGCCTCGGCCAGCAACAGCGGCTGCATCATGAGGAAGCTGCCGATCGTGAGTCCGAACGCCGCGGAAGCGATCAGGAGACCCGCCGCGCTCGTGCTCGATCCAAGAACGACCAGGGTGAAACCCTGGAGGACGAGCAACACGAGGCTGAAGCCCCGGTACGGAAGACGATCGAGCAACGCTCCCGAAGCCACACGGCCGACCACGCTTGCCGCGGCCAGAATCGAGACCGCCAGACTGGCAACCGCCGGCTCGTGGAGGCTGACCAGCCTGAACTGATGGGCGATGCCGCCGACCTGCGCCATCAGCCCGAAGAAGAAGGTGCCGGCGACGCCTGCGAAGTAGCGGGAACGGAACGCCTCGCGGGCGCCCACTCCCGGATCCTCTCCGCCGTCGAACTCCCCGGCCAGATCCCGCGCGTCCCGCGGCCGCGGCAGCAACCGCCACAGAGCCAGGGGCAGGACGCCAACTACATAGGTTGCAGCCAGAATCTCGGTGCCCCGCCGGAGGCCATGCTCGGCAACGGCCCAGGCGGCGAAGGGCGCCACCAGAATGCCGCCGACCGACAGACCCGTGAACACGATCGAGAGCGCGAAGGCCCGTCGCCGGGCGAACCACCGGGTGACCAGGGTGCTCGCCGTGAGCATGTTCGTGCCGGAGAAGCCGATGCCGAACACCACGAACGCCGCATAGACGTGCAGGGTCTCCTCGACGCGACCGATAGCGACCAGCGATCCGGCACAGACGGCGACGCCCGCGGCGACGGACCAGCGGGCATCGATCCGCTCGATCAGACTGGCGACCGCCAGACCGGCGAACCCGCTGGTCGCAAAGAAGAAGGTCGAGGCGAGCGACGCTGCGGCAACCGAGAACCCGCGCTCACGCGTCAGCGCCTCGAGCAGCACCGACTGGCTGTAGAAGCCGAGCCCCGACGAGAACATCATCATCGCGAACAGCGCCCCGACGATCTGCCAGCGAGTGGAGATCCGGGCCATCACGAGCCGTCCCGCAGCGAGTCGATCGGCGGCCTGCGCAGCGCACCGGCGCTGGCCAGAACGCCGGTGCCGAGAGACAGCAGCGCGCCTGCCAGCAGGGCCACCAGAACCGTCAGGGGGCGAAACGACCACTCGAGTTCCAGCTCGCGGGTGACCAGCCACCACGCCGCAGCCGAGCCCAGAACCGCGGCCACCAACGACGCGGACAGCCCGATCAGGGCGTACTCGGCGGCGAAGGCCCGCAGCACGTCGAAGCGGGTCGAGCCGATCGTCTTGAGCAGGGCCACCTCCCGGCCGCGGCGCGACGAGCCCGCGGCGACCGCGCCGGCAAGCGTCAGCAGCGCCGCGCACACGGTGAAGCTGCCGAGCACCCGCACGCCGACTTCGAGGTTGCCGATCAGCTCGACGACCTTCTGCAGCATCTCACGGATTCTCACCACCGCGACGCCGGAGTGCGCGCGGTACACCGCGTCCTGAATTCGCTGCTCCCGTTCGGGCGGCAGCCAGGCCGAGGCAAGCCGGGTATGGGGCGCCCAGTCGAGAGCCGCCGGCTCGACGACCAGGAAGAAGTTGATGGCGAAGCCCTCCCAGTCCACCTGCCGCAGACTGGTCACGGTAACCTCCACCTCCCGGCCCGCGACGTCAAGCGCGATGACCGAACCGACTCCCACCCCAATCGTCTCCGCGAACTCCTGCTCGACGCTGACCTCGGCAACCGCCGGATCGATCCACGGCGCCGGCCCCGCCAACGGCGCGGCCGCCTCGACGATCACGTTGTCCGCCGGCAGTTCATCAAGAAAGGTCAGCCGCAACTGCCGGCGAAGCGCCCAACGGTTGCCGTCGTTCGTCCTCTGCTCGACCGGGTCGCCGTCGATCGTCCGTACGCGAGCGAGCACGACCGGAGCGGACTGCACCCTCCGGGCGCCTTCCCGCTCCAGCAGCTCTTCGAGGTCACCCCACTCCGCCGCCGACACGTTGAGCAGGAACGCGCTGGGCGCTTCGGCGGGAAGCTCGGCCAGGAGTTGATCCCGGAAGTGACCCTGGACGACGAACATCACGAGCAGCACCATCAGGCCCATCCCGAGGGCGACCGTCGCCGGCAGCGTGCCGGAGTCCGGCCGCGCCAGCGCGGCCACGCCATGACGCAACCAGTACCGGCGGCAGGCCGGCGCCAGGACCCGCGCCGCGGCGCGCACGAGCAGGGCGGCGACGCAGAGACCCGCAACGCCGGCCGCCAACGCGCCCAGGAACTGGAGCGCCAGCCGCACCGAGCCGGCCTGCACGGCGACCGTCGCGGCCACACCGACGGCCACCACGAGCACCGACGCCACGCCCGCCTTGCGCGAACCCGGCAGCGGTTCGGCGATCCGCCGGAAGACCCGAACCGGCGGCACCCTCAGCACCACCAGGAGCGCCGGCGCCGAGAACGCCACGGATACCCCGACGCCGAGCACGATGCCCCGCACGAAGGCCAGCGGCTGCCAGATCGAGATCGCCTCGGTCGGCAGCGCCCCGCCCAGAATCGCCGGCACCAGTGCGATCGACAGCAAACCCAATGCCCCGCCGAGCACTCCCGCGCCGCACCCCAGCGCCACGGCCTGCAACACATAGGCACGCAGCAGATCGCGTGGCCGAGCCCCCAGACACTTCAGCACCGCAAGCGCGTCCAGGCGCTGGAGCAGCCACGCGCGAATACCCTGGGCGACGCCGACGCCTCCGACCAGCAGAGACAGCAGCGCGACCAGACCCAGGTAACGCTCCATCCGCTCCAGGTCGCGGCGGATGCCCGGCTGCGCGTCGACGTAGGTCTCGACGCGCACCGTCTGATCCTCGCCCAAGGCCACTCGGAGCGTCTCCGCAACCTGGTCCAGTCGTTCTCGGGAGGACTCGACCGGCAACCGCACCAACACCCGGTAGCCGCCGAAACCGGCGAAGGGAAAGACCCCGGACGCTTCCTGCGCCGCCACGCTGACGATCACCCGGGGGCCGAAGGACAAGCCGGCCGGCAAACGATCCGGCTCGGCCGCAAGGACGCCGGCAATCCGCAGCGTCCGCCGCCCGATCCGAATCTCGTCGCCGACCTCGAGCCCGAGCCGCGACAGAGCCTCCCGCGCCACCAGCGCCGAGTGGTCGCCGAGCACATCGGCCGGCGCCCGGCCTGAGGGCAGCGGCGGTTCCGACCCCAGCTCACCGTAGAACGGATAGCCGGCCGAGACCGCCTTCAGTTCGACCAACAGGCTCGACGGGCCATCGTCTCCCGGCGCACGCGGCGAGGCCCGACCCACCATCGCCGCCAGTTCGCGCACTTCGGCGCGGGCTGCTCCCGGTACCCCGTCGATCGCGGCGAGGGTGTCCGCTGAGACCGGCGTGCGCGAGCGCACCGCGAGATCGGCCGCCAGCAGCTTCCTCGCTTCGCCCCGGATCGCCTGGTCGACGCTCGACGCCAGACCCGCGACCGAGACCACGGCGCCGACTCCGACCGACAGGCACAGCAGCCACACCCAGATCCGTCCCAGAGAACCGCGGAACTCCCACAGGGAGTAGCGGAAGACCGCGCCCGGACCCACCGCTAGCAGCCCGGGGACAGACGCCCGTCCACCATGACCAACTCGCGGTCGGCGCGCGCGGCGACCGCCGGATCGTGGGTGACGAGCACCATGGTGGCACCCGTTCGATCGCGAAGCGCCATCATCGCGTCGAGGACGCTCGCGCCGGTCACGGAGTCCAGGTTGCCGGTCGGTTCATCGCCGAGCAGGATCGCCGGCTCCGCCGCGAAGGCCCTCGCCAGGGCCACGCGCTGTTGCTCGCCGCCCGAGAGCTGCGACGGGTAGTGGTGGCCGCGTTCGGCGAGCCCGACATCCGCGAGCAGGCCCTCGGCGCGCTGCCTCGAGCGCCGGCGTCCAAGCAGGTCGAGCGGGAACTGGACGTTCTCCCGCGCGGTCAGGTTGCCGAGCAACTGGAAGGACTGGAAGACGAAGCCGATCTTCTCGCGCCGCAGCAGCGCCAGCTCGTCCTCGCCCAGGCCCTCGATCGGCCGGCCGTCGATCAGGACGCTGCCCGCGGTCGGGCGGTCGAGACCGGCAAGCAGTGCCAGCAGCGTCGACTTCCCCGCGCCCGACGGGCCGCGGATGGAGACGCACTCACCCACCGCCACCTCGAGATCGATGTCGTCCACCACGATCAGGTTGCGCTCCCCGGAGCGCAACTCGCGGCGCAGTCCGCGGGTCTCGATCCGCGGAGGAGTTCCAGGCGGCGCGATGGCGGCAAGCGAAGCGGCCTGGTCCCGGCTCAGAAGATTCCCATCATCGCGCGCCACTGTTCCAGGCTGCTCGGTCGGAGGTAGGCGTTCCACTGCAGTTCACGGCCGATCGTCGAGAACGACTCCGGACCGTAGTCGTGCCCCGGATAGATTCCCACCTGCGGCGGCAGCGCCTTCAACCGTTCCAGGGAGTGGAACATGGCGTCGATGTCGCTGTGCGGCAGATCGACCCGGCCGATGCCCTGCACGAACAGGGTGTCGGCGGTCAGCATGTGGTCGCCGGCACGGAAGCAGCAGCTTCCCGGCGAATGCCCGGGGGTGTGCAGCACCTCGACCCGGAGTTCGCCGAGTTCGAGGATGTCGCCGTCGCGGAACGCCTCCACCCGGTCGGGTGGGCAACCGGCGATCTCGGCGCCCCGCTCGGCCTCGGCCTCGTGAATCAGCATCGGCAGGTCGAACTCGGCGCGCAGCTCGCGCACGCCGGGAATGTACTGGCCCATGATCTCCCCGCCGATGTGATCCTGGTGGAAGTGCGTCGCCAGCACACCCGTCACCTCGTAGCCCTGCTCCCCGGCGATCTTGACGACGCCGAGCGGCTCCCATGCCGGGTCGACGACCCAGGCCTTGCGGGTGGCGGAGTCCGCCAGGACGTAGACGAAGTTGGCCATCGGGCCGGCCTGGATCTGGACCAGACGGGGTTCGGCGGCGACCGCGGGTTCGGCGGCGCCGGCGGCGGCAAGCGGCGGGGAATCGGTCATCGTCAACGGAATCTACCCCGGCGTACCGTCAGTTGTTAGCCTCGCGCCATGACCTCCCGTAACACCCAACAGCGCGGCCAGTTGGCCGCGCGGCTCTCTCACCGTGTCTTCGACCTCTCCGGCCGCATCGCGCTCGTCACCGGCGGCAGCCGCGGACTGGGCCGTGAGATGTCCCTCGCCTTCGCCGCCGCCGGCGCCGACGTCGTCGTCACCAGCAGGAGGATCGACTCCTGCCGCGAGGTGGTGGCGGAGATCGAGTCGATGGGCCGGCAGGGGCTCGCCCACGCCTGCCATGTCGGCCGCTGGGACGAGGTCGATCGGTTGATCGACGCCGCCTACGAACGGTTCGGCAAGGTCGACGTGCTGGTCAACAACGCCGGCATGTCGCCGCTCTACCCCAGTCTGTCCGAGGTCGGCGAGGCGTTGTTCGACAAGGTGATCGGAGTGAACCTGAAGGGACCGTTCCGGCTGGCGGCGGTGATCGGCCAACGCATGGCCGACGGGGACGGCGGCAGCATCATCAACGTGACGAGCACGGCGGCGATCCACCCCAGCGCCAGCGCCGAGCCCTACGGCGCGGCCAAGGCCGGCCTGAACTCGCTGACCGAATCGCTGGCCCACGCGTACGGTCCCAAGGTACGCGTCAACGCGATCATGCCGGGGCCCTTCCTGACCGACATCTCGAAGGCCTGGGATCTGGAGGCGTTCAACAAGCGGGCGAAGACCTCGATCGCGCTCGGCCGCGGCGGCGAACCGGACGAGATCGTCGGCGCGGCGCTCTACCTGGCATCGGACGCTTCCAGCTACACGACCGGCGCCGTACTGCGAATCGACGGCGGCAGCCGGTGAGGAAAGCTGTGCGGTCCTGCCGCGCCGCCGCCCTTGCCCTGGCCGTGCTCGCCTGCGGCGGTGGAGCAGCGGAACGGTTCCAGACCGATCTCGCCACCGTGCTCGTCCTTGCCGAGTCGACGGCCGAATCGGCCGAAGTCCGGCCCGGCGACTACGAGCACCGACAGCAACTCCTCGACGGGTGGTCCGCGCCCGAGGAGGACGAGCACGGCGCCTTCGCGACGGGCGAGGGCGAGCGCTCCAGACTGAACTGGCAACTGTCCTGGTCCCGCCCGCTCGAACTCGTGTTCACGGGCCGGTCGTTGGCCGCACCCGGCAGCGAGCCGCCAACGGTCCAGGTGGCATGGAACGGCGAACCGCTGGGCCAACTCCGCCTGAGCTCCACAGATGGCATGGCGGAGTACCGGCTGCAGTTGCCCCTGTCGGTGCAGCGCCCGGGCTCCAACGAGGTCGTGCTCGAGTACTCGTCCGATCCACCGTCCGGATCGACTTCAGCGCCAGTAGCGTGGAGTCGCATCCGGATCGAGGGCGCCGGCGTCGGCGCGAGGCCTTCCGCGGCCGCGGACGGAACGCTTCACCTGCCCTTCCGCACCGCGCTCGACTACTACGTCCTGCTGCCCGAAGGCGGAGTCCTCGAACTCGACGACCTCGCCCTGTACGGACCCCAAGGCTCATGGCGCAGCGCCGAGCCGGCGCCTCGCCTCGTAGCGGCTGTCCACCGCTACCCGACCGGGTCCGCCGCGGCCACCACGACGCTGCCCGGGGGTCGCGGTCAACTGAAACTCCCGGTACATGACGGTCCCCTCCGCATCCGCATCGAAGCGCTCGCCGGCGCCCGTCTACCCGACGCCGAGGCGGGTTTCCGTTTCTCGGCCATCCTGAACAGCCCGACCCCGCCCTGGCCGCACGCCGAAGCACCGGCCCCCGGCGTAGCCGAACCGTCCGCGGCCCAGCCCGCGCACCTGCCGCATGTCCTGATCTTCCTCGTCGACACGCTCCGAGCCGATCACCTCGGTTGCTACGGCTACGAGCGTCCGACCTCGCCGAACATCGACCGCTTCGCCGACGACGCCGTGCGCTTCGAACACGCCGTCGCGCAGTCGTCGTGGACGCGCCCGGCCACCGCGAGCATCCTCACCGGCCTCTATCCCCACAACCACGGGGCGCGCACCCGCAACCAGAAGCTCGGCGAGGACATCCCCTACCTTCCGGAGATCCTGCGATCGGTCGGCTACCGCGCGCTCGGCGTGTCGACGAACGGCAACGCCGGCATGGACTTCGGCTTCCGCCGCGGGTTCAGTCACTTCAAGCAGTTGCGCGAGCGGTCCGCCCGGCCGGGCATTCATGTCCCGGTCCGGAGAGCAGTTGACGAAAGCCTGGAGTGGCTCGAACGGATCGGTCCCGGAGACTCCTTCTTCGTCTTCGTGCACGTAACCGATCCCCACGAGCCCTACTTTCCGCCCGAGCCTCACAGGCAGCATCTCGCGCCCGAAGCGGCGGCCGGACCCGGTGTCCTCCACCGCAAAGAGCCGGCCAGCGCGAGTCACTCGACGCTCGATCTGAAGGATCTCTACGACGCCGAGATCGCCTTCGTCGACGAGCACTTCGGTCGCATGCTCGAGGAACTGGACCGGCGCGGTTTCCTCGACGAGACGCTCGTCGTCTTCGTCGCGGACCACGGCGAGGAGTTCCTGGACCACGGCCGGCACGGTCACGGAGCAACGCTCTACCAGGAACAGATCCAGGTGCCGCTCATCGTCCGGCTACCCAGCCGGCTGCGACAGCCCACGGACCGCTCCGTGGTCGGGGCGCAGGTGCGGCAGATCGACATCGTCCCTACGATCCTCGACGCGATCGACCGCACCGGCCTGGTCGAGACCGATGGCCGGTCTCTACTTCCTCTCATACGCTCCGGGGACGACCTCCGTCCGCCCACCGTCGCCATGGCCGAACTCCGAGTCGACGGGCTGGCGATGGACGCGGTGCTGCTGGACGGCGCCAACCGCCGCCGCAAGTTGATCGACTACAGCAGCACGCCTTCCGGGCCGGCGCGGCAACTGTTTGACGCCAACGGCGATCATGCCGAGTTGAACGATCTGAGACAGGAGGAATCCCTCTGGGCCGGCTACCTCGCGGCCGTCGGCAAGCTCCAGCGCCGGGGATCGGGGCCGCTCACGGCCGGGATCGAACCCGCGATGCCGGCCGAGCAGCGCGAGGCGCTCAGGGCTCTCGGCTACATCGACTGAGCGCGACCGCGCCCGAGACTGGCCGCCAGGCCGGATCAGGCGCGGCGCACGGTCAACCCGCCGTCCACCGGCAGGGTCACGCCGGTGATGAACGAGGAAGCGGGCAGGCACAGGTGCAGCGTCCCGTGCGCCACCTCCTCCGGATCGCCGTAGCGCCGCAGGGCGGTGCGCCGGCGGGCGTAGATCTGCTTGTGCTCCTCAGGGATCCGCTCGGTCATCGCGGTGCGGATCGGCCCGGGGCAGATGCAGTTCACGGTGATGCCCTCCTTGCCGAGCTCCACCGCCAGGCCCCGGGTCAGGCCGATCACCCCCGTCTTCGCCGCCGAGTAGGCGCTGTTCAGGGGCGTCGCGCCCAGCCCCTCGGTCGAGGCGATGTTCACGATCCGCGGCGCACTCGACTTGCGCAGGTATGGCAGCGCCGCGCGGATCGTCCGCTGGTGGGCGGTCAGGAGCACGCCCAACGTCTCCTGCCAGCGCTGCTCGTACTCATCCGCATCGATCGGACCGCCGCGCGAGATGCCCGCGTTGTTGACCAGGATGTCCAGGCCGCCGTAGCGGTCCGCCACCTCGCCGACGACCCGCTGGATCGCCTCCGGGTCGCCCACATCGAGCGTCCACGCCGTCGCCTCCCGGCCCGCGGCGCGGATCTCCGCGACCACGGCCTCAAGCCCCGGGCCGTTGATGTCCGTGGCGGCGACATTGGCGCCCTCGGCCGCGAACAGCCGGGCCGTCGCCCGCCCCATGCCCGAGGCGCAACCCGTGATCAGCGCGGTCTTCCCCGCTATCGACCGGCTCAACGTGCTCAGTTCCGTCATCAGGACGCTCCGCCCCCGGTCTCGACCCAGGCCAGGGTCTCTTCCAGGCCGCGGCCGAAGCGTTCCAGGATCTCGTCGATGTCCGACTCCGCAACGATCAGCGGCGGGCAGAAGGCCACCGTGTCGCCGAGCGCCCGCAGGATCAAGCCGTGGTCCAGGCAGCGATCCTGGCAGTACGCCCCGACGCCGCGCGTTGCCGGGAAGGCCTCGCGGGTCTCCTTGTCGGCCACCAGCTCGCAGGCGCCAATCAGGCCCACACCGCGGGTCTCGCCTACCAGGGGGTGATCGGCGAAGCGGCGCAGCCGGGCCTGGAAGTAGCGGCCGACCCGCTCGGCGTGGTTGTACAGGTCGCGCTCCTCCATCAGCTCCAGCACCCGCAGCGCTACCGCCGCGCACACGGGATGTCCCGTGTAGGTGAAGCCGTGGCCGAACAGGCCCCAGCGCTCGCCCGCTTCGACGAAGACGTCGACCATCTCGTCCGGCACCAGCACCGCGCTGATCGGCATGTACGCGGACGACAGCGCCTTCGCGACCGAAACCGTGTCCGGCCTCATGTCCATCGCCTCGGCGCCGAACCGCGTGCCCAGGCGGCCGAAGCCGCAGATGACCTCGTCGTCGATCAGCAACACGTCGTGCTCGTCCAGAACCGCCTGGATCGCCGGGTAGTAACCCGCAGGCGGCACGACGACGCCGCCCGCGCCCAGCACCGGCTCGGCGATGAAGGCCGCGACGGTCTCGGGGCCCTCGGCGCGGATCATCTGGTCGAGTTCGGCCGCCAGCCGGGCAGTGAACTCCGCTTCCATCTCGCCCGGCTGGGCGTCCCGGTAGTGGTGCGGGCAGGTGACGTGACGGAACTGCGGCAGCGGCAGATCGAAGCTCTTGTGGAACGCCGGCAGGCCGGTCATGCTGCCGGCGGCCAGGGAGACACCGTGGTAGCCGCGGCGCCGGCTGATGATCTTCTTCTTCTTCGGCCTGCCGAGCGCGTTGTTGTAGTACCAGACCAGCTTGACCTGGGTGTCGTTCGCATCGGAGCCGGAGGTGCCGAAGAAGGCCTTCGCGTTCGGGATCGGCGCGATCTCCCGCAGCTTTTCCGCCAGCGCCACCGCCGGCTCATGGCTGCGGCCGGCGAACAGATGCGAGAAGGACAGCTTCCGGATCTGCTGCGCGGCGGTTTCGGCCAGTTCCTCAACGCCGTAGCCGAGAGCCGTGCACCACAGGCCGGCCATGCCCTCGATGTACTCCTTGCCGGCATCGTCCCAGACCCGGATGCCCTGGCCGCGTTCGATCACCAACGCACCATCGCGACGAAGGGCTGGAAGGTCCGTCGTCGGATGGAGGACGGACGCGATGTCACGATCTGACGTGGAATCAGCGACCGAAGTCGCCTCGGCGGGTAGGCTCATCTCAACTCCCGGGTCGGGTCTGGTTCAACGTAAAGAGCTGCAGTCTATGCCGCAGGACGGCGCCCTTCAGAGATCGGTGTCGCCCCTGAGGAGTTGGCGGGCGATCATCCGGTTCATGATCTCGTTCGAGCCATCGGCCACGTTCACGACCCGAAGCGCCTTCCACGCCTCGGTGAGGCCGAGTTCGTTCGTGAACCCAAGAGCGCCGTGGGTCTGCATCGCCCGATCCACCGCCCGGAGTCCGGCCTGAACCGAGTACGCCTTGGTCATGCTGAGCTCCTTGACCGCGCGCTCGCCGCGGTCGAGCAGCCGGGAGGCGTTTCGGCCCATCAGGTGGGCCGCGTGCAGTTCCGTCGCCGACTCGGCCAGCGGGAAGGTCACGCCCTGGTACTCGGCAATCGGGGCGCCGAACGCGTGCCTCTTCTGCGCGTAGTCGAGCGCCGTCTCGACCGCCCAGCGGCCGGTGCCGACCGCGCGCGCCGAGTTGTAGACCCGGCCCAGAGAGACGCCGTAGAGCGCCGCCGACAGACCCCGGTCGACCTCGCCGATGACCTGCCAAGGCTCGACGCGGACATCCTCCAGCACGATCTCCGCCTCGTCGCCGCCGATGTCGCCGAACAGCGTGACGACCCGCACCCTCTCGAAACCGTCCGCCCCCGTCGGCACCAGGAACGCGGTGATGCCCCGCTCGCCGGTCGTCGCGAACAGCACGCAGTGGTCGGCGATCGGTCCGTGCGTGGTCCAGATCTTCCGGCCGCTGATCCGCCAGCCGTCTCCGTCCCGCTCCGCTCTGGTCGCAAGCGCCGAGAGATCGGAACCGGCGCCCGGCTCCGAGAGCCCGAAGCACATGATCTTCGAGCCGTCCATGAGTCCCGGCAGGACACGCTCGCGGGCTTCGGCCGTCAGCTTCAGCAGCAGCCGGCTGGGGCCAAAGGCCCAGTGGGCGAGGACGTGCAGAAGTAGCCAGGGGTGGGGCCCCAACCGGTGGAACAACGCCTGCCACCCAACGTAGTAGGCGAGGTGGCCGTGACCGCCGCCGCCCAGTTCCTCGGGCACGCAGGCGGTGAACAGACCCTCGCGCGACGAAGCCGAGCGCACTTCCCGGATCAGGTCGACGACCTCGGGGCGCAGACGGCCGCCCCTGTCATAGCGCCGGCGCGGGTCGTCGAGCAGCTCGCCGTGCCGCTCGTGCCGCGGCAGAACCTCGCGGTCGGCGAAGTCGAGCACCCGCCGCCTCAGATCCTCGATCTCCGGCGGTAACGACTCGGCGATCGCGGTCATGTCGCGAGCCTAGCCGCCGCCACCGCCGAGCGCCCGGTCCAGCGCATCCAACTTCTGCTTGCGCACACCAGCCTGGGCGCCGACCTCGTCGCCGACCACGAGAGCCATGTCGCCGTCCGGGTCGTACTTCGGCCACCGGGCCAATCCCTCGCCGTTCGGATCCCCGGTCTTCGCGAAGTTCGTCCAGTAGCTCGACAGCACATCGGCGATCTCGTGATCCCAGTCCTCCCAGTTGATCCCGACCAGGTCGACGTTGCCGAAGACGTAGGCGAGATCGCCGGAGTGGTAGGCGCCGAAGTGGCGGGGACCGCCCTCCCCGCCCAGGTCCGGCCGGTCCGGCAGGTAGAGCCGGAACACCGGCGGCGCGTGATCGATGAAGTACAGATACGCATCGCCGCCGGCGGCCGAGGCATGACGGACCCACGTACGGCTGCCCCAGCCGAAGATCGTGTCGGAGCGAATGAGGGTCGGTACCGCTCCCGGCGCCTGCTCCGCCTCGGCGGCATATGCGGCCAGGAGGTCCGGCGCCGCTTCGCCGTACTGCTCCTTCAACTGAAGCTCGAGTGCTTCAGGTTCAAGCGGCGGCCCGGGGGCGAACAGAGCGCTCGATTCGTCGGCCATCGAGCCGACCATCATCGGCACGCGGTTGTGTTCTCCGCGGGCGTAGATCGCCGCGGGCTGATCCGGCAGATACCAGCCATCGACCACCGTCTTGAAATCGGCCGACCAGCCGGAGCTGCCGGCCGCCGCCAGCACGTCCTCGGCGGAGGCCGCGCGGAGCGTCGAGAGCGCGCTCTCGGGCGTAGCCCCTTCGGCCGAGCCCAGTTCGGCGGCGAGCAGGGCGCCCCGCTCCTCCGCCTGCTCAAGCGTCGGCAGCGGCGTGAAGCAACCCGCCGACTGGCCGATCGCGCGGTGGAACAGGCCGGCCGCAAGCGGCGACGCAACCAGACTGCAGACGCTCATCGAGCCGGCCGACTGGCCGAAGATCAGAACCCGGTCCGGATCGCCTCCGAAGGCCTCGGCATTGGCCTGCACCCATTCGAGGGCCGCGATCTTGTCGAGCAGTCCGTAGTTGCCCGACGATCCGTGCTCGGACTCGGCGCTCAGGCCGGCGTGCGCCAGGAACCCGAAGGCGCCGAGCCGGTAGTTGATCGAGACCAGCACCACGCCCTTCCGGGCCAGCGCCGCGCCGTCGAAGATGAGCGACGAACCGTGGCCGACCTCGTGGCTGCCGCCGTGGAACCAGACCATGACCGGCCTCGGGCCGTCCCTACCGGCACCCGCGGCGGTCCAGAGGTCGAGGTAGAGGCAGTCCTCGCTGCGGTCGATTTCGCCGCGGCTGTAAATCGAGGTGTCGGGCGAGATCCGCTGCCAGCAGGGAGCGCCGGACTCAACGGCGCTACGCACGCCATTCCACGACGTAAGCGGCGCCGGCGGGCGCCACCGCAGATCGCCAACCGGGGGCGCGGCGTAGGGAATGCCGCGAAACACGAGCACGTCGCCCGCCGGCCCGCGGCCGTCGTCGACCGCGGCGCCCTCGACTCGGCCCGACGCGGTCGCGACGATGAGTTCAGGACCGCCGCTCTCCGGCTCAGGACCACCACACCCCATGGCGACGATCATCAACGGAAGCAATGTCCAACGCAATGGCGATCGATACGGACGCTTCATGTACGCACTCCTTCTTGCATCTCAGAGGGATCAGCCCTCGAGGAACTGCCGTCTGACCTCCTCCGGCAGCGGAACCGGCCGCCCGGAGCGAGTGTCAAGCCACACCCAGCGGTGACTAAAGCGGGCGATCTCGCGGCCGTCCGCCGCGGAGCTGACATCGAAGTCCTGGTCGAAGCCCCGCTCGTTCGCCTCGGTGGTGCGGACCCGGATGCGCGCCCCCTCCTGCCAGCGCAGCGGCGAGTAGTAGGTCGCCGCGGTCGAACGCTGCACCGCATAGACGTGCTCCGGCTTGTGCCCGGCGGCGATTCCGCAGTGCGACTCGAACCGGGCGTAGGCCATCTCGGTCAGCGCCAGCAGCACACCGGCGTGAACGAACCCCGTCCCTGCGAAGCAGTCGCTGTGGCGGGTTTCGAACTCCGTCTCGAAGGTCACCCAGACGGTCTCAGGCCGACGCAGCCAGGTACTCCTGGGCCTCCGCGAGCTCCGTGGGCTCATCGGCGCCCTGCCACGCCTCGATCAGCTTGCCATAGGCATCCGCCGCGGCTTCCGCGTCGCCGCCTGCGGCATGGGCGCGAGCCAGCCCGAGCAGGGAGCGGGGACGGTTCGGGGTGCTGAGCAGCGAGGTCTCGAACTGCTCCGCGGCCTCGGCCGGCCGCTCCAGTTGCAGCAGCGCCTCCCCGTAGAGTTCGCGGATCGGCTTGATCGGCGACGCGGCGCCGCGCGGCGGTCCCATCGTCGAGGCGATCGCCACTCCCTCGTCGAACAGCTTGACCGCACCGCCGGCGTCCCCCTCGGCCAACCGAATCAGTGCCGCCAGTTCGTGGTGCATCACCTGGGCGGGTTTGGTTCCGCGCTGGAAGGTCGACCGGTCGGACGTCTCCCTGGCGCCCATCTTCTCGAGCCGCGCGGCAGCGTCGCGGGCAAGCTCCAGGTCGCCACCGTGAACCGCCGAGATCCCTGTGGCCAGGAGTTCCGCACTCCCCGTATCGTCGGTGATCTCGCGCGTCTCCCACTGCTCCGTCTCGACGATGTACCGGGCCCGGACCAAGGGCGCCGTGCTCTTCCCGCGGCCGGTGTCGCCGGTGCGCTCGACCAGATCGTCGAGTTCGGCGATCCACTCCCGCGCCTTCGCGTAGTCGCCGCGCTGCAGGTCGCCGTACTGCCCCCAGTCGAGCGAATGGACCATGTCGCTCACCGTCTCGCCCGGATCCCAGAGCGCCACCGCAGCCTCGTAGGCCGAGTCGTTCGACTTCGAGACCAGGTCCCACATGCCGCGCTGAATGAAGATGTGGGACGGCATGTGCCGGGCGTGCGAGACGGCAGCCGCGATCGCGGCGAAACGATGCGCCGCCGGCAGGGCCAGGGGCGCGTGAACCGGATCGTCGAACGCGTGGATGGTGTAGTGGGCCGCACCCGGGTGGTTCGGATTCCGCTCGAAGAGGCCCAGGGCGATCGACCCCGCCAACACGTTCAGGCGGAACGTGTCGTCGCCGAGCGGCCCTACAGCCGACAGCAGCGACAGCGCGTAGAAAGCCGCCACCTCGTCGTCATCCGGGTTGCTCTCGTAGAGGTTGCGCATCCCCTCCATGTACCCGATCCGCCGCTCAGCGAGTTCACCTTCGCCAAACAACTTCTCGACCGCGGTCAGAAACCCGAGTTCCCGTTCGGTCGCGGCCTTCGCCGCCCGCTCCTCGCGAGTCTCGCCGAGCCGCTCCAGGGCGGCACGCGGCGATTCCAGATCCCGTTCCGCCAGCAGTGGGTGGTTGTACGTCAACGTCTCCCCCCAGTAGGCGAGGGCGAAGTCGGGTTCCAGCTCCTGGGCGGCGTGAAACTGCTCGCGCGCCTGCTCGTAGCCGAAGCTGTGCAGGATCGCGACGCCGCGGATGAAGTGCTTCTGCGCCTCGCTGCCGGCCGAGGTCGGGAAGTCGATCGAGCCGACGTCGACCGAGGCGGCGAAGTCGGATGCTCCCGTGGGCTCGGCGGCCGCCTCCGAGTCCACGGAGATGACGCACCCGGCGGACGCCAGGCAGAGAACCGGGACGGCGAGCAGCACTGCAACCCTGCTCGCCGAGCGCGGCGAACCGGAGATCACGCCGGAGGAACTGGAACAGTTGAAGTTGAACGGTGACCGAGACATCTTGTACTCCCTCCTGCCGCGGCAAGCCGCGCCGGGCATCCATGGGGCTCTGGTGGATCAACGCTTCGCGTAGAACAAGGATAGCGGCCAGCGGGCGCCGTGGCCGCCCAGCGGCCAGTCTGTGTCAAAGTGAAGGCCCGTCATCTGAGACCGTGACCTGCAAGCAGTCCGGCCCGGATCTCGACGATGAAGCACCTCATCCTCGCAGCGGCGATCTCGACCGTCCTTTTCGGGGCCGCGCCGGCGCCGGGCCGGGCTCAGATGCCTCCGGACATCGGCGACAGATGGTTCCGCTCCGCGCCCGCGGACCAGGGTCTGGACGAGCGAAACGTCCGGGAGATCTTCAACCGGGTGCGCTCGCAGTCCGACTTCCGGACCGTACGCGGCGTCGTCATCGTCCGCCACGGCACGCTGGTGGCGGAAGCCTACTTCGGCGATTTCACGAACACGAGCCGGAAGAACGTCCACTCCGTCAGCAAGAGCGTGACCTCGCTGGCGGTCGGCATCGCCATGGACCGCGGCATGCTCCCCTCCGTCGACGCGCGACTCGTGGACCTCCTGCCGCACTACACCAACCGCTTGAAGGAAGCGCCCAGGGACCGGATTACGCTGCGTCACGCGCTCACCATGACCGCTGGCCTCGCGTGGAACGAGACGGCCGCCGCGTTCTGGAACTCCCCCGACAGCGTGGACTACGTCCTGACACGCGACGTCGTGGCCCAGCCCGGCGCCGAGTTCTTCTACTCGAGCGGCCTCTCGCATGTGATTGCCGAGGTGAACAACCGCGCGTCCGGCCAGAGCCACCTGGCCTTCATCCAGCAGCACCTGTTCGGCCCGCTCGGGATCACCACGGCCACCTGGGACCCGGACCTGAGCGGCCGTCACTGGGGCGGCACCGGGCTACGGATCCGACCGCGCGACATGGCGAAGATCGGCCAACTCACCTTGCAGGAGGGTCTCTGGAAAGGCCGGCGACTGGTATCGCGGGAGTGGATCGCCGAGTCGACGCGCGGTCAGACCGGCGGCATCGCCGACGCTCCGAACTACGGCTACCAGTGGTGGATCCGGCCCCAGGGCCGCTACCTCGCCCATGGCTACAACGGCCAGTACATCGGCGTCGATCCCGAGGCCGACATCGTGATGACGATGATCACCCTCTCCGAGCAGTCGCCGCGACCGCAGGAGACCTACCGCTACTACTTCGAGCAACTCCAGGATCTGGCCCGCGAGGCGATGAGGCCGGAACAGCGCGGGCGGCTCGTGGCGGCCGCGGCGGCCGGCGCAGGCGACCCGGACGGAATCACGATCGAAGTCAGCCGCGTCGGCGGCAGCGACGGCGCCGTGACCCTGGCCTACGGGACGCGGAACGGCAGCGCCCGCGCGGGCCGGGAGTTCCGCCGCACCGAAGGGGAGCTGCGATGGGAGCACGGCGACACATCGACGCGCACGGTCCGGATTCCGCTGCTCCCGAACGCGGCCGGCGATGCCGCGCGCGACTTCCGCTTCGACTTCGAGTCGATGAGCGGCGGCATCGACGCCCCGCACCGGATGAAGCTCGAGCTCGGACCCGGCGGGCGCCCGGTCAACCCCGCCGGGTCGATCGAGTTCACGGGACCGGCGTTCCCGGGCCACGAGGGCGACGAGGCCACGATCTCGGTGGAACGCCGGGGCGGCACGCAGGGCGAAATCGGGGTGCGCTACCGGACGATGCCCCGCTCCGCCGCTGCCGACACCGACTTCAGCACCGTTGAGGGCCGGCTCGTGTGGAAGGACGGGGAATCGGGCCCGCGCCTGGTCAGCGTCCCGCTCAGGGCGGACGAGGAGATCGAGCGCAGCGAGCTGTTCGATCTCGTCCTCAGCGATGTCTCCGGCGGCGCCGAACTGCCTGAGCCCCGCGCCGTGGGCGTGATCCAGGACATGACCGCCGGCCCGGGCTGCACGGACAGCGACGGCGCGCTCTGCCTCTCCGGCGGCCGCTTCCGCGTCGAAGTCGAGTGGCAGTCGCAGTACAACGACAAGCGCGGTACGGGCGCCCTGCAACGCCTGAGCGACGAGACCGGCACCGCGACCTTCTTCTCGCCCGAAAACGTGGAACTGGTGTTCAAGCTCCTCGACGGCCGGGGCATCAACGACCACCACTGGGTCTACTACGGCGCCCTCTCCGACGTCGAGTACTGGCTCACCGTCACCGACACGCTGCACGACCGGGTCGTCGTCTACCGGAACCCACCCGGCGAGATCTGCGGGCGCGGCGACTCCGAGGCATTCCCCCAGCCTGCAAGCGCGGCCGCGATGTCGACGACACCTGGTCACCCGGGCGTCTCGCCTGTATCCGCCGCAGCGACCGGCACCTGCCGCCCCGGGGCGCTCTGCCTGCTCGACGGCCGTTTCGAAGTGACAGCGGAGTGGACCAAGGCCGACGGCAAGAGCGGCGTTGCCACCCCGCTGCCGGGCGCCGACGCCACCGGCTATATGTGGTTCTTCTCGCCCGGAAACATCGAACTCGCGGTCAAGGCCCTCGACGGCACGACAATCAACAATGCCTTCTGGGTCTTCGCTGCCGGGCTCACCGACGTCGACTACCAGTTGACCGTCACCGACACCGTGGCCGGCGTATCGAAGACGTACTCCAACCCGAGTCGTCCCTTCTGCGGCCTGGGCGACACCTCGGCGTTCCCGCAGTAGTTTCGGCTTGGATGGAACGCTTCCGTGGTCACGGCCGAGCCGTGCGCTCTCTGGCAACGCTGGCATTGGCGACGGCGCTGACGGCGCCTGCCGCCGCCCAGGTCAACACCGAGAACATGCGCGTCGGCGCCGGCGAACCCGGATGGGGCGGCACGTTCGACCTGAACTCTTCTCTTCAGCGCGGCAACACCGAGCGCGAGGTCCTCGGCGCCGGCGTCCGCCTCCAGTACGCCTGGCCGCCGCCGGCTCAGACCGAGGGCGATGACGCCGGAGACGATGACGCAGCCGAAGGCCCCGCCAACACGGTCTTCATGACCTCGAACTACTCCTTCACCCGGCTGAACGACAACCGCTTCGTCAACAACGCCCTGAGCCACCTGCGGTTCATCCGGCGGCACAGCCCCCGGGTCTCCTACGAGCTGTTCGGCCAGCACCAGTTCAACGAGTTCATCCGCCTCGAGCAACGGCTCGTGTTCGGCGGCGGCGGCCGCTTCCTGGTGTTGCAGGCGCCGCAAACGGAGATGTTTCTCGGAACCGGGTACATGCTCGAGCGGGAGACCCTCGACCTGGCGGCGGAACTTCCCGAGGCACGGCGAAGCGAGCACCACCGGTCGACGAACTACCTGACCGTCCGCTACAACAGCGAAGACGAACGTTTCCGCCTGGTCGAGACTCTCTACGTCCAGACCCGCGTCGACCGACTGGAGGACTACCGCCTGCTTCTCGAGACCTCCTTCGAAATCCAGCTCCTCCGCCGTCTCGCCCTGGCGATCAACCTGAACGTCACCCACGACAGCGAACCGCCGATCGGTGTCAAGGAGACGGATGTGGTGCTGTCGAACTCGCTCCGGTACTCGTTCTGACCGCGGCGCGGCCTCAGTCCCGGCCGGAAGTGCGTCCGAGCCGCGGCAGGAACCACTTCATCGTCGATCTCTCCGGGGTCGAAGGTGCCGTCCAGGGAAGCCTCCTTCTACGAAGGCAGGGTCTCCACCCCCAGGTGCCGGGCTGCGCGGAGCAGCGCTCGATCCAGCGTAGCCAAAGCGACTCCCCGGCGTGTGGCCAGTTCCAAATACGCAGCATCGTAAGTCGTCAGACCCTCGGTTCGGGCAAGCGACAAGATCTCTCGGAATGCGCGGCTGTCCGTCTCGCTATCGGTCGTGACTGGCAGACGATCCAGAAGTTCGAGATGCGCCGATGTCTGGGCCGGCGTAAGCCGTTTCCGCCGTTCCGCCTGTGCCAGGACGTTGCCGACCTCCAGGCGCCAGAGTCCCGGGACCAGCGCGTTGCCGTCCTTCAGCCGATCCTGCAGCGCATCCACCGCCGGCGTCGCCTCGTCCTCGAACAGCCAGGCAACCGTCACTGAGCAGTCAAGCACGAAGGTCATCGGCGACCTTCGTCGCGAAGGTCCTTCCAGTGCAGGCCGCCCAACGTCAAGCCAGCGCGCCGCCTGCGGAGTTCAGCGATGACGCCTTCCGTTTCGCTCCGCTCCACCTGTCCGGCGGGAACAAGCCGCGCGACAGGCTTGCCCCTTCGGGTGATGACCACTTCCCGCCCTTGTGAGACCTTGTCCAGCAGCGCCGAGAGGTGGGTCTTCGCGGCAAATGCGCCGACACTCAGAGTGGGCTCTCGGGACTCATCCAACCAGTTCATTCAACTAGTTTACACAGAACTCTGTCCGTGCGTCCCACGGCTCGACAGCCACGAGATCGGGTTAGGAGAAAGCACCAGAACCGATCAGCAGAACCACGGCTATCCGCCGCTCGAGGACATGAAGCGATCCTCCCTCGCGGAGGGACCAGAAAACGGTGTACGCGTACAGTCCCACTCCAACGATCCCCAGGCCGAAGGCCGCCAAACCGAACCACGCGGGATATCCCCCGAGCCCCCGCCGCCGGGCGCTCGAACTGTCGCGGCTTCCGCGTCCACCCCACTTGGCCTGGAAGGCTCCCTCCGCGAGCGGCGCAACAACGCTGCGGAGCGGGCGCCGCCAAGCAGAATGCACTACCACTGAGCTGAAACGGCTCAGTCTTGCCTCAAACTGCGGCCGATAAGCTGCCGCGATGTCTCGCACTTCCCCTCTGCTCTCGACCCTCCTCCTCCTCGCCGCGGCAGCCACAAGCACGGCTCCGGCCCAGGACTACGGCAGCCGCGGCAACCTGGGCGCCACGGCGACCGCCGCAGAACGCGCCGAGATGGAAGCCCTCTACGAACGCTTCATCCCGTACATCGACAAGGCGCGCACCGAGCTGACGATGGTCCGGGAAACGGTGGCCTATGCCGAGGCGCGCGGATTCAGGGAATGGGACCCACAGGTCCGCAACCCGAACCCCGGCGATCGCTTCTACGCCGTGAACCGGGACCGGACGATGCTGCTCTGGGTGGTCGGAACCGAGCCGCTCGCGTCCGGGATGCGGCTGATCAACAGCCACATCGACTCGGTGCGACTGGAGCTCAAGCCCCATCCGCTGACGAAGAAGAAGGGCGTCACCGTCCTCGACACCCTGGTCCACGGCGGCGTCAACGCCTACCAGTGGGTGAACGTACCGCTCGGCCTGACCGGAAGGGTCGACAAGAAGGACGGCTCGGTGGTCTGGATCGACTATGGGTTCGAGGACGGCGACCCCGTTCTGCTGATTCCAGACCTGGCGCCCCACGTCGACCGGGACCTCCGCTCGCGGACTCGGGCCGAGGCGATCAAGCGCGAGGAACTCGACCCGCTGATCACGTCGGCGCCGGCGCCCAACGGCGAGGACGACGGCGAGAGCGGAGACGGGGGCGACGAGAACGGCACGAATGCCGCGGTCACAGACGCCATGGCGCGGGCCGTGGGCCTGGTCGAAGAAGAGTTCGGGATCGAGCCGGACGACTGGGTGAGCAGCGACATCCAGATCGTCCCGGTGACCAGGCCGCGCGAGGTCGGCATGGATCGGGCCCTGTTCGCCGCCTTCGGGCTCGACGACCGGCTGACCGGCATCGTCAACGTGTTCGCACTCGATGACATCGAAACGCCCACCCACACCGCCATGGCGTACCTGGTGACCGACGAAGAGGTCGGCAGCGGCACGAACATCGGCGTGTCATCCGAGTGGTTCCGCAAGGTCGCGGCCGAGATGATCCGCGCCGAGAAGGGATCGGTCAGCGAGCTCGACGTCATGGAGAGTTTCTCGAACACCGACATGATCACGGCCGACACAACCACCGCCACGAACCCGCTCTGGCCGTCGGCCCAGGCGTCCGACAACGCCTCACTTCTTCACCATGGCCTGGTGATCAAGCTCTACGGCGCCGGCCGCAGCGCGAATAGCGAGTACACGGCCAGACTGCGCCGAATGCTCGACGACGCGAACGTGGCCTGGCAGAGCCACACCTACAAGGCCGGCTACGGCGGCGGCACGATCGCCCGCTACTTCAGCGCGATGAACATGGAGGTCACCGACTGGGGAGTCGGCATCCTCTCCATGCACAGCACCTACAGCGTCGCCTCGAAGGCCGACCTGTGGGCGCTGTATGAGGGGTTCGTGGCGTTCTTCGAGTCGTAGCTCCGACTCAACGCTCACGGCCTTTGACCCTCGTCCGTCGGGCGAGCCATCGAAGCGCCGGCGACGCTGACGGCGCACCCCCCAGGAAACGCCGTCCCGTCCGTGATCGCCGGTGCTGAAACACCCGGCTCGTTCCGGTACTCCTTCACCATCCCGGTGACCGTGTCCGTGACCCGGATCGAGTAGCCCAGATCGGTCGTCGAGGCGCCGAACACCCAGACGTGCCCGTTGTGGGCACAGCCGTCGAGCACCTTGATCAACACCTCCCAGTTCTCTCGGCTGAAGAACCGGAACAGACCCGAATCGTTCGTCCCCCCATGAACCACTTCGCCGCTGCCACTCTTACCGTCTCCGTTCCACCAATCCACAAGGACTTCATAGCGAGAGTCCCGGAGGCACAGTGTCTCCCCGTCCGGCTCGCAATCGCCCGCCGGGTCGCTGGCCCGCACCAGAATGTCCCGACCAGCCGACGATTCCATCCCCAGCCCCGAGACCACGAGTTCCACCCGGTAGAAACCCGGCGAAGACCACGAGTGCTCCGGCTCGAGGGCACTCGACGAGACCCCGTCGCCGAAGTCCCAACTCCGCGCCGCCACCGTGCCGCCGCTAGAGTCGCGGAACGTCACCTCGACGCCCGTGCGCACGACGCACAGATCGTCACCGCAGTCTGCTGTCAGGTCGAACCGCGCCGCCGGCGGAAGCCCCGCATCGACCTCGACCGTTGCCGTCACCGCGTCGTAGCTGCAGAACTGCTCACCACAGTCGCCGCCGCGCGCCACCTCAAGCCGCACCTCGTACGAACCCGGCTCGACGTACATGTGCGACGGCCGCGACCTCGCGCTCGGATGCTTGATCGCAGAGCCATCGCCGAAGTCCCAACTGTAGCTCTCCGCACCGGTCGAACCGCTGCCGTCGAACGCACCGGGGACTCCCGTCTCGACCATCGCCGGCGCCGTGAAACGGGCTGTCAGCCGCGGCGGATCGGGGACCGGCGGCGGATCAGTATCCGGCGCAGGACTCCCGCCGCCACCGCCACCGCTACCCGAGGCACCGCCACCGCCACCGCCACTGACACCGCCGCCGCCACTGACACCGCCGCCGCCACTGACATCGCCGCCGCCATCGTTGTCGCTGATCGCCACGGTGGTCTCGCCGTTCCCGGTGACCCTCGCGGGCAGCGTCCCGAAACGAAGCACCAGCGCCTCGCCATCGTCGTCCTCGCTGTCGTCCGTGGCCGCGAACAGGAAGTCGACGCTCACAACACCGCCGACGAAGATGACCTCCGCGGGAACACCCGAGTAGTCGGCTTGCGTCGCCCCTCCCTGATGGATACGCACCAGGGGAATCTTCACTTCACGCTCCGGGTCGCCGCTCAAACGCACACCGATCCGGGCTGTGGCGCCCTCCACCGCCTCGTAGCTCGCCGAAACGAGCGACACCTCCACCTCGGGATCGTCGTCGTCCTGAATGGCGCCCGGCACCTGAAGCACGGAGCTTCCGCCGGCCAGCGACGCGTTCCGCGGGTTGCGAAGCGTCAGGCTGAACGTCTCCTCCTCCGCCTCGTCCTCGGAATCGTCCGTTACGTCCACCAGGATCTGCTGCGGCGCGGTCGACCCAACGGAGAACGTCAGCGTGCCGCTTGCCGCGGTGTAGTCCGAGCCGTGGTTCGCGCCGGTTGTGCCCGAGCCGTCGGAGGTCGCATAGTCCACCAGGACCTCGTTGCTGCTTTCTGTACTCAACGTCACGAGGAAGAGGATCTCGCCGGCGCCTTCCGATGCCTGGGCCGAATCGACCCACAGAGTCGGCGTGTCCGTCTCGACGATCGTCACTTGCAGCGTCGGCGCCACCACCGAGCCGTAGTCGCTGCCGCTGACCTCGTGCCGGATCGTCACCGGAGCATCCGCCACCGCATCCGTGTCCTCCAGGGCCCTGATCGTCACCGTTTGCCGCACGCTCCAGTTCGACATCGTGAACGTCAACGACGACGGGTTCACCGACACGTCCGTACCCGTCTGTACGGACGGCGTCACCGTCACCGGGCCGGTCGGCTTCGAATCCAGGACAACCGCATAGGTCGCGGTCGAACCTTCCCGCACCGAAGACGCGCTGCGCGATACGGTCACTCCCCTCCTGGCCGCCACCGTCGCCTCGAACCGCTGCGTCGCCGGCGTATTCGAGCCCGCGACATCGGTCGCCGTCACCGTGACGGTTACCGCCCCCGGCGCCACCGGAGTCAGTGTCACCTGAGAACCCGAGCCCCTGACCCTCGCCACCCCCGGAGACGACGACGACGCACCGTAAGTCAACGTGTCGTCGTCCGGGTCCTCGAACGCTCCCGACACCTCCACGACCTTGTCGCCGTCGCCAACCTGCAGGGCCGGGGCCACCAGGGAGCCGACCGGCAACGGTACCCGGTTGGGAAAGGTCGTGGCCGTCCCCGTATTCGACCACGGACCTGCGCCGGAGTCGTTCACGGCCCGCACCTGAACGTCGTATCCGGTCGCATCGGTCAGCCCGGCCAGGGTGTACTCCAGCGCCCCCGACGTCCAGATGGCGCTCTGTCCCGTCCAGTTGGCATCCGCCTTGTCCGCGCTCTCGCTGGCTATGTAGCGCAGGTCGTAGGCCGAAAGCGCGGACGAGCCCGTATCGGAGGGCGCCGCCCAACTTACAGTCACAGCCCGCCTCCCGGCGCTCACGGAGCTGATGTTCGGGGCCGTGGGCTTCGATCTTGGGACGTCGGCTTGTACGACCTCCGATTCCGGCCCCGCCGCCTTGCCGTTCAGCGCCGCCACACTGTAGAAGTACGTCTCCCCTTCCGCCACGGTCCCATCGACATAGCTCGTCGCAGTACTCCCCGAGTCGGCGGCGAGCAGTTCGAGGGATGCCGACGACTGCCCACGCCGAACCCGGTAGCCAGTGGGGGCAGTCTCGCCGCCGGGCGCGTCCCAACGCAGGGTCACCCGCGCGGGACCGGCTTCAGCCGTCAGGTTCTGGACCGCTTCGGGAAAGGCAACGACGGTCGTTTCTACCTGATCCGAATCGGGACTCGGGTAGTAGTCATCGTAGAGCGTCTTGAGTATGTACACGTAGTCGCCCAACTCGGGGTTCTCGTCGGACCAGGTCGTGCCGGTCGATCCCGTGTCCGCGACATGCACCGCTGGGCTCTCGCCGTCCACTCCACGGAGAATCCGGTAACCGGTGACGGACCCGGCGTCGAACCTCGGCGCGTCCCAACTCAGCACCGCGTCGCCACTTTCCAGAGCGACAGCCAGATTCTTCGGCGCGCTCTCCGCGAGCGCCTCGCATACGCGCGACTTCATCACCGCGACATGAGCGTCTCCGAAGGTCGCGCTCAACACGCCACCTTGGATGAACCGGTCGTTCTGTCGCGCACGAAGGTCCAGAGCCGCCACGCCTCCCTGCCCGAAGTGAAGACGGAACCTCTGGATCAGTTCGTCTTCCGCGGTCGCGGAGCCGCTGGAAAAGTGCAGCATCGCCTGCTTGAGCGCCGGATCGATCCTCGAGTGCACCGTCTCCCCATTCGGGGTCGTTCGATACAGATGCCTGACGACGGGTTCCTCCTGCCACAACTCGGCGATGAGCAGGAACCTCATCGCGTCCGACATGAACCCGAGGGAGTGGAACACGTAGCTGTAGAGCAGCTCGTCGTAGACACCGGGGAACACGTGGCTGTACAGGCCTCCGACAATCTTTCCATTCTCGGTTTCGACGCCCGCATTGGCCAGCACAACCAGGTTGTGCTCTTCCTGATCAAACCACCTGTGAATGCCCCCGTCGCCGCAGAGCGCCTCTTCCGCCCATGACCGGAAGTCCGAGTGGCGCGTCTTGAGAATGCGAAGCAGGACCTCGGCGTGGCGCCAGGACCAGACCGCGCCGGCCTCCTCAACCGCCGCCACCACCGGTCTGCCATGCGGCGAGACGACAAACCGGATCCCATTGTCGCCCCGAAATGCTGCAGACGGGAACTCGAGCGGCTCGATTCGCGGATCGGTCGATTCGAGAACGATGGCCATGTTCTCGGCCCTGGGAAGAATGTAGTCGAACTCGCTACCCTCCCACTGGTTGTAGATACTCCAGAGCGGCTTGTTCAGCGAACCGTGGCAGGTCTTGCAGGAGTCAGGTTCCGTGATCTCCGGCGTCGTCCCCGAAAAGTCGACGATCCCCGCCGTCCAGGCGGTCTCGTCCTGCCGCAGGAACTCAACGACATCACGGAACTGGGAGGGGGCGTCCGGGTCGGTGTTCCAGGCGAAGATGAAGTTGCCGTCGGCGCCCCAGGCAATGATCCTCGGCTGATCCACGGAAACACTGTCCTGCGCCGCCGCCTTCGATTCGTACATCATCGCGAAACGCTGCTTGTACAGAGCGGGCAGGGCTTCGATGAACTCCTCAGGGCTGCTGACGCTGTGCCCGTCGAGGAAGCGTTGGATCCTCGGATACGACCCCGAGTTGTCCGGCGGATCGCCATTCGCCTGCATGCCGTCGAACCGGGAGAACTCCGCGAAGAGTCCGTCCGGCAACGAGGAGAAGCTGTTGTCGTCAAGCGTCAGCTCCTCGAGCAGGAAGAGCTGGTCGAAGATGTCCGCAGGCAAGCTTTCCAACTCGTTCCCGTCGAGGTGGAGCGTCTTCAGAAGATAGAGCTCATCGAACACGCCCGAGGTGAGCGAGGAAAGGAGGTTGTCGGACAAGTCCAGAGACTCGAGGCGATCCAGACCCTCGAAATCACCTGTACCCAGGCTCGCGATGCCCTGACCCCCAAGATCCAGGGTGGTGATGTCCCGTAGATCGCGCCCGTCGACCTCGGCGCAAGTCTCCGCGCCGCTCGCAGCGACGAGGGCCTCCTTCACTTCGGCAGTTCGAGAGCAAACGTCCGCGAAGCCGACATCAACCTCCGCCAGAATCGCCAACGGAAGCAATCCGAAGACCACACAGTCAAACCGCCACCGGCGTAACGACCACGCAGGCCGCATGCGGGAACTCCCTCGAAGCCCGTGCCTGTCAATGCAAGAGTCGAGAGAGAACACGACTTCTCACTCCTGGGCTCTCGCGTCCTTGGAACCAACCGATAGGTTAGCAAGGAGTCGCCGGCGCGTCTCGACTCTCTCGAACGCTCCTGGAACGGGAAACGGCCGGCCCCCGAAGGGACCGGCCGCCAAACTGTCAAGGCCCGCCGAACGTGTCCGGCAGACCGATCTGACGAGGCCTACTCGCCGCCGCCCGCCGAGATCATCAGCACCGAGCCCTGACGGTGCTCGGCGTGACGGGACGGAGCGTTCGAGTTCGTGGTCCAGGCGTTGCCCGCCTCGTCGAACTCGATCTCGCGGGTGTAGGTGACCTGCATCGGCATCCGGTACTCGACGAACTTCTCCGTCTTCGGATCGAAGCGGAGCATCGAGTCGCTGCCGGTGCCGGTGATCCAGATCTCGCCGTTGGTCGGGTTGATGTTCAGCGCGTAGGGCAACGAGTTCGCACCGTGCGGCAGGTCGTAGACCTTCCACTCTTCCGTCTCCTCGTTGAACGACGCGATGTCGCCCGAAGCCCAGCCGGGCACCCAGACGATGCCGTCGGGGGCCACGTGCAGGCGGCGCGGACCGTGCACCGGCGGCTTCCACTCGACGATCTGCTCGGGATCGTCGGCGTCGAGCTCCGGACGGATGCGACCGACCCGCTGGCCGTTCAGCTTGGTGTAGAAGACGTGGCCGTTCGGCGCCACGTCGATGCCGTAGGGGGTCACGCCGCGAGACTCGCCGCGGGCGCCGCCACCGCGGACCTGATCGGCCGACGGCAGCTTGTACTCGGTGACTTCCCAGCGCTTGCCGTCCCAGGTCTCGGGATCGAGCGAGAGAACACCGACGCCGCTCGGGCTGCCGGCGTCTGTCCACCACAGGATGCCGTTCGGCGCGAAACGAAGAGTGTGGGGATAGCCGCCGCGCGGACGCGGAGCGGCGCGGCCGGGGCCGATCCGCCATTCCTTCGTCTCGACATCGAACTCGGCCATCCGGCCCGAGTAGGCCAGGGTGGCCCACATGTTGCCGTCCTGAGCCTTCTCGATCGAGTGGATGCCCGTCGTGATGCTGGACGGCGACAGGTAGTCCTTGCCGCCGGGCACGGTGTAGAAGGCGCGCTCCCCGGTTGCCGGATCGAGGGTCTCGATCACGTCCTGGGCCATGTCGACGGTGTAGACGAGGCCGTCGTCGCCCAGTTCGAGGTCGTGGATCACGGCGCCGGACTGGTCGCCCATCAGCCACTCGCGAACTTCGCCCTTGAGGGCCTCGCCCTTCGGCGGCTCCGGCGGCACGAAGTCCGGCCACTCTTCCTCGGCCTCACGGCCGTAGACGCTGACGATCTTGTCGACCAGGGCGTCCTGGGTGTGCTCGTACAGGCCCTGGAAGCCGTCCATCCGGGTGAGCATGACCTCCCAGTCCACCGGCTCCTCGGGCGAACGGAAACCGACGGTCCCGACCTGGTGGCAGTAGGCGCACATCATCCTGAAATTCAGAGCGTCCTTGTCGTCTTCCCACTCCAGCATGTTCATCAGGTCGTGGCCGGGACGCTGCGATTGCAGGGCCCAACCTTCGGCCTTGCGCAGGCGAACCTGGATCGGGGTCGGCTCGGTGGTCTCCTTGAGATCCTTCCACTCATCGAGCCAGCCCATCAGGCGGACACGGAGCTTGTACTTGCCGGCGGCAACGGCGGGCAGCTTGTAGGCGCCGTCCGGCTGGCTGTAGACCGAGATGCTCCGCTGTTCGTCGGTCGAGAACAGCGACACGGTGGCGCCGCGGACCGGCTCGCCGTCGTTGCCGACGATGGTGCCGGTGTAGACGGTCAGCGGCGCGTCGAGCGCGTTGTTCGGAGCGGCCGCGGCAGTCGCAGAAGCGACGAGCGCGAGGACGGCGAAGCTGGCGAGCGTGACCAGCGTCGGAGAAGGACTGGGTCGAGACATGGGACCTCCTGGGCCTGCTAGGGGGTGTCTGGGGGGTGCAGTTAGGCCCAAACTATACAGGAACACGCCCGCCCGGGAACGAAGCTCTTCCCGGACAGCCCCGCGGGGTAACCTCCGCCGATGCAGGACCGACCCGGCGCCGACCGCCTGGACCGTTTCGTCGCGAATCCGCGGCGGGCGCTGTGGCTGCTGGCAATGCCGATCCTGATCGGCATGTCGATCCAGACGCTCTACATGATCGTCGACATGTTCTTCGTCGGCCGGGTGAGCCCTGAGGCGTTGACGGCCCTCGCCTTCAACATGCCGCTCGTGTTCCTCGCCATGGGCGTGACCTTCGGCCTGGGCACCGGCATCACCGCGGTGATCGCGCGGGCGATCGGCGCGCGCGACCGTGTACGCGCCGACTGCGCCGCCGAACACGCCGTCCTGATCGGCGCCGCCGTCGCGGCGGTGACGACGGGAACGGCGCTCGGTTTCGGCATGCAACTGCTCCATGCGCTCGGGGTTCCCGAGGGGCTCGTGCCCCAAGCCTGGGAGTACTTCCGCATTCTCGCGTGCGGCTACCCCTTCATGGTGCTCGCGGTCTTCTTCCGCTCCATCCTCTCCGGCGAAGGGAACGTGAAGACCCCGGTCATGATCCAGGGCGCGGCCACCCTGCTCAACATCGCGCTCGACCCCCTGTTCATCTTCACGTTCGGGATGGGCGTCGCCGGCGCGGCCCTGGCCACGATCGTCAGCCAGGCGGTCGCAGCCCTGGCCTTCATCTACCTTCTGTTCATCGCGAAGCTCTCGTACGTCCGCTTCGACCTCCGGAACTTCCGCTACGACGCCGCGATCGTCCGCAGCATCTGCGTCATCGGCCTGCCGGCGTCACTGTCCTTCGTGGTCATGTCGATGGGCGGCGGCGTACTCAACCGCATCCTGGTCGAGCACACGCCCGACGCAGTGGCCGCGCTCCAGATCGGCAGCCGCCTCGACCACGTCGTCATCCTTCCCCAGGTCGCCGTCGCCTCCGGCCTGGTCACCCTGGTCGGCATGTTCTACGGCGCCCGGCGCGGCGACCTGCTGCGGGAGATCGTCCGCTACGCGATGCTGCGGACGATCCTGCTCAGCCTCGCGATCGCCGCCGCGTTCTACGTGCTGGCGCCCGGCCTCGTCGCCTTCTTCACCGACAGTCCGGGCATCCGAAGCCTGGGCGTCGACTACCTGCGGGTGGTCGTCTTCGCCTATCCCTTCATCGGCATTTCGATCCTGACCGGGCGCACACTGCAGGGCCTGGGCCGCGGCTCCCCGGAACTCTGGCTGTCCCTGCTGCGGGTGATCCTGATCAGCGCGCCGCTCGCCTGGGCGGTGACCTTCTGGCTGCGCTTGCCCGTCCAGTGGGTCTGGTACTCGTCGCTCGTCGGCACCGTGATTTCGGCCTCGATCGCGCTCCTGTGGCTGACGATCGGCGTGCGCACCGCGATCGACACGATCGGCAGCGGCCGGCCGCCCCTCGGCGACCGACCCGGCACCGCCGAGCTGCCGATCGATGCGACAGCCGAGGCCGCGGAACCCGCATGAGCCGCTGGGCGTTCGGCGCCGTCGCCATCCTGTGTGCCGCCGTGGCCACAGTACCCGCCGGCGGCCAGGAGTGCCCGGGACCCGTACCCCACGCCCTGTTCCCTGCGGACATCTACGTCCTGCGCGGTTTCGTCACCGAGGTGGCTGCGCTGCCGGCGGAAGACGACGGCGCCTACCAGCTCGAGGTCCAGGTCGAAGGCGCGGTCCACCTGCCCAAGCTCCGACCGCGCTACGCGGTCACCGTCGAGATCACCGAGACCGACTGCTCGGTACGGCCCATGACCGCGCAGGAACTGCGCGACCGCTTCGCCGTCTCAGACGAAGTGAAGATCGTGGCCCATGCGGCGCCCGGTTCGCAGCGCTCTCTCGTCGCGCCCTTCGAACGAGTGGCCCTGGTCATGGCCGAAGCCGGCGAGAGTGGCTACATCAAGAACGACTTCGACTACTACGACGCACTGCTGGAACTCGACGCCCGCTTCCACGACAACAACAAGTTCTCCCTGCTCTCGCAGATGGGCCGCTACCTGCACTCCCGGGAGGACTTCAGGCGCCTGCTCGAGGAACAGGTCGAGGAGCGTCGTCTCAGACGCCAGTTGCTCAATCTCCACGACGTGCTGAGAGAACAGTAGGAGCCTGTTCGGCCGCTGCTACGAGCCAGCCAGGTCGCGCTCCATTACCTCGAAGTGGCAGGGGCGCAGCAGTCTCCGCGTCGGCGGCGGGTTCACCGCCACGAACGGCTCCGTGCGCACCACGCGATAGCCCAACCGCCCGTACCAGTCCGTCAGTTCCGGCCGCACGCTGAGCACCCAGAGCTCGCACACACTGCAGCCCGCCTCGCGCAGCCAACTCTCGCCCGCCGTCATCAGCCTTCGGCCGAGACCGAGGCCCTGCTGCGACGGCGCGACCGACACCAGGCCGAGGTAGCCGGTCTCGCCGCGCACCTCGACATAGACGCAGCCGGCCGGACCGCCCGCTGCGGCGTCGCAGACGAGGAACGAGCCGCGCTCGAGGCGCTCCCTCACCTCCGGGAGCTCGATCCGGTCGCCGGAGAGCGTGTCCGCCTCGATCAGGAAGGCGGCGTTGACGAGGGCCACGATGTCGGCCGCATCGGCGACCGTGGCGGTGCGGCAGGTGGAGGCCATGGAACCGGATTCGAGTGCGGGCAGGCTGGCCCGCCGCGAGGAGCCTGGGATTCTAGCTCTAGCCCGCATATTTCATCGACGTCTCCGCGCCCTCGCTACGGCCCCCGGTCAAATATGCGGCCTAGCGGCACCCCTGTATCCTCCCGTCCTTCCTCAACCAACGGGGTCAGTCCATGCCGCAACTCGAACGGGTCCTGATCAGCAACCGCGGCGAGATCGCCATCCGCATCGTCAAGGCCGCCTCGGCGCTCGGCATGGAGTCCGTCGGCGTCTATCCGGCCGCCGATTCGCTGTCGCTCCACACCCGCCTCGCGACAACGGCCGTGGAGATCGGAAACGGCGTTGCCGACGATCCCGTGGCCGCCTATCTCGACGCGGAGGCGCTGGTGGCGGCGGCCCACCGGAGCGGCTGCGACTGCGTCCACCCCGGCTACGGATTCCTGGCAGAGAACGCCGGGT
Organism: Candidatus Multivorans sp.; assembly: GCA_965216125.1. Taxonomy (GTDB): domain Bacteria; phylum Acidobacteriota; class Thermoanaerobaculia; order Multivoradales; family Multivoraceae; genus Multivorans. The sequence goes on along the minus strand of OZ244152.1, from coordinate 3,063,397 downwards.
TCGCCCAGCAGTGCGCGGATGCCGGACTCGTCTTCGTCGGACCGCCCCCGGCCGCCTTGGCGCTGTTCGGCGACAAGGTGCGTTCCCGCCAACTCGCGGCCTCCCTCGACGTCCCGGTAGTTCCCGGCAGCGACGGCCCACTCGAGTCCCCGACCGAGGCGGTGGACCTGGCCGCCCTGCTCGGCTATCCCGTGATGCTGAAGGCGGCCGCCGGCGGAGGCGGCCGCGGCATGCGCAGAGTCACGTCCGCCGATGCGATGACCGAGGCGTTCGCCCGCTGCCGGAGCGAGGCCGAGGCCGCGTTCGGCAGCGGCGCGCTGTTCGTCGAGAAGCTGATCGAGCGCCCGCGCCACATCGAAGTCCAGGTACTCGCGGACAACGAAGGCCACGTCGTGCACCTGCACGAGCGGGACTGCTCGGTCCAGTTGCGCAACCAGAAGGTGATCGAGACGGCGCCGGCGCCGGGTCTGGACGCCGACCTGCGGCGCCGCATCCTCGCCGATGCGGTCAGGCTGGTCGCCGCGGCCGGCTACGCCAACGCCGGCACGGTGGAGTTCCTGGTCGTGCCCGAGACCGGCGAGCACTTCTTCATCGAGTGCAACGCGCGCATCCAGGTCGAACACACCGTCACCGAGCAGGTCACCGGCATCGACCTCGTCGAGGCCCAGTTCCGGATCGCCGCCGGCGCCACTCTCACCGCCCTCGGTCTCGGTAGCCAGGACGCGGTCGGCGCGCCGCGCGGCGCAGCCGTCCAGGCCCGGGTGGTCGCCCGCGGCGCGGGGACGCTGAGCGCCTACAAGGAGCCCACCGGCCCGGGCGTACGGGTCGACGGCTGCGGCTACGTCGGCTACGCGCCGCCACCCCAGTTCGACCCGCTGCTCGCCAAGGTCACAGCTTTGAGTTCCTCGTCGTTCGCTTCCGGTCACGCCGCCCACGTCGCCGCGGTCGACCGTCTTGTCCGGGCCCTGGACGAGTTCCATATCGGCGGTCTCGCCACCAATCTGAGTCAATTGAAGGCGATCCTCACCCACACCGCGGTCCGCGGCGGCGACGCGCGGACCACGCTCCTCGGCGAACATCCGGACCTGCTCTCCCCCGCCGCCGATGCCGGCGCCAACAGTGCCCTGACCATGCTGCGGCTGCAGGCTACGGTGATGGGCGTTTCCGCGGCCGGCGGCGCCGGTGCGCCGACCGCCGCAAGGTCGGCGGCCGCCGAACTGGACGTCGGACCCGGCCAGCACGCCGTCGCCTGCCCCATGGCCGGATCGATCCTGGAGATCCGCATCGCGGAAGGCGACAGCGTCGCCGCCGGCGAAGCGCTGCTGATCGTCAGCGCGATGAAGATGGAGTCCCAGGTTGCCGCACCGCTGAGCGGCACGGTGACGGCGCTTCAGCCGCTGACGGCCGGCGACACGGTGGAGGCAGGGCAGGTCGTCGCGGTCATCGCGGCGGCTGAGGGCGCGACCAGCGAGCCGCGGGCGGAGCACCGAGCCGACACCTGGGCGCCGCTGCTCGACGACGTGGCCACGATGCAGGCCCTGGCGCACAAGCGGCTGGCGCCCGGCTCCGACGAGCGCGGCGTGGTGCGCCAGCGCAGCCGCGGCAAGTTGACCTGCCGGGAGCGCATCGACCTCCTGTTCGACGACGGCAGCTTCCACGAGATCGGAAGCATCGCGGGCTTTGCTTCGTACGACGAGAGCGGAGCGATCGTCGACTTCACGCCCGCCAACCACGTCGGCGGCTGGGGCCGAATCGAGAGCCGCACGGCCGTCGTCTGCGCCGACGACTTCACCTCCCGTGGCGGCCACGCGGACGGCGCGATCGGGGAGAAGAGCCGCCACCTCGATCGGCTGGCCCTGGAGATGCGGGTGCCCTCGGTCCGTCTGCTCGACGGCTCGTCCGGCGGCGGCAGCGTCGCCACGATGGTGCCGCAACAAAGACAAGAGGGCGAAAGCAAGGCCAAGGAGAGCCGCGGCGCGATCAAGGCCGGCCGGCCCCGGGTCGCGGGCGGCGGCGGCTCCTTCCTGCCCGGTCACCTCGGCAGCACGATGTACACGGAGCAACTGAGCACCGTGCCGGTCATCAACCTGCTGCTCGGCAGCGTCGTCGGCATCGGCGCCGCCAAGGCCGTACTCGGCCACTTCTCGGTCATGGCGCGCGACATCGCGCAGTTGTTCGTCGCCGGACCGCCGGTCGTCCGCCCCGCGATGGGCTACGACATCACCAAGGAGGACCTCGGCGGTTGGCACATCCACTGCCGCAACGGCTCGGTGGACAACCTCGCCGAGACCGAGGAGGAGGCGATGGCGCTCACCCGCCGCTTCCTGTCGTACCTGCCTTCCTCCGTCTTCGAGACGCCGCCGGTGGCGCCGCCGGATCCGAACGACCCGACCGACCGCCGCGACGAGGAACTGTTCGGCTTGATTCCCCGCAAGCGCACCGCGACCTTCGACGTGCGCAGGGCGATCCGGCTGATGGCGGACAGGGACTCCTTCTTCGAGATCGGCCCGCTCTGGGGCACCGACCAGGTCACGGGTTTCGTGCGCATGAACGGCCATCCGATGGGAGTCATCGCCTCCGACAGCCAGCACACGAACGGCGGCGCCTTAACCGCCGACGGCTGCCGCAAGCTCACCCGCCACCTCGACCTCTGCGACCTCTTCCACCTGCCGGTCCTCAACCTGGTCGACAACCCCGGCTTCGCGGTCGGCCTCGAACACGAGATCACCGGCACCATCCGCTGGGGCGGCCAGTGGATGATCGCCTTCTCCCAGGTCACCACGCCGATCTTCACCGTCATCATGCGCCGCAGCTTCGGGGTCGCCGGCAACAACTACGCCACCCCCCGCGCCCAACCGTCCATGCGCGTCGTCTGGCCCTCCGCCGACACCGGCGGCATCCCGCCCGAAGGCGGCATCGAAGCCGCCTACAAACGCCAACTCGCCCAGGCCGAGGATCCTCAGGCCCTGCGCGACGAACTGATGGCCCGCATCGAAAGCGCCCGCGGCCCGGTCGGTCCGCTGTCGCGCTTTCAGATCGAAGAGATGATCGACCCGCGAGACACCCGCCGGATGATCTGCGATTGGATCGAAACGGCCTGGAAGATCGTCTCGCAGCCGGCGAGGCTGGGGCCGCGCCCGATCCAGTTCCGGCCTTGAGGCGGCGTAGCGGCGCGGCAGCGCGGCAGCGTGGTGGCGTGGTGGCGGTCACACCCGCCTGCCCTGAGGGGCTCGGGGGCCAAACTCCAGCGGCCGTGCGCGCTTGTTCGGATGATGGGAAGGTGGCGCCCACTCCACTCCGCTCGCTTCGGTCAGGTATCGGTTCCTGGAACGGCATTGCCCGTCGCTCGCTCCGAGTCCGCTGGAGTTTGCCCCCCGAGCCCCTCCGGGCAGGCTGGAGGTCGTCGGGCGACCAAACGGACAGGGGTTCCAGTAGAGGATCACAGCCGAAGCGACGACTTATCTCTGGGTGCGCGGGCCTGCCATCTGTGCACCCGATGACGGGCGCACAGAGTGGTTCGCGGGTGGCGCGGATCGCGCCACCCGGGTTCTGGCCCGCATCCGGCGAGCCACGTAGCAGCGAGCGCGAGTTAGTTGGCGCGCTACACACCCGTGAATGACGTGCCCTCCGAGCACTCCGGGAGGACTTGGGCTAACCTCCGTGCCCGACCCGCACCAAGCAGATTCGGAAGCGGCACGTGAGGCGTGTGAGAGAGCTTCCACTACAGCCAATGGCGTAGTGTCCACGACGAATACGGGAGGGATAGGAATGCAGGAGGAACGGTTCCGAAACTGGCTGAGCGCTGAACGACGGCTCATGGAATCAACCGTCAGCTCCCGAATGAGCAACTGCAGGCGTGTGGAGCAATTCGAGGGCGATCTGGACGCCCAGTGGGAAGCGGACAGACTGGATGGACTGACTGATCGACTCACCTATTCTAGAGAGGATGAGCGAAACCGCAAACAGCCGAACCACGAGATCCCGATCGACGGCAACGTCTACGACGGCACTGCCACGCTGAGGAATGCGGTCTCTCTTTACCGCGACTTCCGCGGTGCGGACGACGAAACGCCGAATGCGACGGAGGCCAGCGGGGACGGATGGGCTGCATACCTTAAGGAAGATGTACGGCCCTACATCGAGGGCGGCGAACTCGACAGGGAAGTCCAGTTCAAGTTGGACATGGGCCATAGCCTTGCCGAAGCCCGGAACGCCCTCCTAGCAGCCGACGACAGATCAATCGCTCTCGTAAGGGCCGCGGTTCAGAAGGACAGGTACCTCCTCGACTGGATCAACAAGGAAAAGCTCCTGAAATGGCTTGCAGCGGATCCTGAGACCGCCTCCGAAGGCCTCCACCTACTCTGGTCTGAGGAGAGCCCCTTGACCGAGCGGGTTCGCGCCTTTTCCAAGCGCCTACCAACCGATGCCAAACGGAAGGAACGGGATCAGCACCGGGCCTACTCCGAGCACGGCATCAGTGGTGCTTGGAGTCGCCTGAAAGTGACTTCCTTCCTCCTTATGGCGATCGGAGCCCATCGTCATCCTCCCCTTCGTAAGACAGAGATGGTCGCGGCGTACAGCTTCACAGGCTTCGGCGAGCTGTCCGGCAATGACCTTAGTGAGGAGCGCCTGTACGAGCACGCTCTGCGATTCCTCGACCTGCTCATCGAGAAAGCCGAAGAGCGGGGCCTTGCCCGGCCCTCAAGTCGCCTGGATGCACAGTCGGTTGTGTTCAAGACGTTCTACCGAGGACAGCGACAACACCAGCCCAAGCAACAAGAAGGCGGCGACAGGCCGGACGCACCCACCGACCAGAGAGAGACAGCCGATCTAGAAGAACTCGCCGACGAACTGCTCTACGACGCGGCCGATCTCCACACAATGGCGAAACTCCTCGACGACAAGCGCCAGGTTATCTTCCAGGGACCACCCGGCACCGGCAAGACCTACGCCGCCCGCAAACTGGCCCACTTCCTCGCCGGAAGTGACGACCGTGTCACACTTGTCCAGTTCCACCCGTCGTACGCCTACGAGGACTTCGTCCAGGGCTACCGACCGACGCTCCGCGACGGCCAGGCCGGTTTCGCGCTACGCGACGGCCCGCTGGTCACAGCCGCAAGGAAGGCCCGCGACGAGCCGAACGTCCCGCACTTCCTCATCATCGACGAGATCAACCGCGGCAATCTGGCCAAGGTGTTCGGCGAGTTGTACTTCCTGCTGGAGTACCGGGACGAGGAGATGGCACTCCAGTACGCCGCGGACGAGGACGAGCGGTTCAGCCTGCCCGAGGACCTCTACATCATCGGCACGATGAACACGGCGGACCGTTCGATCGCTTTGGTCGATCTGGCGCTGCGGCGACGGTTCCATTTCGTCGAGTTTCACCCCGACAAGCCACCGGTCCAGGGACTGCTCGAGCGCTGGCTTCAGCGGGAAGAGGCTGGCATGGAGTGGTTGCCCGAGGCGGTGGCACGGGCGAACGGCAAGCTCAATGACCGCCAAGCGGCTATCGGCCCCAGCTACTTCATGAAGAAGGATCTCGACGAAGACAAGGTCCGGCTCATCTGGGAGCACAACGTGCTGCCGTACATCGAGGAGCACCTCTACGGCGAAAGCGACCGGCTCGACGAGTTCAAGCTCGACAGGCTGCGCAGGCATGGAACTGTTGACAACCCCGACGAGGAAGCGAGCGCCGAAAGCAGCAAATCGGCCGACGATGACCAGAATTGACCTCAATGAGTGGGCGAAGACCGAGCCACTGCGGCTGACCGCTCGGCAGCGCGACACCCTGGCCGCACTTCCGCTCAAGCTGACCATCGAGCCGGCGCCCGGCGAGAGCGACGCCTACCACCTGACACCCGGGTCCACCGTCGGCGCCCTCGACATCGGCGACCTGTCCGTCTCCATCCACCCGAAACTCCCCATCGGTCGCGTCCTCTACCTGGCGTCCTACGCCATGGGGGCAGTGAACTTCCGGGACGAGCGCTTCGACTTCCAGACCCAACCGACCCTGGTGGAGGCTCTGGTTCCGGCGCTGACCCGGGCTGCTCGCCGCGCCTTCGCGCGCGGACTGCTCCACGGCTACCGCACCGAAGAGGAGGCGCTCCAGACCGTCCGCGGACGCATTCGCGTGGCCGATCAACTCCGCCGTAGGTTCGACATTCCCCTACCGATCGAGGTCCGCTACGACGACTTCACGGACGATGTTCTGGCGAACCGGTTGGTCAAGGCCGCTGCTCAGAGGCTCGGGAAGCTCCGCCTCCGCAGGTCGAAGTCCCGTCTCGACCTGGGCTCGATCGTCGCGACGCTCGACAACGTAAGTCTCGTCGAGTTCCCGCCGAACGCCGTTCCCGAAGTGAAGTTCGACCGCCTCAACGAGCACTACAGGGAAGTCGTGACGCTGGCACGCCTGATCCTCCGCCACACGGCCATCGAGACGGCCCGCGGCGCTGTGCGTGCGAACGGTTTCGTGATGGACATGAACGTGGTCTTCCAGGAGTTCGTGACGCGCGCACTCAGGGAGGAACTGAAACTCTCGGAGACCACCCTCCCGTCCGACAAGCGACTCCCTCGCCTACACCTCGACGAGGACCGGGAAGTGCAGCTCAAGCCGGACCTGTCCTGGTGGAACGGCCCGACCTGCACCTTCGTCGGCGACGCGAAGTACAAGCGGGTCAAGGACACCCACGTCCCCAACGCCGACCTCTACCAACTCCTCGCCTACACCACCGCGCTCAACCTTCCCGGCGGACTCCTGATCTACGCCCAGGGCGAAGCCAAGGGCGTGGTTCATCGAGTTCGCCACGCCGGGAAGCAACTGGAAATCGCCACGCTCGACCTGTCCGGCACGATCGAGAATCTGGAATCTGAGATCGGCAAGCTGGCTGAGCGAGTCCGTGCCCTCCGCCGTCAGGCTCTCGAACGCCGCCAAGCCGCCTGACGCCTTTGGACTTCAGCAGGCCTTCCGGCCTGCTAGCGGCTGGCCTCGGCCAATCTGCTCCCGGAGGATGCCGGCGAAGCGGGCAGTACCTCGCGGCCGATCGCGGCCCCTTGCTTGGCCTCGACGACGGATACGTCGTAGGCCGTTTGGAGGTTCATCCACAGGACCGCTCCCGTTCCCATGTAGCGACCAAGACGAACCGCCGTCTCCGCGGTGACGGCTCGCTCCCCGCGGAGAATCGCCGTGATTCGATTCGCCGGCACTCGGAGCGCGAGCGCCAGTTGGTTCGCAGTCATTCCTCGAGCTTCGAGTTCTGCCCTGAGAATCTGGCCCGGGTGGTTTCTCAGTCTGTCCATCGTCACCCCTTCAGACGGGTGTAGCTTATGCCGGCAACCGCCCTATGCTCCAACTCACCGACTACCGCGTCCTGACGTTCGACTGCTACGGCACCCTGATCGACTGGGAGACCGGGATCTGGGACGCCCTGCAGCCCTTGATCATGCGGAACCCGGACGCCGAGGTCACACGTGACTCGGCACTGCTTGCGTTCGGGCAGTGCGAGAACCTGCAGGAGCAGGAGACGCCCGAACTTCTCTACCCGGATCTGCTGGCTCGCGTCCATCGACGGATCGCCGACAGCCTCGGCATGGAGACGGACCCGGAACTCGACGAAGGGTTCGGCGCCTCGGTGCCCGACTGGCCGGCGTTCCCCGACACGGCGGACGCGCTGCGGGTGCTCAAACGGCACTTCCGGCTCGTCATCCTGTCGAACGTGCACAAGGACGGCATCGCCGGGTCGAACCGCAAGCTAGGGGTCGAGTTCGATGCGATCTACACCGCGGAGGACATCGGCTCCTACAAGCCGGCCGACGCGAACTTCGAGTATCTGCTTGCCCATCTCGCGTCCGACTTCGGGCTCGAACGGTCGGATGTTCTGCACACCGCGCAGAGCCTGCATCACGACCATGTGCCGGCGAACCGGTTCGGGCTCGCCAACGCCTGGATCGACCGTCAGCGCCTGTCCGAGGGCGGGAGCTGGGGCGCTACGGACCGCGTCGAGGCGATGCCGACCACCGACTTCGTGTTCTTCTCGATGGGCGAGATGGCGGAAGCTGTAGCGAAGTGCGCGAACGCCGAGACCTGACGCTCACGCAACCTCTGAGCCCCCGTCTTCCTCCACCGTCAGCCGATACTTGGCCGCAGCCAGGAACTTCGCCTCCTGCCGCAGGTCGGCGCGGGTCAGCGGCGACGTCTCGAGCCACGCCTTCGGCAGTACGAGCCTCAAATCGCGCCCATCGACCTCGAGCCGCACCGCCAGCGGTTCCGGGCGGCGGCTCCTGTGAAGCACCACCGCCAGCCGCAGCAGGACGGCTACGCGTCGAGCCGGTTGCCGCCAGGCCGAGGGTAGACGATCGAAGATCTGGCGCTGGAACCTGCGTCGATGGCTCCGAACCAGCGACGCCAGCGCCCGGTGTTCCTGGAGCGAGAAGCCGTGCATCTCCGCGTTCTCGACGACGTAGGCGCCGTGCTTGTGGAAGCCGGCGTGGTTGATGTCGAGGCCGACCTCGTGCAACTGGGCGCCCCACGACAGCATGAGCCAGGGGAGTTCTCCCGTCAGGTCCCACTGCTCTGCGCACTGCTCCAGGAGCTGAAGCGCCGTCTCCCGGACCCGCTCGGCCTGATCAGGCTGCACGTGGTAGCGCCGGGCCATCGACTCGACCGCCGCGTGCCGCGTGTCTTCGTGGTGCAGCCGGCCGAGCAGGTCGTACAACGCGCCCTCGCGCAGCGCGCCGCCAGCGACCCGCATCCGTTGAATGCCCAGCGCCTTGAACACCGCGAGCAGCACGGCCACTCCGCCGGCGAACACCGGCGCCCTGCCCTCGCTCAGACCCTTGATGCCGCCGTCCATCGTGCTGCCGCGTTCCATCAACAGTTCGCGAAGACGGAGCAGCGCCTCCCGGGTAATGCCCTGCTCGCACCAACCCGCGGCCCGCACCACTTCCGCCACCGAACGGACCGTGCCCGAAGAACCGACCGCCACCGTCCAGCCGGCCCCCGCACGGAAGCGGCGCTCGACCGGTTCCAGCTCCACGAGCGCCGCCGTCTCGGCCCGCCTCCACCGCTTCTCCTTCACCTGTCCGTTCGGGAAATGGCGCAGGCTGAAACTGACGCAGCCCATGTACAGGCTCTCCAGATCGAGCGGCTGCGAGCCCTCGCCGACGATCAGCTCCGTGGAGCCGCCTCCGATGTCCACGGCGAGGCGCCGTTCGTCGCCGGCCAGACTCCTCGAGACGCCGAGGTAGATCAGCCGCGCCTCCTCGAGGCCCGAGATGATCTCCACTGGATGTCCCAGCGAGCGCTGCGCCGCCTCCAGCAGGTCTTGCGCGTTGCGGGCCTGACGAAGCGTGTTCGTGCCGACGGCACGCACAGTCCCCGGGGGAAACGAACGCACCCGCTCACCGAACCGGCGGAGACAGTCCAGTGCCCGCGCCGACGCTTCGGGTGTGAGACGCTTGCGCTCGTCGAGTCCGGCGGCCAGCCGCACGAACTCCTTGCGGCGGTCGACGAACACGAGCTGGCCGCCGCGCACCTCGGCCACCACCAGGTGGAAGCTGTTCGAGCCGAGGTCGGCGGCTGCGACCACCTCCGTGTCGGCCTGTGGTTGCCCTGACTGGGACTCGGAATCGTCCATCGGGCGCCAAGTATGATCGCCCGGCCATGAACACCGCCGTCGATCTTCGCTCCGACACCATGACCCGGCCGTCACCGGCCATGCGCAAGGCGATGGCCGCGGCGGAAGTCGGCGACGACGTGTTCCGGGAGGATCCGACGGTCAACCGGCTCCAGGAGCGGGTCGCCGGGATGCTCGAACGGGAAGCCGCCCTCTTCGTTCCCTCCGGCACCCAGGGCAACCTGGCGTGCCTGCTCGCGCACGAACTGCCGCGGGGCAGCGAAGTGCTGCTCGAAGCGAACGCGCACATCATCAACCACGAGATGAACGGGATCACCGGCGTCGCGGGCCTGCTGCCGCGCCCTGTTGCGGCGGCGGCGAACGGCACTCTTCTGCCCGCCGAGGTCGAAGCCGCGATCGCGCCGGACGACCCCACCCTGGCCTCGACGCGCCTCCTCTGCCTGGAGAACAGTTGCAACCAGGCCGGCGGCACGATCTACGAACGCGAACGCACCCGGGCCCTCTGCGACACCGCCCACAGTCGCGGTCTGCGGGTCCACCTCGACGGCGCCCGGCTGTTCAACGCCGCGACCGCGCTCGGCTGCACGCCGGCCGAAGCCGCCGGACCGGTCGACTCGCTGTCCTTCTGCTTCTCGAAGGGACTGGGCGCGCCCGTCGGGTCCATCGTCGTCGGCTCCGGCGACTTCGTCCAGAACGTCCGCCGCTACCGGCAGATGTGCGGCGGCCAGATGCGGCAGGTCGGCGTGCTGGCGGCGGCGGCGGAAGTCGCCCTCGACGAGAGCCCTCCCCTGCTTGTTCAGGACCACGAGAACGCGCGTCTGCTCGCGGACACGTTGAAGGACCTTCCCGGCGTCGCCCTGATCGCCGAGCAGCGCACGAACATCCTGATCTTCTCGGTCGAGGGCACGGGCCGGAGCGCTTTGGAATGCGCCGAAGCCCTGGAACGCGAGAACGTGCTGTGTCTGGCGATCAGCCCGACCCACATCCGGCTGGTGACGCACCGCGACGTGAGCCCGGAGCAGACGGCGCAGGCGGCCGAGGCCCTGACCCGGGTGTTCGGTGGCTGAAAGACCTAGGAAGAAGCGAGCGGTTCGAAGTCGAAGACGGTCGACGCGGCGCCGGGCAGAGGCACCGCCTCGACGCGGAACACGCGCCGCACAAGCTCCGGCGCCAGGACCTCGGAGGGCGGGCCCTCGGCGACCAGGGCGCCGCCGTCGAGCACGGCCACCCGATCGGCGAAGCGGGCGGCGGCGTTCAGGTCGTGGAGAACGAGCACAACCGAGCGCCCCTCGTTGACGAGCCGGCGGGCGAGGCCCAGAAGGTCCAGGCCGTGGGCCAGATCGAGGTTCGAGGTCGGTTCGTCGAGCAGCAGGACCTCCGCTTCGGTGGCGAGGCAACGCGCCATCAACACGCGCTGCAACTCGCCGCCGGAAAGCGTCGTCACCCTGCGTTCGGCGAGCGCCAGCACGTCCGTGTCGTCGAGGCAGCGGTCGATCCAGCCGCGGTCCGCCGAGCGGGTGCCGAACAGGCGGCTCTCGTGCGGGTACCGGCCGAGGGTGACGAACTCACGAACGGTGAACTCGAAGGAGGGCCGCACGGACTGCGGAACGTAGGCGACGCGCCGCGCCGCTTGCCGACGCGGCAGCTCCGCCATATCGAAGCCGCCCAACAGCACGCGCCCCTCGGTCAGCCGCCAGGTACCGCTCAACAGCCGCAGCAGAGTCGACTTGCCGGCGCCATTCGGACCCACGACCGAGGTCAGCATGGACGGTTCGATGACGAGATCGATGCCGCGCAGCAGCCAGCGGCCCCGACGCTCGACGCCGCCGGCCACGAGTTCCAGCCGCGGCGCCCCGCGCGCCGAGCCCGGCGCCGCCGTCACCGCGACACCGCCACTTCGCTCTCATGGCGCGTCAGCAGATAGAGGAAGAACGGAGCGCCGACGAAGGCCGTGACCACGCCCAGGTGGACCTCCTTGGGCGCCGCCAGCGTGCGCGCCAGAAGGTCGGCCCCGACCACGAACCAGGCGCCGGTCAGGAACGCGGCCGGCAGCAGGCGGCGGTGGACGGGTCCCAGCAGCAGGCGCACGAGGTGCGGCACCACGAGGCCGACGAAGCCGACCACACCGCTGACCGCGACCGCGCTGCCGGTCAGGATGGCCGCACTCCACAGCACGGCCCGCTTCGCCCGCTCGATGTCGACGCCGAGCGACGCCGCCACCTCCTCGCCTTCGAGCAGCAGGTCCAGGTCGCGAGCAAACCAGGCCGCCACGGCGCAGCCCACGACCATCCCCGGCAGCAGCATGCCGACATGGTTCCAGCCGCGGTCCGTGACCCCGCCCATCATCCAGTACGCAATCTGGCGCGCCGCCTCGTACTGCTCCCAGGAGCGGGCGATCAACCACGAGTTGACCGCGGCCAGGAGCGCGTTGAGCGCCACCCCGGCTAGCAGCAGGGTGGTCACCGGCGTGTAGCCGTCGCGGGTGGCGATCCGGGTCACGACCAGAAGCGAGAGCAGCGCGCCCCCGACCGCGAACAGCGGCACGGCGAGGAGGAAGGAGCTGGCCAGGCCGAAAGTCAGGGCAAAGACGGCGCCCACGGCGGCGCCGGTGCTGGTGCCGACGATCCCGGGGGAGGCGAGCGGATTGCGGAACAGCCCCTGCATCTGGGCGCCGGCGAGCCCCAGGCAACCGCCGACCATCGCCGCCACCACCACCCGAGGCGCCCGCAGCGACCACACGATCGTGTCCACCTGCGGATCCACGGGGCCGTACTCGCCGGGCAGCAGATGCCGGGCCAGCACCGCCATGACTTCCGCTGGATCGAGAGCGACCGAGCCCCGGTACAGACCGATCGCTGCGAACGTCACGAGCAACACCGCGCCAGCGGCCATGTACCACCAGAATCCGACCCGGTGCACGCCCAGAGCGACTCTCATTCCGTGCCAACCGCCGCCGCATCCCGACCGCCCCCGGCTTCCATCCGCTCCGCGGCGTGCGCGAGCGCATCCGCGAGCCGCTCGACCAACCCGGCGACGTGGTGCGAGACGGCGGCCATGTCGCGACCGTCGAGGGCCACCACGTTGCCCAGACCGGCTGCCCGCGTGCCGTCCGGGACGCCCACCGCAGCGGCGTCGGCCACATAGGAGTCGGTGAAGATCACGTCCGGGTTCCAGAGCACGACCTGCTCGGCGCTGATCCGAGGCCAGCCGACGAGGCCCTTCTCGGCAGCGAGGTTCACTGCACCAAGGTAGCGAATGGCATCGTCGAACACGGTCCGCCCACCCAGCACCACGCCACCGCTGTAGTGAACGACGCGCAGGCCCGCCACCCGGGCGCCCGCTCGCGCCCGCGCCTCCTGCAACCGGGCCCGCATCGACTCCACGAGCCGCTCAGCTTCCCTCTCGCGGCCGATCGCGAAGCCGACAACCCGGATGTTGCCCTCGATCGCGGCCAGGCTCTCGTGATCGAGCAGGATGATCACGGGCACACCCGCCTCCTCCAACTGGGCGAGCGTCTCCTGGGTGTTGAACCCGGCCGCGAACACCAGATCGGGCGAAACCGCCAGGATCTCCTCGGTGCTGAAGCCGCCAACACGCCCCAGGCGCCGCGCCGCGCCCGCGCTGGGACTGAACGCCGGATCGCCGGCAAAGGGGGACAGCAAGGCGATCCGCTCGGGCTCGGCGATCTCCAGCAGGATCTCGTCGGTTGCCAGAGTCCGAGACGCGATCCGTTCGGGCGGCCCCGCCAGCCGCACCACGCGACCGGCGCCGCGGATCTCGCGCCAGACGCCGTCACCGGCCGGCTCGACGAGCTCGAACTCAGCGTCAGCCACGCTCCCCAGGTACGCCGAGTGCTCGACGCCCAGGTCGAACGCGCCTGCGTCTCCGGTCTCGCCGCCATCGGAACCGGCGCAGGCACAGACCACCGACGCGAGAGTGACCGCCCGGACCCATGGCGTCCTGGCGCGGCAGAACTCGCGGAGGCCGGCGTTTGGCGCCGGACGTCGGCGGGAACCCGTGTGGCGCGGATCCGCGCCACACGCGACCCAGTCCGTGCGCCCGTCATCGGGCGCACGGATGGCACGCCGGCGCACCCAGTTACCGCCACGCCAGCTCCGAGCCACGATCATCCTCGTCTGCACACGCCTCCGCACAAGTCGCGATCATAGTTATACTGCCGCCCCCATCGGAGCCAGGAACGCCAGGGAGCAGAGTTCATGAGCATCAAGACCGGGGACGCGGTCCCCGAAGCCAGCTTCAAGCAGATGACCTCGGACGGCATCGTCGACATCTCCACGCGGGAGCTGTTCGAGGGCAAGAAGGTCGTCCTCTTCGCCGTACCCGGCGCTCTGACGCCGACCTGCTCCGAGATCCACATGCCCGGCTTCGTCGAGCACCTGGAGACGATCAAGGCCAGGGCGGTCGACACGGTGGCCTGCGTCGCGGTCAACGACGTCTTCGTGATCAACGAATGGCGCAAGTCGCGGAGCATTCCCGACGACATCCTGCTGCTCTCCGACGGCAACGGCGAGTTCACGGCCAAGGTCGGCCTGGAGCTCGACGCCTCGCGCTTCGGCATGGGCACCAGGTCCCGGCGCTACGCCGCGGTCGTCGACGACGGCGTTGTGACGTACCTCGGCGTGGAGCCGGCAGGTCAGGTCGGCGTCAGCGGCGCCGAGGCGGTGCTGGCGGAACTCGGGTGACGCGTTCCGCGTCACCCGTGAACCAGTCCATGCGCCCGTCATCGGGCGCATGGATGACGCTCGGCTGATCCAACCCGCCGGGGGTCTCTTGACCAACCACAAGGTCGACTCTCTCACCGACTCGATCTACGTCACCTTCGACGAGGAGGCGTGGGGACGTCTCCGCGCCGACACGCCGCTGACGCTGTCGGAGAACGAGCTGCAGCGCCTGCGCGGCATCAACGAAAACGTGTCGCTGGACGAGGTCGCGAAGATCTACCTGCCGATGTCTCGGCTTCTCAACCTCTACGTCGGCGGCACCCAGGATCTCTACCGCGCCAGCGCGACGTTCCTCGGCGGTCTGGCGCCCAAGGTGCCGTACATCATCGGCATCGGCGGCAGCGTCGCGGTGGGCAAGAGCACCACCGGCCGCATTCTGCGCGAGTTGCTCGCGCGCTGGCCCAACCACCCCCAGGTCGACCTGGTCACCACCGACGGCTTCCTCCACCGCAACGCCATCCTGGAGGAACGGAGGCTCATGGAGCGCAAGGGCTTCCCGGAGAGCTTCGACATACGCACGCTGGTCAACTTCGTCCTCCAGGTGAAATCGGGCGAGCGGCGGGTCGAGCACCCGGTCTACTCGCACCACTCCTACGACATCCTGCCCGGCGCCACCGAGATCGTCGATCAACCCGACATCCTGATCCTGGAGGGCTTGAACGTGCTCCAGGCACGGTCGGAGGCGCCCAAGAGCAGCCGGCTGATGCTCTCCGACCTGTTCGACTTCTCGATCTACGTGGACGCCGAGACCGATGTCGTGGAGCGTTGGTACGTGGAGCGCTTCCTGACCTTCAGGGGCACCGCGTTCCAGGATCCCGACGCCTACTTCCACCGCTACGCCAGCCTGAGCGAAGAGGACGCCATCGACACGGCGCGCGGCATCTGGAAGACGATCAACGAGCCGAACCTGATCCAGAACATCCTGCCGACCCGCGAGCGAGCCGATCTGATCCTCGAGAAGGCGCCCGACCACGCGGTGCGCCGGGTGCGCCTGCGCAAGCTGTAGCCAAGCTAGCCGCTACCGCGGCGCCTGCCAGTTCGGCTTCCGCAGGGCTCCAGCCTCGTCCAGCAGCTCGTCGAGCCGCCCGGACAGGCGGTCGAACAGCACCTTGAGCGCGAGCACCTCGGCGGCGTCTTCGCCGCCCTGGTTCCGCGCGTTCCTGGCCGCGACCGCCAGTCGCGTCTCGACGTTGCCGGCGCCGTGACGGGTGATGAAATCGCCCAGCAGGTTGTTTCGCTCCTCGGGGTCCGCCTCCAGGTCGTAGAGCTCGTAGCGGTCCCACACGCCGTGGAATCGCATCAACTTGTAGCGGTCCGTGCGCACCCCCAGCACGGTCGGCGTCTGCGGGAAGGACCGTTCCCAGAAGTATTCGTAGAGGAAGGCGTCGCGCCACGGCGACGCATCGGCACGGTCGCCTTCGATCAGCCCCAGGAAGGAGCGCCCCTGGACGGTTGACGGGTTCTCGAGCCCGGCAGCCTCCAGGAAGGTCGGCGCGAAGTCCAGGTTGACGATGAGTTCCGGGCGGCGCAGGCCCCCGGCGCCGCCCTCGAACCCCGGCGCCAGGACGACCAGCGGCACGCGGATCGACGCCTCGTACATCGTCCGCTTGTCGATCAGGCCGTGCTCGCCGAACTGGAAGCCGTTGTCCGACGTGAACACGAGCAGCGTCTGCTCCAGGAGCCCCTGCTGTTCCAGGGCGCCCACGATCCGTCCCACGCTGTCGTCGACTGCGCGCATCGTTTCGGCGTAATCAACGGCGAACTGCTGAAAGTCGACCGTGTTGTCGTAGAGGCCGTCCACGCCGTGCCAGCTTCGACGCTGCGCTTCCACCCAGTTCGGCTTGCCGTCGTAGTTCTCATGCCGGTTCGGCATCGTCGGCGGAGGTGGATAGCGCTTGCCCGCGTAGCTTCCGACGTGGCGTTCCGCGGCCCGGAACGAAGCGTGTACCGCCTTGTGCGATACGTAGAGCAGGAAGGGCTCCTCCGTCCCCACCCGGCCAGCCAGAAAGTCCAGCGCGTAGTCGGTGATCAGGTCCGTCGTGTAGCCCTCGCGGGGCACCCGTTCGCCGTCGATGTTGAAGGTCTGGTTGTAGTAGAGACCCTGGCCCGGAAACGACACCCAGCGGTCGAATCCTGGCCGGGGCGCGTCGGAGGTGCCGCCCATGTGCCACTTGCCGACGAAAGCGGTCCGGTAGCCGGCGCCCTGGAGCTCCTGCGGGAAGGTCGGCGTCTGTGGGTCGAGACGGGTGCGGTTGTCCAGCACGCCGTGCCGGTGGGCGTACTGCCCGGTGAGGATCGAGGCCCGGCTCGGCGAGCAGAGCGAGGTGGTCACGAAGGCGTTCTCGAACAGCACCCCGCGCTCGATCAGCCGGTCGAGGTGCGGCGTCTCGAGAAACGGGTGCCCTAGCGCGGAAGCCGCGTCGAATCGCTGGTCGTCGATCAGGATGAAGACGATGTTCGGCCGTTCGTCGGCGCCCCCCGGAGCGGCCGCCATCAGAAGCAGCGCGCACGCCGCCACCGAGCGCGCGGCGACCCGCCGTGTCCTTCGCCACCCTCTCCGTTCGTTCTTCGTCATCTCAGCTCCCGTCATCTCAGTTTCCCTAAGGGAAGTTCGCCCAGGCCGACCGCCGCCAGTTCCTCGGGCTCGTAGTCCCAGCGCCGGTAGTTCCACATCCACTGCTCGGGCTGCGCCCGCACTCTCCGTTCAATCGCCCCGGCGATCCGCTGCGACAGCTCGACCCCGTCCCGCGTACCGCCGGGCGAGCGGAGGATCTCACTCTCCAGCCGGTACGAGAAGGGGCCCTCGCGGACACAGAACGCGGCGACCAAGGGGCAGTCCCGCTTCGCCGCCAGCGCCGCCGGGCCGCCGACGAACTCCGTGCGGCGGCCCAGGAAGGAGACTTCCGGCCCGCGTCGCTGATCGGGCCGCTGGTCGACGACCATGATCAGCGTCTCCCGCCGCTTCAGACAGCTCAGCATGTCGCGCAGAAGAGACGTACGCCCGCTCCAGATCACCCGAACGCCCGCCCGCGCCCGCATCCGCTCGACGAAGAGTGAGGTCGCCGCGGAACGAGCCGGCTTGGCGACCGCGCACACCGGAGAGGCGGCCGTGCGGACGGTGCTCTGAGCCAGCAGTTCCCAGGCGCCGAGGTGGGCCGTGACCAGCACCTGGCCGCGCCCGCAACCCTCGACCTCCGCCATCAACCGCCGAAACTCGCCGAAACCCTCGATCGCCCCTACGTCGAGCCGCTTCTGGTCGAAGCTGATCCGTA